>NZ_JABXYX010000367.1 GCF_017982655.1 Brasilonema sp. CT11 | reverse complement strand
GAGACAATATCTCAAGTTTTTTCAGTTAATTGGTGGTTGTTTAGCATTTAGAGCCTCCGCCTCCGCCTAGTGCAGAGCCGACTCCGCTTACTACAGAGCCGACTCCGCCTAGTGCAGAGCCGACTCCACCTACTACAGAGCCGACTCCACCTACTACAGAGCCTAATCCGCCTACTACAGAGCCTAATCCGCCGGTACCGCAAGTTGGTGGTTTTACAATTGGTGATCCGCAAGTTGGAGCGCATCCACCCACTACACCTGTTAAATCTTCATCACTAATTTCTTCGATTTGGTTAAATTGCAATTCAGAAATTTTGTTGGTAGCCATAACTAAAAAAAACCTGTAGTAGTTACTACCAACATCTTCTCGCAAAAAATCTCGTTAACAGCCGAGCTAAGAGATTTTGATGAAAAAATAATGTAATTCTTATATCCTAAGTAAATCTAAGGATTGGGTCGGGAATGCGATAAACTCTTGGGTTTACACTCCGTGTTTCCAAAAATATTAAAATTGCTGGGTGCCATCATCAAATATGTATCAGTAAGCAATCATTTAACAAATCATCAGGACACATACTTACTGACAGTAGATATTTGCGATATAACTCAAAAACTTATCCGCAAAAGCTTTTAAGTATTTCTACGCTCACCCCATACTGGGAACGAAAATTGATGCAAATGAGGATAAAAGCATCTATAGCAGTCGCCAGGTAGATTAGGACACGAACTAATGAGAAAACACGGTCACCAAGAGATTTTCAACCCTGTTAAGCGTTCCCTGTTCCCTGCTATAAGTTTTGCAACAGTTTTAGGCACCGATTAAGCCAATATTGCTAAGTTCTGTCTTCTGTTGCAAAAAGGGTCGTTTTTGGGACAGTTGATTCATGCATCGGTTACGTCAAATCATCTTAAAGAGGCTAGTTGCAATTAATGTGGTGCAACACAAAATCTATACAAAACGCTCAAATCACAGAACTCGCACGTTTTGAAGTTTGCTTCCTGCTTCTTGTTGTAATAATTTCTGCATCGCTCATATTTCTACGGCTATCTTCATTATGCCTGATCGCCTTCAACAGGTCATCGATGATAGCATAGACGCTGATTATTTTATTTAAATATACCTCTTCGAATGTTCTTCCTAGAGGGGATTTTATGACTTAAGTGACTCAAAGCGATACGCGAAGCGTCAGCCCTTTGGGCTATCGCTCACAAGAGTAACTAGCAACTTGGGTTACTAGGTGTTGATATCACACGGTTTATGACGACTCGTTATCAGTCACGGTGTTAGGCGAATTACCCTCGATAACGTCATCATTTTGAGTGTTGTGTGTGTAGATTGGTATAACAACATTATCAATTTCGTTTCTTGTAACTGTAATTCCTCCACTTGCCTGATCCAGATAAACACCGGTGATCGGATAGCCTGCAGCCCAGGGAGAACGAACAAGATCGTGAATATTATTATCTGAAATCGAGGTATTATCTTGATTAGACAAAG
>NZ_JABXYX010000203.1 GCF_017982655.1 Brasilonema sp. CT11 | reverse complement strand
GATACTTTACTGCAAGGGTCAGCCGATTTGATAGACGAAGCTGAAAAATATAAATAAGACTAATCATTCATTCATTAAGTTCGCGAATAATATCCGCGAACTCACTTTTTTGTCCAAAGTCCAAAATCGATGTTTATCGCTGGCTCTGGAGCGTTGTTACACGCTTTGAAGAACAGAAGGGTTTTGTTGTCCTGCCAAAGCTAGGAAAAGTTGAGAGAACTTTTGGTTGGTTCAATTGGTGTCGCAGATTAAGTAAGGACTATGAGATTTTACCTGAAACGACAGAGGCTTTTATTTATCTCGCAATGATTCGTTTAATGTTAAAACAGCTTGCGTAGTCAAAATCACCTCCTCAAAACTTTTCAGACATCCTCTTAAAAAGAATTTACAAAATACTCACAAGATCCTCACATTTCGTATTTATGATTGGAAATGACAATTTTCATTGAGCCGAAATAATGCGTCTTAAAAAAAGTTAAAACCGAAGATTTGACTCTATTCACATCATCAATTTTTTGACAATGCGTAAGTCCTATTCTAGTTCAAGAAATTCGCAATTCAATAAAGTCCTCCTTGCAAGAGGCTGCTCTAACGTCTCAAAGATGTTCAAGTCGTATATAGTTGCAAACATTCCATGAAATTGAAAAGACGGAAAACACTCTATTTGCTGACTAGTATGTTTACATTAGTCGGTTTAAAAAATAGTATCCAGCGAGCTCAGGCACAGTCTAGCCCAGTGGTCGGTGTCAAGAAAAATTCACTTGCCGCTTTGGATTTAGAACCAGACAATACAACCTATTCTTCAATCATCGATTACAGTTTGGATAGTAGAGTTCAACTACAGAAAAGTTCTGCTCAAAAAGTTGTACTCGACAACTTAGGAATAGACCCTAAAAATAATCGAGACCAAATTTATCAAGCATTTCTTCAAGCTGCAGCAGGTGGTGTTGAAGACAAACCAGTGCTTATGTATCAAGGTATTAATACCTCACCATACTCTGAACAAATTAAAGATTACCCAACTCGTTTAATGCAGAGACCTAATGGTAAAAATCTAGTTAGCGGAACTACTGTTAGTGCTAAATTTAGTCCTTATCCAGCAATAGGAAAAGTTCCTAACATTAATGAGCAAGGTCTAACTTTTCTTCATGAAGATATTAAAGAAGCCTGTGTTTGCATTGGTAATTTCGACAATCAAGGAAATTTCCAGACAAAATGGTTGGGGAAAAATGCACTTGCGTGCGATGAATTTTGGAGTAGTACTAAAATAATTGCATTATTGAATCTTGTTTCTAGCATTAACAGAAAAAATCCGGAAGTAGATTTTGACTCTTATAGTGTTAGAGGTATAGACGCATCTGGGAATCAAAATAGTTTTCGCTTCCAAGATTTAGCTAGGGATATGGTCAGCTATGAACAAAAAATCGCGACCTCAAATTCCTTGGGTGCAATGTTCAAGAGATTTTCTCTCCCACTGGATTTAGAGAAGTGGCTTAAACTCATCACAGGTAATCAGGACTTGATATTTCGTGGTACATACGGGGAAAAAGCTTTTATTGAACAACCAGAGTTAGTTGAGACCACTACAAACAAGGTAGTTTTGAATGCCGATCTACAGCTTCCTAGATGGCAGTGTAATACGGTATCTGCCTATGATTTAACAAGGATAGTATCCATGTTGGGTTGGCATAATTACATCCCAAGGCAATCGCGCATACCATATGCAAATTGGGAAAGTCTTACAACTGTCATTACCGCGATGGGAGCAGATTCGGCTCGTTTAACTGATTTAGCCATTCAAGTATTGGGTTTACAAAATGACCTTGAATCTGTTGCGATTATCTCAAAACTCGGCAATGGGAATACTTCTACTAGGGAGAGAACTGAAGCTGTCTACGTTGCACTCGTACATTTTGTAGATAGTCGTCCAAAAGCATTAGGAAAGCCAGCCAAACTGTTCACATTTACTATGGCTTTACGAGGAGGAAAGGCGCTTCAACCAAGAGACCCCAACCGAGAAGTGGTAGAACTTGATGCCAGGATGGCAACGGAAGTTACCGAGATTGTGCGGAGAGTATTGGCATTGGAATTAGATCTAGTGTAGTCCATAAAATTTTGAGAGTTTTCACAAGGGTTATAGCCTACAAAAAGTGCTCGAAAAACTCAACATGTCGGGTTTTTCGAGCAAAATCGAGCTAATTATTATTGAAAATAAATCTTATTAAACATCTTTTTCTGATTAAGATAATTGTTAAAACAGCTTGCGTAGTCAAAATCACCTCCTCAAAACTTTTCAGACATCCTCTAAGTACCTCAGTTATAAGGATACTGCCAAAATCTAAATTACATTTTCTAACGCGGATTAGTATGATATGTAGGTGGGCGTAAATATAGCAGTTTTCAATTGGGTGCAATACATCAAAGAATTAAGGTGTAGAGCTGTGCTTATTCTGCACTAACACCCCACACCTTTATGTTGACGAAAATAAAATTTATTTACTGATAAGAAACGGCATATTCAACTAGTTGACCGAGACGTTGGCGTAAGGTTTCTAATCCTAAACGCTCGCTCGCGGAAATAAACACCGCTAAAGGAAACTCTTCCTGCGCTAATGCTAAATTTTTGGTATCGACTTCATCAATCTTGTTAAAAACAACTAGCGCGGGACCCGGAGTGATGGGCATTTGTGCCAGAATTTCTCTGACAGAGCGAATATGACTCAACCAAGCTGGATGAGACAAATCTACCAAATGCAACAAAGCATCAGCTTCTGTGACTTCCTCTAAGGTGGCGCGGAACGCATCCATTAAAGATGCGGGTAATTCGTGAATAAACCCTACTGTATCTGTCACCAGAATTTCTTGAGGTTCATCCGTTTCGCCGTAGGGAACAACCAAGCGGCGTGTAGTGGGGTCAAGAGTGGCAAATAATTGGTCGGCTGTGTAAACCTCTGCATTGGTGAGAGTATTTAGCAGCGTAGATTTGCCAGCGTTGGTGTAACCAACAATAGCCACTGAGGGAACTTCTTGATGTTGTCGCCGCTGGCGCAACCGTTCCCGATGTGCTTGTAGTTGGTTAACTTCTTGTTGTAGTCTGGAAATACGTCGCCCAATGGCACGGCGTTCTGTTTCTAATTTGGTTTCACCAGGACCACGAGTCCCAATACCACCCCCCAGCCTAGACATTGCTTGACCTCGACCAGCCAGTCGTGGTAGCATATATTCTAACTGTGCCAGTTCAACTTGCAATTTACCAGCACGAGATTGAGCGCGTTGAGCGAAGATATCCAAAATGACTTCCGTGCGGTCAACTACCCGAACTCCAATTTGCAATTCTAAATTACGAACTTGGGTGGGTGAGAGATCGCGGTCGAAGACGATGAGGTTTGCTCCTAAAGTTTGAGCAGCTACGGCGATTTCTTGGACTTTACCTTCACCTACGACTGTTTGAGGATGAATGCGCGATCGCTTCTGTCGCATCATCTGCAACACCTCTCCTCCAGCCGTATCTACCAACCGTGCCAATTCTTCCAAGGTGTCTTGGAATTGTTGAGCAGTCGTATCATCAGTCATAACGCCAACAATCAGGACGCGATCATTGTCGGTGTCTACATCTTGGGCGACAAATTCCCGCCGGAACTCTGCTTCGAGTCCTTCCACCAACTCCATCAAGTCCTGATTTGTCAGCATATCCACACTCATGGGTGGCGAAACGCTCCAACTTGTGTATGGAAGGTTGTTGTTTTGTTCTTTACTGTCTTTATTCTCCCCGCCTGCAGGTGGAAGATGAGAAACTTTTTCTATAGTTGGGCTGGTGATCAGGGCGCGAGTGTCTTGGGGTTTCAAATGAGCTAAGTAAGCTTCCTTGACATAGCCCGTCGCGCCGCCACCGCGTCGTTGAAATCCTGTCCCGGTAATATTCAGCATCACTAAGGCATCCAATCGTTGCAATGCCATAGCAGTCAGCGCCGCTTCGTTAGGCGGTTCTGGCTTTAGGTGAGTGGCGATGCAACGAATACCGCTCAATCGTTCTGCGCCATAACGGGGTAATTCCAAAGGTGGAATTTGCGTTTGGCGCGGTGTACCTACCCCTACGCGGATGACTTGTCCGCGACGGTTGAGGTAAGCACACACTGGCTGATTGATTTCAGTGCTAATTGCTGCCAGTCGCTGAGAAAATTCAGGCGTTGTGATGCGATCGCCTGATATGCGCTGGTGATACAGTCGCTGTATTTGTTTCAGCTGACTAGACTTTAGACCTTGGAGATTACCAAAGATAGTCTCGATAAGCATTTATGACCAGTAAAATGGTCCCCCGAATCCTACTTCTTTTATTTTATCTTACTGTTTTTATGTCACAAATCTTACTTAAGGAGGATGCTTTTTTTAGAATACTTTTATTTTTTATATGACGCTATGGTGTATGATATGAGCCTGTACCCGATAGAGCAATGGTAACAACACGCGTCCCCTCAGAATCAAGGGTTGTTTTAAGAAACATTAGCTGGCAGACCTTTGAAACCATGTTAGCAGATATGGGGGAAGACCGAGCTTGCCGAAAAGCTTATGACAGAGGTACTTCACTAACTTGTACTAGTCAATAGCTTCCCCCTGTCCCACAAATTTTACCTGGAAGATTCCGGCTCATTTACTCTCCTTGACATCAGAAGTTGGGGTATCTGTCGTAACTTCTTTAACTTGTCCAACTTCAAATATTAACCGAAATGGTCGTCCCATTTCTTTAGCCAGAAAATCTTCTAGTAATCTCACTTGTTTAGGTGTCACAGGTTCTTTTGCTCGCACACTTAATCGTACTTCTGGGGGATTGGTTAACCAGTTAGTATCGCTTTCAATTAAATTTAAGCGCTGAAAAGTGACAGTTCTATTCAATAATGCCTTTTTGACACTGTTTTCTAATCGCGCTTGTTGGACTAATCGACCAAAGCTGACTGTTAAAGGTATTAGCAATGCACCTGTAAAAATCAAGGTTAAAATTAAGGGTTTTCTGGCTTTTCCTGCTGGAGAATAGCCGACAACTAAAAATGTCAGCATACAAGCAAGAGCAATGCCCAAAAGATTTGTCAGGTAGAGTAAAGTTGCTCCCTGACTTAACGCCCAGTTTGCTTGGGATAAACCCAAACCAATCACACAAACAGGTGGCATTAGCGCAACAGCGATCGCTGTTCCTGCTAAAGTACTAGAAATCTTCGGCTCAACTTTGGCGTAACCACTAATTGCACCAGCGACTACCGCAATACCTAAATCTAATAAAGTCGGTTGAGAACGCGCTAACACTTCGCTACCAAAGTTGGAAATACCAACTATTGAACCTAAAGTGCAAGCGATCGCCATTGCCAACACAGTTCCTACTATTAGCGCAATTAAACCTTTACGAAACAACTCAACATTACCCGCCAATGCACCAAAAGCTAACCCGCGAATTGGTAACATTAAAGGTGCAACGAGCATCGCTCCGATAATCACCGCAGTACTATTGCTGAGTAACCCAAAAGTAGCAATTGCACAGGAACCAACAATCAAAATTAAGTAAATTGAGTTCAGCGTAGATTCATCGAGCAAATCTATTTGTAGTTCATGGATTGTAGTTGGTTCTAGTCGATTTTGCCGAAAGATCCTGAAGCCATCGCGAATAATTGCTAGCAAAGCCTTATCCTCAGTTTATCGCTTAGTTCGATGTTGATTGTCTGATTAAATATCAAGTGCTTAAATCCAGTCATCTACTATTGGTGATAATCTCTAAATTGGAATTTATTCCCAAAGTTGAAAAATCAGCTTATTTGCAGTTTCTCTTCTGCAATATATGCATTACCATCACGTTTCATCGTTCGTGATTTGAGAATCAACCTTGCCATTTCGTTGAGCTTGTAATTGTGCTAATTGTCTGATAGTATCGCTAATACCACGAGGTTTTGGAAACTCATCTTTACCAGTAGGCCAACCTTCACGTTGACGCGAACGATCGCCATCTGTTTTTTCAGTTTGGTCGTGGAATAAAATTTGTCTTGTTGGATAAGCTAAATCGATGCCGTTTTCGAGCAGGTTTTTCTTGATTGCAGATAGCACGCGATCGCGTGAGGTAAGATCATCTGCCCGACGTGGCGGATTAATCCACCAACGTGCGCGGATATTAACACTACTTTCAGCTAAATCCATCAATAGCACATCGGGAGCGGGGTCTTTCAAAATCTCATTCACGCTATGCATTGCCTCCAGGATTAACTCTTTTGCTTTGTCGATATCATCGCCGTAACCAATACCAATATCGTACTGTAATCGGCGGTTATCAAAAGCAGTATTCACAGTCACAGCATTAGTGAACAACTCCGAATTGGGAATGACAATTCGCCGACCATCATAAGTTTTAATAATCGTAGCTCGTGTTTCGATCTTTTCAACAGTTCCTTCAAAATTTTTATATACAATTTGGTCATTGATTCGGAAAGGTTCAGTTAGTAGAATTAAAATACCAGATAAAAAGTTTTGCAAAATATCGCGGAAAGCAAAACCAATTGCCACCCCACTGATTCCCAACAATTGAATCAAATCACCCGCTTTAAATGTAGGAATCAAAATCGACAAGGCAACAAATAAACCTACCAAAATTGTTGTTCCCTGTGCCAATCGTCCTAAAACTAATCCTAAAT
This sequence comes from Brasilonema sp. CT11, assembly GCF_017982655.1. Classification (GTDB taxonomy): domain Bacteria; phylum Cyanobacteriota; class Cyanobacteriia; order Cyanobacteriales; family Nostocaceae; genus Brasilonema. The sequence continues at coordinate 2,004 of NZ_JABXYX010000203.1, read as the reverse complement.
TTCGAGCATGGCGATACCTACTGGTAAAACGTTTGACTATTTGCTTGATTGTTCGAGCAATAAAAAAGAAGATTGCAAAAACAAGAAATGCCAGTACTAAATTAGGTAATAGGACAATAGCTCCGTTAATCATTCCCTGGATTTTGTCCCAAAGAGCGGAGATTTTTATATGCATGTTAATGGCTTATCTATCAATCTCCAGATACTAGTCAAAATTCATACTTATAACATCTATCTAGAGTTAGTGAGTTAAAAAAGAACTTTGATAAATGAAATTGCTACTCTAAGTGCAATTGTTCGTTTTTTTAAAGTTAGCCACTTTCACCAGCTTGCTCAAGTGCAAAAGTGATGACTGTTGTACTCAGTCGAATACCGCGAGTTAGCATCCGCTCAATAGCTTGCTGTAATGAAACTGGGTATCCTTCTCTCTTAGCACGTAACAAAATACCAATAGTACCTGTTACTGAAAGACTACTTAATCTTGCTACCCTTCTACCAGCAGTTTCATCAATACAGACTGTTTGAATATTTTGATTGATAGCAAGTTGAATAACAGCCGCTTCCCCTAAATCTAAAGTATTTCGCAAAAGAGAAGAAATATTCACAGGAGTTTGCCATTTCTGCAGCCAATTTGCCGCCTCAAATTCAGTAACTCCAAAACCGCTAGCACCTCCGGTGAGTATTTCCTGGCAGACTTCATAAGGAACTAACACCTGATTGTATAAAGATTGGAGAACGGTTAATACCAAGTTGCATTCATACAGGTAATCTTCTTTTTTCTTCCTTAGCGCTCTTTGCGTCTTTGTGGTTCGTTTCTGAAATTATTTCTTTGAACGCAACTTAGTATAAATCTCCCAGCGCAGCTACCAGGGAAATAAGCGGTGCCGTGTTAATGACTATTCTATCTGTATTAGGCATTTTCTAAATCGGTAAGCAGTTCCTCTTCTGTTAAATCAATCATTGAGACTCCGTAACGATGCAAATTGAGCAAGAAAGAAACTCGATCCACGCCTGCTAATTGTGCTGCTACACCAGAAGAAATGCGTTTCATTTCAAACAGCTTCACCGCCATTGCCATTTTGGCTTCTTGTTCAAACTGTTTTCGAGTCTGTTGCAGGGCATCTGGTAGAGTTTCTGGATAGTCAATTTTCAGTTGTAATGACATATTATTGTGAGACATTCTTGACTTTCTACCGATTTTAGAATTGCGGTGAGCAACATCGCACGTCTAAAATAACTTTACTCAAATCTTGCGTCTGCGTTTTCGTCCACCAAGAAATAAATTTCTTGGCTCAAAGGTAAAGTAAGCTAAAGCTCACTAAGTAATAAGATATATATATTTCAGTCCGTTTTAACGGACTTTGACTATGAGCCTTGAACTTGAGTTCAAGGCGTACTCACCGATGAAGTGCAAAATCTGAGTTTAACTAATCGCCTGTTTGCTGTTCTTGAATCAACACCAAAAAGCGCTCATTTTCACGAAGACTATCAAAATCTGAATCGGTTTTTGCCAATTCACGACATTCATTAGGATTCAGATAAATTGCTTTTTCGAGGTTTTCAATTGCTTGTTTAATGTTACCTTGAAGAGCATAGGAGCAAGCTTTGTTGTACCAAGCCGAATCGTCGTCAGGTTTAATTTTCAGTGCTTGGTCGTAAGATGCGATCGCTTGTTCGTGGCGTCCCAAATTCCGCAGCGCATCCCCCCGGTTGTACCAAGCCGAATCTTTGTCAGGTTTAATTTTGAGTGCTTGGTCGAAAGATTCTAAAGCTTGTTCGTAGCGTCCCAAATTCCCCAGCGCAATCCCCCGGTTGTTCCAAGTCCAATCGTAGTCAGGTTTAAATTTGAGTGCTTGGTCGAAAGATTCTAAAGCTTGTTCGTAGCGTCCCAACTTCCGCAGCGCATTCCCCCGGTTGTACCAAGTCCAATAGTCGTCAGGTTTAAATTTGAGTGCTTGGTCGTAAGATGCTACAGCTTCTTCGTAGCGTCCCAACTTCCGCAGC
>NZ_JABXYX010000202.1 GCF_017982655.1 Brasilonema sp. CT11 | reverse complement strand
ATTTAACAGCTTTTTCCAATTCTTCTCGGCTCTGTTTAATCTCAACTTGCAATTTGAGACCCATCACACTTGTACCAAATACACCCTTGTGAATAATTTAGCGCAGCTTCATACAGAAATGGTATGAGTTGCAACGATAAAGTGCCAAGGCTGCTCATTATATGAAGAAGCTGCCCAACGAGTAGCTTCTAGCAAACTGCAAAGCGTTTCTTTTTCAACAGGTTGACTGGAAAATGCCAAGGGACTCCAACGTCGTTTCAGCAAATCATCAATTGGGAATTGCGTATCAGCAGGTTTTTCCATAACAGTGCCTAGTATTGTGTTTTCTAATGACAAAAGCCGCGAAATCTAAGTGAGAATTTTTACCTAAAGGCTGAAATTTGATAACAATTTTTATATTTAGAGAGATTGAGCTATTCAAATATTTTCACATATTTATGATCCTTTTTTTCTTTTTTAAAAAAGCTCAGTATGTCCTCAACAGCATTTTTTCTATTCCCTATTCCCGTTCGGACGTTCGGCGAAGCTACAACGACCGGATCAGCACCAGTCAGTCGAGCCGCTGACGCTCTAGACCTTGCCTGTTAAGCGTTTCCTCACCCGACTTTGTTAGTTCATAAATCAAATCGGATTCCTATTGTTAACAAGTTTGCGTTAATCACATGACTTGAATAAAAGTTTGAGCAAAGCTCATTTGCGTCAACTTGGCCTCACTCAGGACGTGAAATCTCTGCCTACAAAACTTCAAGAAGTTTTCAGGGTTTTTCCTCTATTAGTCTAGAGCAGAAAAAATGACCATATATGAGATTCAACCAATATTTAACAAAATAGGCAAATGATCATTTTCGATCCTATAACCCTGAGTGCTATTAACCATATTCTTAGTACCACTTCTGTGAACAGTGTTAGCAATCAAAATCAATCAAGCTTGAGTCTAAGTCAAAAGACCAAGTTGGAGTTAGCAAATAGCTCACAAAAGTTTTCACATCTGACAAAAACGATTACCCCTATTCTCACAGCCCAAACCACCTCAGATAGAAGCAAATGTGGTCGTGGTCAACTACGCGATAAGTACACACAGCCGTTTGCCTGCGACAGTATTTGGAATATGCCAATTGGAGCAAACGCGCAATATGTTGATGCTCAGATCAGCTCAACGGACGTTGGAGTTGATACAGATTGGTTCATCATCACCCAGGAAAGCGATCCAGCTGTGCCAACTTATATGCCTGGCTCATGGGATTCAAATCGCTGTACTGGCACTCAGATGCAGCAGCAAGCGCAGTGGCATCCCGAAGCGGGTGAGCCGTTGAAGGTTCCTTACAATCTGATCATTGAGGATGCAAAGGAATACTTTACTCCAAATAACTCCTCAGCGTTCCTAAAGCCGGATGGCAGAACATTAGTGTCTTTTAACGTGACCACCCGTTGTCAGGAGGGTGCTCCACTTTACGGCGTTTGGTTTGGAGAGCAAGACATTTACGGCGATGGCATTTACGGTGGACATGGTGGCTCAGGGATGTCGAGCATTGGTGGTAGCATTCGCAAAGGTGAGTTGTTGAACAACAAGCCTATCCATCACGCACTCAAGATCGATATCTGGGGTAAGTGGCTGCATTATAATCCTTCATCGTCAACTCCTGGTTACCGCTGGCCAGCTCGTCTGGCTGATAGTAATGCAGCAAACCAATATCAGGGGTCTAATCCCGCGCTGGTCCTGGGTTCGTTGCTAGCAATTCCACCTGATATCACAGCCGATAACCTAGGACTGACCTCTAAAGCAGGTAAGAAAATCTTCCAAGCCATGCAAGACTACGGCGCTTACGTCATTGATGATGCGGGTTGGGACTACAATTACCTTTGCGTTGAGCGAAGTGCCGAGCAACAGTACGAAGCAGTCACCGGACATCAGATTGATGAAGATACAGATTTCCAAGCGGACTTCGCCAAAATTATTGCTGCGGTGAAGGTAGTGGACAATAACGAACCGAACAGCATTGGTGGAGGTGGTACACCACGCCAACCTTTGGCACCACCAATTAAAAATTAGAAGCGAGCAGTCCTAGAGCAAGCGAGGAGGGCTAACACATACCCTCTTCGCAAGCTCACTGCATGACACCAAGGTGAAATCACCAGATGGTTTCCAACAAAATTTAATATTTACTTATCTTTTACCAACGATTAAGTAGGATTACCGCATCTTAACAGACGGAGATCACGACAGTTACAAAGATTAAAAATGCTTAACATTTCGTTACTATAGAAACATCACATCAACAGAGGTAAAACAAAACCTCTGTAAGTTGAAATCAAAGGTGAAAGGTATGAATGGGACTATTCGCGTTGGCAATCTCTTCGGGATTCCCTTCTATATCCATCCGTCTTGGTTTTTAATCCTGTTTTTAGTGACTTTAAGCTACAGCGGTGGACTAGCAGCACAATTTCCTCAATTAAGTGGTGGATTAGCTTTGCCACTGGGATTGCTGACAGCAGTATTGTTATTTTCTTCGGTTGTCGCCCATGAATTAGGACATAGCTTTGTCGCTATTCGTCAAGGAATAGATGTAAAATCAATTACACTATTCATATTTGGTGGGTTGGCAAGCTTAGAAAGAGAATCGAAAACTCCAGCGGAAGCTTTTTGGGTTGCAATTGCAGGTCCTTTAGTTAGCCTAGTGCTATTCGGGATACTGACAGCTATCGGTTTTGTGGCTACTCCAACAGGGCCATTGGCAGCAATCATTGGACTACTGGCTTCTATTAACTTGGCATTAGCTCTATTTAACCTTATTCCGGGCTTGCCTCTAGATGGTGGAAATATACTGAAAGCTTTTGTTTGGAAAGTAACCGGAAATCCATATAAAGGCGTCGTTTTTGCCAGTCGAGTTGGGCAAATCTTTGGTTGGATAGCTGTAGCCTCTGGTTTACTTCCAGTACTATTGTTTGGTAGCTTTGCTAACATCTGGAATTTGTTAATTGGTTTCTTCTTACTGCGAAATGCTGGGAATGCAGCTCAGTTTGCGAAAGTACAAGAGCAATTGACTGGTTTAACAGCAGCCGATGCAGTCACACTGGATAGTCCAACTGTGTCTGCTGATCTAACCCTCAGAGAGTTTGCTGACGAGCGTATTTTGAATGGTCAAAACTGGCATCGCTTCTTGGTGACTGATGAAAGTGGACAATTGGTAGGAGCAATATCTGTTCAAGATTTGCGAACTGTCTCCACAGCACTTTGGTCAGAAACTCAAGTACGAGAAGTTATGCGACCAGTCCAACAGGTCGTCACTGTCCAATCTGACAAACCCTTGTTGGAAGTGATGCAGCTTTTAGAACAACAGAAGTTATCTGCACTTGCTGTAATTTGTGACAATGGCGTACTCGTCGGACTTCTAGAAAAAGCTTCAATCATCAGCCTCCTTCAAAGGAGAGTGCAAGCGAATCCTGCATAATCATGAGTTGTTTAAACAACATCGGCTTTCCTCTCCACTTTTAAAAGAAGTGGGGAGGAAAGTATATTTAGGTTTTGGTCAAGATTGGGAAACACCAGAAACAATACGGTAGTCTGTTGTTCAACAGAAGGATTAAAAATGTTTGTACCATCTTTATGACTGTTGAATATCACACCAGCAACTTTAATAAGAAAGTCCTAAGTTTAGGCGTTCCAGCAAGAATTGCTAACTTCGGTGCAATCAGTGTTGTCCTAGGAATCTTCGCTGCTTTGCCCATTGCTTTAGCGGGGGAAGCTAAAGCGTTACAAGTACAAGTCAGTCCAGCGACTCCTAAACTTGGCGATACTATATCAGTTGTCGTAAATTTAGATAATCCAGCTAATGGTAGCAATGTGACCGTCACTAATGGTGATGAAACTTATCCAGCATATGAAATAGCACCACAACAGTATCGGGCTTTTATCCCCACCACGCCTTTGGAAAAAGCTGGAACCAGAAATGTTCGGGTTTCTTTTGAAGGTCAAGTGCAGAATTTATCCATACAAGTGCGCGATCGCAAATTCCCCGTACAGCGTATTAATCTACCCCCAGGAAAAGCTGGGGTAGAAGCCACAGAGTATGAACTCAATCGTGCAAAAGAATTCAGGGGAGTACGAACACCAGAAAAGTTTTGGGATGGTCCTTTTTTGGCACCCAATAAAGGACCGATCACAACAATTTATGGTGTACGTCGCTACTATAATGGTAAATTTGCAAATGATTATTATCATCGCGGCGTTGATTATGCTGGCGCTGCTGGTTCGCCTGTTGTCGCTCCAGCAGCTGGACGGGTTGTCTTAGTAGGTAAAGTATCTCAAGGGTTCCGAATTCATGGTAATGTTGTTGGGATTGACCACGGCCAGGGAGTGGCAAGTATTTTTATGCATCTGAGTCGTATTAATGTTAAAGAAGGTGATATTGTCAAACCTGGTCAAGTCATTGGCGCAGTGGGTTCAACAGGCGCTGCCACAGGTCCGCATTTACATTGGGGACTTTATGTGAATGGAAAATCTATTGACCCTGTACCTTGGAGAGATCAAGCAGTAAAATAGTAACTATTTGCGTATTCTTTGCTCATATGTGGGCAAAATAAATAGGATTGATTGGTACCGTGCCCCCCTTGCTTGGATGGCTAAAAAATGATGAGCGTTATGAGTATTGAAAAAATTGTGGAACAAGCTCTCCGGGATGGTTATCTAACACCAGCAATGGAAGCAGATGTTGGGCGAATCTGTGATAGCGCGAATGAACTCTCAAAACAAGAGTACATGGCGTTGGATCAGCTGATGGGCGCGCTATTGACTGGGGAAGTGGTGGCGGTACCACGCAAACAATTTATCAACGTTATGGAAGAGTTGGTACTCACAGAAGCTATATCCCGTGTAGCAGAAATTGAGGCAACTAGCGAAAGTTCTCTCGATGTTGGGGATATTGCCGCTTACGCCCTCAACCGCCTACCACCTTTGTATGCCACCACAGAAGAAGGTGCCAACTACCAGCGCCAACGTGCCAAAAAAGAACTCCAGAAATTGATTGCCCAGCGAGTCGCCGAGGCGATCATTAGAAACTTAGACCGACCGAATGATGACAGGACGCCAGTTGGAACAAAAAATACTGGCAATGAAGTTCTGCGCCAAGTTAGTACCTTACTCCAAGCATACGCACCTCATTTTGAGCAAAAATGAGAGTAGTCATTCGTTATTTGTCATTCACCAAGAATAAATGACAAATGACGAATAACTCATCATTATTATTGACGGACTTCCACTGGTGTGCCTAAACTCACCTGCTTGTAAAGTAGGCGCACATCGGGATTACGCATCCGCAGGCACCCGTGGGATATTGCACTGCCCACAACTTCCTCATCTGGTGTGCCGTGAAAGCCAATTTGATTGCGTCCATCTGACCAAAAACCAATCCACCTGTCTCCTAAAGGACTATCTTCACCTGAGGGAAAGACTTTGCCAGTAATTGGGTGACGCCACATCGGATTAAGTTGCTTATGTATAATCTGGAAGGTACCAGTGGGGGTTTCCCAGCCTTTCTTCCCCACACCAATTGGGTAGCTTGCAACAACAACATCCCCATCATAAACGTAAACGCGGCGATCGCTCAAAGCTACTACCAATAAAGTTTTTCCAGATACCAACCCAAGAGATGATTTTTCTTGAGCCGAACTTTTAGCCGATAGCAAATTTGAGATATTGGACGCAATTGCATTCTGTCTTCCCTGTATCAGTTGCCACGGTTTTTCTGCTGCAAAGGCTTTCTCAGATAAAATAACGTTTCTACCTATTTTTAACTTTGTATCAGCAGTCGTAGAACTCGTCATGTGCCAGCGGACAGCCAGAGATAGCAGTGCTGTACCAAAACAGAGCAACATCACTACACGTGTTAATAAGTCGTTTCTTACTCTCGCCATCGTCTATTCTCTTTAACAGACCCAGATCTTCCATTTAGCTATCAGCTTACCCTACCTTACTCTAACCTTTGATCACTCTACCCACCATAGCCCTATCCTGTACCAACTCTTCAAAACTGGCATTCATTAAAAATCAAGCTCGAAAAATAATTTTACTTATATTTTTTTATCTTCTCATCATTTGGTTACCAAAAATTCATCAATATTTATCAGTTCCCTCATGAATTCGTCAATACTCCCAGGCAAACTGGTCTTAAGAACCTTTCGTTACTGCTTTCACATGAACCAAATTCAGATCAGAAACTTTCCTTGGAGTGGAACTCTTCACTAAATGTAGCAATCATTAATTGGCGTGGGTGAGAGAAAAATTATGTTGGAAAAACTATTGTTAGCAGTTACGATTACTTTTTCTTTAAATCTGTTTTCGCAAGTTCACATACCCAAGCAAACGGATGCAAATCTCAATAATTACCAACAACAAGCTCAAAGAGCAGCAAATATCGTGGTAACATTGCCACGGCAAGAAATTTTTTTGAAACAAAGCAAATGACCAACAAAGAATTCAAAACTCACAGAACACAAAATGCATTATTAGTCTCGTGGATTGTTGAATCTTACTGAGTTGATTTTGTTTTAACTTGTTTTTTGTTCAAACTTTGTCAAGCGTAGGTGGTCAGTTCTCAAGATCGCACAAACATAAGTAGCATTGCCCTATAGATGTAACTCATAACAAAGAGGTGCACAAAGGTGAGTGTATTTGTAATAGACGTATGAAGTCTTTTTTTGTTCCATTATCTTTGTGTCTAGTTTAGTATACCAAGAGTGTTCCAGTCAAAAATCCGTCACTCTATCAAGGAACTTCCAACTGATTAACAGGTCTAATAGATAGGGATGATTTAAAGCCAGTGCGATCTATGAGTCAATCGATTACTGTATCCTGGTCAACAGTTGATACAAGGCTTCCAGAAACCTCAGTACAAGTTGAGAAACTCTCAAATCATGACCTAATTTTGCGTTGTCAAGCAGGATTACGCCCTGAGCGTGCTGGGTTTGCTGAGTTGTTACGTAGATATCAATCCCAGGTAGATAGAGTCTTATACCATCTAGCTCCTGATTGGCCTGACAGAGCTGATTTGGCTCAAGAGGTTTGGATTCGTGTATATCGGAATATTAACCGATTACAAGAACCATCCAAATTCCGAGGCTGGTTAAGCCGTATTGCCACCAACTTGTTTTACGATGAGTTGCGTAAGCGCAAGCGGGTTGTCAGTCCTTTGTCACTGGATGCTCCCCGTTCGGTAGACGATGGCGAGATGGATTGGGAAATTGCAGGAGATACTCCCGGACCCGAGGAAGAACTGACGACTAGAGAGTTTTATGAGCAACTACGTGAGGCGATCGCTGATTTGCCAGAAGTATTCCGTACAACAATAGTTCTGCGAGAAATCGAAGGATTGGCATATGAAGAAATTGCCGAAATTACTGGTGTTTCTCTAGGAACAGTTAAGTCGAGAATAGCTAGAGCAAGAGCGAGATTGCAATCTCAGTTGCAAAATTATTTAGATTCGTAATAACAGTTTCCATCCTTTGGTTAATGGCAGATTATGATAATTCATTAGTATTATGAAAGAGATAGCAGAGTGCTTCTGCCAACAGGAAAAGAATTGATTCATTTCTCATCTTAGTCCGCTGTGTTTACCCGTGTAGGAATTGGTAATAATGTTAAAATGACTACTGATTCTCAGTTTGATGACCGTTCTGCCTTGCAACATCACAAAGATTTGCGAGGTGGGAATACTGAGCATACCAATGAATTAACGGGTGCTATGGATATGGTGAAGCGCGATCGCTTCGAGTTATTGAGTGCTTACCTCGATGGTGAGGTGACGGCTGCTGAACGCAAGCAAGTCGAGCAATGGCTTGCAGAGGATGCGACAGTTAAGCGTTTGCATGCGCGACTATTAAAGTTGCGACAAGGTGTACGGGCTATTCCAGTACCTGAACCACAACAGTCAGTAGAAGAAACAGTCGAGCAAGTGATGGCACGTTTGCGCCGTCGCCCTAGGCTAGTATTGATGGCTGGAGGGGCTGCTATTGCAGCTTGCATGATTAGCGCCTTTTCTGGTCTACTGACAGGTGGTGAGTCTAGGCTACTTCAGTTGGCTCAAAACCAACCAATGCAGACACAATCAGTAATGTCTACTCCTGTTGTCGCCTCACCGCTTAGGGTTGCTATAAATAATCCGGTGATCCCAATTCCAAAAACAGCAGAAGCCTCTCCTGAAAATTTAGATGATAAAAAAGTAGAGCCTCAATCGCAAGATATTGAGCATAACTTCAATGTTAAAGACAATGTAAATTAAAAAGTTATGAATGATGAATTTTAAGTAAAAAATTAAGTTAAAAAAATTTAGAATTCATTATTTGTGTTTATGAGAACTACTCCACCAACCATTGGGTTGGTGGATACCTTGTAATTGAATGGCTAGCTTTTCTGTCATTATGTAAACCCAGGCATAAGCAAGCAAGTGTCCTTGTAGATCCTGGGTTTCTATTTGCTTTCTGTTGTAAAGGTTTTCTGATGCGTCTCGATCAGGATGGTAACCTTCCAACTCGTCCAAAGCCGTCAACACATCTGAGTTATATCATGTCCGATAATATCGTAATTATATAGAGGGCGGAACTCAGATGTCAGTAAGAGGTATCTTTAACTACAAAAAAAAAGAAGATCAAGCCTGTAACAGGCGATCGGCTGTTAAGCCAGTAA
>NZ_JABXYX010000366.1 GCF_017982655.1 Brasilonema sp. CT11 | reverse complement strand
CTTTCTGGTTTATTCCTTATCAGCGTTAACTTCCAACTACTTCAAATTAACCACATTCACATCTTGCAAGGTCTTAAATAACACCCTGGTAGTAGCCCGTGATACCCTTCTGCTTCAAGCAAATACACCCACCCAGGTACATGATCCTCACGATATTGAAACGACATAATGCGGAGATTCCTTTTAACCGTGTTTTCGTGTTTCGTTAATGTATTCGGGCACTGGGTGATTAATGTTCACACCAGTGTTTTTTTTGTTTTACTCTTCATCAAATAAATGTCATTTGGTATGTGTTTCTCACAATGACACTAACAGCCTAAGTGATAAATCATTAAAGATGTGTGTCATATGGTACTTTGTGCCTTGCTGGACAAGCTTGAGTTTGTCCAGTGCTTTTTTACTTTAAAGGTCAAGTCCCCATCAAGCTCAAACGTGGTCATCTCGATATTGGTATGACATAATTCAGAGATTCCTTGTGATAGTGCTTTAGACTCTAGGTAATTTTTAAGCACTGGTAGGGTAGACATCCTTACCAGTGGTTCTTGGTTAAACAGTGCCGTGTCATAATTTAGAGATTCCTTGTAAATGTGTTTTTAATGTCAAGTTACGTCTTAGGCACTGGTAGGATAGACATACTTACCAGTGATTCCTTTTAACCGTGCTTTTTGTGTTATGTTAATGTGTCCGTGCACTGGGTGATTAATGGTCACACGAGTGCTTCCTGGATTGACATAATTAGAGATTCCTTGTAAGCGCGTCTTTAATATGAAGGTAGATTTGAGGCACTGGAAAGGATTGATTACCTGTCCAGTGCTTTCTGGTTTATCCCTTATCAGCGCTAACTTCCAACCACTTCAAATTAACCACATTCACATCTTGCAGCGGCGCAAGTAAACGCCCGGAATGTATCCGTGATAACCTTCAGCCTCAAGCAGGTATACCCATCCAGATACATGATCATCGCGATATTGAAATGACATAATTCAGTGATTCCGTATTTGAATAGAGAAAGTCGTTTTAAGGCACTGACAAGGATTGATTCCTTAACCAGTGCTTTTGCTTTTATTCCTCTTCCGTGTCAACTTCTAGCCACTTCAACCCCGCTAAGTTCACATCCTGCGGATTATCCAAAATTTTGATGTTTGCGTTCTCCACTTCATTCTTGAGATACCGAATAATCCAGTCACTCACTACCCCAATTGCAAACCCGCCACCCGTGCAATACAAATACTCGCCTTTAGCCAGTCGTTGAGATATAGTGTCGAACAACTTTTGAATTGCATAGTTCCCGGTTACCCATTCAGACATTGCACCTTCTACTTCAGCAGCTATATCTTTTACCTTTCCACTACTTCTCAAAGGAACACGCCACAGACCCACTTCTGTTAATGCTGAAAGTTCTAGCGCTTCTTGGATATCACTATTTTCAGCTTGAATTGCCCCTCTATCAGTACGGGTAAGACTTTTAAAAATTCTATTGATGATAAAAGTCATCCCGCCGCCACTAACAGGAGTTTTT
>NZ_JABXYX010000029.1 GCF_017982655.1 Brasilonema sp. CT11 | reverse complement strand
TGTAAAATTCTGGTTAAGAACTTTGAACGAACCCTGGCTGGTGCTACGGCCAAACTCAACCTCTGCTTCATCAGGTTAATGATTAAGAGGCTTGCAGCCTCTTGTTAGATGTCAAATGGGTTCTATAGAAGTTGCTGCTCGTCGCTCTATCCGTCTGAACAATGGCTCAAGTATCAACGCTAACACTGTAGCGGGGCAAGGAAATATTTACTTAAGCGCTCACGATTATGTACTATTGCGTCGTGGTAGTAAGATAACCACCGATGCCACTGGCAAAGCGACTGGTGGCAATATTACCATTAATGCTGGTAATCTCGTCGCTTTTCCATCAGAAAATAGTGACATCACTGCCAATGCACAACAGAGCTCTGGTGGTCAGATAAACATCAATGTTAAAGGCGGTATCTTTGGTATTGAGTCTCGACCACAGCTAACACAATTTAGTGACATCACTGCCAGTTCTGACCTTGGTCCACAGTTCAGTGGTAATGTACAAATTAATGTAGTTGATATTGACCCTACCCAAGGGTTATTTGAATTAACACAAACTGTGGTTGATCCGGCACAGCAGGTTGCTCAAAACCCCTGTATCAAAGGTTTTGGTAACAGTTTCACCATCACCGGACGTGGCGGACTTCCAACTGACCCCCAAAAAGTCCTTAGTAGTGACAATGTGCGCGTTGATTTAATTAAGCCTGTCCCTAGTACGGTAAGTTCAACAAGTAAAAAACAAAAGCACGCATCTCAAAAGCCACCTGTCAAACAAATAATACCAGCACAGGGTTGGATATTAAACGAAAAAGGTGAGGTGGTGCTGGTCGCTTATGATCCGACTAAGACTGGTCCACAACGGCAGCAGCCAGCGCCTACTAGTAGTTGTGCTGCAGTGAAATAAGATATGTAGAACGTTTAAGCGCTACAGGTGGAGTCGTGAAGCTAGGAGATAAAAAGCCTGGATATTGGGAGATTATTCCATGACAGGGACGAACAGTGACAAACAACTGTCAAAAATAGTTTTAAAAGGCTTTAAGTCTATTGCTGGGTGTGACCTTGAACTCTCCAGGCTTAACGTTTTGATTGGCGCTAATGGGGCGGGAAAATCCAATTTTATCGGCTTTTTCCGTATGGTACAGCAGTTGCTTGACCAAAACCTGCAAGTTTTTGTCAGCCGCCAGGGCAGTCCCGATGCGCTATTACATTTTGGGCGAAAAACAACAGAACAATTGGAGTTTCAGTTATACTTCGGTAATAATGGGTACTTCGCTACGCTAGAACCAACCCAGGACAATCGCCTGATGTTCGCCAGGGAATCCTTTTGGTGGAACATGAGTGGTGAGCATGAAATAGGGAAGGGGCATTTCGAGACAAAGGCTTTTGTCGGTACCGGGACAGGAATTAACGAATATGTTTTGTCCGCCATGCAGCAGTGGCGGGTATACCATTTTCATGACACCAGCGACAGTGCTTATATCAAACAGCCGCACGGTATCAATGACAATGCTTACCTGCGTCCTGATGCCCGTAATCTTGCATCCTTTCTGTATCTGTTGCGTGACAGCTATCCAGCATCCTATCAGAAAATCGTTAAAATTATCCGACTTGTTGCCCCTTTCTTTGGAGACTTTTACCTGCGTCCTTCCCCACAAAATAAGGAGGTTATTGAACTGGAATGGTTTGAGCAGGGGCAGGATGTTCCATTTAAGGCACATTTGCTTTCGGATGGCACACTACGTTTCATGTGTCTGACAACCGTTTTTCTGCAACCGGAAGAGCTTCAGCCTGAGACAATTCTAGTTGATGAGCCAGAATTAGGTCTCCATCCGTATGCCATCACTGTCCTGGCATCATTAATACGTACTGCTGACAAACAGGTGATTGTTTCAACCCAATCCGTGGAACTGCTGAACGAATTTGATGCAAGTGATGTGATTGTTGTAGACCGCGATTCGGGGAAATCATTACTACGCAGGCTGGATAAGCACGATTTGGAGGAGTGGCTTGAGGACTATAGCCTGGGCGAGCTTTGGAAGAAGAATGTCCTGGGCGGGAGACCTTCACGATGATCCGAGTCAATGTTTTTGTTGAAGGACAAACTGAGGAAACGTTTATCAGGGAACTGCTCTACGGGTATTTTCAGGAGAAAAATATATACCTCAACCCAATTCTAGTGAAAACCAGTTCAACGGGGAAGAGTGGTGTAGTAAGCTACGCCAAAATCAAACCGCAATTAAATCGCAAGTGCCTTGAAGATAAAACAGCATTTGTCACGACAATGTTTGATATGTACGGCTTGCCCAATGATTTTCCAGGAAGTGATTCTCTGCCAAAAACCAGTGATCCGTTTCAGAAGGCTGAATATCTGGAACAGGAAATGGGCAAAGATATTGGTCATAAGAATTTTATTCCGAATTTACTGGTTCACGAGTTTGAGGGGTTGTTGTACAGTCAGCCACAAGCGTTTGCTGGGTGGTTTGATGAAAGGGTGGTCAGTATTCTGGAAGCCGAGCGTGACGCCTTTCCTTCACCAGAGCATATCAACGATAATCCCCTAACAGCACCATCAAAACGCATTCGCAATTGTTGCGATGGATATGACAAACCACTGCATGGTTCAGTGATTGCGATCGATATCGGGCTGGATACGATACGTCAACAGTGCCAACATTTTAATCAATGGTTGCTGCGTCTTGAGGGTATAAAGTAGTCGTCAGAAATCCCGTACACCAATTAAGATATGTAGAAGTTTAAGCGTTTTGATTCGGTGTTGATTTAACCTCACCCCTTAATCCCCTCTCCTTAGTAAGGAGAGGGGAGGTTTTGGCGTAAGCCAAAGCCGGGGTGAGGTAACACGCGCGTTGCGTTCATGATCGCTACTTAATTTGTCAAATCGTACCTTTGAACAAACCTTTAGGACGAATGAGCAACACTAAAATCATCAGCAACAACGCTACGCCTTGTTTATACTGAGCACCCAGCAATACAGTACTCGTTTCTTGGGCAATACCAATGATAAAAGCTCCTGCGATCGCACCGTAGGGGTTGCCAATTCCTCCTAAAATAACTGAGGCAAATAAAGGTAAAATCAAATACCATCCCATATTTGGTCGCACGGCTCCAATCAAGCCGTACATACTTCCACCCAAGGATGTCAGAGTACCAGCAATCACCCAAGTCCATAAAATAATTTTGTCTACATTAATACCAGAAACCCGAGCTAGATCTAAATCGTCGGCAACTGCTCGCATTCCCTTGCCAATTTTGGTGTTTTGTAAAATGTAGCGTAATGCAACAATTGCTGCAACAGCTAGGAACAAAACCAACAATTGATTTTGCGGTACTCTCACACCCAGAATATCCATAGCCGGAACCACGGGCAAATCGTAAGTTTTGTTACTACCGCCCCAGATAAGGATAATGCCATTACGAAGAAATAACGCAAGCCCGATAGAGATAATAATAAGAGTGGTGGAAGTGGCACGGATAGAACGCATATGGGACCATAGCAATTTTTCTGACAACAGCATAGCTGCTACTGTGCCAATTGCAGCTATTATCATAGACAGCCAAATATTAACACCAAAGCTATTAACAAGCAGCGTCAGATAAGCTCCCAACGTTAAAAAGTCACCGTGAGCAAAGTTAGATAACCGTAAAATTCCGTAAGTGAGAGTAAGTCCAACAGATGCTAAAGCAATAATGCTACCCAAAGCAATACCGTTAACAATTAATTGAGCGAATTGTGCATTCATAGTCCTGACATCTAAAATTTATAACTTGTATAGCAGGAAACAGTGAACAGTGAACAGTAAACAGTGAACAGTGATAACTGGTAACTGGTAACTGGTAACTGGTTTCCTTAATCCTTTATTGCGCACCTAAAATGGAATTGATGGGGCGCGATACCATTTGGATAAGATTGGAGATGATACTAACAGAAAAACTTGAAAAATTAAAAGCATTATTTGTAGAAATGGAGCAGGCTTTAATAGCTTACTCTGGCGGAGTGGATAGCACTTTGGTAGCCAAGGTGGCTTATGATGTTTTAGGCGATCGCGCTTTGGCTGTCACAGCTATGTCTCCCTCACTGTTACCAGAAGAGTTGGAGGACGCCTCCTTGCAAGCAGCGACGATTGGGATTCGTCATCAAATTATTTCAACACACGAGATGGAAAATCCCAATTACACCTCCAACCCTGTGAACCGCTGTTACTTTTGCAAAAGTGAACTGCACGACACCCTCAAACCCTTAGCGATTGAATTGGGTTATCCGTATGTGGTGGATGGAGTCAACGCCGATGACTTACATGATTATCGCCCAGGAATTCAGGCAGCAAAAGAAAGAGGTGCGCGATCGCCCTTAGCAGAAATCGGTATCACCAAAGCGCAAGTCCGCCAAATTTCCCAAGAACTCGGTTTACCTTGGTGGGAGAAACCTGCGCAACCATGTCTGAGTTCACGCTTTCCTTACGGCGAAGAGATTACCGTCGCTAAGTTACAACGAGTCGGTAGGGCAGAAATTTATTTACGCAAGTTGGGTTACCAGAATTTGCGGGTGCGTTCTGAAGGAGATACAGCACGAATTGAATTACCGCCAGAACAAATCAAAGAGTTTGTTTTAAAAACTGATTTGCAATCAATTGTTTCTGCATTTCAAGAATTTGGTTTTCTTTACGTCACATTAGATTTGGAAGGTTATCGTAGTGGTAAATTAAATCAAGTTTTGAATCGAGAAGTTGCGAGCGTGAAATGATAATTTGTTGAGAGAAGATTTCAAAAGTCTTGGGCGAATAGAATTCGCGACTACACAAGCAAAGTCCACCTCCGTGGACTAATGAAAAATCAAGAATTTCAGAACCTGCGGAGGCAGGTTTTGTCTGTGTAGTCGCGATTTCCAATCGCCAGGATACTGAAAATCAACAAACCAAAAAAATTTAGTCCTCTTGAGAGGACTTTTGCTATTATCCTGGGGTTTGTAACCCTAGGCGATCGCACAAAGCCTGCTACCGGAGTTAGCACAGGAAAAGATTTTAGCTACGCTAAAAGCGAGGGTGAGGTTTTGAGCCAGATGTGTATACACCGTACTTGCTAAGGGGAACGTGAGTTCAACTTTGGAATTTTTCTAAATAATATTACTGACAAACATAGTAAAAAAAAGTAGTATAAAGTATTGCTACTTACAAATAACTGTGTATGAAAAATTTCTTTATGGCTGCTGCAGGAGGAATGTTCCTTGCGTTTGCAGTAATAAGTCAAGCGGTGGGAGCAACAGTGACACCAAAACTGGCATCAGATTTCTCAAATTTTTATTCAATAACAGATCTCGGTTCAATCGAACAAATTCCACCTGCTTATGGTGGAATAAGATTTCAGCCAGGAGAACCCAATACGCTATTAATCAGCGGTTTGGCTGATACCCCAGATGCAGGAATTTATGCAGTTGAAGTCAGCCGTGATAGTAACAATCACATCACTGGTTTTGGTATCCCATCCTTTTTGACACAAGCCCCCGGAATCAGCACAGGAGGAATTGATGCTGGTTTAGCTTACAGTCCCAAAGCTGATGTGTTGTTCTATACGTCCTATCCTGACAACAGCATTGGTCAAATAAAGCCTGGTAGCAGTAGTCCTAATAAACAAATTGATCTAAACACTCTTGGCTTTGCTGCTTCCACAGGTGCATTGAACTTTGTCCCTGAAGGATTTGCTGGAGCAGGTCGGCTTAAAATTACTTCTTATACGAGTAATATATTTTATGACACAACTATCACTCCAGATAGCTCAGGTACATATGATATCGCTACGCCCACCAGAAGTGTTCAGCTTGATGGTGGACTGGACGGTTTTGTCTATGTAAAAGCAGGAAATCCTGGCTTTTTTGAAGACAGTCTGTTGATTGAAGAATATGATAACAGCAGCGTTTCTGCTTATACGATAGATGCAAATGGAGATGCGATCGCCAACACCCGTCGAGATTTTATCACCGGACTTGGCTTTCACTCGCCAACATCTCTGACTGGAGTGATGGGAGCAACTATTGATCCAGTGACGGGAGACTTTATATTCTCTACATTTTTTGAAGGAGAGCCTTCAGCAAGTAAAATATATGCGGTGACAAGAGGAACGAAATCAACTTCAGTCCCTGAACCTCAAGGCGTAACTTTCTTGGTGAATATGTTCCTTTTAAGTTTAGGCTTACTCCGGAATCAAATAAAAAATTAAAAAAGAATTCACCAAGTCAGAATGGGCTGCGCTTTTGCACTCTACAGGAGTCATAATCGATTAAATGTGGATTAAAACGGCAGAGCAAACGCACCTTAAACCCCTTTACTCAATTGAGCGTTGCACAGAATTCATGCGCTCATTCTGACTTGTGACTCCTGAGTTCTTTGTGTTAAATTTCAAATTCTGAACTGTGTCTTGAAATCTCACTGAACCAAAATCTAAAGCATGGTTATTTGCTATATTCATCACATCAAACCCAACATCAGCCAAAAGCTGAGTATAAGTTCGTGGAGAGGGAAAAGCAAAAACTGCTCCTTGAGTGATATCCTTGGGACTATAAGGGTAGTTTGTTAAACTGCTCTCAAAATTGCCAAATAAAATATTGCTTTTTTGTAAATATGCTCTGACAGAGTTTGGGAAAAGCAGATTGCGGTTATGTGGAAGTTTGTAGTTAGGGTTATTTGTGCCAGGAATAATATCTCCCACAGCTTTAATTGTGATGGTGTCTGGAGATGTATACTCTGGTATAGAAAATGGAATTGGTTCTGTCTCAGTAGATGTGGTAGAGGCATTTGTTCGTTCCAATTGTCCAAAGCGGATGAATAATCCTATACCAAGACCTAAGCAAAAGCAGAAACTTATAAAACTGAACGAGACTAATTTTGTAAGGTTTTGATTTAGCATATTTCGATTCTTCATATTATGGTGCAAGTATATCCCATAAGTTCTAAGGAAAGATGTATACTGGATATTATTTGTAACTAGAAAACGATACGTTAATTTTATACACTTATTTAGTGATTTATATATCGTGCATTTCCTATATAATAATCGTGATTTTCAATGAAATACATTAGATGTAAATCCTATATTATTTTTACTCAGTTGGGTACAGCTTACGTTAAGCGTTCCCTAGCTCAACTAAAAAAAGCAAACCTGATTCCTATATATGCTTAGAGAGCAGCTTGAAGATATTGAAATTCAATTGTTATTAGAAGGCATACATCGTTATTACGGATTTGATTTTAAAAATTATGCCTTAGCCTCACTCAAACGACGAATTTGGAAAATTATTCGAGCCGAAAGCTTGACCAGTATTTCTGGACTGCAAGAAAAAGTTCTCCATGATCCCGAATGTATGGAGAGATTTCTGTGTAGCCTTTCGGTTAATGTAACGACTATGTTTCGTGATCCCAGCTTTTTTTTGATGTTTAGGAAAAAAGTTGTACCAATATTACGAACTTATCCTTTTATTCGCATTTGGCATGCAGGATGTTCTAGTGGTGAAGAAGTTTATTCTCTGGCAATTTTACTCCAGGAAGAGGGACTATATCATCGTTGTAGATTGTATGCTACTGATATCAATGAGATGGTTTTAAAAAAAGCGAAAGCTGGAATTTATCCATTAGATGCAATGCAAGATTATACTCAAAATTATTTGCACGCGGGTGGAAAAAAAGCTTTCTCAGAATATTATACATCAGCCTACGAACATGCTATTTTTTCTTCGTATCTTAAAGAAAACATAATTTTTTCACAACATAATTTAGTTATCGATAATTCTTTCAACGAATTTAACATTATTTTATGTCGAAATGTCTTGATTTACTTTAATAAGGTTTTACAAGAGCGAGTATTTAATCTTTTTCATGAAAGCCTTGTTCAGTTCGGAATTTTGGGTTTAGGACGCCAAGAAACAATGAAGTTTACTCCGCATGAACAAGACTATGAGCAATTAGAAGGCGGGGAAAAGTTTTATCGTAGAATTCGGTAGTTGTTGATAATTGGCATAAACTACTAATTATTAACGACTGATCACTCACTACTCATGACAATTCAATTCATTGCTATTGGTACATCCTTAGGAGGGTTAGAAGCCCTTGAAGTTTTACTCGCTGGATTGCCAAAAAACTTCCCAGTGCCTGTAGCAATTGTTCAGCATCGTTACAAATTTTCAGATCAGAAATTGAAAGTCGCGTTACAGGAGTACAGTGCTTTGGTTGTCACCGAGCCGCAAGATAAAGAAGAAATTGTGCCTGGTTACATATATCTAGCTCCAGCAGATTATCATTTGATGATAGAAGTAACAAGCGATACGGTTCCTGAGCCAAGCTTTTCTTTATGTGTTGATACTGCTGTGACTTATGCACGCCCGTCAATAGATGTGCTATTTGAAACCGCAGCTGATACTTATGCCGAAAGGTTGATTGCAGTTCTCTTGACAGGAGCTAATCATGATGGAATGCAAGGGATGAGAAAAATTAAAGCACGGGGCGGCAAAACTGTGGTACAGGAACCTTCAACAGCAGCTTGTCCAATAATGCCTGAAGCGGCGATCTCCGCTGGAGTTGCAGATAAAGTCCTACCTTTGGCAGATATTGCTCCTTACTTAGTGAAAATTTGTAATTTTTGAGAGAGTTCTTGGCTAATTCTTCATACAAAAAGCTCTTAACTGCAGTCAGAAGGAATAACTAAATTTCTAACTTAAGATAGTGTGAAAAAAATAAGCGCAAACGTCACAGTCAATAGGAAGACGTGAAAACGTTTTCATCTATTTCCTAAAGCATACAGATAGAAATGCCATTTGAACCGAAAGTTAACGTTTTGTTGGTAGATGACCATCCAGAAAATTTATTAGCCTTAGAGGCGATTTTAGATAGTCAGCGTCAAAATGTGGTGAGGGCTACATCCGGCGCGCAAGCACTGCGATGTTTGCTCAATCAGGACTTCGCGGTGATTCTGCTGGATGTGCAAATGCCTGACATGGATGGCTTCGAGACAGCTGCCCTAATTCGACAGCGAGAGCGATCGCGCCATACACCAATTATTTTTCTGACTGCATTTAGCACGAGTGATAACATGGTGTTTAAAGGATATTCTGTTGGTGCTGTAGACTACCTGTTCAAACCCATTCATGCAGAAATTTTAAAATCCAAGGTAGCCGCATTTGTTGATCTGTTTCAAAAAACTGTCGAAGTCAAGCGACAAGCGGCACAATTGGCACAGATGAATACCGAGCTGAGAAAGCGCGAAGAGATGTTTCGCTCTTTGAGTGCTTGCTCGCCTGTAGGTATTTTTCTCACAGATACATTAGGTAAATGCACTTATATTAATCCACGATATCAAGCTATCTATGGAATGACACTGGAGGAGAGTTTAGGCGACGGTTGGACACAAACAATTCATCCTGAAGATAGAGGGCGAGTGATTGCTGATTGGTATGATACATCAGGTCAACGACAGGAATACACAGCAGAATTTCGCATACTAACCTCGACAGGAATTGAGCGTTGGGTTCATATGTCCTCGTCGGCGATGCTTTCGGATCAAAGCGAAGTTATTGGATATATCGGCACGATAGAAGATATTACAGAGCGCAAACAAGCACAAGAAGAACACATTAACTTAATCCGCGAACAAGCAGCCCGACAAGAAGCTGAAACAGCAAACCGCCTTAAAGATGAGTTTTTAGCGACTCTTTCCCATGAACTTCGTACACCTTTAACTTCAATACTAGGTTGGTCTAAACTGCTGCGTCAGCGAAAGATGGATGAAAAAGCCATTACACGCGCTCTAGAAACGATTGAACGCAACGCTACTTTGCAGGCACAACTTATAGACGATATTCTAGATGTCTCGCGGATTATGCGTGGCAAACTAAAGCTCAATCTCTGTCAACTTAATTTAACATCTGTGATTGCAACTGTTGTAGATAGCGTACGCTTAGAAGCTGAGAAAAAAAATATTCAACTTGAGTACATTATTGAACACACTAACACACAGAGCGAGGGAACAAGAAACACTATAGGAGATAGGGAAAATTTTCCCTTACTCTCTTCATCCCCAGAGGGGACTGCAAACTCCTCCACCTCTTTTGTCGTTTGTGGTGATCCAAACCGCTTACAGCAAATAGCTTGGAATTTACTGAGTAATGCCCTCAAGTTCACACCCAAAGACGGAAGAGTAGAGGTACGATTATTACTCAGTGCTGAATCCTCCCCAGAAACACTTCAACCTCAGCAACACCAGTCATCTGCGGCTAAAAGCTCCTTAGCACTTATTCGGGTGAGCGATACAGGTAGTGGTATCAGCCCAGATTTTCTTCCCTATGTTTTTGAGCGCTTTCGTCAAGCTGATGGTAGCATCACCAGACACCAAGGTGGATTGGGACTAGGACTAGCAATTGTACGTTCTCTGGTGGAAATGCATCGGGGAAGCGTTCATGCCGAAAGTTCAGGACTAGGACAAGGAGCAACTTTTACTGTGAAGCTACCGCTCATGGGTACTGGGAAAACGACAGAACAAGAGGAAGAAAAAGAAGACGAAGAGCGGACTACTAAACTCATAACCAACTACACGATTAAGTCAGAAAATACCTCCTGTAGTGCAGGGTGAACTAAGCGATGATCTTGTACGTTCACACCTTTGGCTAATGCTTGGTTGTTTGTCAGTGCTTTTATCCCTGAATTTGCTAACTGCAAGACATAGGGTAAAGTGCTGTTATTTAATGCTTGGGTTGAAGTCCAAGGTACTGCCCCCGGCATGTTAGGAACACCATAATGCACCACACCTTCTTCGAGATAGACAGGATGAGTATGGGATGTGGCGTGTACAGTTTCCACGCAACCGCCTTGATCAACAGCAACATCGACTATGACAGAACCAGGATGCATTTGTTTTACTAAGTTGCGGGACACAAGGATGGGTGCTTTACGTCCTGGTATTAAAACAGCACCGATGAGCAAGTCGGCATCTTTTACTCCAGCTTCGATATGGGCGGAGTTGCTGTAAAGTAGTTCGACTCTGGAACCAAACAAGGTTTCCAGATACGCGAGGCGCTCAACATTAACATCGAGAATTTGGACAGCAGCACCCATACCCACAGCAATTTTCGCCGCTTCTGTACCAACAACACCGCCACCTAGAATCACGACTTTGCCTGGTTTAACTCCAGGTACACCGCCTAGCAAAACTCCTCTACCACCTTGCTGACGCTCTAGAAATCTTGCCCCAAATTGTACGGATAACCGACCTGCAATAATGCTCATGGGAGTGAGCAAAGGTAATTTGTTGTTCCCTGTTTGTTCTACAGTTTCATAGGCGATCGCCGTTACACCGCAATCAATCAGATGTTCGGTTAACTTTCGGTCGGCTGCTAAATGCAGATATGTAAACAAAATTTGCCCCTTCTGCAAAAACTTATACTCTGCAGACAATGGCTCTTTAACTTTTACAACAAGTTCGCACTTCCAAGCTTCGTCAGTGGTGGTGACTATTTTCGCGCCAGCGCTAATGTAGTCATCATCTGTAAATCCCGCCCCCATACCTGCTTGAGTCTCTACGAAAACTCTATGACCATTTTCTTGTAAGACTCGCACACTAGAAGGACTTAACCCAACTCGAAACTCTAGGTCTTTTGTTTCTTTAGGAATACCAATTTCCATTTATTGCCTCTTATGAATTTTTGTATAGCTATAGTTTGTCAGTCTCATTCATTTTCTGTTGAATCAGAAACTACGAATTTTAGAACTCGTATTGAAGTGGAAAGTATTGAAGTGCAAAGACTGCACTCAGCTTTGAGAACACAGCGCTGTTTCAGTATCTTCCGGAGGATACCTTTACAAGGGATTAACCTTTGGCACTATGCACTTGACTACTCTGGACAACTTAACTTTCTGTGATACCACCACTGTAGTTCAAACTTTTACTCTTGACGATTACCAAAGTACTTCTACAATAAACTAAGATAAGAATCGTAAATAAATGTAAACGGTGACAATCCTGCAAAATAGCTCAGGTGTGTTGTCACTTAAATATCCATTTACAAATATCCACTTAAAAGTTCATTTGCAAAAAAGAGGTTTTCAATGATGATACAGCCAAGCGTAACTCCTAAGTTGGAAGAGCCGAAGTTCGGGTTTAATGAATATGCTGAGCGTTTGAATGGTCGAGCTGCAATGATTGGCTTCCTAATCATGGTGGTAATAGAATATGTTACCAACCAAGGAGTCTTATCATGGCTCGGTCTCAAGTAGGATTTTTACCAACTTAGAAGTGATTCTTGTACGACAAAAATGACCAGAAGCTCAAACCAGCTGAATATCCCAGCTGGTTTTGACTTAATCAAACCTTTAATTGAGCGTTAATGGTAGTAGAACTGAACCGAACTATAATGAAATTGAGGCTCTATCACAAAAGCGTCAATCGCTCGCTTAGGTGCTCTCAAAAAATATAAATATATATGTAAAGGTGAACAGGAACAAAAAAGCTTGTGATGAATGCTGTATTTCCTCGTTTTTTGAAGTCAAGCTACCGTAAAGAACCACTGATCAGTGTATTGATTACAATGGGAGTCATAGATGCATTGATTGGTGGATTTGACGATAGGTGGTCGTTGTTTGCTTTTGGCTTAGGGACAACAGGAGTGGCGCTAGCCTACAAATGGTGGCGGATTCAACAACGCCGGCCCTTGCCTGATGAACCTGTTGTGCAACATTACCTGCCTGAGCGATCGTCAAGTCCTGCTTTACCGATGCTGAGTGTTTCTAAGAAAAAGCCACCATATCAGTAGATTTTGGCTCTGAAATTTGAGTCATGATATTTATTATTGATTGTTGCTAAAAAAAATCAAATATGGTATGCTTTGCTACCTATGTGCCAGTATGATCCTTGATGGGCGGAAGTTTACCGCCTGTCAGTATGGTACAGGCTATCTTGAGATATTTAAAATATATGAATAATCACAATAAATTCCTCTTGCAAATCCAAAATGCAAAGCTTTATGGGCGTATAAAGGAATTTCAGTCTCAAATAACCAGTGCCAAGAATTTTGTGACACTCATGAGTGTAGCAGGTGCGGTTGCCATCACTTCGCTCATCCAAATACCATCTGCAACCCCTGTTGAGTTTAAAGCTACACCAGTGGCTCAACCGACGACTAGTGTTGCTAATCCACAATTTCTTTACACATTCACGGGGCACACCGGACCTATAAAATCTCTCGTCTTCACTCCAGATAGCCGAATTCTTCTTAGTGGTGGCAATGATAATGAAGGCATCATTCGCTTATGGGATACATTAACTGGCAGAAGGCTTGGAATTATTGATAGAGCACAAAAAAGCGCAGTCGAATCTATCGTGATTTCGCCAGATGGTCAAACTCTTGCCAGTTGCAGTGATGACAACACTATTAACCTTTGGAACCTCAAAAGCCGCAAATTTACTCGCTCCTTTGTGGAACATACAAGCAATGTACTATCTTTAGCCGTAACTCCAAATGGTAAAGTTCTTGTCAGTGGCGCATTAGATGGTATTCGGATGTGGGACTTGCTACAACAGCGCCCACTTGCGATTTTGACACGTTTTGATAACTCGATTAATACAGTGGCGATTAGTCCTGATGGTCAGACGCTGGCGAGTGGTGATAATATTGGCGTGATTAAGCTATGGGATTTGAGTAGTGGAAGATTAATCCGCACAATTCCAGGGGCACATTATAATACAGTCACTAAAATAGTTTTTACTCCAGATGGAAGGACGTTTGTCAGTGCGAGTCGCGATCGCACAATTAAAGTCTGGAATATTACCACTGGACAATCTGTTCGCACCCTGACAGGAGACAACAACTGGGTAAATGATATCGCCATCAACCCAAACGGACAAACTCTTGCCAGTGCTGCCAGAGATGGAATTAAGCTGTGGAATTTAACAACAGGCGAGTTAATAACCACACTTTATGGACATTCTGACTGGGCTAGCGTTGTAGCCTTTAGTCCTGATGGAACAAAGCTTGCTACTGGTGGATTTGATACAAGAGTTAATGTTTGGTTAGTTGGTCAGTAAATCACATAATGGTTCAACCATCAAAACTTTTTTGGGTTTTGATGGTTGAACTTCGGGGCTACTTGTTGGCGATAGATTCGCTTGCCTTACGCGCAAAGCGCGAGCGCATGAGCGTGAGGCAGATCGCGTGACTTAGGTGTTATTGCCACCGGAGTAGAAGAGTTGATTATATGTCTTGAGGCCAGATTCTCCAAGGTTACCTGTTAAGGGTTGGAAAGCATCAGCGAATTTGGTGAACAGGGAATTAACTAGATTATCACCAACGTCTTTGATTCCCATCGACAATACCAAATTATCTAACTTACCGAGAAACTCACCAGCCGCAGTGTTGGATTTGTCAATAATCACAGACCAATTGCCATCACCAATAACTACGCTGTTGCTGGTGAAGACATGGTTACCAGTACCAATGATTGTATTATTACTACCGAAGTCCCAGTTACCATTACCAATGGTTGTGTTGTTATTTCCGAAATCCCAGTTACCATTACCGAGAGTTACGTTGTCACTGGTTGACTCCCAGTACCAGTTGCCATTACCAATGGTTCTGTTGTTTTGACTAGATTCTAAATGCCAGTTGCCATTACCAATGGTTGCGTTGTTCTTAGTGGAGTCCCAATTCCAATTAGCATTACCTACGCTTACATTGGATTGTCCGTAGTTCCAGTTGGCATTACCTATGACAGCGTTGTTACTACCAAAGTCCTTATTGCCATAACCAATGGGTATGCCACCTTCAGGAGTATTAAAAATGTTGTCAGTGCCACTGAAGGGCAACAGACCACCAAGGACAGTGTACAAGACATCGGTGGGTGGTTGAACAGCCTGAGATCCACCTTGAGTGGCACTACTAGCAAACACGTTGCTGTAGGGATCACCACCAGCATTTTTAGTACCAGTATTAATACTGCTATTGGCACTCACTATGTCATTTTTATAGAGCGTCAACAAATCGGAAGGTGATTTCAGAGGCGTATTGTTACCACTGAACAGTTTTTTACCTGTAGCAGAGTTGACTGTTTTGGTGAAGTTTAATAGGTCATCTTGGACAATCCTTAAGATGTCGGAAGGTGATTTGCTACCACCAGCGCCTTTTAAGTCCTGACCAAACAGGACTTGCACAATATCTACAGATGGTTGCTGAGGTATACTGCCAGGAGCAATAGCCGTGTTATTAGTAGGTACAAGCAGGTTGCCACCACTAGCACCTTGGATACCAGTACCAGCAACCAAGGTACCAGCACCAGCAACCGAAGTACCAGTACCAGCAACCGAGGTACCAGCACTAGCAACCGAAGTACCAGCACCAGCAACCGAGGTACCAGCACCAGTACCCGAAGTACCAGATGCACTTGGCAAGGTCTGACTGTAGACGGATGTCAGCAAATTCTCAGTTGATTTAGGTATAGCGAAATTTGTACCATATGCCTGTTTCAAGTTATTGAGATCTGACGCACTGGTAGCACCGAACGGGTTGTTTCCACCTGCAAATGGGTTTCCACCACTGGAAGAAACAGTAATGCCACTCTGAGATATTTTGTAACTCAGTTTGTCCATGACTGAGTCAACCAACTGCTCGACAGTAAAATTTATCGCTTTTGAAAATCTTTCTGGTGTGTTTTCTTTACCGATAATCCATTGACTCTCACCAACAACTACGTTGCCAAGACTAGCGAAAGGTTGACCGCCACCACCAGCATACGGATTGTTTGCAGCACCAGCAAAAGTGTTGGTGCTGCCAGATCCTAAGCCGGTACTACTTGAGTCGCTAGCACCTAAGATGCTAGAAAACGGGTTGCTGCTACCACCAACAGCGCTAGTACCTGAGCTGCTAGCAAACAAGTTGCTGCTGCTGCTGGCTAAGGTGTTAGTACCACTTGCAGATGAGTTGCTGTTACTGATTGGAGCCAGACTGCTAGCAGTAGGAGCAGAAGTGCTAGCAGTAGGCACAGAGGTGCTAGCAGAATAAGTGTCAACCGGTAGGGAACTGCCACCACTAGTTAAGGAATTTGAAACTGGTGGTACACTACCAGCCGAGTAGTTGCTAACACCAGCTAAATCAGTAGCTGGGGGAAAAGCAGTAGGCACAGAGGTGCTATCAGTAGGCACAGAGGTGCTAGCAGAATAAGTGTCAACCGGTAAGGAAGTGTCAACCGGTAGGGAACTGCCACCACTAGTTAGCGGATCTGAAACTGGTGCTACATTACCAGCCGAGTAGTTGCTAACACCAGCTAGATCAGTAGCTGGGGGAAAAACTGAATTGCTGTCAGGATTAACGGTAGAAGTTGTCATAAAAAATAATCCTCCTAATTTTTAGGACTCAAACCTCGTAAAAAGTGGGAAATTAAATACATAAAGCCTGCCTTATTGCTTTAGTCTTTGGTTTTTTAAGTGCAGGCTATTTATTGGCTAGTAGATGTTGGAATGTTGTTGGGTTGATCCTTTTACCGGTCAACCCAACATTTTTGACTTCAAACTGGGACGTTAAATAATCGGAGTGCTAGTACTAGCGATCGCATTGTTCCCAGAGTGCAATGAATCAAAAGCTTGACTCAAAGTTGTGATGTCATTCGCGACCAGTTGCAAGACATCAGAAGCTGATTGCGGAAGCTGACTGCCGACACCAGAATTCTGATTAGCAAGGTTGTCAGAGCTTAAAATATCAGCTTTTACCTGGTTCCAAATCTCAGAACGCGAAGGAAACACACTGCTACTACCAGTCACTGGACTGCTACCACTTAACACACTGTCACTACCAACAACTGTGTCCTTACCACTAGATACACTGGCATTGCCATTTAAGAAGGGTGAGTCGCTGCCATAAACTGCATTCACCAAATCAACCACAGGTGCCAGAGGCTGATCGTCACTTGCATTGGCTTTGTCACTTCTATATTGGTTGACAATGTCAGTAAAGGTTGAGGTGTTTGTCCGCAGGCTCTCCAAAAAATTGGATGTCAACTGTGGAAAAACACTGTCACTACTAGCAGCAGAGTTAGTGTTAGAAGTTGCCATAACTAAAAATCCTCCTATCGTTAGAACAAAAATGTTGTTGAACTAGGGAAACTAAAAAAAGCAAGCTAGATCGGTCTCTAAGTTTCTTCTTTGGTTTCCTCACAGGAGACTAGTTTGGCGAGTAGGTCTTGGAATGATGTTGGGTTGCCTTAGGTATTGGTTAACCCAACAATTTTTCTTTCAAGGTGAAACTTTAAGCAAACGGGATGCCACCACCACTAAAGCCGCCGGTGTTGCCACCACCAAAGCCACCGATGCTGCTAACATCAAAGCCGCCGGTGTTGCCACCACCAAAGCCGCCGATGCTGCTAACATCAAAGCCGCCGGTGCTGCCACCACTAAAGCCGCCGATGCTGCTAACATCAAAGCCGTCGGTGCTGCCGCCACCATTTACAGGTGATGTGCTACCCAAGCCGGAAACCTGGTTGACAACATTATTCGTCAGCTGCCATGACAACACATCTGTACTTTCGGCAGTAGGACCATTCGCCACGTATTGATCAATCAGAATTCTGTTCTGAAACGACAACGAATCGGTTGCGCTTGCAAAATCGATACCACCTTGGCTGCCGCCACTGAACCCGCTAGCACTGCCATTAGAGGAAGCGCCAGTCAACACGTCAGTGCTACCGCCACCAGAGGGAGCACTGCCACCACTAGTGCCAATAGCAGCCCAAGGGTTGATACCACCAGTAAGCGGGCTACCAGCGGCATTCGGGTTGCCAAAGTTAGTAAAGGGACTACCGCCACCAGCACCACTGGGAGCGCCACCGATGGTACCACCACCAGTAGCACTGGCAAAGCCTTGTAATACGTTCTCAGTAGAAGTGACTTCACTCAAGCGACCCCAGGGAGATTGTTGCAGCACACTCCCGAGATCACCACTACTATTGTCAGTTGCCATTAGAGAAAATCCTCTTACTTCTAGGTTAAAAATTACGAAAGCACAGGCATTAAAATAGGTACAAAATAAGCCTGTATTTTTAATTTTTTATTGCTCTGTTATTGCCAAAACTAGTAATTATTTATCTGGGCATTACAACTCAAGAATGCCTTTGTTTCGGAAATTCTCCAAGGAATGTAGAGAGCACTTAAGTCAAACTGTAATTAACGCTACTGTCTATACAAAAATAAGCAATTTTAAGAAATTTATCAATCAAAATTCTTTTGATTGATTTGTCAAATTTTTAGATTTCTCTCTTGGTTTTTTACTTTACTAAAATATAAAAAATATTAACCTAAAAATATATCGTAGGAAAGATGTTGGATACCAAATCTTAGAAAAATATTTTCTGAGCATTGATAGCAGTACCTCTGGCAATACTTTTCGGATAAGCACTACTCATTTCCCTTGCTATTTAGGAAAACGTTAAAGGGAAAGAGAGAAAGGATGAATTTTTCCCTTTCCCCCTAACTCAAAACTATTGGTACCTCTGTTACAAACACAAAATACTACACTCTACTTCCTACACCTATCCTAAAGCTACCAAACTACACAGTGACGCCCCAAGTGTCGTGTAATTCTTGGCTGATGCGAGTAATTTCATCAGCAGGCGTACCATTTTTGACGACAATGATCATGGATTTTGGTTCTCCGCTTTTTTTTTATATTTTTTATATAAAATAATAAGATCTGCTATTGAAAAATAACCGCGTCTGATATTTAGAACTTACGCACGAGTTACTAATGAACTTGACTGTGAGATTGCTTCCTTGCGTCGCAACGAGTGCAACTACGTTTCCCTTGCGTAAGTCCTGAAATTGTTATTTATCAATAGTCCCTAATATTTGGACAAAGATTAAGAATTGAGGATTTTAGCAACAGTTTGCACATCCTTGTCGCCTCTGCCTGAGCAGTTTATGACAATCCGAGGACTACCATTTAACTGAGGACACAGCTTTGCTAAATAGGCGATGGCATGAGCGGTTTCCAAAGCTGGAATAATCCCTTCTAGTTGAGACAAAAGCTGCAACGCCTCCAAAGCTTCAGAATCGCTGACGCTGTAGTACTCCGCGCGACCAAGTTCCTTGAGATAGCTATGCTCAGGACCAACGCCTGGATAGTCCAAACCAGCACTAATCGAATGTGCTTCGATAACCTGACCATCATCATCTTGTAGTACATAGCTCATAGCGCCGTGCAACACGCCGATTCGTCCCAGTGTTAAAGTTGCTGCGTGCTTCTGGGTGTCAACACCTTCACCCGCTGCTTCAACTCCAATCAGGCGCACAGATGGCTCATTCACAAACTCATGGAACAGTCCAATCGCATTGGAACCACCGCCAACACAAGCTAAGAGAATATCAGGTATTCCTCCCCATTTTTCTTGAGACTGAGCGCGAGTTTCTTTACCAATCACAGCGTGGAAATCGCGTACTATCATCGGGTACGGATGGGGACCTGCAACAGAACCGAGGATGTAGTGAGTCGTTTCCACGTTTGTCACCCAGTCCCGAATCGCCTCAGAGGTTGCATCTTTGAGTGTTCCAGTACCCGCCTCCACTGGACGGACTTCTGCCCCCATCAGCTTCATCCGAAACACATTCAGGGCTTGGCGTTGCATATCGTGGATGCCCATGTAAATCACGCATTGTAGACCAAAGCGAGCGCACACGGTCGCAGTTGCTACCCCATGTTGACCAGCTCCGGTTTCAGCAATGATGCGTTGCTTACCCATCCGCTTTGCCAGCAACACCTGACCTAAAGCGTTATTAATTTTGTGAGCACCTGTGTGATTTAAATCTTCCCGCTTGAGATAGATTTGTGGCCCTGTACCATCACTCAGAGCGTAGTGTGCTGTGAGACGCTCGGCAAAATATAAGGGAGTGGAGCGTCCCACATAGTCTTTGAGTAAATTTTGTAACTCTGCTTGGAAGCTTGGGTCGTTGCGGTATTGCTCATATGCTGTTTCCAATTCACTTAATGCGGGCATTAAGGTTTCAGGAACATACTTACCGCCGAACTTTCCGAATCTCCCCAAGGAGTCGGGTCTTGCAGTCGCCAATTCAACTTTATTATTGATATCTGAGATGCTAACCACTGGATATAACCTCTTACGTTCTAGTAACTTTTCAGGAGTCTTAACAATAGTTAACAGTCAACAGTTGTTTTTGACTGATAACCCTTCGGGGAGAACCTCTGGTTCCGCTAGCCCCTAAGGGAGCCGGAGCTAACGCCAGTCGCCTAGGTCGGGAGACCCTCTCCGTTTGCGTAGCGCCCCCTATGCCTGCGGCACGGCTACGCCTATCGGGGCTAGTTGCCACAACGCGGGGAACCCGCGCAAGGCACTTCTCTGTGCAGCGGTGGCTCACTGATAACTGTTCACTGTATTGAACCTACCGTTTGAAGAGACGGTTGGGCAATTGCGGCTTTCAATTCTTGACAAAGTTCTTCAACAGCTTGCAGTCCTTCTGTGGGACTACCATTTGCTAATCTTTGAACAAAGGCACTGCCAACAATGACGCCATCTGCACCCCAATCACTTACCTGACGCGCCTGTTCTGGTCCAGAGATGCCAAAGCCAACACCAATCGGTTTATCAGTTATGCTTCGCATCTGGGTTAGTAAGGTTTTGACGCGTTCTTGTAGTTGGGAGCGAACACCTGTCACACCAGTCACACTTACAAGGTAAATAAATCCTTGGGATTGCTTGGCGATCGCCTCAATCCGCTGTTGAGAACTGGTAGGAGCGACAAGTAAAATCACTTCTATGCCAAATTCTCTGCCTGTGTTAATTAGAGATTCTGCTTCTTCTAACGGTAAGTCTGGTACGACTAATCCCCGTACTCCAACCTTGGCGAGTTGCGCCAGAAACGACTCAACACCCCGATTAAGAATTGGGTTGTAGTAAGTAAATAAAATTATCGGTGCTTGCAAGTTTGGACTCACATCGGCAACAATCTCTAACACATGCTCTAACTTAGTTCTCTTGTGCAACGCACGAGTAGCAGCCGCTTGGATCACAGGACCATCTGCTAGTGGATCAGAGTAAGGAACACCGAGTTCAATAAAGTCAGCACCATTGCTGTCTAAGATGCGTAAAGCTTCTTTTGTAGTTTGTAAGTCAGGGTCTCCAGCTGTTATGAAGGGAATTAAAGCGCGCTGATTGCGGTCTCTTAAAGATTGAAAACGTTGGGAAATGGAACTCATCAGAATAATGCACCTAAGTAATGAGTATTGGTTTAGTAGTCAGTGTTGCGATACGCGTAGCGTCAAGCGTTCGACTGAGCGCTCACGCCGAAGTCCTCCGGCTTATCAGTTCGCAACTTGCACAACAATCTTACCGCGTACACCTTCGCCCCCTTCCTCAAGTTTTTGATGAGCTTGGGCAATTTGACTTAGAGGAAACGTCATTCCAACCACAGGTTTAATTTGACCCCGTTCAATGAGCTTTCTCAAAGCTTCGAGTTTAGGGCGGGCATTTTCTAAGTGTACAAAGTGAACTGTAATATTTTTGAAAATAGCTGGGTTAAGGTCACCCTGTACGCCTGTGACTGTCACAGCGCGACCGTCAACTTTCGTTACTGTTAGGCTTTGGGCTAAAACTTCGCCTGGTACGGTAGAAAAAGTCACATTAACTCCTTCACCACCCGTTTCTTTCAAGATAATGTCGATAAAGTTTTCATTGCGGTAGTCAATAACTCTATCTGCACCGATAGACTTCACCAAATCAAAATCATAACTGCCGCAGGTTGTATAAACATAAGCACCTGCTGCTTTGGCAATTTGGATAGCGAAGGAGCCTACACCCCCTGCACCACCATGAATCAGTATGGTTTCGCCTACTTTAAGACTTGCTCTATCGAACAAAGCAGCCCATGCTGTACCGCCCGCCACCGGGACACTAGCCGCTTCTGTATGCGATAAATTTGCGGGTTTTTTGGTAAGAATCGACTCATTAGTGACATGATATTCAGTATTTGCACCCTGACCATCCATAAGTCCTATGGCGTAATAGACTTCGTCACCTACCTGAAAATCTCTGACGTTTTCTCCAATCGCCTCAACGACTCCTGAAACGTCGTAGCCGAGAATTGCAGGTAGTTTTATTTTTGGTCTAAAGAGTCCTTGGCGTACTCCACAATCAGCAGGATTAACTGATGTTGCATAAACTTTGACCAAAACTTCGTTTTTACCTGGTATCGGTTTATCCACCTCACGCTGAGCAAAAACTTCTGGACTTCCGAAGCCTGTTATCACCATAGCTTTCATGGCCGTTTTTCCTTTGTCACTACTGTGACGTGCTAGGAGTTGAGCAGACTACGCACAGCCTGCTGTAGATCAGCTTGTTTGATTAACGACTCTCCTACCAAAACGGCACGAACACCCGCTTGGGCGACAAATGATAAATCAGCAGGAGTATATAAACCAGACTCACTGACTATGGTAATACCAAAGCTTTGCAACTTTGAGCGTCGCTGTTCTACAAGTTGCTGAGTGAGTGTGATATCCACTGTAAAATCTTCTAGATTGCGATTATTGATCCCCACTAAGCGCAGGTCGTCAAGTTTTAGCACTCGATCCAGTTCAGCTAAGCTATGAACTTCTACCAAAGCTTTCATTCCCAAATCGTGAATCACGCGCAAAAAGTCTTGAAGTGCTTCATCGCTAAGGATGGCAGCAATCAGCAGTACAGCGTCTGCGCCTGCAACCCGTGCATAATAGATTTGGTAGATATCGATGATAAACTCTTTACATAGTAGTGGAAGTGCAACTTGCTGTCTGATATTACGCAGGTTATCAAAACTGCCTTGAAAGAACTTAGTGTCAGTCAAAACAGATAGACAAGCTGCACCACCTTGCTCATAAGCTTGGGCGATCGCTACTGGATCAAAGTCAGTCCGGAGAACTCCACGACTCGGCGAAGCTTTCTTAACCTCTGCAATCAGGCTTGGTTGATGGGGATTTTGCTTTAAAGCCGTTAGGAAATCTCGTACATTCGGAGCAGCATTTAACTGCTGTTGCAAAGTCGCTAGTGGTAGTTCTTGCCGCATTTGTGCGACCTCTTGGTTCTTGTACCACACAATCTCTTCGAGAATGTGGCGTGGACGGACATTAGCAGTAGCGACTGAGTTACTCATATGCTGCTTACCAGATGAGGGAGTGATTTTAACCAATGACTATTGACTCTTGAGTTTGAGTGTATGCACGCACTACGTTTTGAATGATTGCCAGACCAAGTTCTCCTGCCAGAGTCATAATGGATTCTGGATGAAATTGCACAGCTGCTATAGGAAGTGTTTGATGCTCAATTGCCATGATCACATGGTCATTAGAAATAGCTGTTACGTTTAGTTGTGCTGGCAATTTTTCCGGTAAGGCAAACAAGGAATGATATCTACCCACAGAAAACGATTCTGGCAAACCCTTGAACAGGACAGAATTTGAATCGTTGACAAAAATCCGTGAAGACTTGCCATGTTGAGGATAGTTAAGAACTCCTAGTTCTCCACCAAACGATTCAACAATGCCTTGAAGTCCTAGACAGACTCCAAAAAGTGGAATTTGCCGACGTAAGCAAGCCTGGACAGTTTCTGGAACACGAAAATCATTCGGTCTACCAGGACCAGGAGATAGAACAACTAAGTCTGGACGTTCTGTATCAAACAGCGATTCTGAGAAACCATGACGTAGTGTTGTGACTGTAGCACCGGTTTGGCGGATGTAATTTGCGAGTGTGTGAACAAATGAATCTTCGTAGTCGATGAGTAAGATGCGCTTACTAGGTTCAACATCTTGGATGCAGGCGCTCAATTTTGTTAGCTGAGATTCTTCTGATTTTTTTTCCTGCTTCGCGCGACGAATTGTCTCAAATAAAGCCGCAGCTTTAGTCATTGTCTCTTGTTCTTCTGCTGATGGCAAGGAGTCATAAAGAATTGTAGCGCCAACTCTCACCTCGGCGATTGAGTCTTTTAACCTAATTGTCCGCAAAATCAATCCGGTGTTAAAATCGCCGTTGAAGTTTAAGTAACCAACAGCTCCACCATACCAACGTCGAGCACTCCGCTCATGGTTTTCGATAAACTGAATTGCTGAGCGTTTGGGTGCGCCTGTGACTGTGACTGCCCAAGTATGGCTCAAAAAGGCATCTAAAGCATCAAATTCTGGTCTTAATAATCCCTCCACATGATCCACTGTGTGAATCAAGTGGCTATACAATTCTATTTGACGACGACCAATCACTTGTACCGAGCCTGGTTCGCAAATCCGTGATTTGTCATTACGATCCACGTCTGTACACATGGTCAGTTCAGCTTCTTCCTTACCAGAGTTGAGGAGTTGACGAATCTGCTCAGCATCATCTATAGCATCTAGTCCTCGGGTAATTGTCCCACTGATTGGGCAAGTCTCTACACGCCTACCTTCGACTCGCACAAACATTTCTGGAGATGCACCGATTAGATACTCTCCACCTAAGTTAAATATAAACCCATAGGGACTGGGATTGATTTGCTGTAGTGTTTGGAATAGTTTGCTCGGTGGTTGTTCACAGGATTCAAAAAAGCTTTGACTGGGAACAACTTCAAATAAGTCTCCCCGGCGAAAGTAATCTAGTGCGACTTCTACTTGATTTGCATACTCTCCTGATTTATGGTCAGAAGTTAGAACAGGAACATGGCGCTCTCCTTTATAATCAACCGAGTCACCTGTTCGTGGAAGATTTTTGGTACTGCCATGCCCTGTTTCAAAGTCGTACTGTATACGGTATGATCGTTGCGAGTAGTAGTCAACAATGAGTAGTTCATCTGGTAGATACAGTACTAAATCCCGTTGATCTGTGGGACGCTCTAAACGCCTGGGAATGGGTTCAAACTGGAATACCAAGTCATATCCAAATGCTCCATACAGTCCTAGATGCTCGTCTTCATTACTAGAGAAAGTATGGAGGATATCGCGGATAAGTGTAAATGCAGAAGGTTGCTTACTGCGCTCTTCTTCTACAAATAGTTGCATCGCTGGCTTGACAAAACCCTTGATGTGATCGTTATCTAATTCAACCTCTTGAAGTTGAGAATGCGCCGACAATCGCGTAAAAAGAACTGGTAGAAGCACTTTGCCTCTATTGTTGAGCGCTCTTAGCGTGAAAGTGTTCTCACGTGTTGTCACCTCCAGTGGTGGATTGACAAATCCAATCGCCCACCTTTTATATCTCCCTGGATACTCGTAGCTACTTTTGAGTAAACCTCCACGCTGAGAGTCCAGGTGAAACAAAATTTCTTCGAGAGCTGTGTCCGTCTGTACTTCACTGATTGAGCGAAATATATTTATACCGCCAACAGTTGTATAGGAGTGAGAATCAACAATCATGCGCTATTTCTCTGAAGTAGTCATAAGTCATAAGTCAAAAGTCCAAATTTTGACTTATGACTTATGGCTATTGTGTATTGAAGCTATATCAATGAGCTATTTGAATGCTACAAAAATAATACAAAATCTGAAGAGCAAAAAATAGCATATACAATTTGTCCCAAAGTGGGTCTGATTGTATTTCTCTATTCAAATAAAAAAATACAAAAGAAAACGAACAGATAAACCTCTTACAATACGATGTTACATTTTATTAGGTAACAAACTTAAACTGTCAACTCTTGAGTGCTAACTATTTAGTGTCAACAATCAAAACCTCAAGCGAAGTTTTAGATTTGAATGCTATTTGGTATGAGATTAGCGTATCTAAATGTTAAGCAATGAGATATGAACAATTTTTTGATAGATGTGTCAAATCTTTGGCTGATACTATTGTTACTAGATACAATTCCTAAAAGTATATGAGTGTATTGTGTCGCTTCTACCCAAAGTTATAATTTTTTTGAAAAAAATTTATTCAAGATGTTTAAGAATTAAGTGACAAACATCTCTGGCGGCGATTGATTCAGACTCAAGTAAGTGACTTTGGCGAGTCATAAATAATGGTCTATTGGCAGGAGGAGCAGTGACACAACCATGAGAGCCACGCACTAGAGTAGCATCTAAGGGAATAACATCCATTAAGTAGCGAAAACCAAGCTGTTTTTTCAGCAGTTTTAAACCAATTTTTAACTGGGGAAATTTAATATCCGGATCAATGAATAATTCCACAGGATCATAACCAGGCTTACGATGAATATCAACTGTTCTGGCAAAATCAGGGGCACGATTGTCATCAAGCCAGTAGTAGTATGTAAACCAAGCATCTGAGTTTGCGATCGCCACTAATTCTCCTGATCTTGAGTGATTCAGACCGTAAGCTGGCTTTTCGTCTTCGCCTAAAACTTGAGCAATACCCTGGGTGTCTTCTAAGAGCGATCGCACTTTCGGAATATAAAACGGGTCATTCACATAAACATGAGCAATTTGATGGTCAGCGACAGCAAAAGCCTGACTTGCACCGGGATCAAGCAGTTCTCGCCCCAATTCCTCACGCACGGTTAGCAAACCATTTTCCCGCAGTATCCGATTGAGGTGGACGGGTTGGGATACGGGTGTAATACCGTATTCTGACAAAACAATAACTTGAGCACCTCGATTTTCGTAGTACTGAATCAAATCGCCGCAAACAGCGTCAATTTCTTGTAAATCCTTAGTAACTCGGTTGTCCTCAGGACCAAACTTTTGCAAGCAATAGTCCAGATGAGGTAGGTAAATTAGAGTCAGCGTTGGATCGCAGCGTTCTTCTACCCACTTGGCGCTCTTAGCGATCCACTCAGTAGAAGCAATGGATGTGTTGGGACCCCAGAAATTAAACAGAGGAAACTGACCTAGTTCAGCTTGGAGTTGCGTTCGTCCGAAGGACGCGCCCCTTTGGGGCGTTCGCCATTCATGAGGCTGTGTATAAATATCGGGAATTTTTCTACCATCAGCTGGATACATTGGTCGGGGAGTCACTGTATAATTGGCCGATGAGTACATGTTGTACCACCAAAACAAATTGGCGCAGGTAAAAGATGGGTCTAACGAGCGTGCTATGTCCCACACTTTAGGAGCCTGAACGAGTTTGTTAGACTGTCGCCAAAATTTTACTTCACACTCGTCGCGAAAGTACCACCCATTAGCAACAATGCCATGTTCATTCGGCATTTTGCCTGTGAGATAGGTTGCTTGAACTGTGCAGGTAACAGCAGGTAACACGGGGGCGATCGCACTGACTTTCCCAGAAGCCGCCCAACGTGACAGCGACGGTGTATTCTCTCCCAGTAGACTAGGCGTTAATCCTACTACGTTGAGAACAACAGTTTTATTCATAGTTCTGATGGAAATAACTTTATAATTCAGTAGGAAGCTTAACAGCTGATCAAATCTAAAGGACTGCTATTTACTAACATTTTTGATAATACCCACTCATACTCTCGTTGGATTGATGCTAGTAAATCTAGTTTCATCTCCTGAGGTAGCACTTCCCAAGTATAAGTTTCAATTTCCAGGTGGCTACAGGCATGATTGATTTGCAGCAAGTCTAACACGGTAGAAATGTCGTCTTGAGTAGATTGGAACAGATGGTAATCGTGGATAAAAATCGGGACATGAAAGTGAATCCGCCATTCACGATCTGTGGTATTATCCAAATCTGGTAAAGCCTTTTCCAAATCTGTATAATGACGTAAGCGTCCTGTGCTTTCACGGGCTATGACTTGATGTAAGTACGTAGACTCAGCAAAAGGAAGTAACCGCTTTTTCACTAGAGAGCGCTGTTCTATATCGTTGGGTATGTTCACTTGCAACGCAGCACTGATTTGAATTTTACCAACTTGAATTCCTGCGGCTTGAAATTGCTTGAAAACCGAAACTGGGTTTTCATACTCCACAGCAAAGTGGCACGTATCATAACAAACACGGACGTGTTCTAGTATGAGAGCTTCAGCTGCTTCTAAAGAAATCCCCAGATGCTTTGTTAAATATTCTCCCCCAATCGGCAACAACTGCGTCTGGAAATAATCAACCACTTCAGCCGCATTTTCTATCAATCCATCTGGTTCTGGTTCCAAATCTATGTGCAGGAGTTTTCCTGTTTCGCTTCGGATGCGTGCCATTTGTGCCACAACCTGTGCTAAGTTGAGGCTGGCGCTGCTTGTCAAGGATGTCAGAAAAAGTTGATTTCCCTTGAACCAAGGTTTATATGACAAGGGTAGTGTAGAAATGCTACCCTCCATATCGGCTGGCAAGAGTTGTGCCAGAATATTTACCAGTCGTAGGGTATACTCCAATCGCTCCTGCTTAGACCAGTCTGGTGCATAAACTTGGTCTTTAACAACCTGCCAATGAAATCCACCGAAGGGAAAACCATTTAAGGTAAACACGTATAAGTCAAGTTCTGTTAACCATGACTGAAACTCGGCTAACGCGTTTCCTTGTAGCAGTTCTCTGGTTGCGACATCCGCCAAACGCAATCCAATACCATAGGGTTTTTCTGGGGCTAGCTGTGCTTTGAGTGCAGGAATGTATTGCTTTAAGTTGGCAAAGACTTTGCTCCATTCTTCACCAGGATGAATATTCGTGCAGTAGGTTAGGTGAAAGTTGTGATTTGTTTCTATTTTCATATCTCTTAAAAAACACAGGGAACGCTTAACAGGGAATAGAGAATAGGCAACAGGCAACAGGGTGAATGGTGTTTGTTTCATATGTTGGTAGTGGTTTTCTACCAAACCGTGAGAGGGTTACATCACACATTCCCAACCTGAGGCTGGTAACGAAGAATTGTAAAACTCGCCCAACAACCAAGTTGCTTGCCGAAATAGGGATATATCAACCTCGTGAACCTCTATACCTTTACCAAGACCTTGCAATAGCGTGAGGGTTAATTCACCGCCCAGGTGTTCGCGAAACTCACTCAACCCCCGGAACAAGCAACGAGGATGTTCCAGTTCTGTTATTTTTTCAGACAGTTCTGGTACGTACAATACAAAGTTTAATGACAACAAAGTATTTAATATCCGCTGCCACTCTAACCGAGACAGCAGCCCGATCAGGTAGGAATAGGTACTGTCTAAGGCAATGCCGATCGCCACTGCTTCCCCATGACGTAATCTATGGTTTGTCAGCTGCTCAAGTTTATGTGCTGCCCAATGACCAAAATCCAATGGACGAGATGAACCCACCTCAAAGGGATCACCATTGTTAGCAATATGATCCATATGCAATTGAGCACAACGGTAGATGACTTCTTGCATGGAGTTCATGTCTCGACAGATGAGCGCGTCAGCATGGGTATTGATGTACTCAAAGAAGTCAGCATCCTTGATCAGCGCGACTTTTACTGCTTCTGCGATTCCAGAACGCCAGTCACGGTCATTTAGGGAAGTTAAGAAGCTAAAATCATTTAAAACTGCATAGGGTGGAGCGAAAGTGCCAAGAAAATTCTTTTTGCCAAAGGCGTTAATTCCGTTCTTGACTCCAACAGCAGAATCATTTTGTGCCAACACTGTTG
Organism: Brasilonema sp. CT11; assembly: GCF_017982655.1. Lineage (GTDB taxonomy): Bacteria > Cyanobacteriota > Cyanobacteriia > Cyanobacteriales > Nostocaceae > Brasilonema. Next base: position 42,417 of record NZ_JABXYX010000029.1, on the reverse strand, counting down.
TCGGAATACGAATCAGACGAATTCCTCGATGTGCTGTTGCTGCTGCATATCCAACTAAGTCCAATACAGCACCACCACCAATTCCTAATATGTAGGAGTGGCGGCAAAGCCCGACTTCATCTATGATTTGGTGAATTTTTGAGAGTTCATTTGGATCGTTTTTGGCTGCTTCTCCTGCTGTGATGATGATTGGATCGGCAACAAGTTTAAGTGTATCTGGATGGCGATCGCAATAAGCAGCAATTTGCTTGAGTAGCGTCCGTCGAGACTCCAACAATCCTGAATCTACAACTGCTAAAACTTTTTTTGGTCCTACTTCCCCATCAGCAGCAATCACTTGTGCCAGCAGGGAATTTTTCAGATCAAACACATTATTGGTGAAGTGCACCTTGTACTGGAAGGTGACTGAGAAACTTTGCCGGATGGGTTGCAAATTAAGTGTAGCCTTTTGCTTGATGTCAATTACCATATTTTTGGGGATATTTCTAGAAGCGCGGCACGATTTAAAGCTTGAAGGAACACCTCGCTTGAGTGTGAACCGTTAACCTTGACTTTGTCGTTGATAACGTAAAAAGGTACGCTAGTGATGCCATTCAATCGAGCAAATGTTGACTCGGCTAGAACTCTATCGGCAAGAGCGTTATCGTTCAATTGCAGTCGTAACTTAGTAGAATCCATACCAACTTTTGTGCCGATAGCAACCACAACGTCAAGATCACCAAGGTTCAAACCGTCTTCAAAGTAAGCCTTGTAAACTGCTTGCACAACATCGTTTTTGATGTCATCTGCTGCTAGGGCAATCAATTGATGGCAAAGGATAGTATTGACAGCCAAATGAATCTTGTTAAAATCTAATTTGACTCCTGCTGCATGACCAACGTTTTGCACGTGGTCAAATAAGCTCTCTATTGCTTGCGGTTCTATGCCTTTTCTGTGTTGCATATAGCTACGAAATTCGTAGCCAGCAGAAGGAATGGAGTTGTCAAGAAGAAATGGGTGCCACCGAATTTTAACCGTTTGTTGATATTGTGCCAAAGCATCAAAAAGATGCTTCTGACCGATTCGGCACCACGGGCATACAGTGAGACAGCGCTACAGGAGGGAAACCCTCCGTAGGCGACTGCGAACCCGAAGGGTATCGTGATAGATGTCGATCAGCATGGTTTTCGTGACTCAGGTTGGAAGAAGTAATGTCTTCCTCAGCAAAAAAGTTTTGAGCAGTTTCAAATTCCTGGATGATAGCAGCTCGGTCTTTGTGTGCGACTAAGCTTGCCAAGCGCTCATAAGTATCGGCTAATTTAGCAATGGCATGACATCTATCTTGCGTAGCCAGCATAATGTCTACACATAAGTGTGGACTTTGAGTAAACAAACGCTTGATGATGTCTATTTCTTGACGGTAGCTTGGACTTGACATGCACAAACTGCGCTCTATATCAATTTCTTCTTGTGCTAAGAAAACACCAACGCTAAATCGCGAGAAGTGCCTTGTTGCCTGAATAATCACCATCATGTAGTCATGTTCTTCAGGTGTTGAGACTATGACTTCCCCGCCCTGACTTTTGATAAAGTCTAATAACCACTCAAATGAATCGTCCTGGCGACCTGGACAAGCCACGACCTTTTGTTCGGCAAAGGATTTGACATTTGGGCCAAACATGGGATGTAATCCCATAACCGGACCACGATGGTATTCAAGCATCGCTGACATCGGCTCAGTTTTGAGACTTGTGATGTCACAAAGTGCTGTGGTTGGTGCAAGATATTCAGCCGCACGCTTTATAACATCTGTAGTCCATTCAATGGGAACACAGAGGATCACAAGTTCAGCATAACTGAGGAGCTTATCTGCATATTCCCAGTCTTCATTTTCGAGAATACTGACATTATGACCAGCTGCTGTCAGTTGCTGGGTAAAGAATCTACCCATTCTGCCACGTCCACCGATGATGGTGATTTTCCGGGGTGTTATCTGTGTAGACGAATATGAGGCAACACTGGAAAGGGCTGCATAACAACTGTTAACTAAATTAAGCCAAACTGATTCAGGAACACCAGCTTGAGCAAGTGAGGAGACGAGAGTTGCCAGTTGTTCTTCTATAGGTGAAATTTCTGATGCTGTTAAAAGTGTATGGCGCTCGCCATCGCTCCCAAGGGGTTGGCTCGCTGTGTGAGTATCGCGCAGCAGATCATACAGGCTTTGATCTGTTTGCTTAAACAATTCTTGGGTCATAGGTTTTTAGAACAAATCAACAGATGCAAACCACACAAAGACGCTCTAACGTCAAGAGTGACTGATGACTAATCAAAAGTAGGTGCTACCACGGGAAAGACCCCCTTCCGGGTATGCGCAAAGCGCACGCCAGAAGCCTAACACCAATCGCCTAGTAACGGCAAAGCCGTCATTCGCGCCCTTATTCACTTAGGGCACACTGCCTCGGAATGAGAATAAGTTAAATATCAATAATCGATTCACTAGCGGTCAATTTTGGTAACATACCTAAAGAAGGTGATTCGGAGCTTGTAGCAACAACTTCGCTAAATAGCGCTTCGTACTCGGCTAAGGCTTGCTCAAATGAATAGTGTTCTACAGCAAACAGCCTTGCAAAGTAACCCAGCTTTGCAGCTTTTGCTGGATTGTTATACAAATCCACGATTCCTTCTGTTAGCGCTTCTGGTGATTCTGGTGCGACAACTATGCCGCCGCCACTGTTACGCACTGCCCGTGCTGCTGTACCAGAGACGGGAACAGAAGCGACAATCGGACGACCGCTAGCCAACAACAGTGGGATTTTGGAAGGCATATTGAAGGAGATGACATTGCGCTTTTGCACCACCAAACCCACATCTGCCGCTGCTAGCATTTCGGGTAATTTTTCTCGCGGCATCAAAGGTACAAGCAACACGTTGTCAGCCCCACATTTTTGACAATATGCCTCCAATCTTTTCAATGCTTTTTCTTCTCCAGCAATAACAAAGACGATTTGTGGTATGTGACGCAGCCTAGATGCAGCTTCGATGACTGTTTCCAATCCTTGTGTTAAAGCAATGTTGCCCGAGTAAAGCACAACAAATTTATCTTGGAGTTGATTAGCTATGCGAAATGGGTTGCCCTTTTTTGGTAAGGGGCGGATAAAATTCACATTCACCCAATTGGGAATGCAAGCAATTTTTTGAGCTGGGACTCCCTTGTCAACTAAATTCTCAACAAATCCATCGGCAATCACGCTAATAGTGTGTGCGCTACGATATGCAAATTGTTCGATCGCCCTCAATGCACGAATCATCAATTTGTTTTTTATTAGGCCCATCCGCACAGCTGCTTCTGGTAATATATCTTGTACATTTAGTATGACTGGACAGTTATGTAACCAACCAAGTAGCGTTGCTGGTAAGGAGACCAATAGTGGTGGTACTGTCAGGAGAATAACATCAGCTTGCCAACCATTGAGAGCTTGTGGCAAGCTTGTAAACACAAAGCTCAACTCCAAGAGCAATCTATCTATCAGGTTTGGTTTAGATTTTATTCGTAAATAACTACGCTGGATGGTCACGCCGTTTTTTTGTTCGGTCATGTACCACTTGCCTCGATACTCTTGGTAGATCTCCCGTTGAGGATAGTTAGGCATTCCTGTAATCACTCGCACTTGGTGACCTTGCTTTACCAGTCCTTCTGCCAGTTCGGTCATTAAAGGGGCAATTCCGATTGGCTCTGGATGATAGTTGTAAGAATAAATGAGAATCCGCATTATCCGTTTCTTTGTTGGGTAAGGTCAAATCGAAGGTGTGAGTTTTGTCGTTTTCTTACAAGATGCACGGTGAGTCGCGGTATGAGGCTAAGCTGGGTAGTATAAATCCAGCATATTCCCTAATGTTTACTCCTGATATAAGCTCTAAGATAGAATTTTAACGTGTGCCTCAAGTAACAGCAAATATTTGTGACAAAGCCATTGAAATTGGTAACAGACTCAGAACCAGTAATCCATATGGCAAGCTCGCAAAACCAGCAGCGACTGCGGCGTCTAAAACAATGAGTGACAAGACTCCTGCACGCACGGCTGTGCGGATGTTTTCTGGAGATGGTTTGCTCACTGCCTTAATAAAAGGTAGTAACACTCGCACAGCTAGCAACAAAATGAATGGCAAAACTGCAAGCAGGTGATAATTCTTTAACAAACTCAATCCTAACAGTCCAGCTATGACTGTGCTAATTAGCATAAGTGTGAACACACCAGTAGTACTCTTACCTCCATGAACTTCACCTCGGCTAAGGGTTGTGATGGCAGCAATGTAAACAATGGGAATCAGCGCTAAAAACCAATAGTTTGATACCATTGGTGAAACTGCGCTCACACCAAGCATGAGGTTGCCACCGCGACAAACCCCCATATTGAGCGGGCCAAAAATAGGGTGATGTTTGCTATATGCATCGTAGAGAATCGCAGCAGCAGCAATTCCACAAGCGAGAGTGGCGCTCAACCAGGTCACTTGAGAGGCTGCTAGTATGCCAATACTCAAAAGTAAACTTCCTAGAATAGATGCTGTCAATTGAAATGCTCTACCACTGGGAATAGGTCGTTCAGGTCTTTCAACAGCGTCTATTTCCGCATCAAAAACATCATTAAAAACAATGCCGCCGCCATATAAACCTGTTGTTGCTAGAAGCAACCATGCAAGTGATATCAAATCAGAGGAAGATGGGGTAATAAAGACAATGCATCCTGAGGCTGCGAAGCCAGCGAGAATATCTGCCCACGCGGTAACAATGTTAGCAGGTCGTAGTAACTGGAGATATGCCCAAAAGCGAGAAGAATTTAAGGTTGCAGCGTTCATGGCAAGGAGGTGGATGAGAAAACAATTGACTTTTTACTCGATCAATGCGTATTCACGAGTAGCAGACTCAACGACGGGTTTTTGTCCCCGGAGTACCGAGTTACCGTTAAATAGTTGTCGCTGGTCGATGGATGATGGATTGAGCCAGTCTAACTCCTGCATTTGACCGCTTTGGCTATAAGCAGCAAGTGCATTTTCATAACAGACAGCTCGTATATGCGCTTCTGGAATTCCCCTTTCTCGCATGAGGTGGGCAGTCTTAGGAACTGCGAGTGGATCGCTCACACCCCAATCAGCACTGCTGTCTACGATGATGCGATTGCATCCGTACTGGCGTACAACCTCAACCATGCGGGCATTCCCCATTTTGGTATTGGGGTAAATTGTAAAAGCTGCCCAAAAGCCCCGATCTAAAACTTCCTCCACAGTTTCTTCGTTGTTGTGATCTACAATCACTTTTGATGGATCTAAGCCATGCTCGATACAAACATCCATACTGTGACTGGTGCCTACTTTTTTATTGCGATGAGGTGTGTGAATCATCACCAGCATATCCAGTTCTCTTGCGAGTTCTAGCTGCAAGCGGAAGTATTTGTCTTCTTGTGGACTCATGTCATCGTAACCAATTTCACCAATGGCTACAACTCCTTCTTTGCAAGCGTATAAGGGCAAAAGTTCCATGACTTGCTCTGCCAATAATTCATTATTGGCTTCTTTGGAGTTCAAGCCAATTGTACAGTAGTGTTTGATACCAAATTGTGCAGCACGGAATCGCTCCCACCCCACTAAGCTGCTAAAGTAATCTTGGAATGAACCAACGCTGGTACGAGGTTGCCCAAACCAGAAAGCAGGTTCAATCACAGCGACAATGCCAGAGTCCCGCATCTTTTGATAATCGTCGGTTGTGCGGGAACTCATGTGAATGTGAGGATCTATATACATCATGGGAGTAGTGTTCATTTTTACAAAAATAGTTATAAACTTGTAGTCAGCGCTTGAGCGGTGACTAGGAAATAATTAAGCTATTCCAAGTCAAATGCCCTGCTTGAATTTCGGCTTGTATGTTTGGATAACGGGCAAGCAGTGTTTGAGCCTGTGGTAAAGGACACTCAGAAGTGGCGATCGCCGCCGCTGCTTGTTGAACCGGATCGGGGTCTTGTATTGCTCGCTCCAAATCGGCTAACATTGCATCATTAGCTAATCGACCCACCAGTCGCCAGAGTTCCGGAGATACTGTACGCTTTGCTGCCCAACGTTCATGGGCATAATCAACTAGCATTCTAGCTAGTTCTGGATTTGCACGCTGGTCAAGCCCTTGAACCAGATGTAAAGGGCTACCCACAAATAGGGCTTTCAACACCATCTGATTCCAAGCAAGGTCACCCAGATACTCTGCTGGATAGGAATTTCCCAAAGCCACAGCGTTGAAGACTGCGGTCATATTACTGCGAACTCCCTCAGCGGCACGAGTGCGAAACTTTTCTGGGTAAGGCAAAAGTGGTAATGCTTGGTAAAGTGCGACTAACTCCCCTACATCAGCGGCTGTAAAAACTCGCTCTAAGGTTTGTAAATACTTCTGTTCATTATCCTGTGGTAAAGCTAGTACCAGTAAGATGCGAGCAGCTTGATCTACACTCCAATGACTGGGAAACCAACCTGTCCGGGCAGAACAGGCTGCTTCTAGTTCTGTTTTTGTCAGTTGTAAATCATTTTTGCCTGTATAACGAGGCACAGCGCTAAAAGCACTAAAAAATACTAACGTATTGACTGCAGTTTTGATTTGCTCTATTTTCTGTTCTAGCCAGGTAAGAGCTTGACTATTAAGGCGTTGCTTCAACCAATTATGCAGTAAGTCATTAGCACTAATTGTTGTTTTTTCTAAATAACTTGCAGAAACCATTACTTTATAAGTATTGAGTTATGTAAAAGAACCAGAATTCTTAGGAATACGTTCCCAAGCTATAGCCTGGGAACGAGGCGAAAAAAATTAAGGTTGAAGAAGTACAAAATTCGGAGTGTCTAAACAGCAGCTTTTTCTGGTTCCCCTAAACTGAGGGTTGCCTTTTGCTGCTTTTTCCGCAATGTGCTGGCAGTAGCGCCAATTCCCAACAAGCCTAAACCTAATAGTGAAGCAGGTTCAGGTACTTTGGTTGCGCCATCCTTAACCACGTCCAATACTTGAACGCGACCTTGGAAGAAATCGCCTACATACAGCTTGTTATCTTTGAGTGCTGTGCCACCTGTCCAGTTAAATCTGCCTGGAGTCAGGTCGAGGGGGTTGCCGAATGGAGGATCGGTTAATCCTGGAGGCGGGACTGGGTTGCCTGATGCATCGAGGGCTGGTTGACCGTAGGAAGTCAGGAACTTACCGTTTTTATCGAATACCTGAACGCGGCTGTTGATAGAATCAGCTACATAGACATTCTCTTGGTCGTCCACTTCTAAGCCAATTGGCTGAAGAAGCTGTCCAGGTCCGCTACCTGCTGAACCAAACGTGTACAGAGGTTTACCATTTGGATCGAGTACTTGAACGCGGTTATTATACTGGTCAGCTAGAAAGATTTTTCCACTGACTGGGGAAATTCTTATACCTGCTACACCTTGAGTTTCTCCAAGTCCAGTGCCAGTGGTGCCACCAATAACACCAAGTGGCTGTCCATCTGGTGTGAATTTAAGGATCCTTTCGCCGTTAAAATCACCAACGTACACGTTGCCAGCTTTGTCAAATGTTACACCAGATGGTCCAAAGAAAAGCCTACCTTGTACCAGAGGGGTAAATTGTCCATTTGCAAAGGATCTGATAAAGTTACCCTGAGAATCGAATTGATTGATGCGGTTGTTGTAAACATCACCTGCATACAGATCCCCTGTTACTGGATTAAAGTCTACAGTTGTTGGCTCGTCAAACTGTCCGGGTCCTGTGCCGCCCGAGCCAATTGCTCCAATATACTGACCGCTAGGACTAAATTTTTCAATTTTGTCACCCAGGTTGTAATTAGGAGTACCATCGGGGTTAACACCGCGACCGTTACTTACAAGGACATTCCCTTGGTTATCCACCGCTATACCTTGGGGAACAAACAGCTGCCCAGGACCGAAACCAGGACTACCAATAGAGCGATCGTACTGTAAGCTTAATGCCATAGCTTGGGCAGCCGCAGCCGCTACCAGAAAGCCGGCACCGATTAAGCCTAATGACAAATTCTTGACTAATCCCATAATGAATCTTCTGTGTGATGAGTTATACTGTTATTCGGTTTTTGTAGTTCCCGGACTTAGTCTGGGAACTTGATTCAATATTGTGTTGCTGTCTTTTTGAAAGACAGCTTTCTATTTGAGGTAGTAGCCTATTTCTTAAACATTCCTTGGCATAATTCCAAGAAAAAAATAAGAAATTAGATAGTTTCTACCTTAGCTAGTAGATCTTCTTGGCGCTTGCGCTTCATCGCTTTTGCGCCTAAAGCCGCAGTTGCTAATAAAGCAATAACAGAAGCGGGTTCAGGAACTTTTGTCGCGCCACCACCAGATCTAGGATCAATCTTGATCACTTGCCCTGTTCCTGCGAGTCTGGCTCTGTTAGAAATATACAAATCACCATCAGGACCGAAAGTCAATTCAGAAGCTGCCTCTAGTCCATCACCACTCCAAATAGTTTTGCGAGTTCCATCCTTGGCTATTTCGATCACAGAACCACTGATATCACCAGTGATCACACCGCCCTGTTGAATTGCCTTCCATTCTGACTGGTTGATATGTTGCAACGCATACAAATTCCCATCAGAGTCGTATGTGACGCCAGTCAGCTGTGTAAAGCCATCAGCAAGGACTTGTGTTTGCAAAGTATCGGGGTCAACTTTAAGGATACGTGCTTCTTTTTCTGGATAAGGAAAATAAGTGTATTCGCTTAGGGTTAAGCTGCCATCAGGAGCAACTGCGATACCTGTTGGCACTGATTGATTTGATACCGGAAGACCATTGGGAGCAATAGTATAACCTGGAGGTAGTGGTGCGCCTCCTGTTGGGTCTGCTGTTCCCTCAGGAAGAGTTGGAAATTGTAGTTTATCTGGTGATATGAGTTTCTCAGGTATGGCTGCTACGTTTTTAATACCGCTGCCATCTAGTCCTACAGAATAGATCGAGTTACCACCCCCATCAACGACGTAAGCAGTATCACCCTTAATTGCAAAAGCATAGGGGTTGCTAATCAAATCAGTGCCATCGGGATTATTTTTAGCTTCGTAGCTTGCAAAATCGGCAAGACTTGTCAACGAACCGGTGTTTAAATCTATTTTGTATAATTGTCCAAGTAAAGGGCTTTGTAACTTGGTGTCGCGCGAGTTCGGATCGCCAGCTAAGCCATACAAAACATAAGCGTTGCCTTTGGAATCAAATTTAATGTCCGCAGGACCGGCAGCTTGTTCACCAGAGGGCGTTAATGCTATGGATGGAAGATTTGTGAGTACAGGTACTTTCTGACCATCAGCAGTAATCTTGGTAACGGCACCAGTATTACCAGAACATAAAGGAATGTATTGCGCGCTGGGTGATGGTATGCAGTTTACTCCGCCGTTTCCGTCGCCCCCTTTACCACTCTGTGTCACATAAATACTGCCGTCAGAACCAAAGGCAATACCCCGTGGATTATCAAGACCGTCAGCTACTACTGACAGCGATGCTGCTCGCGCAGCTTGTGTTCCACAAGTAGCAGCGACACAAACAGAGAAAAGAAGAGCAAATGACTTGAATTTCATACTTGTAAAAATGGAGTTGTGGAATGTCGTAGGGTGTTAGAGATGAACAGTCCCAATAAGTGGGATGTGAAAATCAAGCATCTGCCGCAATAGTCCCTACCGATAGAGAGGAACTGGCGTTGCTCCGGCTTGAAATTTTTACCAAAGTGGTAGGAGTCTCGCTATTGTGTTGTGTAGAGGCTCTTATAAGTTGGTTATGACTCTATAGCATGTTCATTCAACAGACCTTGAATGAACACAATGATCAATGATGATCAATTTTTATGACTTGCCCTTTTCCTGGCAAACTGCCTCGATTGATTAGATAAAGTGCACCCTCAGGACCAATAGTTAGTGCACTAGGAGCCTCTAATCCATCACCACTGAGAATAGTTGTGCGAGTGCCATCAGGAGTGATTTTGATCAGACTTCCATCCAGCTTTCCTTTCCAGCCTGACTGATTGATGTGTTGCAATACATACAAGTTGCCTTGGGCATCGAAAGCCAGATCAATCAGTTGTGTAAAGCCATCAGCATAGACTGATAGTTGACCATCAGCATCCACCCGGTAAATTTTTGCTTCACATTCCGGGAAAGGAAAACCAGTGAATATACTGATGTAATAAGCACCATCTAGACCTTTAGCGATTCCTGTAGGTACAGATTGGATCGTTATTTGCGATGGTGTTGCATTACGGTAAGCATTGGGAGGTGGCACGTGTCCCCGATCAAAATTTTGCGAGTTAGAACCAGGGAATATTGGATTAGTAACAGGTTGCTGCGGAAGTACAGCGATTGCCTCCAAATGACTTCCATCGGTGCCTACACTCAGCAAATCGTTTGCACCCGGATCAACAACTACAATCTTGTCGCCATCTATTAAAAAAGCCAGGGGATTACTGACGACATCACCTCCATCAGGGTTATGAGTCAGTTCATAGTTGGCTATATCGGCAACAGTAGTCCACGAATTCGTATCGAAATCGGGAGTGATAATTTTTCCTAAGTCGGTATCATCAAATGTGCTGTCGCGTAAGGCTGGATTGGCAGCGTACCCGACCAAAACATAAGGCTTACCTGTAGTATCAAACTTTATATCGTGAGGACCGGCGGCTCCAGTGCCATCTGGAAATGCCAAGGAAGGGAGTCCAGTGACTATACGTTTTATTGTATTATTCTCTACTTTTAATATAGCACCTGTTGTGCCATAAAGTAAAGAACCTTGACCACTTGGTGATGGAACGCTAGCTCCATCTCCCCCCGTACCAGCCTCTGTAATATAGAGATTGCCGTCCGGACCAAAGCTTAGACCTTTGGGATTATCAAGACCGTCGGCAAGTACCGTAAAAGACGTAACAGTAAGTTGTTCCAGTTTCATGTGTCACAACACAGGTCGGCTTTAAATTTTCTATGTAGAAGCTCGCATTGCTAACAACAAGTACTAACAGCGTTTTTACCCTGACTATATAAATTTATTTTTTTATTAATTATTCATTGTTAGTAGTTAGTTGTTTTATTAACCACTAACTACTAACAAGTCATTACTTAGCTTGTGGCATATAGCTCAAACCTTGAGCTAACGTATCAAGGTTACCAGCTTTGCCTTCCAAGATACGCTTGATATTCAAGCTCTCAGAGCCAAAGTCTTCGATTTGGAGTTTACTGTGAGGTAGTTGCTCACCTACTTTCCAGAAAGTGATCCGATGCTGGATGAAACCAGGTGCTTCCGGATCACCGAAAGCATGGGAAGTTGGCATCAGCAGCACCGGAGAGCGCTGATAAAATCCGTAGTCTGGATAGAAGAATTCGTGTTCCAGCAAGTACGATTTGTTAACAGCTTGCAGCCGCTGAGTCACTTTGACCTTTTGGTCATATTCATCGCGGAACTCTCCAGACTGACCAGAAATTTCGCCATCTGCTCGCAGTAGGTGTGCCCAATCATCCATGTTTTTGAGGTCTGACAAATACTCAATCCCCAGCTCTATTGGGGCATTAACATAGATGGTGTCGGTATCAACGTAGTAACGCCCTTTTGCGGCGGCGCTAAGACCAGCCTTACGTTCCAAATTACCTTTGAGAGAACGACACTCGGAAGTATGTACCGTGTGAATTCCCTCCATGATCAAGGGACTGCGCCGCTTGGGATCGACAAAACTGATCCAGTGTAAGTACACGCCCTTTTCATCTGTTCCCGGTTCAACGTAGTCGGCAGGAAAAAGCAGGACAGGATAAACCTGATAATATTTCTGATACTCTAACCCGCAGTGCCATTCAATGCCGTAAAAATCCGGGTGATCGAGTCTTTTAACGTGATAGTAGAGCTTTTTCTGATAGCCAGACGCAGTTCCGAGCCAGGTATCTTCGTCAACTTGCTCTTCCATACGGCTATAAAGCGTCCACTCGTTTAAATTTTTGAGACTGCAAAGGTATTCATAGGTAGTCTCTGGAGTGGTCGCAATATATGCTGATGTTGCAAATGTATTTCTTTCCGTTACCATTTGTGACTCCTTTAGGCCACAGCCATAGTTTTGAGATATTTAGCTTTCAGGATTCTGTCTTCTGCCAACTGCTTAGAAGCATCGTTGGTAGTGACACCCTGCTTTTGCGCTATATCAAAAATTTCAGTTAGTGTATCGTAAATATTACGTACTTGTTGTAAGGCTCTTTGTTCGTTGTAGCCAATCATTTCGTTGTAGACGTTGATTAGCCCTCCAGCATTAATAACATAATCTGGACAATAAAGAATTTCTTTTGCTGCAAGCATTTGACCGTGGAGTACTTCAACTCCTAGCTGATTGTTGGCAGCACCAGCAACAATTGAAGCCTTAATGCGAGGAATCGTTTCACTATTAAGAATTCCGCCTAAAGCACAAGGAGAAAATACATCGACATCCACAGAATAAATTTCGTCTGGCTCTACAACAGTAGCACCAAAAAGATGTTTTACTTGCTCTGCTTTCTCTGTACTTATATCGCTAACAAATAGTTTAGCCCCATGTTCATGCAAATGTTGGCAAAGATTTTGACCAACATTTCCCAAACCTTGAACTGCGACCTTTAATCCTTTTAGGTTTTGAGTTTGTAAACGAAACTCAACAGCGGCTTTTATTCCCAGGAAAACTCCCCATGCTGTCACCGGAGCTGGTCCTCCAGACCTTTCTTCTACCCCCACAACATATTGAGTTTCTTGGTTAATGATTCTGACATCTTCGGGTCTCAAATTCACATCTTGACCTGTAATAAATCGTCCTTTGAGACTTTCTATAAAACGTCCGTAGGCTCTAAACAGATCTTCTGTCTTATTTTCTGGATTAGCAATAATAACAGCTTTGCCTCCACCAACCGGAATGTTAGCACAAGCAGCCTTGTAAGTCATACCACGGCTTAGACGAAGAGCGTCATTTAACGCAGCAGCCTCACTGGCATAAGGCCACAATCGTGTCGCCCCCATTGCAGGTCCTAGACTCGTATCATGAATGGCAATAATTGCCTTAATATCTGGGTTTTTTCCATGACAGAACAGAATCTGCTCATGGCCCATTTGTGTAACAGTTTCAAAAAGATTCACCACTATCTCCTCGCTCACCTATATATCACCTATCGTGTTTGGAGTAAACAGTCTTTGCGCTTACTACAATTTAATTAGGCATTGGGAAATGATACTTGTGGAAATAACACCTGCAATTCGGTCTTTTGGGCTGGATCTGACTTGATTCCTTGTAATGCCAAACCTGCATTGCGTCCTTTGGAGGGTGCGCGTCTATCTGGGTTAATCACGACATCGACAACGATTGGACCAGTGGCTGCCATTGCTTGCTCTAAGGCTGAGAAAACATCCATTTCTTTACTGATGCGGATTCCTTCGGCTCCCATACCGCGAGCTATCAGTGCAAAATTTGCTTGCGGAATTGATGCATCAGCACCTTTGAGTCCCAACATTTCCATGCCTTGGTAGCTCATGTTGTAGCGAGCATCGTTGAGAACAATCCAGACGGCAGGAATTTGGTATTTCACAGCTGTGTTAATTTCATTATTCATCAGCATTGCCCCATCCCCAACGATGGCGACTGCTTTGCCATTGCGTGCGGCTGCTGCTCCGATAACTCCCGCTACAGCCTGACCCATAGCCCCAACTCCGGTACTGATGCGGTAACGATTTGCGCTTGCAAATTGCAGTAAATGTGTTGACCAAAGAAACGAGTTACCACACTCGGCCATCACTATGGCATCGCTGTTATCGATGATTACCTTTTGAATAGCTTCCATCAACACCTCTGGTCTGACTGGAGAGTCTGAACCTGGTTGAATTGTCTGACCTTCAGGACGAGGTAACAAAGATGTAACTGGGGTACTGGTTACAAACTCATCGTCAAATTGCAACAGCGCTTGTAAAAATGCTTTGATGTCTGATTGGACAGCAAAGGTTTCCGCTTCTGGATACGCGACTCCTGGAACTGTTGGGTCGATATCGACGTGCACGAATCCTCCAGGGGGAACCAGTGCTTGATTCCAGAAGCAAGTCGGTTCGCTCAAACGCGTTCCCAGCACAAGTGTTCGTAAAGGTGTTTGCTGTTGCATGTAGGTTATAACGGAACCATGACCTCCCAAGCCTGTAACCCCGACAAATTGAGGATGATCCTCCGGAAAAATACCTTTACCACGGGGTGAACACATAACTGCTGCCCCGGTTAGCTCGGCGAATTGGAGAATTTCTTCTGCTGCACCACGGGCACCAAAACCTACCCAAATGGCAAACGGTCCTTCTGATAGCAATTGTGTACATTTAACAATTGTTTCTTGATGTGGCACTACCGAAGAACAATTAATTCCTTGGAACAAAAGCGTCCTATCAAGCGGACTTGTTTGCACAGCTGTGGGAATGCTCAAATGGGCGACAAAGCCTCCTGGTTGCGACATACCCAGAGCCAGTTTACGAAAAATCTGTGGCAGTTGTGCAGCACTCTCCACAGTAGTAGCATAGTTAAACAGCGCTCCTGAGGTAAAAATTCCTTCAGTTGGCAGAGTGTCACTGCTGGTTTCCTGTATTGCCCACCGTCCGCGCTGTGATGAGGAGGTGCAAGCTGACAGCAAAATCACTTTCGCACCCTCACCTCTAGCAGCAAATAATCCAGTCAGAGCATTGGTTATGCCTGGTCCTGCAGTAGTAAATACTACGGTGGGACGACCAGTGGCAAAGTACGCTTCAGTTGCTGCAAAAGCAGCTCCGGCCTCATGACGACAGTTCATCACTTGTAATAGGCTATTCGATAGCGATCCCCAAAGACCTGCCATCGCACCCCCATTGACGCCAAAGGCGCAGCTGACTCCCAAATCTTCCATCATGTTGGCGATCGCATCTGAAACTGTCAGCGATCGCTTTTGTAAAACTCCTGCACTTTTGGAGTGACCATTGGAATTACCATTTGTCTGCTCTTTGGAAGAGTCCGTTGGTTGGTACACGTCGTATGGCTGAGTGTCGGCTTGAGAATTTGTCTGAGTAAAATTTTGGCTCATTGTGTCTACATGTTCCCTGATTGTTGGAGAGGCTACCAGTTTGCTTTCTCAGGCTGCACTTGCACACACAGCCTTAAGTATCCCTCATGTCCCCATTTTTTCTACATTTTTACGATCCAGTTTGACGAACACTGGCAAAGCTGAGTCATCGCTTTTCGTCAGTAAAAAAACTTGTTGCGAAGAAGTTAAACAATTGAGGCTGTGCTTATGGAAACAAGACTACAAAAGCTAGATACTTTACTGCAATGAAAAATCTTTTGATTAGGTTGTCAGATTTTTTGTTTGTACTAAATATGATATGTAGAACTATTTAAACAACTTTTCTCTACCTTTTGGTACTTTACAGTATGTTATTTTGTTACATCTGTGACATGTGTTAATTTTTACATAAAAATCAAGCTACCTGAGAAAAACTCAGGACAAGCGATGGATAAAATCACCACAAAAAAAGTTGCTGTTGTTCTTAATAAAAATTTAATATTTTGCTTGTTCCTGCTCGATATTTCAAAGAAATTGTAGTCATTTTGCTGCAAAACTCCCTTTCAATAGAAATTTACTTATCAAAAACACTCACTTCGGTTTTACTAAAATCTATCCCAAGATAGATGAGTATTAGCAAATACATATTTTTAAGTTTTTATGGTATATCTTTTGACAGATGATATTGTAAAATCTTTTGTAGTTGAATTCATAAAAGAGTAAATCAAAAGAAATTAAGTTGATTAAAAGCAATTCAGCTATGAAAATTTAGAAATTTGTTTGCTCTCTATTCAGCTCAACCAATTTAGGCGGTTTATGAGAAAGAATTTACCACTTCAAGCGAGGTATCGCACTTCTCTATCGGAGGTTCAGCCAACTTCGCCAGTAATTTCTTAGCTGAATATCACTTCAGGGTAGCGCGTGTTATGAATCACTATGTCAAAAAATATTACTTAGTAAAAATAGACTTATTTTTGCAACTAATAAGCCAAGATAAATCCTTAAGCTAGTACTACTCTTAGCTAGTAACAATATTAAGAAGCAAAGGTTCAACAGAAGATGAAAAGTAATAACTAATACCTAATATGAAAAAAATCAGTTTTTCCAGTGCCAATAGCACACAGCTAAAACTTTTGTCAAAAAAAACGTATATTTTTTCGGAAAAACAATTAATAGTTATAACTTTATTGTAAATTTATATTAAGTTTTCAAAAGATTTGATAAAGTAATCTAGTCGAGAATATAAAACGTAACAGCAAATTTATGAAATTTCGATTTCAAAGTCTCTTAAGCCTTAGAGTCAAAAATTATACAGTGGATTAGAAAAGGGTGATGAGTTTTGGTGAGTCTATGTTAATTGATACTAATTCTCAATTAAGCCAACAACCGGAAGAGGAATTGAAGCTGGCACAATTCCTTATTAACCAAGTTGCAGATGCTGCTTTTTGCGTGGGGTTGAATGCACAAATTATCTACGTCAATGATGCCATGTGCCGTATAAGTGAGTATTCTCGTAAGGAACTACTCCGGATGAGACTGGAAGATATAGATGTAGATTTTTCGGCACAAGATTGGTCAGAAAAATGGACTTCACTTAAGCAACAAGGTTCTCTCACCTTTCAATCTAGATATCAAACAAAAACAAGTCGAGTTTTTCTAGTAGAAATCAATCTTACTTATATAGAGTATCAAGGCAAAGAAGTTGGCTGTGTCTTTGCTCGTAATAGTAGTGATGAATTAGTAGGCTTTAGCGTACAACAGTATCTTGACAGAACCTCTGATCCAAAACAAGAGTTCGAGCAAGAAGTTATTGAATATCAAAGAACACAAACCGAACTAGAAACATCTCTTTCCCTACTTCGTTCGACGTTGGAATCCACTGCAAATGGCATACTTGCAGTCAATATTGAAGGAGAAATCCTTTGCTACAATCAGAAATTTATGGAGATGTGGCAACTTCCTTTAAACTCAGTTAGTCTTTCTAAAAAATGTCAGCGAGCAAAAAGCTTTTTTGAGAACAAAGTTAAAGATCCACAGACTTTTATTCGGGCTGTTTGGGAAATGCCTACTCAATCAGATAAAGAAAGCTATGACTTGGTGGAATTGAAGGATGGCAGAGTCTTCGCACATCACTCTAAGCCACAACGGTTTGAAGACAAAATTATAGGTAGAGTATGGAGTATCTGGGACGTTACTGAGTCCAAAAAAACAGAAGAAGCACTTAAGATCAATGAAGCCAGATTTCGTACTTTGGCAGAAACTACAGAAGCGAGTATTTTCCTGATTCAGGATCAGTATATTTGCTATGCCAATCCTGCTGCACAGGAACTGACTGGTTATCCAAGAAAAGAATTGCTTAATAACTTTAATATAAACCGACTTATTAAAGACAAAAAGCTCAGGCAGGTTGACAAGCACGATGGAACAGGTTGCTATGAATATCAGGAGATGCAGATTCTGACTAAAAACGGTGTGGTACGCTGGCTAGCTTGTACAGTGGGAGTATTGGATGGAGTGCTGGATTTTGCAAGTCAGTCAGTTGAATTAGTAACAGCTATTGATATTACAGATTATAAGCAAGCAGAATCAGAGGTTCGTCAAGCTCTTGAGCAAGCAAAACGACTAAGCGAACTCAGAGAACGCTTTGTCTCTATGTTTTGCCATCAATTCCGCACTCCGCTCAACATTGTCTCATTCTCTGCTGATTTACTCAGACGTCATATTCACCAATGGACTGAGGAAAAAAATCGTTCGTATTTAGATTTGATTCAAGTTGCGGTTCAGCAAATTAGTGAATTATTAGATGAAATTCTATTGTACGGTCAGGCTGAATCTGCAAGACTAGAGTGTGAGCCTAGACAACTCAACCTGGAGAGGTTTTGCACAGATATCGTAGCACAGCTACAGATAGCAAACGGTAACCAAAAAGCTATCAAATTTCTTAGTCAAGGTAACTGCTGTACTGCTTATTTAGATCCAAAACTGCTACAGCATATATTAACTAACTTACTCTCGAATGCTATCAAGTATTCACCAGGTAGTAGCGCGGTGACTTTTATACTTTGCCGTCAAAACAAAGAAGTCATTTTTCAAATTAAAGATTCAGGTATTGGTATTCCGGTAGTCGATCAACAACAAATATTCGAGCCATTTTATCGTGGCAGCAATATTGACAGTATACCAGGAACTGGATTGGGTCTATCGATTGTAAAAACTCTTGTAGATCTACATGGCGGTGAAATCACCGTGGAAAGTGTGGTTGGTTTTGGCACGACTTTTACTGTCAATCTACCATCGCTTAGCTCTTAACTCTTAGCTAAAAGACATCAAAATCTACCAATTGAACATGATAAACAAATCCTCAAAAAAAATACTGATTATTGAAGATAATGCCATGAGCCGTAAAATCTTTTTAGACGGTCTTGAGGCGGAAGGTTTCGACACCATAGATGCTGAAAATGGTACTACTGGCATCCAAAAAGCACAAGAGCATCTACCTGATTTAGTGATTTGCGATATTATGATGCCCGATATGGATGGCTTTGGGGTTCTTAGAACGCTGCGTCAAGACCCTGTGACTGCAATTATACCCTTTATTTTTCTCACTGGTAGCGCTGGTCACGAATCTCTTCGCAAAGGCATGGAATTGGGAGCAGATGACTATATTACCAAGCCTTGTACAGTACAGCAGTTACTGAAAGCCATAGCAGTCAGATTAGAAAAGCAGACAAAACTTATGGAGCACTGGTACACTGTTTGCTGCCTGAATGTTTCAGTACCAGTCGCAACAGACACAACTTCATCGGTGGACTCAGAATCTATCTTTCCTTCCATACCGCAACTCAAAGAAGTTTTCGACTATATAGAGGCAAATTATGACCAAGGTATCACTTTGTGTGACGTGGCTGAAGCAGTTGGTTACTCTTCGGCTTACTTGACTAACAGAGTTGGAAAAATCACAGGAGAAACAGTCAACAACTGGATTGTCAAGCGCCGGATGTCAGCAGCACGTTCTTTACTCCAAGATACTAACCAAACAATCGAGCAAATTGCTTTAGGACTTGGCTATCAAAATGCGTGTCATTTTTCCCGCCAGTTTCGTCAACATCACAGTATCCCTCCTCAAACCTGGAGAAAAGAGCATCAACTGATTCGCAATAGCAAAGTCGAAGATTATAAAACTTCACTGAATATATAGGACTCCTCCAAAGATTTTTGAAAACATACTGAGACTGAAAAGCCCCTTTTATCAAGGTTTTATCTAAAATCTTATTCAGAAATTAGGCAGGATTCCTATATAACAGTTGTAATCATAAGCCTACTTTGCCCGCTACCCATGAACGTGAAAAACAAAACAAGATCCTCCACAACTCTGACAAAGTGGGGGATCTGTGTTTTTCATCTCGGCAGAGATAAGCATAGCTTCCACATTCGACTGGTTAATTCACAAAAGAAGTAAAGAACGTTACAAGTTTACTGATGTCTTAACCTTTTGCTATCTACTTCTTAATGTAACTAAGATAATTTGATGATGCTGAATAGAAATTAATACAAGTAGCGATGGTAATCATTTGAGAATCTGCGCTTCTTCATAGAAGGAATGCGCAATTTTGTTATTTGTAAATCGCTAATTGTCCCAAATCTAAAGCTTGTCTTTGCAGTTGATGCTTATTCAGACGAATATTATGGTAACCACTAACACAGTCCCCTTTTCACAGTTCAATGCTTCTTCTAACAATAGCGCCGAAGGTGAGTTAGTCACCGATCCCCTGTTCCCACTGGTGGGTACTTACGACTCTAACTTACCTGGTGGTTTACCGAGTTCTGACCATCGCTTGGTATGGGCTGATTTACAGGTACCACCCACAGAACCAGGTAAGACAATTCCGGATGTAGACTTTTTAGGACAAACAATCTTCCCCACCGGCTTTGTCCCCAATGGTACTGCTGCAACCGTGGATGGAAAAGATACTCCCGTTGGCGGACTGTCGGGAGTCACATACGATGCAGCAAATAATCGCTTCTATACTATCTCAGATGACCGCTCCCAAATTGCTCCCGCCCGCTTCTACACATTTACCCTAGAAACTCCGTCTCCTCAAAAAACTGACTTGAGTGTCACATTCACAGATGTGACTACCCTCAAGGATGAGAATGGAAAAGAGTTCCTACTCAACAGTCTCGATCCTGAAGGCATTGCTTTAACCAAAAATAATACGGTATTTATTTCTTCTGAAGGAGAGGTGAATATCAGTGCAGGTCGAGTGACAAATCCTTTTGTCAATGAATTTTCTCTAACCACAGGACAGCAAGTGCGTTCTCTACCTGTTCCTAGCAAGTTTCTTCCTGTTGTACAAGATACTAATGGAAACGGTGTTGTCGATGCTGGCGATACTCAACTATCAGGTGTTCGCAACAACTTGGCATTTGAAAGTCTCACCATTACGCCTAACCGAAAGACTTTATACACAGCAACAGAAAACGCTCTGTTCCAAGATGGCTCTATTGCTACACTCACCCATGGAAGTCGTTCTCGTATTCTGCAATATAACTTGGTAAGCGGACAGCCAGAGAAGGAATATCTTTATAATACTGATGCAGTAGCTGCAACACCAAATCCTGCAACTGGTTCTGGTGATAATGGCTTAGTAGATTTACTCGCACTTGATAACCGAGGTACACTACTAGCATTAGAGCGCTCTTTCTCCGCAGGGGTTGGAAATACCATCAAAATCTACGAAGTCAGCTTGCAAGGAGCAACTGACATCAAGTCTTACGATTCTCTTAATAATCTCAGTGCTGAACAAATAGCAGATATTAAACCTGCCGAGAAGCGTTTACTGTTAAACCTGAACTCACTCAACTTACCTACAGGTACAGATAATATTGAAGGCATCGCCTTTGGTCCAAAACTGAATGATGGTCGTCAGTCGATCGTTTTGGTGAGTGACAACAACTTTAGCCAGACTCAATTTACTCAAATTGTCGCTTTGGATGCAGACTTAGTTCCTACTGTAGCACCTACAGTAGAAACCCGTCCTGACTTGTTGAATGACCCAAATTTACCACGTGACCAACGCACCGATGCGGATGACCCCGCTATCTACGTAAATTCCTCTAATCCAGAACAAAGCTTAGTACTCACAGCAGTCAAAAATGCAGGCTTACGAGTTTATGACTTGTCTGGTAATCTGTTACAAGAATTTAACCCAGGTAATATCCGTTACAACAATCTTGACCTGCAATATGGCTTTAAGTTAGGCGGTGATTCTGTTGATATTGCCGTCGCCACAGACCGGAACAACGATAAACTAGCTATCTTCAAAATCAATCCTTCTGCTAATGCCTCCGGTCAATACCTGGAAGATATCACAGATAGTAGCATTGGTACTTTATTCCAATCCTTACCCTTTGAACCTCCCTACTCACCATCGTCGCGGAGTGCTTATGGTATAGCTTTGTACCATAGTCCAGTAACAGATGATTACTACGTCTTTGCCAATCGTAGAGAAACTGGAGATGTTGGACAGTACAAATTGATTGACGCAGGTAATGGTAAGATTGGTGCTGAAAGAGTACGTAATTTTACAGTACCCACGACGGCTGAACGTGATGCCCAACTTGAGGGAACAGTGGCAGATCAAGAACTTGGCTTCCTCTATATTGGTCAGGAAGATGTAGGAATTTGGAAGTATCAAGCAGAACCAAACGGTGGGGCAACTGGTACGTTGATTGATAAAGTTAAAGACTTAGGCGGCAGCTATGTCGAAGACGATGTGGAAGGACTTTCCATCTATTATGGTAAAAATGGTACAGGTTACCTGCTAGCTTCTAGCCAAGGTGACAGCACCTTTGCAGTTTATAATCGTCAGGGTCAAAATGACTTCGTAGGTCGTTTTGGTGTTGGTAACAATGGAACAATTGACAGCGTTCAAGAGTCAGATGGTGCAGATGTTACCAACGTGCCATTGGGTGCCAACTTCCCTTATGGTGTGTTTATTACTCAGGATGGCAGAAATCTCCCTGCGAAGATTGTCGATGGTGAAAACGTCAACACCAACTTTAAGTTTGTGCCTTGGGAGAACATTGCTTACGCCTTGCCCAACCCATTGACAATTGACACCAGCAGCTACAATCCCCGCACTCCTAATACTAACCTCTTCAATAGTGGTGCTGGCAGCGATATTACCCAATCATCTTCTGTTCTTGGGGTAGGTAACAACTTGACTGGCGATGTGATTTGATGAGTACTTTATGACTGTAGTTTAGGTTGATCGGCTATTTATTCCACGCTCCCTTTGCCTGTGAGACGTGGGATAATAGCCTAACACGAAAAACGCGATTCCCGACTATTATCAACTTTAGGTTGATGAACAACTAGAATCAGCGTGATTATAGCCGTTTTCACTTGAGTGAAATATAGTGTGAGAGAATCCACTATATGAATGTGTATCAAAATGAAAGTTTACTCCACTGAGCTACGCCAAAAAATTATTGATGCCTACAACAATCAAGAAGGCTCTCAACGACAACTGGCGAAACGGTTTAGTGTAAGTTTAAGTTTCGTTCAGAGCGTGCTGAGGCGATTTCGCTTTTGTGACACAGTTGAAGCAAAGCTGCACTCAGGAGATCACGCTGATTCACGCGGGAGCATGGAAGCCCCGAAGCCATCTGTCAAGAAATTAAATGAGTTAACAGATAGGTGGCATTTATATCGGGGTGGAAATGCGACACGGCAGTTTTAACTGCCGTCATAATATTTAATTAAGTTGACCTACTTAATTACTCCTTTTTTGTTGATTTGTGCTGATGAAACCGAATTCCTAAAAAAATGTCATAAACAAATTCAAAAAAGTCTTTCTTTTGTAGAAGACCTATAGATTGATAGCAGCCTTTTTGATCTAAAAGAGGCTTCATGAGATAATAAGTGGGCTGGTAATTATACCAAGGAATGGAAGGCCATAAATGATGAATTAAATGGTAATTCTGACCCATAATCAGGAGATTGAGAATTGGATGGGGATAAACGCGAGCATTTTTCCAGCGATCACGTTCAGCAAAGGGACGATGCGGAAAATAATCAAAAAATAAACCGAGTGCTATCCCCACGATAAATGCTGGAATGAACCAAAAATTGAGAATATAACCCAAAAAGTGATATTGAACTGAGATATAAACGATTGAAATCACAATCAAGCGACTGATAAACCATTCCAGTAGCTCATATTTACGCCAAAGTTGCCGTTTAAAGAAAAATACTTCGTGGTATAAAAAGCGAACTGCAATCAGCCAAAGTGGGCCACCTGTGGAAACATAATGATCTGGGTCGTCTTCTGGATGGTTCACATGACCATGATGCTGCAAATGTACCCGTGTAAATACGGGAAAAGCAAAAGCTAGCATCAAAGCACTGCCATGTCCTAACATGGCGTTCATAATTCGGTTACGATGAGCAGACTGGTGGCAGGCGTCGTGAATCACAGTTCCCGCAAGGTGCAAAGCAATGGTGTTTGCACCAAAACATAACCAGTGTGGCCATTGCCAGACCCAGTAACCAAAATTGGATAATATAAGAATTGCCACAGCCATTAAAAACATCAGCAGCGTCGGATTAAAATCACCCGGAGGCGCTAAAAATTCCTTTGGGGGAACTGTCAGTGG
Source organism: Brasilonema sp. CT11 (assembly GCF_017982655.1). Taxonomy (GTDB): domain Bacteria; phylum Cyanobacteriota; class Cyanobacteriia; order Cyanobacteriales; family Nostocaceae; genus Brasilonema. The sequence continues at coordinate 18,700 of NZ_JABXYX010000029.1, read as the reverse complement.
CTTCTTTGCCTCCGACGTCAGCATTATGAACTCCTTGTTGCTTTAACGAGATATAGTATTTAGATGATGCCACTTTTTTATAAGGAAAGTGAAGTTTTGCAATGCAAAATGACGAAAAACAAACTTGCGTGTAGTGGGAAACAATGGAATACTACGCTCGTAAGTATCGAGTATTGATGAAATCAACTGCAAGCCCACAGTCCCCGACAGGTGAGTGTGCGACAATGATTGATTGACTCACCAACAACAGACAACTGGTGCTTCCTGATTTAGGATAATTCCCAGAGTAGCTCCCTTGATTTAGCTTTTATGCAATTAAAAGATTCTGTACGCCGAACAAAAATTGTTGCTACGATTGGACCCGCCACCAGCAGCCCAGAAATGCTCAAAGCTATTATTGAAGCTGGTGCGACAACGTTGCGGCTAAACTTCTCTCACGGTAGTCATGCTGACCATCAGCGTAATATTCGCCTGATTCGGCAAACCGCCTTTGAACTGAATCAACCGGTAGCTATCCTTCAAGACTTGCAAGGACCAAAAATTCGCCTGGGAAAGTTTGAAAACGGATCTATAGTCGTGGTGAAGGGCGATCGCTTCACCTTAACCAATCGTCCGGTTGTTGGTACACAAGATATTAGCTGCGTCACGTACGATTATTTAGCAGACGAAGTCCCCGCAGGAGCAAGAATTCTCCTTGATGATGGGCGTGTAGAGATGTTAGTAGAGGAGATTAACCGCGAAAAAGGAGATTTGCACTGTCGCGTGACTGTAGGAGGGGTACTTTCAAATAATAAAGGGGTGAACTTTCCCGGAGTTTACCTATCTGTCAAAGCAATGACCGAAAAAGACCGAGAAGATCTCATGTTCGGTTTGGATCAGGGTGTGGACTGGATCGCACTTTCCTTTGTCCGCAATCCCCTAGACATGATAGAAATTAAAGAACTCATTTCCAGTACGGGTAAACAAGTACCAGTCATTGCCAAAATTGAGAAGCACGAAGCTATAGAACAAATGGAAGCTGTTCTGAGTTTGTGCGATGGCGTTATGGTGGCAAGAGGTGACTTGGGCGTAGAATTACCAGCAGAGGATGTTCCAATACTACAAAAGCGGCTGATTGCAACCGCTAATCGCTTGGGAATTCCCATCATCACCGCCACCCAGATGTTAGACAGCATGGTTAACAACCCCCGTCCAACTCGTGCGGAAGTGTCCGATGTGGCAAATGCGATTTTAGACGGTACAGATGCAGTGATGCTCTCGAACGAAACCGCCGTCGGTAATTTCCCAGTGGAAGCTGTAGCAACGATGGCACGAATTGCCGAACGGATGGAACAAGAGGTGTGGCTGAACACAAACGCTAGTCAGGTGAAAGACACCAAACATTCCATCCCTAACGCCATCAGTCAAGCTGTCGGTCAAATTGCAGAACAGCTAGGAGCCGCAGCAATTATGACTCTGACGCAATCAGGAGCAACAGCACGCAATGTCTCCAAGTTTCGTCCTAAAACACCAATCCTAGCAGTAACACCTCATGTGAATGTCGCCCGACAGTTGCAACTTGTGTGGGGAGTCAAGCCGTTGTTGATGTTAGAACTCCCTTCCACTGGTCAGACATTCCAAGCAGCTATTAACGTGGCTCAAGAAAGAGAACTCTTATCTCAGGGTAATTTGGTCGTGATGACAGCTGGGACTCTCCAAGGGATTTCTGGATCTACAGATTTGATTAAGGTTGAAGTTGTGACGGCGGTACTCGGTCAGGGGATTGGACTGGGACAAGGTTCTGTCAGTGGTCGCGCCCGGGTCGTCCATACTGGCATTGATGCTAGTAACTTTAATTATGGAGATATTTTGGTTGCTTCAGGTACGAGTGCTGATTTTGTTGAGGCAATTCGCAAAGCTGGCGGTATCATTACTGAAGAAGAAAGTCTTACAAGCCACGCAGCAGTCATTGGTTTACGTCTTGGTGTGCCAGTGATTGTTGGTGTGAAAAAGGCAACTCAAGTGATTCGGGATGGTACAATTTTAACAATGGATATGCAACGCGGTTTGGTTTACTCGGGTGCAATGGGGCAATAAACCGCTATAGGAAATATCAAGTATCATTTGCACAGAAAGCGATCCTTCTGGATCGCAGCTTTGCTAACGGCCTCCTCCACTGCTGTGTTAGTTTTCAAATAATCCCGCACCCACTCACAGCCGTATTTCAGTAAATCGATATGGAGAATCTGTTGTAAATCCCACACAATTGCCGTCTGGTCATAGCTGCCAGATGCCAAGGTTTTGCCATCCGGACTGAAAACAACAGATACCACACCTCCGTTGTGCCCACTGAGGGTTGCAAGCAAAGTGCCCTTTAGTGTCCAAATCTTGATCGTGTTGTCCAAAGTGCCTGCGGCAATTGTCTGCCCATCCGGACTGAAGGCAACTCGCGTTAAGCCAATGCTTGCCCCTTCAAAAGCTTGAACGAGTTTACCGTTGCGATTCCACAGCACCAGTTGACCATCGCGTCCGGCAGAGAGGATGTATTGGCTATCGGGGCTGATAGCAACCCCCCAAATGGCACTCTTGTGTTTTTTCAGGATTTTGTCAAGCTGGAGGGCTTGGTGGTTAATATCTTTCCAAGTCCATAGCTTGATTGTACCGTCAGCACTGGCGGAGACAATTAACTGACCATCAGGACTAAAAGCGAGATCCCAAATGCGCGCAGAATGTGCTTGGATTGTTTGACTCAGTTGAAACTTTCCAGAAGCGTTACTTTGCCAGAGTTTGATCGTAAAGTCGTCACCTCCCGACACTAGAAATTGCCCATTAGGGCTGTACGCTAGTCCAAAGATTGCAGCATTGTGACCCCGCAGAATCACAGTTTTGTTATTCGTAAGGTTGAGCAGTTGTATCTCGTTACTGGCACTTGCTAATGCAAGAGTCTGCCGATCTGGACTAAAGGCAGCATTATAAAACTGACTCGTATTTAGCACAACGGTCTTAACTAAAGAGCCATCTGCTCGCCATAACTTAATTTCTTGCCCCGCAACAGTAGCAAGGAGAGACTCATTGGACCGGGTGCCTGGAGCATAGACAACTCGCCAAACCACATCTTGATGACCGTACAGAGGATGTAAAAAAGGCGAGTTTTTCCAGAGCTTGACTGTACCGTCATCGCTGGCAGAGACAATCATCTGACCATCTGAACTGAGTGCAATTGGGCGAATCGGCGAGCGATGCCCGAGTAAGGTTCTTCGCAGAGTGCCGTCTGGCCACCAAAGTTTCACGGTTTTATCAGCACCTGCTGAGGCAATGGTTTGCCCATCGAGGCTAAACACCACTTTATAAACCTCTGCTGTGTGCCCCACAAAAGTTTTGAGTAACTTTCCTTCCCGGCTCCACAGCCTGACAAGCTTGTCTGCGCTGCCAGAGACCAGGGTTTGCCCATCGGGGCTGAAGGCTATCCCCCAAACTGGTGCCTTGCTTACTGGTATGGTTCGGATAAGGTTACCCTCTCGGCTCCAGAACTTAATGGTACCATCCACACTACAAGATGCCATAATCTCTCCATCGGGACTAAACGCTAATCTCCAAGCCGCTGCTTTATGTCCCTTTAGCGTTTTGATCAGCGTGCCATCTAACTTCCAGAGTTTGATTGTTTGATCCGCACTGGCAGATGCAATTATCTGTCCATCGGGGCTAAATGATACTTGCCAAACGGCTGCCGTGTGTCCTTTCATTGTTGCCAATGAGGTACCATCCACTAACCAAACTCGCACCACGCCATCTAGCCCAGCCGCAGCAACCCGTTGGCTATCCGGGCTGAATTCAACACCATGTAGGGTAGCATTGTGGGGTAAGGTGTGAACCAGAGTTCCATCACGTTTCCAAAGCCGAACGGTTCGGTCTGTACCACCGCTAGCAATCCACTTTCCATCCTTGCTCAGGTCAACGGCTAAGGCTCCTCCCTGGTGCGCTAATATACTATTCACTTCATCTGCACCATAGATTGCTTGTTCTAGCACCTTGTGCGTTTGCTGATCTAACACCGATTTCGTTGATGCATCGAGTAGCCACAGCCGTTGAAATTTTGTGCGTGCTTGAATCGCTTGCACCAACGCATCAAGATGCTGGTTCGAGGCAAAGTTTGCGTTGGAGGCAACAGCAGTTACCCGAACTTCACTCAAAGCAGATTCACGGTAGGCAACAAGCGTCATTACTCCTAACACCGTAGAAACTATCAGAGCCAGACTCACTACTGCCAATAATCGTCTCTGACGACGGGCACTTTTTCGCTCACTCGCTAATCGTGCTTCTGTTTGTCTCAACCGTTCAGCTTTCAGTCTTTGCTCAGTTTCCCAACGTTCCAGTTCCTGGCTGGCGGTTAAAAATCGATAGTCCAAATCGCTGAGGCTTTTGCGCTGAGTCCAGTTTAACACCTCTTGTAATGCTCGCCCCCGCAGCAGACGTGATTCATCTTGATAACCAGATGCTACCCATGCATTAAATGTTTGAGAGTAAGGACGCAGATTGTCTAACTGCCTGAGTACCCATTCAGAATTGAAGACACTACGGTAGATAGGATTTTTAATTTTGAGATAGCCGTTGTGTTTCTCAACTAATCCGGATAATAAAAGTTCTGTCTGTTCTCGATTGTCATCGGTAGGTACGCCAGATGTTTGATTCTCTTCTGCTTGCAACACTTGCTGATAAAGACCTAACAACCGTCCTGCACGCTGTTCGTTGAAAAGGAGGCGATCGCGAATCGTGCGCAAGTGTTCCGGTTCATCTTTTGCTTCCCAGTGTTGGATTATGTGCGATCGCACTAATTCTTCTACCCAATATGCTGCGGTTTTTGGCGGTAAATCAATAGTTCTATTTGGTGTCTCTAAGGCTATTCGGACAATCAACTGACAGAGTTTTTGGGTCAGAAATGGCTGTCCCCCACTCCAGTAAATTATTTCCCGCAGCACGGCTTCGCTTTGGCTGACGACTTCCTCTAACCCTTTTAGCAATGGTGTTGCTTCATGCCGTTGAAACCCATACAACTCAATCGCTGTCCCAATGTTAAACGGTGTGCGGCGTTTGTCAGCAATTAAGTCAGATGGACTAGCTACTCCAAACAGTGCAAATGCCAAGCGTTGGAATTTCGGGTTATGTGCCTGCTGATTATAGCAATGACGAATCCAGGCAAAAAAGTCACTGACAGGAAAACTCAAACTCAAGAGACTGTCAATTTCATCAATGAAGATGAAAATCCGTTCGCTTTGAACATTTGGCAGTAAAACTTCTTCAACAAACTGGTCTAGTTTTTGCACTGGAGAAATACCTGCTTGCATATCCCACCATTGCTTAAACTTGACGTGTTCTACCAGATTTAAGTCGTAAAACAAGCTAAGGATGATACCTTTGTACCATTGTTCAGGCGTGATATTTTCGCTACCCAATTGGGTGACATCCAAGTAAGCACAGCTATGCCCTTCTTCTCTAAGACGATAACTTGTGCGTTGTAATAAGGATGACTTGCCCATCTGGCGAGAATTTAAGACATAACAAAAATCACCAGTTTTCAGACTGGCATAAAGTTTTTCGTCTGCTTGACGGATAACGTAGTTAGGATCGTCACTGCGGAGACTGCCACCAACTTGGTATCTCATCTCAAAGTGTGATTACAAAATCGTAATTTAACACAAGTATTAGAAATTTGTAGATACATCTGACTTAAGAATTTATTACTTTTATAACTACATCATTTAGCTGTTTGTAGCTTAACTGTCTTAACTGTCTTAACTGTTTAATTGTAGGTTCTTAAAATCTTTTTAATTATCTGCTTAACTGTCTTATCTGTCCTTGTGTTTCCACTATAAAAGCGAGAGTCTGTATATACGGAGTTAAGGCAACTTCTACTCACAGTGTCAAACTAATGTTTCACCACAGAAACTTTGCCGAGTACAAAAACACTGATTGAGGTTAGTGAAAGCGATCGTTCGTTTAGCTCTTGTGAACTGAAGCAATCAAAGACAACTCAGACAACTAATAGCAAAGGAGATGAAAATCTGAAGAGAAAAGCCATAGTTATAGACATAATCGGAGGTTTAATCAAAGTAGGATTTGCTGGAGAGAATGCACCTAGTGTGGTCTTTCCTACTCTTATAGGTTGTCCTAAGTATGTTTGAAGGGTTGCCTGAGCGACTTGAGAAGACAGTACGCTCGCTTGCACCGTCAGGAATCACAGTTAAAGTCGTCGCCCGTCCCCAGAGGAAGGATTTTGCTTGGATTGGTGGCTCAATGTTAGGATCTTTAACGACGTTTGAAGCCATGTGGATCACCAAGGAATAGTAATCATCCATTAGGATGCTCCCTGATAACTAATAATTGATTACTGTTAATTGGTTAAATTCGAGTTGTCGCTGTCGCTAATTGTTTTTCAAAGTAAGCGCGGTAGAGTTCGCAACGCGGGAGAATGCGATCGCCCTCAAAGCGAATTAATCCCAAACTTTCAAGTTTATAAGCTTCAATAGGATTAAGATAAATAGCTTGCTTTGCCGTTACTAGTTCAGCATAAGTCTTAGCCAACTCAGGATCTTCTTGTAGTTTCATCCAGTGTCGCCATAAATGATAACGGTAAATGCCACCGTTGGCTAGAGCTTCCTCTATCAGTTCTTCTAAAGTCATTTCCTGACAACGAATATAATAAAGAGCAAGCTGAATCAGTGCCGGATGACCTCCCACAAGTGATATTAGTGAGCCAGATTCTTTACCAGTACTCCAGTCTAGCCCATATCGCTTAGCTAAGTCTTTTACCTGCGGCTGAGTAAATTCCACAAGACGAATAGGTAGTCCAATATTAAATGGAGAGCGGTTGATATCCAGGGTGACATACTCTTGTGTAGAGTAAACTACTACTAACCTCAACTTTTGCCAATTGGGATTTTGTCGTGCTTCCTCGCACCACGAACGCAACAAGGCAAAAAACTCGTCACAAATCTGAGGATGTTCAAAAAAGCGATCAACTTCGTTAAATACCAAAACCACTGGACTTTGACTGTGGTTGAGCAAATAATTCTGGAAGTAAAAGCTGCTATTCAACTTACAACCAATTTCCTCATCCCATCTGTCATTCAGTTGAGGATCTATGTCTAATTGTGTTGCAACTCGCCAGCAAATACAACGTAACAGCTTATTTAAATCAGTCAGACAGTCGGAATCAATCTGGTTGCAATTCAGATTCACTGTGCGATACCCACGCTTATGTGCAAAGGCTAATAACCGCAGTACGAGAGAACTTTTACCCATCTGTCTGGCGGCGCGAATCCGAATCACGCAGCCCGGTTGAGTGATTTCCTGATAAACTAGTTCCTCTATTGGGGGACGTTCGATATACAAAGGAGAATCCAGAGATACCGGTCCATCCGGGTATGACCAAACATTTTCAAGTTGGTCATACTGTTGGTCAACAAATGAGTTTACACCTAAAGACTCAGACGAACTTACTTTTTTTGTATCTAAGCTCAGCCAGAGGGCTTCCGAAGTTTCAGTATTGTCCTGTTCATTCAAGATTGTATAATCTTCGCTATGTAATTTTAGGTTAAAAGCGCTAAAGCATAGTTTCAGAGTTTTTTGATCTACACCTGTATCCAATGACCACAATCGGCTCAGTGTTTTGGTAGAAACATTCATGCGATCGCTCAGTTGGTCTAAAGTTAGGTGATCGCCGTGATTCTCCACCCTTTCTACAGCCATAATGGCTTCTTGTAGCCGATTCAGTCCAGCAGGAGTCAGCAAAATTCCGCGTTTTCTATGAGTCTTAAATTGCTTCATGTCAGTAATTCTCCCCCTTTTTATATAATCGGAGAATATTTTTACGCCTATTGTGAACTTTAAGCAAAATCATATATTAGGGGAAGACACACTGTATGTTTGTCATTTTTATGCGCTTGTTGGAAAGCTATGTCAAAATTATAGTTAGAAATTTTTTTCTGACCACAATTCAAAAACAAGCTTATTAACTGGCTATTTTTTATTTTATTGAGTATCTTCTCATTTTTTAACCAGTTATTCAAATGCTACTAAACTGCTTTTTAGTGTAACATTTAATACCATCAGTAAAATGTTATTAAACAGCTATTAAAGTCTTGATGAAGTGATTTCATAAGACTTTGTAAAAAAATCGGCTCGGAATAAGCCAAAACGTATGTTTGGCAAAGCTTTAAAATAGATGATTCGTTTGTCCGGCGAGTACTGAATTTAAGGCGTTTTTATCCATATCGATGTATTTTCAAACTAACGCATTAATAATAAGCTGACCAATGGGTTTTAAAGGTAGCGTGATAAAACTTCGACAGTAGCAAGTCCTGTTTTTTCCCAACTGAATTGACTAGCCCTGTTGATGCTTTGAGTTGAAAGATGTTGACGCAATACGGAATTAGTTGCAATTGCTTCCATAGCTTGAGTCATTTCCTCAACATTATAAGGATTAATTAGAAGACCAGCGTCACCAGCCACTTCTGGTAAAGATGAGAGATTGGAGGTGATCACGGGAGTACCGCAAGCCATTGCTTCGAGAACTGGGAAACCAAAACCCTCCCAAAGACTGGGAAAGACGAGGGCGATCGCACCACTAATAATTTTGGGTAATTCACTGTAGGGAACATAGTTGAGGAATTTTACTTTATCGGTGATCTTCAATTCCTGAACTTGCGTTTGCAACAAAGGAGTAAAGCGTTTATCTTGTGGTCCTGCTAACCACAATTCATAGTCTTGATTGTGAGATAATGCTGCAAAGGCGGTAATGAGTTTGTGCAGGTTCTTATAGGGATCGTGTCGCCCAATGTAAAGAAAATAGGGTTTTGTAAGTTGGCTATTTAGTCCGCAATGATCTAAATGAGTTGGACAAAAATGATTGGCGTCGTGCGCAAGAGGAATAGCAGTGATTTTGCTTGGGCTAATTTGATAGAAGTCGATGATATCTTTTGCTGTAGCGTGAGAGTTGCAGATAATATGTTGCGCTTGGGCGAGAACTTGAGGAATGTAGTACCGCGAGTATTGTGTTAGTGGTGACAAAAGTTTGGGAAAGCGCAACGGGATCAAATCGTGAACCATCACGATAAAACGACAGTTAGCATAAAGGGGCGCTTCTGGAAGTGGAGAAAATATAAGTTGGGATTTCAGCTTTTTATAGATTTTTGGCAGTTTAAATTGTGTCCACACAAGGCGATCAAAATGTCCTTTTGTTCCTTGAGCAGGAGTTAGATTATCTGGTATAGAATAACACTTAAATTCCGGGTAATTTTGAGCAGTTAAGAGGGTGGGGTTAAGAGTTTTTAAAAAAGGAAAAAGATTTTTTGCATAGTTACTGATACCTGTAGGTTGAGAAAAAACAATAGATAGGTTAAATAATATATTAGTCATTTATATTAAAATTAACCCGCTCATAAATCTGACGGTGTGAGATTTGACAATTAGCCGAAGTTAAAGTCAAAACTCCATCCTCAGCATCAGACTCACTAAATAGCCAGTTATTTTCTGGGGTTTTACTAAACTGCTCAAGATGAGCTTGATATTGATTAATAAGAATGTATTCTTGAAATTGAGGAATAGAACGATAGTATGTGAATTTATCACCCCGATCCCGGCTACTGCTAGATTTAGAGAAAACTTCAAAGATAATGCAGGGATTAAGTATAGTGTCAGTACGTCCTTCCTCAAAAATAGGTTCACCTTTGATAATTAAGACATCTGGATAAACATATTGGCGATAACGAGGAATCCACAAGCCTAGATCATTAGCATAAATGTGGTAATTTTGCTCTTTGAGTGTCAGGCTAAGGGCAAGAGTTACTATTAAGTTAACAACGATTTGATTATGGTTAATCGAACCACCTGTCATGGGAACAATTTCTCCATCACGGTATTCGGTGCGGTAATTGGTGTTTTCTTCAAGTGCAAAATACTCCTCTATCGAGTAAAGACGGGGTGTAATCTGTACAACCATAACACGAGTCTGTGGGTTTTTTAATTTTACGCTATGACCTTAGCCTAGCATTAGAGAGAAAGCTTTGCTAGAGCGATTACCTAGCCCCTAAAAGGGGCGCTTCGCAAACGCTTAACGCCTCCAATACATCAACACTCCAGCAAATTTCCCCAATGCTACTTGAGGTTTGACAAACATCAAAACTAGAGCATGAGAAATCAAGCGAAGCAACCTAATCTTGACAATCCATTTATGGGTATATCTATCTAAAGATAACAAATAACCATAAGTACTATTTTTAATTTTCCGAAAAATATATTGATTTGTAATCGAAGATGGCTGATGTATGACACCAAACTGCTTAGTCACTCCAATCAAATGTCCTTGATTGGCATAACGTCGGCAAAAGTCAAAATCTTCATAGTAGAGAAAATAAGCTGGATCAAACTGAGGACAATCATCAAAATTCCGAAGATTAACTATCAAGCTACAACCTGTAATCCAATCACAAACAACATAATCTGTATCTGTATTCGTCAACAAATCTTGAGTGATAATTGCTCCTGTTGAGAGAATAAAGCGACCACCTGCAAACCAAAGTTCACCTGTCGTAGTATGAACAATTGTCCCAAGCAGAGAAATATTGGGATGACTTTCAAAGAATAACGGAACTTTATCTATAAAATTTTCTACAAAATAAGCATCTGGATTAATTATCCAGACAATTCCTTGGGAATTTTGGGTATAAATCCATTTCAGCCCGAAGTTGCAACCACCACCGAAGCCAAGATTACTCTCAGCATTAAAAATGAGTACCGATTCATTTTTTAGATTATATATACAGTTGTCATCAGGAGAGTTATTAACGATGACCACTTTATAATCATGACTGTCATAACTCGGGAGAGAACTAATCAGTTTTATAATGAGATTAGTAGAATAATAATTAACGACTAAAAAATAAATCACGTTAGCTTAATTGATAATTACCAACAATCAGATAATTGTTTTCTAATTATGAAACCATAAATAAAGACAGATACACGCAGATAAATGATCTGTACTCATCTGCGTGAGGGTTTGTGCATCTGCCGTTCTAAAAAACCTTAAACCAAATTTTTCCAAAAAATCTAATCTCCCTGCGGACAATCCTCCCATAATGTTGTGATCTCTCGCAAACTTTGATGATTACCATCGCCTAAAATCAGATGATCCAAAACAGGAATGCTCAAAAATTGTCCTCCCATTAACAACTGTCGCGTCAATTCAATATCTTCTTGACTCGGTTCCACATTTCCGGACGGATGATTATGTGCCACTATAACTCGTGTTGCTCCTTGGCGAATAACTTCACGGAAAATTTCCCGAGGAGGGGCTAAGGTTTCCGTAGCTGTACCAATGGTAATCACTTGCGTTCCAAGCAGGCGATTCTTCACATCTAACAATAACACCGCGAAACGCTCCTGATTTTGCCACATTAAATCTTGACTGAGAGCAGCAGCCGCAGCTGCAGGACTATCAATTAACGTGCCTTCTCCTGGACGGGATTGAAAGGCTCGTTTCCCTAATTCAATCGCCGCCAAGACAGTCGTCGCTTTTGCTGGACCAACACCTGGAATTTGCATCAACTCAGCGGCGCTGACATCTCGCAAAACTGCTAAGGGGTCTCGCTGGTGTTTGCTCAGTTGCTGTAAAATATATTGCCCTAGACCCACGGCAGAAAGTTTTCCGTGTCCTTGACCAGTACCTAGCAGAATTGCTATTAACTCGGCTGTAGCTAAAATTTTTGGACCATGCGTTAACAGCCGCTCACGCGGACGCTCAGTCACAGGTATATCGGCAATTCTGAGGCTATAAGTCATAGACTACATACAGGGGAAAAATGATCATATATAGACTTATTCCTAGTTATCCCCTGTAATTCTGAAAACATCTAAAGATTTGACAGAATATTTAATCTTATGGTTTTTTTTTACAAAAACTACGAATTTTTACTGAAATATTTGTGTTGCCTTGAGCATATGATACGTGATTAAGAGTTGAGTGAGGGCAAGCGGGTAACTTTGGATGGTTTCTCCTGTTGTACCAGCGACTTTGCCCAATTCTGGGTTTCCTTCGCGATCGCATATACTCTTGAGATGAGGCATATCACCACAAATAATATGTTCTAACTTATTGACCTGTTCCAAAGTGGCATGACCATCTACTTCCAGAACATCAACTGGTTTGCTCATATCCCGATCTAATCCCAAGCGGATTGCTGACTCTAAATTACCATTGCCGTAATTGATAATCTGGAGAAAATCTGGATGAGGAATTGTCGGACGCAGTACCAAACGTACATTTAGGTGTCCATTAATTTGCTCCACTTCGTCATTTGGAGGGTAAAAACTCACCACAATATCCGACCATTGGCGTTGTGGACGGATAAATTGCTCAGAATCTGGTTCGCGTTTTCTAAGTTCTTCAAGCACTTGTTCTTCTGTGTACCCTCGTTTTTGCGTATCCCGCTTGACTTTCCACTGAGCACGCACAGATTCAGGGGGAGCAAGGTAAACTTTCACATCGTAGGACTCACAAGCACCACGGGTAGAATAACCCAGTAATCCCTCCACAATCACAAATTTACTTGGCTTTATATAAACTGGTGGCTCAAAGGTTCCAGTTTTGTGGCTATATACAGGTTTGAGAATTGACTGTCCTATCCTAAGTTGTGACAGGTGCTGCTGCATAATATCAAGATAGTTGCAGTCAGGATGAAGAGCAGTGATACCAATTTCAGCACGTTGCTTACGGTCGTACTTGTGATAATCATCTGTACAAATAACCGTAACGTTCTCCGGTCCAAGAACCTGAGCAATCCCCTTAGTCAGTGTTGTTTTCCCAGCAGCGCTGTCGCCAACAATACCAAGAATTATAGGACGGCTCATAATTACCCCTTCTTGAATATACAGTAAAGTTTATTTTGAAATTGTATGTTATTTTACTATTTTTCTAAAATAAATAGAAGACAGTTTAATCAAGAAAGTGATGAAATGTTGACATGATTACCAAAAATGAAGATATTTATCTTTAAGAAATATCTGCATCTATGATGTTTAAAAGTTTCTGATAAATAGTTTGAAGGTGCGTTACCTTAAGCTAACGCACATAACGCTAAATACCTTATCGGAGATACATTTTCTACCTAGTTTGTTGCAGAATAACAAACTGCATCGGTTCGAGATCTATGTGTACAAATAAGGATGGATTTCCCGGCTCTGGGTGTTTTTCTACAGCAACGCTTCCCTCCTTACCGTAAAGAAACTTCATTGTGCCACCGCTTTTTTGGATGGTACTGTCTACAATCACGAAATCACTGCGTCGTTCAGTGGTGGAGGTGTTGCAGGCAATCAGAATTTCTTCACTATCTAAAATGCGAGAAAAAGCTAAAGTACAAGGTTGACCTTGAGGTAAGCCAAAATCACGTCCATTACCTGAGATTTCTCGGAAGTACATCCGACCAAAGCGCAGAGCTTCCGTTGTTTTGAAAAGATTAGCGATTTTGCTGATTTCTTGGTAGATTTTACTGTTTTGATTGAGATGGTTTTTCTGGGAATCCTCAAGGTCAAACATTGCCTCTCGGATAAACTCATCTCCATTACCCTTGCCAGAAAATCCTTGCTCAGTACCGTAATAAATGCAAGGTGTTCCTATAGCACAGAGCAAATAGCCAATACCTGCAATCACCTGTTCATCTGGACTATCTGCAGCAAATCTGCGCTTTTCATTTTGTCCAATTTGGTCATGGTTATCGACGAATGTAACGAGGTAGCGACCCAATTCTCCACGACTTAAGGCATGACCCGTCAAAGCATCGTAGCGATTGATTAGATTTCCAGGAGCACCTAAACCCTTAATTGTACCAGGTAAAGTCCAGTAGAGAGGAAAATCTAAGACTGAGTTCAATCCAAAATAGATTGTTTTGCTATCAACTTGGGTAGGTGTGTTTGGGCCTGTATAGCGATGGATAGCGTCATCGTTACCAACTAACTCGCCATACAAGAAAAACCAGCGTTTACCCAAGCGGTAAGCATATTCACGAATAGCTGAGCAAAACCGGGAAATTGTTAACTCTCCCATATGTTTGACCGCATCTAAGCGAAAGCCGTCAATATCTGCCTCACGCATCCAGTAACAATGAGCTTTGATCAGAACATCCTGAAGCTTGAGTCCATCTGCATCGTCATCGTTATTGAAGTCTTTGAGGGAGAAGAAATCGCCATGTTGAGTTTCTGGATAACCATCCCAATTCTTAATCTGACCTCGGCGATGATAATAATTTTCGTTTCTTAGTTCTTTGGGAATTAGTTTGTCTTCTTGCCGCCATCCACCAAAAGGAAACTGCTGGTCATTGGAATAATAGTATGGCTTATCGTTTGGGTAAAACCAGTTGTCTCCGGAATGATTCATGACGACATCAAGAAATACTCGCATTTCCCTATGATGGGCTGCGTCTACTAGATCGATCAGGTCTTGTTTTGTACCGAAGTGCCGATCTACATTTAGATAATTTTGAATTGAATAGCCGTGGTAGTTCTCAGAGTTAGGATCTGGAGCGTCGTTATTTTCAAATATTGGACTTAGCCACAATGCAGTACAGCCTAAGTTTGCAATGTAATCCAAATTGTCGAGAATACCTTTGAGAGTACCGCCACAAAATTTCTTGAGTTGTTCTTGGGTACCGCTACCTGTGGATCTTTTAGATGTATTGATTGGTGTGCGCAAGCTGTTATCGTGAAAACGATCTACCATCAAGAAGTAAATGAACTCTTCTCGCCACTCGCGATCGCAGTTCCAATATTTCTTCCCTGGAATAGGGTTGAAGTCTATTTCAGCAATTGAAGTTGGGCTAGTCATGGAAAATACTCTTTTCTAGATACATCTTGCTTTGCAACAGTAGTGAGAACTACTAAACAAAGCTTTTCTAGCTTTTATAGAATTACGGAAATTTAACTTATGCAGTTTCAGTTCTCGTTAGCAATTAGGAATATATGTCAAATAAAACCTTAGGACTCGATGAAAATCTTTATGAGTACTTGCACTCAGTCTCATTGCGAGAGCCACAAGTATTAGTACAATTGAGGGAGGAAACAGCACAGCATCCACATAGCAGAATGCAGATTGCTCCAGAACAAGGACAATTTATGGCACTCCTGGTGCAGTTGATGGGAGCAAAGAAAACTTTAGATATAGGTGTTTTTACAGGTTATAGCTCTTTGGTAGTGGCGTTGGCATTGCCAGCTGAGGGTAAGGTTGTTGCTTGTGACGTGAGTGAGGAGTATACGGCGATCGCCCGAAGTTATTGGCACAAAGCAGGAGTGGCAGATAAAATTGAACTACATATAGCCCCAGCGCTGGAGAGTTTGGATCGCTTTATAACTGCTGGAGAAGCAGGCACGTTTGATTTTGCCTTTATTGATGCAGATAAAAGCAACTACGATAACTACTACGAGCGATCTCTACAACTTCTACGTCCAGGTGGGTTGATTGCGATCGATAATGTCTTACAGTCAGGACGAGTCGCAAATCCCCAAGAGCAAGATAAAATAACCAGTAGTATACGCGCTTTTAATCAAAAACTGCATGATGATTCACGCATCGCGATAAGCATGGTGCCAATTGCAGATGGCTTAACATTGGCGCTGAAGCTTGATTAATTGATAGAATATCTGGACAGCAGCTGCGTCAAATTACGGTAATTCTAAGATCTTGATCACCAAAACCTCATATCTCGTTTGCTACACTTGTATTAGCAAACATTTAGTTTGCTCCTCACACCACACTCTAGCTCTCTTGTTCGTTAATGACAAGAGGGCTTTTTCTTTACTGGCAAAAAGTTTGGTTATGCATTCGCTCTCCAGAAAAAAATAGTTTCAGCCAAAGCATAATTAACGGTAATCCCCTGTATTTTTGCCTAAAATTGAGTTATAAAAATATTTTTTTGAACAGAGGAATATATGCCAATGAAGTTAGACAAGTTCCTGCTAGCACAAAATATGGCTTTTTTGATATCAATTCCACCAGAAGGCAACTTGGCTAAACTGCTTTCTTTTTGTTTGGCGACAAAGGCTAGAGAGAACACTCCGGGAACAGAAATCTTGAAGATAACCTATCAGCTAATGGAAAACCCGTCTAATTTGTCTTATTGGACTCAAGACGTGATGGGACACGATTTAGATTACTCTAGTGAGGAATGGAAAGCCTTGGGAGAAATGGGAATCAAGGATGCTAAGGAGTTTATGACTGCTGTGTGGCAAGAATTGGAAAATTTGAGTTTCTAATATCAACTCTTGGTTGAAGCAGAGGAATTTTAAGATTTCAGAAACTTTCGCCAAAAGTATTCACAACAATACTATCCAGCCAACCCTGTCTTTAAACATGGGGAGATTCAGCTTGTAGGTTAGGGATAAAAAAATATGTCTTTAAATATTGAACTTTTAGAGCAAAGTTTCGAGCGTATCAAACCACGCGCATCAGACTTTGTAGCAACCTTCTACGAAAACCTATTTACAACTCAGCCAGAAGTCAAACCGTTGTTTGCCAAAATTGATATGGCAACCCAACACAAAAAGCTCTTTAATACTCTAGTGTTGGTGGTAGAAAATCTTCGCAATCCAGAGGCTTTAGGGGATGTTCTCAACGCCTTGGGAGCCAGACACGTCGGATATGGAGCAATTCCCAAATATTACGGCGCATTTATCAAAGCACTTCTACTGACATTTGAACAGTTTCTACAGCAAGATTGGACTCCAGAGGTAAAGAAAGCGTGGCAAGATGCCTTCGGAGTAATGACTGCTTTGATGTTAAAAGGTGCAAGTGAACAAGCTTCATCTCATGTATCAAAAGAAGTTCAGTTAGAAATACAGGCAATTCCAAACAAACAAGTGGCTACAGTACCAGCCACAAATTCCAGGCAAAAACTAGAGGATTTTGCTGATTCACAGTTAAAACAGTTGCCCGTAGAGTTACTAGAAAGCAGCTTTCATAAAATTAAACCACGTACATCAGAATTTGTAGCAAGCTTCTACGAAAACCTATTTACATCTCACCCAGAAGTCAAACCGTTGTTTGCCAAAGTTGATATGGCAACCCAACACAAAAAGCTGTTACAAGCTCTAGTGTTGGTAGTAGAAAATCTTCGCGATCCAGAAGCTTTAGGGGATGTTCTCAACGCCTTGGGAGCCAGACACGTCGGATATGGAGCAATTCCCAAATATTACGGTGCAGTTAGCAAAGCACTGCTTTCGAGTTTTGAGCAGTATCTCCAGCAAGATTGGACTCCCGAGGTAAACAAAGCGTGGACAGATGCATTCAGAGCGATTAATGCTTTGATGTTAAAAGGTGCAACTCAAGAATCTTCAGCAAAAGTTGTCCGAGATGAAAAAGCAGCAACCATTAACAAGCCTTCAGAAATCAAGGCAGAACTTAATAACGAATCTGAGCAATTCCAACCTCAAGCAGAGCAACAGAGAAAGCATCTAATATTAATTCTGTTGGATGGTGAAATCCTCAAAAAAATAAGAGTGAAAATCACCAACACTTCTCAGCGATTTCAGCCGAAATTATCTGTTGAGCGGTGGAGTGAAACTCTCAAACAAATTGTGCGTAAAAGTATCGACGCTTTCTGGATACTACCAGTATGGTTAATCGCTACTGTTTCAGCCGTGGTGATGACAGTCGTTTTTGTGTTCACGGATGAAAAATCTCTGCTTGGAAAGGCTTTGGCTGGCACTAATACTGCTAGTCTTGTAGTTGCCCTAGTTCTATTCATTAAGGAAGCTCCTGATCGCAGAAAACAATTTCACTACCAGGCTTGGAGCACAGTTGATGCAGCGCACAACGTAAAAGTTAGCTATGCAAGAATTATGGCACTCCAAGATTTGAATCAGGATGGTGTTTCCCTCAGAGGTTTAGATGCTCCTGGTGCAGAGTTAGTAGATATTAATCTCCCGTCATCCAATCTCAGTGCAGCTAATTTGAGTGAAACCGATCTCAGTAATGCCAATTTGAGCCACGCCAACCTCGATAATGCTAACCTTAGTCAGTCTAAAGTGAGTGGTGCCAATCTCAGTTATGCCAACCTAAGTTTTGCTCGCTTGAGTCATGTTAACTTCAGTAGTGCCAACCTCAGTAGCGCTAAGCTGCTTTGTGCTGACTTAAGTCATGCCAATATGAGCGGTGTCAATTTGAGGAATGCTACTTTGAGTGGTGCAAACCTGAATGGTACCTATCTCACTGGTGCAAATCTAAAAGGGGCTAAAGTGAGTCTTTCTGAACTGAGTGGTGCTTTCCTAGAAGGTGCGATTATGCCTGATGGTTCAAAACATCGCTCTAGTGAAGGTGTGAAATAGAAAGTTGTGGAGATTTCTTCTCTACACAATAGATGCCGTAAAAACTCAGTTCCAAAGTTCAAGCAAATTAAAGAGTAGAATTGGCAAAATCTCCACACTCTGCCTTTACTGACAAAATCCCTCATTCTATCAGTATAAAAGCATATAAAAAGATCAGATCGATCTTAATCTTCTACTGATGCTATAGAAATCGTCGAAAACGATTGGTTTGCGGTTTAATCTCTAATATCATGTCCGGATGAATACTTATAATTAAGCCGCCCTGGTTCTGGGCCACCAGTAGTAGCAAGTTAGTCCAGAGATAAAATCGTGCTGTTTCATTAGTTGTTGGCAGCGATAAACCAAGAGCTCT
>NZ_JABXYX010000365.1 GCF_017982655.1 Brasilonema sp. CT11 | reverse complement strand
GCCCTCGCCCCCGACATGACCTCCGATTACGATCTGCGCATGAAGTTGTCGTCCTCGCGCTCGGTGTTTTCGTTCTTGGTACGTACTAGTCGTGTTTTATTGTGCTGTATTGTAGTCGCAGTTGACACGTGACACGCTAGTCAAATTCCGCACTGGGTGAAGCTAACACCATTGACACTCATCAGGGCATGTTGTTAGTGGTCGTGTACGCCTATTTGGTGTTCAAGTTCTTCCCCGAGACACCTTTCGCCGTGGAGTTGGCTGATTGGACTTACGTTATTATCGCTGCTTTCCCTATTGTCGCGACCTTCATCGGTGGTCTCGTGTCCTATGGCACCACTGTGGAGGACCCCAGTGTAAGTCCTATTTATTGCTGTTATACGACCAGGCAGTCCTAATTGACCTCCCTTTGACCAGTTGCTGCAAGAAGAAGACGACGTTCCCCCTGGCTCCAACTGTCTCAAAATCAGTCAGTTGTCGCGCATCCCACCCTTCGTGCTCGTGGTCTTCATGTACACTTTTGCACAGCTCGTCAATTCAGTCGCGCAATCGCTCTTGCCGCTCTACGTAGTGCACGTAGTGGGCTTTGAACTCGAATACTTTTCACTGCTGCTGATCGTACAGATGGCTATGATGGTCACCACGGTCATTGTTGTGTCGAAAATTGCCAAGAAATTCGAGAAGAGAACATTCTTCAACGCAGGTTGCTTCGTCTACGCAATGGTGGCAGTGGCGTACTTCTTCATTCCGAGTCAAGGCACGACGCAGGACTGGGCGCGGTACATGATCTATCCCATCGCTGGTTTTCAAGGCATCGCACAGGCCTTGACCTTCACTATGCCCAATGCAATGATGGCCGATGTCACCGATTACGCGCACATCAAGCTGCACGACAAGAGCGAGGGGCTCATGTTCTCAGTCATGGAGACCTCGCAGTCCATCGTGCAAGCAGTGGCAGCGTGGGTCGTGGGCTACGTGCTCGACATTCAAGGCTACGTGTCAGGCGAGACACAGAGCGACGAAGTCAAGCTGTTGATTCGCTGCTTGTTCTGTTTCATCACCCTCGGTGCCATGGTTTTCTGTTGGCTGCTCTCATTTGGCTACACGCTCAACCGAGAGAAACACAGCAAATTATTGGCGTAAGTATCCTCACCCTGCCTCCCTCCTTAATTCCAATGCAAGATTATTCCAATGCAACAAGGTTATTGACCCTATCTCGTAGCAAACTCGGTCAAGTCCACAACAAGTCTCGTCACGACCTCTATGTTGCAGCGCCTTCAGCACGCGCGCCGCAGATTCCAGACGTCAATGTGCTCGCTGCACCCGAACCTCAACCTGAGCCTGCGTTGGACACTGGCGCTGTATTGTAAAGCTTTAAGTAACTCTACTGTACTCATGTAAATATCTTTTGTTTCGATTCACGTCGCGAGAACAGTTCCCGATTTATTTAGGCAAGTAATGGCTTATTGATCGACCAAGGGTTGTTTTTCACCGATAATCTCGTAGATCTTTGCTTCGTCGTCATCTTT
>NZ_JABXYX010000201.1 GCF_017982655.1 Brasilonema sp. CT11 | reverse complement strand
CAAAATTCTTGTCAAGAACTTTGAGAGAACTCTAGCTAATGCCACTGCAAAGGTTAATCTTTGTTTTATTCGGCTGATGGTTAAGAGGCTTGCAGCACCTTTTTAGATGTCAAATGGGTTCTATATACGAGTCGATATCATCATAGCTCCACACGTTCCCACACCAGTTCAAAGACCTTCAGGACTCCATCAGTCTCGGTTGGTGGCATTTTCAGTGTGACTCGATTCTCATTCAATGTGAACGTTCGGACTAAATCTTTGCCAACCCGATTGGGAATTGATGCTATCTCGACGTGATGAGTGACTGTGTTTCCATCCAACGTGTATGTCCCTGCATAAGCATTGAATGTAGAAAACGCTTGTACACATTCCTCAGTCGGTAAACAGCGAATGTCTTTGCTAAATGGTGAGCGAATATCTTTGCTGAAGGGTGGGCGATCGCTCCTTGAAAATATGACCATCATCCGCTCCTCGGGTGTATAGGTGATGTAGCCAATTGGGTTAGGACCATACACTTGAGGAGTCACTGTCCCATCAGGGTTGATGGCGCTCGCACTGATTAGCGTCCAAGTTCCAAGCAACGGATTCGTCTGAGCAGCTGACAAATCAGACATGACTGACTCCTTTTAGTAGCTAATTTTTAGTGGTTAGTTTTTAGTCGCTGCTCTTCGGTAGAGCCACGAGTTATTCACTAACCATTAACCACTAAAAACTCATAATCAACAACCAATCACCTTCCAAGCTCTAAGCCGCATCTGTCTGTTCGTCGCTCGGTTGTAGCACAAAGTCAAACTCGGCTGTATAAAAAGGTTTGCTTTGGTTGTATGCGTTGAGTTTGTCGGGTGCTTCATGTTTTTGCAGCTTGAGGATGGCAGATCTGACCGCGAACGTTGTATCTGAATCGAGGTGCGGATCTCCATCAATATGAATTTGTGTAGTCAGGGGTATATAGCCTGCAGCACTCAACTTAAAATGGATATGGCTTGCTCGCAGGGTATGTCGTCCCAAAAGCTGCAGCAGCTCACCGCACGGTCCGCTTGATGGGATAGTGTACCCTATTGGCACAACCGTTTCAATGGAGTAGGAACCGTCCGAATTGGTTCTGAAACGACCTCGGAAGTTACCCTTTGCCTGGGATGCATCTTGAAGGTCATAGAGTCCCTTTGAATTTGACTGCCAGACATCAACAAGCGCATTGGCAATTGGTTTGTTGTTCCGGTCTAAGACGCGTCCTGATAGGAAGAGCGTATTGCCGTCGGGATCGATTCCCAGGCGATCGCCCATGTTGCGCTCTGGTGCATCCGCTACATAGACAGGACCTTCCACATTACTTTCCGTAGCTGTGCTGCTGTTGTTATGCAACAGAACCACTAGCTCTGAGATTCCCAGCACGTCGAGCAACATATGAATTTCCCCATTCGGTATCTCTTTTGTGTAGCGATCTGCCCGAATGATAAAATCGCGCAAGAGCGATAACTCTTGTTCCGTCAGATTTACCTCCTGCACGAAGGCGTGCAGATGTCGAATAAGGCTGGCATAAATCTCATAAAGGCGTGGATGAGTCTTGCCTTTATCACCGTGCTCAATCACGGCTTGAGTGATATTTTCGAGAGTAATATTTCTCATCTTTATCTGCTCCGTGAAACTTATCCATAGTTGACTACTTTAGTTAGAGTCTTGTTTTGCAACTACTTTTAGCATTCGTCAACTCATTTTACAGACTAGTTTGGTGTTTACTTCCTACTGCTGTATTTTAATGATAAGTCTTTAACCTGACACGATATCAGGCATTGCTGGATACCAGTTCCCTACCTTCGGTGTAGCACTACCTCACCACGCGGCTGATTCAGGTTTTTAGCTTGCACTTATCTGACACTTCAATTGAAAATACTCTTGATACAACCGACAACTAGGTGTAGCTAAATTGTTATCCAACTTAATCAACCCCATACTCTTTAACTTGTAAGCAAGAATCGGTTCTAACCTTACAGGTTTGGTAGCACTCATCACTGCAGAAAGAGCCAATGCTAATTCTGGTTGCACCTTCAAAGTTGCCCAATAAGGCTGGATATGACGGTAATAAATACTTGTGGGTGTGGCAGCAGTTTGCAGCAGTTGCCC
This sequence comes from Brasilonema sp. CT11, assembly GCF_017982655.1. Lineage (GTDB taxonomy): Bacteria > Cyanobacteriota > Cyanobacteriia > Cyanobacteriales > Nostocaceae > Brasilonema. The sequence goes on along the minus strand of NZ_JABXYX010000201.1, from coordinate 6,744 downwards.
TAAAGCAACCTCTCCACGACTAAGGTGATAAAGTGTCAGGTGTACTAATGAAGGATGTCCGCCAACGATGTCCGTTACTAACCTTGCTTCATCATTTGTCCAATTGAGTCCAAAGCGCTGGGCTAACTCCTGTACCTGCTCTAAACTAAAATAGTTTAACTCAATCGGTAGTCCGACATTAAATGGAGACTGATTCAGATCCAGGGGAACATAAACTTCAGTTGAGTGAACCACAATCAGGCGCAGCTTTTGCCAAATAGGTTGTCTTTTGGCATCTTCGTACCAAGAACGCAACAAAGGTAAGAATTCTTTTGCCACTTGCGGATGCTCAAAAATCTGGTTCACTTCGTCCAATGCCAAAACCAGAGGAGAATTAATCTGCTCTAACACATAATTTCGTAAATAAAGCGAGCAGCTGACTTTGCTGCCAATATCTTCATCCCAAAACTCGTCTAATCTTGGTTCAAGCTCAAGCTGACAAGAGATGTTGGCACATAACCAACGCAAAAAGCGGTTCAAATCGCTCAAGATAGTTTGATCAATTTGCTCCTGCAAATTCAGGCTCACTGTATGGTAGCCGATCTGCTTGGCATACTCAACAATCCTCAACAGCAGCGAGGTTTTACCCATTTCTTGAGGAGCTTTCATGCGAATTAAGGCTCCTGGGTTGATAATTTCTTTATAAACCTGTGTGGTAATCTCTGATTGTTCAATGTAATAGGGAGAACCAAGCGGGACTAAACCACTAGGAAAACGAGGTGACATTTCGTGCTGGAAATTGGGAAAATTTCTTACAGAGGGACGTTGTTCTAAGGTTATTTTTGGAGAAGCTTGTGTAGTCACATACGACTGTAGTAGCGTCCGACAGTTTTTTTTAGTCACACGGTTGCCGATCAGATCAGACAATTTTTGACATAATCTTCGAGCGACAGTCTTAGTAGAGTAACTATCACTATAGCCTCCCTGTTGAGCAATTTGGTTGTAAGTTTGACTTTGCCAAATACCTCGTAAAACCAAAATTTCTGTATGATTAAGGGGGTGATTTTGATATTCCAGGAACTTGCCATTAAGCACCTCAATGAGTGAATCGAGAGCCGTTGTTTGGGAAAAAACTGAGGTTACTACTGGCAATCGGATGTTTGTTTGCACACCTCTAGCATTTGGGGTGGAAGCCAGCATTGAGAAATCTGTCTTCTGTTTTCGTTTAGTCCATACATTTTGCTGTGACCAAATCATAGATGGTTCAGCAGGATTCTGGAAAATCATTGGTAGCCAAGTGGCACAGGGATATTCCACCTCTAATCCTTGCAGTCTTTCGCGTGCAGAACGCACTGCATTGTATAAAGACTTTCCAGTTGAAAATTCTGCCAGAAAATACTTTAAAAATTCTTGAGCGACGACATCCGGTACAGGCTCACGCATGACAATCACTTGTGGAATTTGCAAATCTTGGAGTTCCTGCGCCAACCCTAAACCATCACAAGAGTTGAAAATCGCTAGCTTCAACCCACGACTAATAGCTTGTCTCAGACCATATTTTAACTGCTCAAGGGTAATCGTATCTGTTTTATTAATTTGCAAAAATCCTTTTTCTTGACTAAAACTATGACCCGCAAAAAAGAGAATATCCCAATTTGGTTGCCATAGCTGCTCGTTTAAATGACCGAGATTTGGCTCGATTAAAAATTGAACTTCTGCTTGAGTTGATAGTTTATCTAAAAGAGTTTTATCCTGGCTAATATCAATTCCCTGACTATTCCCAAAAATTGCCAAAATTCTCACTTTACCTGTGCGGTGATTTACCAGCAATTTATTAGTGTTTTGATACTCTGGCGCACTCAACGCCACTTCTGCATATGGGTAATCCTCAAAAAATTTCCACAGATGCCAAGGAAGTCGTCGCAGTAAATGGTCGTTGGTTTCAATAATGAAGCGAATTTCTTCAGAGGGTTTTAATTGTGTACGTAACTGCTGGTCTATTTTGCGAAACTTTGTTGAGTTGAGCCATGTATTGATTTTTTTTGACAACAGCTTACGCAAGCCATTAATATCAGCCTCTGAAATATTAGTGATACAATCTTCTGCAATTTCAAAATTATCATCTACTTCGTTATCCAGACGCCAACTCAAGCGTTGATAAAAAGCATAATAAACTGACTGCCAAGTTTGGTAAAGTTCATAAATTTTTGGTGCGGGTGGTAAGCTGGCAGTGAATTTCATCTGGTAGGGGTTGTCTGCTTCTCCAAGCTGAGCCGTCACCATAGCACAGCCTTCGTGTAGGTTCCCTTGACCTAAGCTTAAAACAACTAACCTACTCATAAGAGTTTGATCAAATAAAGGTCAACTGTAGACGTGACGAATCATTTGCAAGGATGGAGATAATCCGGCGTACAAGTATCTTAACTTTTAGGACGGTTTCCTTTAGCATAAAACAAAAATCTGTATAATGAAGTAAACATTTTTACATTTTTTGTACTTTGCGTTTCATCCTTTTTTGATCACAATATAAATCTAATCGATTTTTACTAATCAGTTAGGCACCTTGGTTATTTTAATAAAATTTTGATATAAATATAACATTGTTTTCAAAGCTTATTATAACAATTCATAATTTCTTATATTTGTAGAAAATAGAAACGTTAAGTCTATTGAAAATATTCCTTTGTAGTATACTGAATTTCGACAACATCGATCAAGATTTTCAGGGCGAAACCCTCGCCATTCATAGCTGGAGAATGAGTAAATACCTCCACGAGCATTTGCAGACGAGCAAGAATGAAAATATTTCTCTTTCACCTGCCTCATCTGCCTGACTCCTTTTTTTAACCTTAAGATTTTAGTAAAACAAAATCAAATGGTCTAGCTGTTGTTTCGCTTCCAGAGTGATTAGACATAAGCTCTTATACCCTTTCACGAAAATCCTGATACATTTGACTCCCCCTACTCCCCCTACTCCCCCTTACAAAGGTAGGTATTTTGGATTTGGTCATTTTTTGACGATTTCAGCCGACCCTTAAATCCTGAAACGACCAAACTACGTTAAATACCTGAGAATTTTCTCAACTATTTTCGAGATTCCAAAAAACCTACCCTTGAAAGCCCTACTCCCCCTACTTCCCCATATGTATCAACCTTAAAGTGAAACGGTATTACCCACTGCACTCTTCTGTATCAAGTATTACCCAAAAACACGGCTGCTCCCGGAGGGAGCATCGCAACGAGAGGCGCGCGCTTGCACATGGACAATCGTCCTTGATAATTTATAGCAGGGAACGCTTAACAGACTTGAAAGTCTCTTGATGAGGGTGTTTTCTCATTAGTTCGTGTCCTAATCTACCTGGCGACTGCTATACCAGAAATTTAACGCCTCTGTTTAAGGGGAAAATATGCAAGTTATTGCGCAACAGCTTATCATCACTGCTTCAGTTGGAAATTTTCATCAAAATCTTTCAGTGAGGGATACACAATAGGAGGCGTTGCATTAATCGTTAACAACCGCTGCTTATACTCTTCCAAATAAGCTTGGCGACGCTCATCCCCGATGCGACTTGCGCCCCAAACGATGAAAGGTGGCAAAACATCGAAACCCACAAAGCTAAAAATTCCGTGATTAATTGGATAGAGGATGGTACGAATCTCACCATTGATCCCTATTTCGGTGTACATGGTTAATGCACCACCTGTGGTGAGAGACAGCATGGCTTTTTTGCCTTGAAAAACTCCATTGTCATAAAACCTCCCGCCACCATAAATTTTTCCCATTGCAAAGACTCTATCAACCCAACCCTTGAGGATCGCAGGAAGTCCGAACCACCAAAGAGGAAACTGAAAAATCAGCACATCGCACCAGTCAAGTTTCTCCATCTCCGCCTTGATATCTGGGGCAAAGCCATCAACTTCAGTGGCATACATTTCTTCAGTTTGCTGATTATAGTAGTTTAGTTGTTTATGAGAAGTAAAGTTGCGGCGGTCAGAAACTGGGTTGAACTGCATGGCATAAAGGTCAGAAATGATCACCTCATGTCCTATGGTCTGCAGTACTTCCTTAGCATAGCGAGTCAGGGCACTATTGAAACTGTTGGGTTCTGGGTGAGCGTGAACAATAAAGAATTTCATTTTGACATCCCCTAAACACTTATCCGAGTCTAATATGCTGCTTATGATACAGATACCAAACTTAGAGTCACGCAATGGTTCGCAGCACCCATTTTGTCATAACGGACACGTTGCTTTGTTGGCGCAACGTGTCCGCAGAACTTACAATGATACTCCAAAACAGCCGCATATTTTAGGTTGTGGGCGTCTGAATTGTTTTTGCCGACTGGCTAAATAACAAATCTCTTGACTTTTCTACATCAAGCGCCTGATTTTTGAAGGCTTCTGCCTTTTCGTAAGCACGAATTGTTGCCGGACGCGCCTGAATTGTTTCAAACCAGCGCTTGAGGTGAGGAAAGTTCTCTAAGTTTTGACCTTGGCGCTCATATGGCACAATCCACGGATAGGTAGCAATATCAGCAATCGAATAATCACCAGCGAGAAACTCTCTATCAGCAAGCCGTTTATCTAGGACAGCGTATAAACGTCCCGTCTCATTCACATAACGGTTAATAGCATACTCAATTTTTTCGGGAGCGTATTGGCTGAAGTGGTGGTTCTGTCCTGCCATAGGTCCCAAACCGCCCATTTGCCAAAATAACCATTGCAGGACTTCAACCCGTTTGCGCAAATCTGTTGGAATCAACTTCCCAGTTTTTTCTGCTAAATACAGCAATATAGCACCCGACTCAAAGACTGAAATCGGCTCACCTCCAGTTGCTGGTTCATGATCCACAATTGCGGGGATACGATTGTTAGGAGAAATTTTAAGAAACTCAGGCTTAAATTGATCCCCAGCGCCAATGTTGACAGGAACAATTGTGTAAGGTGTTCCGGCTTCTTCAAGGAAGAGTGTGATTTTATGTCCGTTTGGTGTTGTCCAGTAATAAAGTTCAATCATGGGTTTTTTCCTTACGTTTAAATGAACAGTGTGTCAGGAGTCGCCTATGCTACTATGAGTCAGTCATATGAGCGACCATCAATGAATCCAGGCTGTAGTCCAAAGGGGTCAACGCCTTCCAAGCAGGCGACGTTGATTGCATAAAGTTTAGGATCCTTGCGGGTTCTGTGAAAGGGATAGATACCACAAACTTTGCAGAAATAATGCTTTGCTGTTTTTGTGTGGAATTGGTAAAGCGTAAGATATTCTTCACCAGCGATGAGAGTGAATTGCTCAGCTTTAATACGATGCATAATTGCACCTCTTCTGGAGCATAAAGAGCAATTGCACCTGACAACTCGTTCGAGATTTGTTGTCACTTCAAATTGAACTTTCCCACAATGACATTGCCCGCGATACCTATTCATTGTTTTGCAGAATAACCAGCAGTTATACCAAAATCAATTTTCACATCTTCATCTTTACGACAATTGTCCTAGCTAGAAATGCTCTACCCAAGGTCGTAGTTCAATTTCCCATGTCCAAGCACTCCGGGGCTGGCGCAAAATGTTGAGATAGCTTTGGGCGATCGCATCAGGATCAAGAGTGCTATCTGGATTATCTGCTGGATCTGGACGTACTGCTGAACGAATTGCCCCATCTATCACAAAATGTGCTACATGGATATTTTTTGGTGCCAATTCTCGCGCTATACTTTGAGCCAGACCCCGTAGCGCAAATTTACCCATTGCAAAAGGAGCAGACTGAGGGTAACCCTTGACACTTGCTGAGGCTCCAGTAAAGAAGATAGCACCGCCTCCTTGATTCAACATCCGTTTAGCAGCAGCTTGGGCAACAAGAAAGCCACCGTAGGCAGTTACATCTAAAGTTTTCGCCACCTCAGTGGGATCTAAATCCACAAAAGGTCCCCACACTCGGTAGCTGGGATTGTAAACGACAATGTTGGGTGAACCTACTTTACTTTCAACATCAATGAATAACTGATTCACTTCGTCCGGTTTTGAGACATCAGCGGCGAAACTGCTAGCCCCAATCTCACTACTGAGTTGACTAAGTTTATTAATTTGGCGGGCGGCTAACGCCACAGTTATTCCCTCTTTTGCAAACAGGCGGGCTAAAGATGCACTCAGTCCACTACCTGCTCCGATAATTAAAGCTGTTATTGCCATTCGCTCAATTCCTCCTTAAGGATGAAGCTGGGCTGGAGAAAACTGAGAATTTCTTGTGCCAGGACGTTGACCAATACGGAGTACTAAAACCGCTGCAATTAAGCACAAAACACCGGAAAGGATAAACGCCTGTAGATAACTGCCAAGCCAAGTTCTCAGTGCGCCTGCTCCCAATGCTGCTGTGGCTGCACCAAGCTGATGTCCTGCAACTATCCAACCGAACATGACGCCGACATTCTCCTTGCCAAACACGTTAGCAGTTAGACGGACTGTAGGTGGTACAGTAGCAATCCAGTCAAGACCGTAGAAGACTGCAAACACAGAAAGTCCCAAGAAGGAGAGGTCGAAACTGAACGGCAAGAAAATCAAGGACAAACCCCGAAGTCCATAGTACCAGCATAACAAGTATCGATTATTCCATCGGTCAGACAGCCAACCAGAGAGCGTTGTCCCCACAAAATCAAATAGACCCATCACCGCCAGAAGACCAGCAGCCTTGACTTCAGGTATGCCATGATCAACACAGGCGGGAATCAAGTCAGGAACAATAAGCCACTTTGCACCGGGACCGCAGATGAA
>NZ_JABXYX010000364.1 GCF_017982655.1 Brasilonema sp. CT11 | reverse complement strand
TTTTGTTCTTTTTTGAGCTGCTTTGCAAAGTATTTCAATATAGACCAATAGTAGAAGAATATGCCATCCTTATGATAACATTTTAAATCCAAACTAGTTTTTTCTTCTTTTTTCCTATCAATTTTTAAAAAATTAGTCGGATCCAAACACAAATCCTCAAAATTAATTCTTTTCGCTATTCTAATCTTATAAAATATATTCAAACTTACTTGGGAACGCGTTCGAATATATTCGTTAACCAATACAAAGCTTTTTCCTCTTGTTTTTGGTCGATAGCGTAGATCAAGTTTTCGAAGACTTGAAAACGCGCTGTATTGTCTTTATCCTTAATAAATCAATTATCCATGTACCTCTTAAGTGCAGGGTTGTCGCTAGGCTTCACGTCGTACTCGCCATTCTTATTTGACACCGTCGAAAAGTACGCCGTCGCGTTGTTTACGATCCGAGTCTTATTTGCATCAGAAAACATTGCAACGACTTTAATTAATATGTCTCTAGCAGCAGGATACTTAGGGCAATCAGTAACCTTCTTGCCAACGATTTTTTTCCAAGCGGCGTACGCATTCGCATAGCAGATCGACAACGTGCTTTCTGCAACGCCAATGTCTTCGCCTAATGTATATTCCTTAATATTCTATACGTAGAATAATATAGAATAATATTAAAAGAAGTTAATTTTAACCCAAAATAAGCAAAGAAATAAAGACTATTTTAAATAAATTTGACTCCCGTTTTTCTCTGCAGCAAAAAAAAAAAATCTTATTAAAAAATATAATTACTTAATATGATGGTCAATCTCTTGAACACCGCATTTCCGTAGCCGCAGTTGTGGAGTTGCAGTGCCCAATAGATCGCATCTTCTTTTATTTTTCTTCGGATAGACTTTTGTAAAGCCGAAATTACTTCATCAATGATGAAATTATGCTTGTCGGTGTGTCGTTTCATAAACATTTTTGAATACGAATGATAAAAAAGACAAATCTTGCCTTTTTATCAATTTCTTTTTTTGACGAGTTGGCAACTTTTCAACGAACGACTAAGAATTGAGCTGATTGGATATAATTTATCTATTTTATTGGTGATAGTATCTGCCAATTATTACGCGAGTTGTTCATAACTTTTCTGAAGGCGAATTTGTGCTAGCCGGCTTGGAAAAATATCAGATTCAAGCCACAAACGACAAGTTCCGCTTCAAAAATTATCAAAAAATAAAAAGTATTGGGAGACTAAAATAATATACTTCATCGCGGCTATTTAAAAAACAAATTATCAGAGGGAACCAGACGTTTGTTAAATTAAATGCGGCTTTGATCGGCCATTAAACCATCATTATAACGTTAAAATGTTTCCGTAATTAATTTCAAATGTATATTTATTTAATATTACCTAAGAATCACGAAGTAAATAACTTGGTGAAACAGTCTTGATCTTGTATCGATGCGCTAGAAAAGCCGTAAGAGCACGCAAAGGATCTTGATATATATATATATATAATTCGTGCGACTTTATTCTGTATTGTTCCTTTAAATAGCACAGAATTG
>NZ_JABXYX010000200.1 GCF_017982655.1 Brasilonema sp. CT11 | reverse complement strand
CCAAATTGGAGAAATAGTGTATTTACCCCCCCGCGGACAACCCAAAAAAGTCCCAAAAATGCATTCTTCTGTGGCCCCGTAGCATTTCACAAAAACTTTGCCAAATTTAAACCCCCCAACAAAGCGCTCTATAAATTCGACCCCTAAACCTTCACCGCCACTAGTGACGTGGCGCAGGCGAGTACAATTCTCAATTCCCTTTTCCTCAAGTAAAATGCGGATAATAGATGGTACTAACCCAGCTATAGTAATCTGCTGTTCGGTAATCACTTTCACCAGGTAGGCAGGGTCTTTATGTCCACCAGGGCGAGCCAAAATCAACTGTCCGCCAAACGACAATGTCCAGAATATCTGCCATACTGAGGGATCGAAATTCAAAGAAAAGGTCTGTAAGACTTTGTCTTGTTCAGTTAATTGAAACGTTGCTTGCCGCCAGTAGAGGTGATTGCTCACTCCACGGTGAGCAATCATGACACCCTTAGGTTTGCCTGTAGAACCAGAGGTGTAGATGATGTAAACTAAGTTATCAACTGTCACCTCAGACACAGGGTTTTCTTCGCTGTGCTGGGCAATGAGTTCCCACTCAGAATCTAAACAAATGACTTGCGCTTCATCAGTCGGTAAGCTCTTGACCAATTTCTCTTGGGTGAGTATCACACGTGTCTGAGTGTCCTCCAGCATAAACTCTAAGCGCTCTTGTGGGTACTCTGGTTCGAGAGATACGTAAGCACCACCTGCCTTGAGAATTCCCAGTAGTCCCACGACCATTTCTAGGGAGCGCTCCATACAAATACCAACGAGTACATCCGGTTCTACACCCAGAGTTCTGAGATAGTGTGCCAATTGATTGGCACGAGCATTCAACTGTTGGTAGCTCAGTTGCTGACCTTCAAAAATTACCGCTACGGCATTAGGCGTCTTTTCCACCTGCTGCTCAAATAACTGATGAATACATTGCTGAGGATAATCTGCCTGGGTATTGTTCCACTCAACAAGTAACTGCTGTCTCTCAGTTGGGGTGAGCAGTGGCAATTGGCTAACGTGCTGCTGTGGCTCAGCAACAATGGCTGATAACAACGTCTGGAAATGCTTGCTCATCCGCTCAATCGTAGCGGCATCAAATAAATCAGCGTTGTATTGCCACTCCCCTTTGAATCCTTGTTCTGTCTCCTCCATTAACAAGGTCAAATCTAACTTAGATGTAACCTTATCTAATTCAGAGGATGTGATGGTCAATCCGGATAAATCCAATGTTTGTTTGGCTGTATTCTGTAAAACAAACATCACTTGGAACAGAGGGTGATAGGAGAGCGATCGCTCTGGTTGCAGTTGTTCTACTAGTTCTTCAAACGGTAATTCTTGGTTAACGTAGGCGGACATTGCCATCGCTCGCACCCTTTGCAACAGTTCCTGAAAAGTGGGGTTGCCAGACACATCAGTGCGTAGAACCAAGCTATTGACAAAAGATCCAATTAGCCCTTCTATCTCAGCAGAATTTCGCCCTGAAATCGGAGAACCAATCAAAATGTCTTCCTGTCCACTGTAGCGGTATAGTAAGGTTCCGAATGCTGCCAGCAATGTCATGAACAGTGTCACATCCTCTTGTTGTGACAGTGTCTGTAGTGCTTTTGATAAACTCTTTGGTAGTACAAAAGATTGCTTTGCACTTCGATAACTCTGCACGGGTGGTCGCGGTCTATCCGTGGGCAATTCCAGTACTGGAGTGGCACCCGCTAGCTGCTGCTTCCAATAGTTCAGTTGCTGTTCTTTAGGGTTATTTGTTTGAGTACCATGCCAACCCTCAACCTCGGTTAAGCTAGCTGCCTGAATATTTGACTGAAGGTATAAATTTTTGTTTGTTAACTGCATAAACACCTTGTAAAGAAAATTACTCGATTAATTTCTCGGCTTAGTTACCAACTTTCATCACTAAAAACGAGTGATGCAAATTTACGACAGACAATATTCCTCTTATTAATTAAGTTGATGAATTAATCATTTCTGTAGAGGAATAACTTAGCTTATGAATGAGCAATTTCTAAATTCATAAACTTTTCTTCTTGTAGTTGCTCTTGTGCTAACTCCAATAGTTGACGAGCAGTCTTTAACTTGTTTTCATCTTTGATTTTCTGGTTAAACTGCTGTGAATAACCCGATTCAATATTTTGTAAATAAGCTTGGAGATATTTAATACGCAAGCGCGGATCTTCATCTTGAAGAAACAGAATATCCGATTCAACCATATAGCGAATAACAAACATGGGAACGGAGCTTTGAAATGGGCGGAAGTTTGGGTTGTGTGCACCAGGCACTTGGTTGAGCTTATGAAATTCCCCTATCATCAGTCCTGACTCAACAAAAAAACGCTTAAGTTTTTTGTGATTCTCGTCAATTATTTTAGGAGCTTCTTCTATATCGATATCAGGCACAATGATTAACAGTGTTTTCCTTAAAGCAGCTACCCCCTCTCGTGGTTCTTGCTCAAGGAAGATATCTCGACAGCGTAGAATATTCTCAAAAAATTGCTCAGGAGCCACATTTTTAGCACGTATAACTGTCAGGGACATAACGTTTGCTCTAATTGAGTGAGGCACAAAAGGGCAAACAGGACCGAGTCTACCTAAATCAGGGTGAGCTTTTCCAACAAAATTTTCAACCCACTGCATGCTTTTAATTAAGTAGGGAAGGTCTTGTTGAAGCTGATTAATATCAACAGGAGTGTAGAGTTGCATTTTTACTACCTTATAAAAACTTACGAATAAAGCAAGACAATTTAACCTATACAAAATGAAGCTAGTTATAGCTAATGACGCAAAAGCTATACTCATTTTTCATAGGATATTTTTCCCTTAGCTTGCACTCAGCTAAAAGATGGATAGTTATGACTGCAAAAAGACGCTTACTTTCGGGGTTCTCAAGTAAGCTCACAAACTGAATTTACTTGTATGTAGTAGAGACCTTTGTCTTGACTGTGGAAGTTTATAAAGTTTATTAAGGTGGATGCAGTATCATTTTTGTTGATACCAGAATAGGTGTTCTTGACTGAACTACTTATTGATTATTAAAACTCCACATACTAGAAAAGCATATCAAATCAACTGTAAAGTTTATGTTTTAATAGCTATGAAAATTATGATATTTCAGTGTAGGGTAATCCTGCTTATGAATGATATTGGCGACGTATAACCTTCACAAGTTACAGTTTCAGAGTTATTACAATGCATCACCAGCCAGTGTAGGATTGGAACTGAGACTACTTTTGCCTATAAAACCGCAAAACTCTTTTTCAGACAGCCTTTCCTAATTTATACGCATGCTCGAATTACCAAACCTAATATACTTGCTACACAAAGGCTGTAGCCTGACAAATAGAATTTAGTCTAAACTTCAGTGTGCAATAAAACAACTTTATATGGGCAAAAAAGTTTTCATATAGTCTATTGATTTATCTATCCATAAATCAATAAGAAAATGCTATTATTGGGCTGCCTTTTATGAGACAAATTTAACTGATACCGTAACTATAAAACTATCGCTCTTGCTCTGTTTTATGCCTGAGGTTAATCGAAGTCCTTAGTCAGAGCTTAAAAATTGCAATATAGGGTGACTAATAACTAAGATGCTCTGCACATAAGCGAAGGGTTATTCATCAGGACAGCACTAGCAAGGAGGACGCCTAGTGACTATCCATCCCGGTTGTAGAAGGAACGGGGCTTTATCACCGTGAAATATAAGCAAAAATGCATCATGTAAATTAGTTAAAAAATCAGTCAGTCTCAACTGTAGCAAAAAAACTGTAAATTTGCCGTATTTTAATGTATAAATAAAAACATTTTATTTATACATTATATTGTGTTTTTAAGCTTTTTTGCAATAAATAATACATTATACGGTAGTTAAGACAATATTATACGGCAGTTAAGACAATACTGGTAGTAAAAATTTTTATTATGCTGAATGAGCTAGCCAACATTGAACTATTCGCCAAGCACAACGTATTTTATTAAACCAGCTTGATAGAGTTTTTTCTTTGTTTGTATGAAACGGTCCTGCCTGTTTCTCTGACAATAGGCGATTTCACTAAGTATTTTTTCCTAAAAAAAGAGGCATTTTAGTAAAACAATTGCCATTTTTTCAAAAAAAATCCTGAAATCTATATAAATTAATGGTTTCATCTATCCACTTCTGGCTATGACACTTTAGAATGATTCATTGAAAAGTCGAATCTACAGCAATTACGGCAGTTTTGAGCATAAATACTCATAAAGTCCGACTTTTGTAAATCTCTAAACAGAGATTTAAGTAACGATGCATCAAAAATGCATCTGTACACAATCTCAAGTAAACCTCAAGGAGTTTGACATGAACAAAGGTGAATTGGTTGATGCCGTAGCTGAAAAGGCTAGTGTTACGAAAAAGCAAGTTGATGCCGTCTTAACTGCAGCTTTGGAAACGATTATCGAAGCTGTTTCCTCTGGCGATAAAGTTACGTTGGTAGGATTCGGCTCATTTGAATCACGGGAACGTAAAGCTCGTGAAGGTCGTAACCCCAAAACCAATGAAAAGATGGAAATTCCGGCGACAAAGGTTCCTGCCTTCTCTGCTGGAAAACTCTTTAGAGAAAAGGTTGCACCCCCAAAATCTTAGATTCTCATCTAGGTCACCCTTTTTCTATGCGGCAACCAGCACACGGGGGAAATCTAGCCTGGGCAGCAGCACTAGCTGGCTGTCCCCCAAGTGCTATTCTGGATTTTTCTGCAAGCATTAGCCCTTTGGGACCACCAAAAAGCGCAATAGCGGCAATTGAGTCCCAATTGGATCATCTTAGGCATTATCCAGACCCGGATTATGGTGAACTCAGACTTGCTCTGAGTCACTTTCATCAACTACCCCTTGAATGGATTTTGCCGGGGAACGGCTCGGCAGAATTACTTTCTCTGGCAGGTCGGGATTTAGCACAGTTAGCTGCAACAGCTTTGATAACTCCAGCCTTTGGCGACTACTACAGGGCGCTGGCGGCATACCACGCACAGGTACTGGAGTTTCCTTCATTAGTTTTTCGGACAAGTCCATTGATTTTTGACAAGGTCCAAAAGACTAAGGACAAAGGACTATTGCTGAATAACCCCCATAACCCAACGGGGGTGTTATTTTCACGAGAAGCCATTTTGCCGTACCTAGAGAAATTCGCTTTGGTGGTAGTAGATGAAGCTTTTATGGATTTTCTGCCCCCAGGACAGGAACAAAGTCTGATACAAGTTGTGCAGGAATATCCAAACTTAGTGATTTTGCGATCGCTGACCAAGTTCTACAGTTTGCCTGGTTTGCGACTAGGATATGCGATCGCCCATCCTGAGCGTTTGCGGCGCTGGCAGTTGTGGCGCGACCCCTGGCCCGTAAATACCCTGGCAGCAGCGGCAGCAGTCGCTGTCGTCCAGGATAAAGAGTTTCAGGAGCAGACTTGGGCATGGCTCCCACCTGCACGAAATCAACTCTTTGCTGGTTTAGCTTCAATACCCGGATTGCAACCTCTCGAAAGTGCTGCTAATTTTTTACTCGTTGAATCACAGCAACCGAGTTAGCACTTGAAGCAAAATTTACTACAGCATCACCAGATTTTCATTCGTGATTGTCTGAGTTTTCCTGAACTTGGCGACAGATATTTCCGGGTAGCTGTACGCTGTTGGTCAAATAACCAGCGCTTACTAGAAGCACTGTCATTTGTTATTAGTCATTAGTCAACAAACTCGGGGTGTAAGGGTATAGGGGTGTAAGGGATGTGATTAGTGGGGGCACGCCCGCCACCACGGGCTTCATTGACCACGCTCATACTAGATGAGCGTGCTTGCTCTGCCAAAGTGTTTCGGGGGTAGGGGAGCCACTCCGTTGGGCGGCTATGCCGACTTGAAGGATGTGGCGTTGTACCAAAAAGAAAACCCCCTCTTTCCCCCTAGATCCCTACACCCTTAGTTTTGGTCATTAGTCATTAAGGACGAAGCACAATTAAAAAGAAAGCCAAAACCGTGCCGCAGGCATAAAGCTTCGGATAAAGGTAGGACAATTGACTAAGGACTAGGGACAAATCACGTGACTATTGACTACGATGTAGTGATTATTGGCGGCAGTTTAGCGGGACGCTACGCTGCCCTTACTGCTTCTCAATTAAGAGCCAAGGTCGCCTTGGTAGAACCAATAACAAACGGTGCATTTACCAAAGTTAACGCACCATTAGAGTTTATTTATCACCATGCTCTAAACCACACCAGTAACCTTAGCAAGCAAATAGGTGACGCAGCACTATTTGGGTTTCATACCTCGTGTGCTAATACTCAAGAAAAATGCCAAATTTCTGTAGATACGTCTCAGGCAATGCTGTATGCTCATAGCATTGTTTCCAATCTCCAAGAGCAGAATTCACTTGCCGTTCTGGCTGCCCAAGGCGTGGATGTTATCGTAAGTAATGGTCAATTTCAATCGTCGCCCCATCTTTCATTTGCCGTTGATACTCGCTTGCTACACGCACGCACTTATTTAATTGCAACGGGTTCAAGTCCAGCCATTCCAGAAATTGAAGGATTACAAAGAACTGACTTTCTTACCATACCTCAAGTTTGGCAATCTCTGAGCAGTTCTACACCGCCATTACAGTGGGTGATTATTGGTGGTTTGCCCCAAAGCATCGAACTCGCTCAAACTTTGGCGCGATTTGGTTACGATGTGACACTGGTTGTGGAAGGTCCCAATCTTCTTCCCAATATTGACTCAGAGATGGCTCAACTGCTTTGTAGTTTGTTAGAAGCAGAAGGTGTGCGCGTCTTTATCAAAACATCTATCACTCAGGTGAGACGAATTGAGGATAAAAAATGGCTTCAAGTGGGAGATAAAGCAATTGAAACTGATGAAATCGTAGTAGCAACTGCACAACAGCCAAATATACAATCCTTAAATTTGGCTGCGGTAGATGTTAAATGGAATCAGCGTCGTTTACTTGTGAATGAAAAACTACAAACGACAAATCCGCGTATCTGGGCTTGTGGTGATGTTATTGGTGGCTTTGAACTCGCCAATATTGCTAATTACGAAGCAAAAATAGCTCTGCAAAATGCGCTCTTTTTCCCGAGGTTGAAAGTCAATTATCGGCATATTCCTTGGGCAGTATTTACTAACCCGATGTTTGCACAAGTTGGTTTAACAGAGGCGCAAGCTAAACAACAATACAGTCCTGATGAAGTTATTGTTGTACAGCAGTTTTTTAAAACACTCTTTGCTGCCCAAATCCAAGATGAAACCACGGGTATATGTAAACTCATTGTCCTACGTAATGGTGAAATTTTAGGAGCTTCGATTTTAGGTGCACAAGCAACAGAGTTGATTAATGTTATTGCAATGGCGCTCGCCCAAACAAGAAAAGTCAATCGCTTAGCTGATTTAGCTCCTCTGTTTCCCAGTTTTTCAGAGATTTTTGAGCAAATTCTACGAGATTGGAAACAGCAAAAATTCAATGGCAACATTGCTTGGCAAGACTGTTTGGAAAGCTTTTTTCAATTCAGACGAACTTGGAATTTCTAAACTTTAATAGAGCTAATGAACTATATGCAAATCAATCCGCATACAATTTCTCGGCGATTAGTTGACTATCTTTACAGCTGGGTGTTTAGTTATTATGAGTCCTGGACAAAACTTTGTCTTGACACTCCGTAATAGTCTAGCTCACTCCAGGCAAGCCGGAATTGGCACAGCGTTGGGAGCAACTGCTGACGATCTCATCCATGTCATCTGCTGGTTAATCGGTATTGGTGTTATTATTTCCAAATCAGTCCTATTATTTAACCTGCTCAAATGGCTTGGTGCTGCTTATTTAATTTACCTTTTCACATTGGCTTGAGCGAATAATGGGCGCAGTTCTCATTTTCTTACTCCCTTGCCGGTGTAAGATTACCGATGTAATTTCTTCTCCCCTGCTCCTGGTGCTCCCCTGCTCTCCTGCACACCTTACGGTAATCTTCACAGCACCGAAAGGAGTAGCTCTGCGTCTGGCACTTGCCAAAGCACACGATTAATTGGTTTAGCAGCGTTTCATCCACCACAGTAGTATTAATAATACGTTAAAATAGCTGCAACAATCGTTTACAACTCTTAAAAAGAAAATAATAAGTTTTAGAGTAGCCAACCGCTACGCTGGTTTATATGCTTCTATCTGCATTAAGTAGAAAAATGGCTGGATTTGACGTAACAAACCAATATTTTGGCGACATAAGTTTACCTAAGCGCCCTAATGGACAGTAATTAATGGGATTTTGCCCATTAAGCAAAAAGTAGAAGCGGTTAAAACCACTACTATAAACAGCAAAAAACTGTCCTCCCCATTTGACGAATCTACTGGAATGAGTACCAATAAAAGAAGTTCCACTTGCCTAAAAAAGGAGAATAGGGGCTTGGCAATCAATCGCTGGAAACAAGACCTCAAAAATGACCTCATAGCTGGGTTGTTGGTTGTGATTCCCCTGGCAACTACCATTTGGCTTACAATAACCGTTGCAACTTGGGTCATCAACTTTCTCACCCAGATTCCCAAACAACTGAATCCGTTTGGTGGAATGCATCCCATTTTGGTCAATCTACTAAATCTCTTGGTGGGACTCATGGTGCCACTGCTGAGTATACTGCTGATTGGCTTGATGGCTCGGAATATTGCGGGGCAGTGGTTGCTAAATGTGGGTGAGCGGCTATTGCAGGCAATTCCCTTAGCAGGACAGGTTTACAAAGCTCTCAAGCAACTTTTAGAAACACTCTTAAAAGACAGCAATGGCAAATTTCGCCGTGTTGTTTTAGTAGAATACCCTCGACGGGGAATGTGGGCGATCGCCTTCGTAACAGGTATGACTAGCAGCGAAATCCAGACTCAGATGTCTGACCCAGTATTGAGCGTTTTCATCCCAACAACCCCCAATCCTGCTACTGGATGGTATGCAGTTGTTCCAGAAGACGAAGTTGTTAATCTGTCATTATCAATTGAAGATGCCTTTAAAATTATAGTCTCCGGTTGTAGAAGGAACGGGGCTTTATCACCGTGAAATATAAGCAAAAATGCATCATGTAAATTAGTTAAAAAATCAGTCAGTCTCAACTGTAGCAAAAAAACTGTAAATTTGCCGTATTTTAATGT
>NZ_JABXYX010000028.1:44000-74364 GCF_017982655.1 Brasilonema sp. CT11 | reverse complement strand
TAAACTTTGCACAACCTGACTGGTATTAAACAAATTAACAAAGTCACGAGAATTTTGAAAGTCTTTGACAGCATTTTCTGTATTTGAACCAAAAATGCCGTCAACACCAATAGAGTATCCATGAAAGTTGTCTAAAAGCAGTTGCAAAATCTTGACAGCTTCACCTTGACTATTTTTGCTTAATTTGGGCATGTTCACAGTACCTAGAGCTTGTCCTGACATAAGTTTTAACTCCGTGAAAAAAAGGTCATTCCGTCAAAAAGTTCTTTCTAGTTATAATAGATGTCAGTAAAATTTACTTATGCACTGTAAGTGAAATTTAAATATTTCTACTGCCCAAACGGTTAGCTAGATAGTCAACAACGACAAAAAGCGGAACCCAACTTCCGCCAAAATCCCACCCCCTTCCAATGGTGGAGTATAACTTAAGACATCCTTTTAAGTAAACTCAGTATCTGTCGAATTGTAACAGCATCCTGGGCTTGGGGAGCTTTTATCAGATAAGTTTCCAAGTCGTTAGCAGCTTGAGCAAATAGACGGAGTTCATAGCACAAAAGACCGCGATCGCGCAATTCTAATGCTGCACCAGGAAAAAGTAGTAAAATCCGTTCAACGGCTGCTAAAGCTTTTTCCAACTGCTGCTGATTCAGGTAAATATATTTCAAATTCGCCAATATCCGTGCTAAAAACTGCTTCTTACTCACTGTTGCCAAAAATTCCGGTTGCAGCGGCACGGGTTGTTGATAAACTTGATTCAGGCGTTCTTGACAATCTTGTGGAAACATGACTTCCCCAAAATTGAACGCATCAATGAAAATCTCCGTATCTGGAATATCAGGACGAATCAGAAAATGTCCTGGCATTCCTACTCCTACTGTAGGAAAGTCTATTCTTCGGGAGACTTCCATATAAACAAGTGCTAAGGTAATAGGAATTCCCAACCGACGATCAATGACATTATTTAAAAAGCTGTTGCGAGGGTCATAGTAATCTTTTTGATTTCCAGCAAATCCCAGATCATCATAGAGATACTGATTGATACTTTGAATAACTCGCAGGGGATATCTCTGGGATGGTAAGCGTTCTTCTAGCTCCACAGCCATTGTATCAAAGGTATTAAGATATTCCTCTGGGTCGATGTTGGGATATTCTTCCTGTGCAATATATAAAGCTGCCTTTGCTAAGTCAATATGCTCATCAGGCTGCTGGATTTGTTGCTCAAAATATTGCCGCGCTGACGAGAAGTTCATAAGCAGATGTTCTTGAATATAGGTTCAAAAAAAAGACGAAAACGCGTAGAAAGCTTTTTTCTAGTTCTATATTAAACTTGCTATTGCGATTTAAAAAATGG
Organism: Brasilonema sp. CT11; assembly: GCF_017982655.1. Classification (GTDB taxonomy): domain Bacteria; phylum Cyanobacteriota; class Cyanobacteriia; order Cyanobacteriales; family Nostocaceae; genus Brasilonema. Next base: position 73,013 of record NZ_JABXYX010000028.1, on the reverse strand, counting down.
AAATTGAAAATTCAGCCAACAGTCAAGTCAAAAGTGGTACTGACAGTACCTTTAGCACACTCCCGCTAGATTTTCCTCTATCTTTTTCATCACTTTTTACAGAAAAGTTAAATTTTTCAGAGTTTATACTAAATCTGCTTTGAATACTATCTAAAAAGTATAAAGAAGTTGCTTGTCTGTGGTAGCTCATGTTAATGATACAGAGCTTCATATACGTAACCAATTATGTTGGATGAACTGCTGTCGGTTATAAGTAAAAACAATCGTTCACAAAATTAAACTTTTAATACGGTTAATTTGATCAAAATAAAACCATAGATGTACAGAGATAAACTAATTTATCTATGCTCATCTATGGTTATAAAATACCCAACAGTTTCCTTAAGGAGCGAGAACATGGAGAACACGAGCACAACTACTTCAAAACGCGTCTCAATACTCGACCAAATACCATCGTCTAATGCGCCATCTCCCTCTTCTGTACCTTCTACTAGTACCATCCCAGTAACATTACATATCAACGGTACAGAATACAATTTGCAGATTGACCCGCGTGTCACTCTACTGGATGTCTTACGAGAATATATTGGGCTAACAGGTACGAAAAAGGGCTGTGACCACGGACAGTGCGGTGCATGTACTGTACTTATTGACGGATATCGTATCAATTCATGCCTGACGCTTGCTGTCTCATATGACGGTGAGCAAATCACGACTATCGAGGGTTTAGCCGAGGGTGAAGATTTGCACCCAGTACAAGAAGCATTTCTCCACCACGATGCTTTTCAGTGCGGTTACTGCACTCCAGGGCAGATTATGTCTGCTGTGGGACTGCTCTTAGAAGGAAACGCAAAAACTGACGCTGACATTCGCGAACAAATGAGCGGCAATATTTGCCGATGTGGCGCTTATGCAAATATTTTTGCAGCCGTTCGTGAATTGTGCGACGGCGAGGACAATTCTAACGCAAACGCCTCAGCACCTCAAGCAAAACAACGGAGGCAAAACGGATGAATCCATTTACTTATGTACGCGCCGCAAACTCAGACGACGCGATCGCAACACTCACTCGCGAGCCACAAGCAATGTTCATTGCAGGTGGTACCAACATACTTGATTTGATGAAGGAAGGTGTACATACACCAAGTCAACTTGTAGATATTCGCAAACTGCCGTCAACAGAAATTGTCACTAAAGATAACGGTGGTATCAGAATTGGAGCGACATTGCGCAACAGCGATGTTGCATACAATTCAATCGTTCAAGAACGCTATCCTGTGCTGTCAGAAGCCATTCTTGCAGGAGCCAGCGCCCAACTACGGAACATGGCAACAGTTGGCGGGAACTTAATGCAGCGAACACGCTGCTCTTACTTTCATGACACAGCCTTTCGGTGCAACAAACGTCAGCCGGGTTCAGGCTGCGCCGCATTAGAAGGTTTCAACCGGATGCATGCAGTCTTAGGCACCAGCGAACACTGTATCGCCGCACATCCCAGTGACATGTGTGTTGCGTTAGTTGCGTTGGATGCAGTTGTGCAAACACAAGGACCAAGAGGCGAGCGGAGTATTCCCATCACGGACTTTCACCTGCTACCTGATGAGACACCACATTTAGAAACGGTACTGGAACACGGTGAGATAATTACAGCAGTTGATTTACCAGAAATGCCATTTGCTTGGCGATGCTCCGAAGGAGCCGCCCCAAGGGGGCGATCGCATTACCTAAAAATACGAGACAGAGCGTCTTACGCCTTTGCACTAGTCTCTGCAGCCGTGGTACTCGAAATCGACGGACAACAGATTCGCAACGCGCGTATTGCTCTTGGTGGTGTAGGAACAAAGCCGTGGCGTTCATTAGAAGCAGAGCAAGTGTTAGTTGGTGCATCACCTACACAAGAGACTTTCACAGCAGCTGCTGATGCGGCGATGCGTGAAGCTAGACCATATCAACACAATCAATTCAAAATTGAGTTAGCAAAACGAACTTTGGAAGAAGCACTCAAGACCGTAGCAGCAATCTCAGGAGGTCAAGCATGAGTACAGGTATCATTTCCCCCCCAAAACAAAGAGAGCCGATTGTCGGTAAACCAATTGACCGTGTTGATGGACGACTCAAAGTTATGGGTGCGGCTCGCTATGCAGCCGAGATTCCGCAAGATAACATCGCTCATGCTGTTCTCATCCAGAGTACTATTGCCAAAGGTCGCATTCAAAACATTAATACTTCTGAGGCAGAGAAAGCACCAGGTGTGCTTGCAGTGATGACCCACCTCAACGCACCAAAACTCTACTCAGGAAAAGATCCAGGTATCGGCGGCACCTCAGGTGAGAATTTAGTCCCACTGCAATCAAACGAAGTGTTTTATGATGGGCAACATATCGGTCTAGTTGTCGCCGAAACCTTAGAACAGGCTAAATACGCCGCATCGCTCGTCCGTATCACCTATGAGCAAGACAAGCCAAGCATTGAAATAGAATCAGAATCACCCAAGGCATATCAACCAAAACAGTTCATTGGTTCAGAACTGCAAGTACAACGGGGCGATGTTGCCAAAGCCTTTGCCGCAGCCGAGGTAAAGATTGAACAGACTTATACAACGCCAATTGAACACCACAACCCAATGGAGTCATCGGCTTCCATTGCCGTGTGGAATGATGAGCAACTGACAGTTTACGATGCGACACAGTGGGTGATTGGTACGCGCAATTTTGTCGCCTACGCGCTTGGCATACCAGCAGAAAATGTTCGTATCATCTCGCACTATGTGGGTGGTGGATTTGGTTGCAAAGGTTTTACATGGTGGCACACTATCTTGGCAGCAGTCGCCGCGCGTGTAGTCGGTCGTCCAGTCAAACTTATGGTCACGCGTCAGCAGATGTTTACTTCTTGCGGTCATCGTCCACCTACGATTCAACAGCTTACACTAGGGGCGACAAAAGACGCCAAGCTCACTGCCATTAGACACGTGACAACATTGCAAACTTCCGAAGTTGATGAATTTATTGAGGCGTGCGGGTTGACAACACTGATGCTTTATAGATGTCCAAATCTAGAATTAGCGCATCATATAGTTCGAGTCAACACAGGCACCCCAACATTTATGCGGGCACCTGGAGAAGCATCAGGCATGTTCGCGTTAGAATCGGCGCTAGATGAGTTAGCCTATGAGTTAGAAATCGATCCTGTAGAACTCCGCATTATTAACCATGCCGATGTGCATCCGCACACAGGCAAGCCGTGGTCAAGCAAATATCTCAAGGAGTGTTATCAACTGGGTGCAGAAAGATTTGGCTGGTCACACCGTAACCCCACACCACGTTCTATGCGCGACTCTGACTATCTTATTGGTTGGGGAATGGCGACTGCAACCTATCCGGGGCTGCGTTCTCCAGCGTCAGCAAAAGCGCAACTTTTCGCCGATGGACGCGTTATCGTATCGAGTGCAACACATGACCTTGGTACAGGTACATATACTGTGATGACGCAAATTGCCGCTGATGTGCTTGGGCTACCTGTCGAGAGAATTGAGTTTAAGCTGGGTGAATCATCCATGCCCAAAGCACCTCTTACTGGTGGTTCGCAGTCAGCCGCAAGCGTTTCACCCGCTGTGCAAGGAGCAGCACAAGAATTACGTAGTCGGGTGATTCGCCTTGCGATTGATGACGAGTTGTCACCGTTGTATGGAGTCGCCCAAGAGGCAATTTCAACCGAGAACGGACGTGTTTTCCTCAACAACGAGCCATCAAGAGGTGAAACTTACACAGAACTTTTGCAGCGTAATAATTTGCCTATAGTAGAAGTTGAAGCGATCGCAAACACTGCTGCCTCGGAGTCACAACAAGGAACGGACAACAAAGTCGTAAGAATCTGCGTTGGCAAAGATGAAAACTCCGACATACAACAGTATGCATTTCAATCTTTTGGTGCACACTTCGCTGAGGTGCGCGTTCATCCACGTTTGGGACAGGTACGCGTAACCCGCTTTGTGAGCGCTATTGATGTTGGACGCATCCTCAACCACAAGACCGCACGCAGCCAAATTCTAGGCGGTATCACTTTTGGGTTAGGCATGGCATTAATGGAAGAGACAGTACTCGACAAGCATTCCGGTCGTTTCGTTGTGCGTAACTTGGCAGATTACCACGTTCCTGTGCAAGCAGATGTCTCTGACATTGACGTGCTATTCATTGATAAACCCGACCCACACATTAGTAAGATGGGCGTGCGCGGTGTTGGCGAAATCGGGATTACTGGCGTTGCAGCAGCAGTTGCCAATGCTATCTATCATGCAACAGGAAAGCGCATTCGCGAGTTGCCAATCACTCCTGACAAGCTGCTATAAAGGCAATAGAGTTGTTGACCAACAAAGGGGTGTAGGGGTGTAGGGGAGCCACTGCCTCACCCCGGCGCTGGCCCCGCAATGCGCTGCTCACTTATAGTAAATAGGAAGATTCTTTCCCAGTTCCAAAACGTGTTCATTTTTAGGTAGTTCACGTGCGGATGTTGAGCATAACCTAATTATCGCTCAACAGCCCGATTCTTAAGGAGAAATTTAAGCGCAATAGAGGGGATCGTTCAGTGCTAATCTTGAAGAGACAAGAGCAAAATCTTATGTCCTTGAGGACCAGATCCCAAATATAGCTTCAATCATTAAGGCTCAGCATGGTCACCACAGCAGAAAAAACAAACATTGGTTACATTACCCAAGTTATTGGTCCAGTTGTTGATGTCAAGTTCCCGAACGGGAAAATGCCGCAAATCTACAACGCTTTGACCATCAAAGGCACTAACGAAGCCGGACAAGAAATTTCAGTTACTACCGAAGTGCAGCAGCTGCTAGGTGACAACCAAGTCCGAACTGTCGCCATGAGTACTACCGATGGCTTAGTGCGTGGTCTGGAAGTTACTGATACTGGCGCTCCTATCAGTGTGCCTGTTGGTAAAGTCACGCTGGGTCGGATTTTCAACGTTTTGGGCGAACCTGTGGACAATAGGGGACCTGTCGATTCTGAGGAAAAATTGCCCATCCACCGCGATGCTCCCAAATTCACAGACTTGGAAACCAAACCTTCCGTGTTTGAAACCGGGATTAAAGTTGTTGACCTGCTAACTCCCTATCGGCGCGGTGGTAAAATTGGTCTATTTGGCGGTGCTGGCGTAGGCAAGACCGTCATTATGATGGAGTTGATTAACAACATCGCACAACAACACGGTGGAGTGTCAGTGTTCGCAGGAGTGGGTGAGCGCACCCGTGAGGGCAATGACCTTTATAATGAAATGATTGAATCTGGGGTAATCAACAAAGATAACCTCAACGAATCGAAGATTGCCCTAGTGTACGGTCAGATGAACGAGCCACCCGGAGCAAGAATGCGGGTAGGTCTATCTGGGTTGACAATAGCAGAGTACTTCCGCGATGTGAACAAGCAAGACGTGCTGCTGTTTGTTGACAATATCTTCCGATTTGTGCAAGCAGGTTCAGAAGTGTCAGCTCTGTTGGGACGGATGCCTTCTGCTGTAGGATATCAGCCAACATTAGGAACCGACGTCGGTGCACTGCAAGAGCGCATCACTTCCACCAACGAAGGCTCAATTACCTCAATTCAAGCGGTATACGTACCAGCCGACGACTTAACCGACCCCGCACCCGCTACCACATTCGCTCACTTGGATGGAACAACTGTACTATCTCGGGGTTTGGCATCTAAGGGAATTTATCCAGCGGTAGACCCCCTAGATTCTACTTCCACCATGTTGCAACCCAACATTGTTGGCGAGGAACACTACAACACTGCTCGTGCTGTACAATCAACACTACAGCGTTACAAGGAACTCCAAGACATCATCGCAATTCTCGGTTTGGACGAACTGTCTGAAGATGACCGTCTGACTGTGCAGCGTGCACGCAAAGTTGAGCGTTTCTTGTCCCAGCCGTTCTTTGTGGCAGAAGTGTTCACCGGTTCTCCTGGTAAGTACGTGAAGCTGGAAGAAACCATCAAAGGCTTCCAGAGAATTCTTGCTGGAGAATTCGATAATCTGCCAGAGCAGGCTTTCTACTTGGTCGGCAATATTGAGGAGGCGGTCGCCAAAGCCGAAAAACTCAAAGGCTAATATTCAGTGAACAGTTATCAGTGAACAGTGAGACCAGTGCTGCGGGAGGGTTTCCAACGCCAGATACCTACGGAGGGAGACCCTCCTGCAGTACTGGCTCCTCCGCAGGCAACTGGCGAACCCGAAGGGTTATCATACTTATTCTGATCACTGTTCACTGATACTTGATGAGCAATAACTGATAACTGATAATTGATAACTGAAATATGACATTGACTGTTCGTGTAATTTCCCCAGATCAAACTGTGTGGGATGCCCCAGCTGAAGAAGTCATTTTGCCCAGCACCACCGGTCAACTCGGTATCCTCAGCGGACACGCACCACTGTTAACAGCCCTAGATACGGGCGTTATGCGAGTACGTGCCGAGAAAAATCAGGGTTGGACAGCGATCGCTCTGTTGGGTGGCTTTGCCGAAGTTGAAAAAGATGAAGTCACAATTCTGGTAAACAGTGCTGAGCGGGGTGACGCAATTAACATTGAGGAAGCCCGTGCTGCTTTGAATGAAGCTGAAACCCGTTTGAATCAAGTACAAGCAGAAGAGCGCCAAAGCCAAATCCAAGCAAACCAAGCATACAAACGCGCTCGCGCTCGTTTTCAAGCTGCAGGTGGTACAGTCTAGCTGCTTGTAGATAGGTTGCTTTATCTAAAAATTGTTCTCTGACAGAAGTTTCCAGTAAGTCTGAAGGAACATGAGGTTATAAGAGGCTTAGCTTGCTTTCTACCATACTTTAGGCGTGGCTGCAGACTAATGTCTGAGGACAAATACTACCAAGGGAGTGCATTATTCGCTTTTGCCAGTTATGCGTTGCGTATGTCCCCTTGGGACACGCTCTCGTCGCAAAGCGACACGCGCAAGGGACGCGAACAGAGAAAATAAAAAAACCGCACCAGGCGCACCAGAACACAGAGAAAGAGATAAAAAGAGAGAGAAAGGAAGAAAGAGGAAGAGGGAAAATTCTCTGTATGAATGCAACTGAGTACTATGTACCTGAAAACCCTTCATCTGCGACAATTTCGCAACTATAAACAGCAGCAAGTTGAGTTTAATGCTCCCAAAACAATTTTGGTAGGCAATAATGCTCAGGGTAAGTCCAATTTGTTGGAGGCGGTGGAATTGCTGGCGACATTGCGCTCGCACAGAATGGCACGCGATCGCGATTTAATTCAAGATGGAGAAACCATAGCCATGCTTGTTGCCACTTTAGAGCGACAAACTGGCATCAGTGATCTTGCTCTCACCTTGCGTCGAAATGGTCGCCGTACCGTTGGTTTAAATGGTGAAACTCTGCGGCGTCAAATGGATTTTCTTGGTGTCCTGAATGCAGTACAGTTCTCTAGTTTAGATTTAGATCTTATTCGCGGTGGTCCTGAAGGTCGCCGAAACTGGCTGGATTCTCTGTTAATCCAACTTGAACCTGTCTATGCTCATATTCTACAGCAATATAACCAGGTTTTGCGGCAGCGCAATGCCTTCTTGAAAAGCACTTTGCAACACCAGTCGCCATCGTTACGGGAAACGGCGGCGCGTCCACAAGAAAAACCACTGCATCTGGCAAGCTCAAAAGCCCAAACTCCACAGCATAGTGAATTAGATATTTGGAATGCACAGTTGGCTACCACAGGAACACGGGTGATTCGACGACGCGATCGCGCCATACAGCGACTAGCCCCTATTGCTAGCGCTTGGCACGCTAGTATCAGTGGTGGTACAGAAATTCTAGAACTTAAGTACTCACCCAATGTCTCATTAGACCAGAACAATCCAGAGCAAATACAGCAAGCTTTTTTAGAAAAAATAGAGCAGCGTACTGTTGCAGAGTTGCATCAAGGTACAACCCTTGTTGGTCCTCATCGTGACGAAATTGAATTGACAATTAATCAAACACCATGCCGTCAATACGGTTCTCAAGGTCAGCAACGAACGCTAGTACTAGCCTTAAAGCTAGCAGAATTGCAACTTATAGAACAAGTGGTTGGCGAACCACCCCTGCTACTACTTGATGATGTCTTAGCAGAACTTGATCCATCTCGACAGAATCAGCTACTCGATGCCATTCAAGATCGTTTTCAAACCCTGATCACCACAACTCATTTGGGTTCTTTTGATTCACAGTGGCTAAATTCTTCGCAAATTCTTTCTGTGGATTCTGGTAGGATATCGCAAGCAAATAAGTAAGTCTGCCCGTCTTAGTCAACCGTCTCCCAATTTGCCAATACAGTTGTCATTTATTTATGGGGATTTGCCTGTTCCCTGTTAAGCGTTCCCTTTTTTATTCAAATCGTTTAAAAACATTTAGAACTAACAAAGACAACGAAGCTGCTATTAATCCTAATTGCCACAAACCACATCCAGCAGCAATTCCCAAAGCAGCGCAAACCCAAATAGCTGCTGCTGAGGTGAGTCCCTTAATTTCAGTTCGCCCTGATTCTTGGGAAGATTGCCGTAAAATTTCTCCTCCACCAAGGAATCCGACACCAGCTGCAATTCCTTGAATGACTCGCGAAACAGCATCTCCATTTGGTTTATCTGCACTTATGATCAAAGATACGAGAGTGAACAGTGCTGCACCAAAACTCACTAGCATATGAGTTCGCAAACCAGCTGGTTTGTGTTCAATTTGGCGTTCCATGCCAATTATTCCCCCAACGAGTAAAGCAAGGCACAACCTAAAGGTGATGTTTAACCAATCATTAGCCGGAAGATAGTAGATGCTGGGCAATGGGAAATCCTTGTCAATTCTTGATTGAGACTAATATACAATCACCGATGCTGTACTTAATGGTACTATCTTAATAGGCACATATAATCAAACGTAAAATATAAAAAATCCTTCAAAAATTTTCTTCGCTTGCGTCTTCTATCTTGTAACGAGAGATATTGGGTTTTTCAGGTAAACGGACTTATTTAAACTCTCAGCGCCATAACCACAACCTAAGTCAGCGTCATGAATATAGATGGTGGACAAATCGTGGAATATCGTCTTGTTAGTTTTTCTGTCGATGAGATCTGACTATTTACCATTCGTGAAGCCGTCGCTACTTATATGATCAGAGTAATTCCGTTAGCGTAGCAACTGGCAACAGATAACAAAGTAATTGAGTGGACAAACTCTACTGGCTTGATCAAATTAAACTACAAGACCGCGCCAAAGTTGGTGACAAAGCATTTTATTTAAGCAGAATTATGCAGCGCGGTTATCCTGTAGTGCCTGGTTTTGTCGTTTCAGCGGAAGTTTTGCGAGAATTTCTAGAAACTCTCAACAGTTCGGAGGCGTTAGTCGCTGACTTACCTTATTCTTCACTACACTTAGATGTCAAAAATTGGCGTCAACTTCAGCAGGTTGCTAGACGCTTGCGCCAAGAGATCAGTGCTGCTCATTTGCCTAAACACCTACTGAGTCAAATTGTCAATGCAGCTAAAGAATTAAAATCTGCATATCTGATTTTTCGACCAACTTTTGTACTGCCTACTATAAAGCATGGGGTGACTAAGACATCTGGATTGCTAGAGTCTCAGGTGTGTGAATGTGATGAAGAGGCAATTGCTCTAGCATTGAAGCGCACCTGGAGCCAGATGTTTCGTGCTAAGAGTTTATTGTACTGGCAATGGGCAGGAATAGACCTGCAACAAATTAATTTGGGAGTTTTGGTACAACCTTTTAGGAATGCGATCGCCAGCGGCTTACTCAATGCCAACTCTTCTGAATGGGAAATTTTAGCGACATCGGGATTAGGAGTGGCAATGACTCAAGGTGAAGTCTTGCCAGATGTTTACTACATCCATCCGGAAACTGGTACTGTCAAAGAACAGCAACTGGGCAATAAGATGGTAGCTTACCGTCTTAATGATAAAGCGCCTGTAGCGGCTTTGCAAACGGTGCCAGCTTCAGGTGTGCTTAGCTCAAATGACTCAAGTCTTGTTCCTTACCTGTTGGAAGAAGACCAACAAAAACAGTATGCTTTGCCAGAAGAACATCTGCAACAACTGATTCAATTAGCAACTCAAATTGTCAAAGAAACTGGCGTCAATTTTACCTTTGAGTGGACTATCTCTTGTGAGGCAACGAGTACGCTTTACCTAACGCAAATGAGTACACCCTTGGCAATTTATAATTTCCACTCCATCAAAGGATTAGGAGCATCAGCGGGACGTGTGACAGCAACTGCTCATATTATTGTGAATGCACAACAAAAACCAGAACAATTACCCAAAGGAGTCATTTTAGTTACACCAACAATAGCACCTGATTGGTTACCGCTACTGCAACAAGCTGTTGGTATTATTACTGATAAAGGAGGTATCACAAGTCATGCTGCTATCCTTGCGAGAGAATTGGGAATACCAGCAGTCGTGAGCGTAGCAGATGCCACAGCAATTATTCAAACAGGCGAGAAATTACTGATTGATGGCGACAAGGGGGAAGTTTATCGTTTGACAAGAGAAGCTAGGGAGATAGGACAAGGGGAAGAAGACACGGGGACAAAAGGAACTCAGGGTTCCTACAGAGGAACCAGCCCTGTGGGTGGGTTTTCTGTAAAGTCGAGCCAGCGCCCTTCGGGTATCTCCTGCACAGACGCTACGCGTAAGTCCCAAAGGGACACGCTTACGCTTACGCAGTCGCCTAGGTCGGGAGACCCTCACTTCGACAAGCTCAGTGCACAGCCTGCAGCGCCGTCTCACCGTGCGGAGGTTCCCGTTGATGCGTCTGGCGTTGCTGGGCGGAAGATTCCGTCCGGCGTTAGCGAAGCGAACCGAAGGTTGCTTTGCGACTTGAGCAAATTGGCGTTGGGAATTAAGGGCGAAGAAGAACTTGAGGTCCGCACGGAGTCGGGATTAGGGGCGAAAGAGACTAGGGGAGGACACGGACGTCCTGGAACTAACGCTCCCGTTGAGGAAAGTGTCCATCGACAAGGGGAAGATGATACGGGGACAAGCGAACTAGGAGAGGACACTAAAGCACCCCGCTGGTTCCCGTTGAGGAAAGTGTCCGTAGACAAGGGGACATATTTATTCTCCGCGTCTTCCAGTTCTTCATCACGCCTGAGTTTGCCGATGATCACTACAAAACTGTTGGTTAACTTGAGCCAGCCTAGTTTGCTCGAACAAGCGCAAAGTTTACCTGTGGATGGTGTGGGATTATTGCGCTCAGAACTGATGGCTTTGAATATACTCGAAGGGAAACACCCGAGTGCTTGGCTGTTGGAGGGACACCGAACCAAATTGTTAGAACGTTGGTACGAGCAGATGATCCACTTCGCCGAGGCTTTTGCACCAAGACCAGTTTTTTATCGGTCTTTGGATTGGCGTTCCCATGAGCTACCATCTTTGAATGATAATGTAGAATCTTCCACGCAATCGATGCTGGGAGAACGTGGTACCTTCAGCTATTTGAAAAATCCCGCAGTTTTTGAGTTAGAACTGGCTGCTTTAGCCGGCGTACAAAACGCAGGATACAGCAATATCCATCTACTGTTACCTTTTGTTCGTACAGTGGAAGAGTTTTCCTTTTGCCGTCAAAAAGTTGAGCAAGCAAGGTTAACTCAAGTACCACAGTTTCAATTGTGGATTATGGCAGAAGTGCCAAGCGTGCTGTTTTTACTGCCAGAATACGTCAAAGCAGGTGTACAAGGAATTTCAATTGGTACGAATGATCTGACTCAACTGCTCTTGGGAGTGGATAGAGAACAAGGACAACTCGCAAAAGTGTTTGATGAACGTCATCCAGTTGTTATGGGTGCTGTTGCTCAACTCATTCAAATGGCAAACAGTGCAGGAATTCCTTGTTCTATTTGCGGTCAAGCACCAGCGCTGTATCCTGAAATTATTGATCAACTGGTACAATGGGGCATTACTTCTATTTCTGTTGAACCGGAAGCTGTTGAACGGACATATTTGGCGATCGCCCGTGCTGAACAAAAGATCATTCTAGAAGCAGCACGGCGTCAACGAAATCAGCAGTAGTTTAGATTAGATCTGTCTTGAAAGTCTACCTCTCAAGTATTGCTGATGTTATTGCCAACCAAAAAAAAACCCCTTGCGCTACTTTATAAGGTATTGCAAGGGATAAAAAATCAACTGGGAAAAACTGAATATTGAATACTATATGTTGCTTTTTCAGCTACAAGCTGGAAATAGTTACTTAATACTTAGTTGTATTTTGTTATAAGGCACATTGCTTTGCTGCGCCCTAGTACCGTAAGGCCGAATTCACGCATGCCATGCGTCCCGCTGCGCTAACAAAATTCACTTAGGAATACAGCACAAGCGTTTCATTGATTTGGAATGGGGGTTTATTTACGCGTCTGGTGTACTAGTGGGAACGGTCTCGCTACGATAGCCGAATGGCGTGCCGCAGGCATAGATCGCAGTCGTCGTGAGAGCGGGAAATCCATCATTCACGCTGTTTCACCGCCCAGAGGGCGTCTACAAGTCGCTTAACCCGCACTTGAAGGAGTGCCGAACCAGTCGCGATCGCCAATGGTTGCTCCCTGCTGGAGCATCGTCGCGGAAAACTCTCCTAAAGCTTACGCAAGGGTTCGTTTGGTAAGGCCAGAGGGCACGCTACTTTGAACCCAAGTGACTTGTGCTACCAGGGAATTGCAACTTGGTATGAACAGCTGCTGTTTCAAATAGCCGTTAAGTGTCACACACAGCGATTGCAATCCGTTACGAAAGAAAGAAACACTCTTTCCCCTTCGGGTATCTCCTATGCCCTGAGTCCCAAAGGGACACGCTGCGCGTTCGCTCTTAGCGTGCGCTTGCGCTTACGGGCACGCTGCGCGTTCGCTGTTAGCGTGCGCTTGCGCTTACGCAGACGCGCTCGTCCCAAGGGGACACGCGCAAGGGACAAGGGACGCCAGTCCCCCAAACTCCTGCACAGACGCACTCGTGTTCGTGACGGAGACCGCCAAGACGGGGGCTGCTCTCACCTGTTAAGCGTTAAACGTTAAGCGTGTTTCTTAAGAGCGTCCGACGGGCAGCGACAGCCACCCACTACGAATGAAACAAACACCTTCTTTCCTGTTCCCTGTTAAGCGTTCCCTGTTCCCTGTGTTTCTTGAAAGCTACACAAAAGATATGCAAACGTATCGCGCTTGCTTTTGGGCAATGTGTGTGAAACAACGCAATTTGCTTGCGTCTTTAGGATTGCCTCCCTTTAGTGGCTGCGGACGGTTATTTAATCTGACATGATATTAACAGTAGCAGCAACCATTCTGCACGGTAACGCATATATGCTAAGTCCTAGTACCGCGCGGCGCAAATACGCCTACCTTTTTTTAAGACTGCAAACTCGGATGTTTTCCCTACTTGTAATGGTAAGCTCACCTGCGCCAACCTGTACTAGTACAATTCGGCAGGTATGCTCTAAGGCAAAGCCCTTGGATGCAGGGTAGACTATAATGCTTATAAAATTAGCGGCGTTGCAGATTTATAACTGCCTAGTTATTTCCGCGAATTGTTTCCATCATCAATGTCAAGGACTAGAAGCCTGTAAGTTAAATAATATCAAAAATAAAAAGATGCCAGCAGATAACATACTCAGTCCAGAGACTGTAACGTTGAGAATATCCGGCTGTTGAGGGAACTCTCTAAAAATTGAATCAACACATGAATCTAGCACTATCAAAATCCTCAGTTAGTGTTTAACAAACAACTATTTGGATGGGGGGAAAACTGTAAATTAGGAAGTTATCTCCCGCAATGTCATTAATAGGATGCCCGGATGATCTAGGGAAACTTTTCTTAAGTGTATGCTTTTAGCTTACATTTAAGACACTTCTTTCAGCATACATACTTTTCGCGAAAAAATCTACAGTCAACAAAAATAATGCTCTTATTCTTTGACTGAATGGTGATAATTTTTGGTTATTTTGTCCCTACCTTTCATAGCAATAGCTCTTTTGACTGAATTCAAGATGCTGTTTGTTTCGCTTTTGACTGATGTGGTTAAAAATGTTCTTGACTTGCTCAATACGAAGATGTTGCTGTTGGCTAATTTGCTCAATATTACAACGATTGACTTGGGAATAAATCTTTTCCTCGTACCTTTGTGTGTACCTCCTTCGCCAATCGATAAACTGCAATCGCTCAGTGATGTATCGCTGACACACTCTACAATAAAATTGACGACGTGGTAACTTGAGGTAAACTTCTTTACTGTCTACTGGTACATCTCTAACTAGAATCGGTCTAGTTTGATGTAATTCTTCTGTGTAGTTACGACAATGTGGGCAGTATGTACCTTTGGTTAAAACCCTTAATTGAAAAGATACTGAATCTTGAGAATAATGACAAGATTCTACTGCTACACCAGGTAAATTTAGTAAATCTGTGAGACGTATGTTCATCGGAAAAAAGTCAGTTAATTTTACATTTTGCACCATGAATTATATGATTCATTGGTTGTGTCATGACCTCGTCATTGCACAGCAAGAATCAAGTCAGGATTTTTTTGGTAATGCATAAGTAGCAATGATTGTAAGTCGGCTTTTGTCTTTGTAAAAGATGCACAAAGCCATTCATACCCCTACTTTTGTGGTTCCCTGGCAAATTTTGGGTATGAATTTTTTTTGTTATTCAGATGTTTGTCGCCATACTAAAACAAGTTTTACCACATAGTACGGCAAAAATTCTCTTCTATAAAAAATAATGATCAATGATCATTGAAGTGTCAAACAGCTTCGCGACTTTAGGATGTTATTTTTTTATCACTCTCGCTGATAATGTCAAACATGCCCATACAACCGTTTCGTGCGATACGCGTAGCGTCAAGCCAAGGGCTTATCGCGTCAAAAAATAATCATCAATGATCATTAAAGTGTCAAACAGCTTCGCGACTTTAGGATGTTATTTTTTTTTCATTCTCGCTGATAACGTCAAACATACCCATACAACCGTTTCGTGCGATTATCGCATCAAAAAATAATCATCAATGATCATTGGAGTGTCAAACAGCTTCGCGACTTTAGGCTGTCATTTTTTTATCACTGTCGCTGATAACGTCAAACATACCCATACAACCGTTTCCTGCGATCGCATCCTGATGTGGATGAAACATATACATACCTGGATAGCGAAAGGCAAATTCCAAGATGTGGCGTTCGGCTGTCCCCATTGTGATCACATCACTTTCATGAGACGGTTTGGTCGTCATTCCCGTAGGAAAGACCTTAAAAAAGTTGGCGTGTAGGTGAAACGTTACTGCTGGATCGAATTCAATGATGTTAAGCACGTACAGTCGAATCAACTGATTTTGGTAAATCCGAATAGGATTATCCTTATAGTAGTTAGGCAGACCATTAAAGGCGTAATATTCATTACGGTTATCATCGTTCACATCATACCCAGCCATTATCAGGACTATCTCATCTGCTGGGGGACGTGGAGTTGGCGGATCGACGATAAACATTCCATATAACCCCTTGGCAACATGACGAGTTACTGGTTCGATGTGACAGTGGTACAAATGAACGCCATAAGGTTCTGCATCAAATTCATAGATAACTGCTGTACCGTGGCGAACTGGACGAACGCCATCCATCTCTGAGGGGTGAACGCCATGAAAATGTAGAGAGTGGGAATGTCCTGCCTGGTTGAAGAACAACACCCGCACGCGATCGCCCTGTTTTGCCCTAAGCGTTGGTCCTGGTATGCGACCATTTAAATCCCAAATGTTGAAAGAAACAGCACTATTGAGCTGAATTGGCGAAGTACCAGCAGTTAATCGAAATTCTCGAACGACACGTCCATTTTCTTGCTTCAGCGTACCATAATCAAATTCTCGTACCATCTTTGAGGGGGTAGCTAAATCAGAAGTTGTCTGTGTCTCCATAGGCGGCACTTTTACCCGTGATAGAGCTCGGGAATTGAGTATTTGCCATAAAGCCGCACCAGCCACACCAGTACCTGCTAAGCCCAGCATCAACAGATTACGACGACTCAATAGTTTTTCTTGCTCTAAAACAGGATAGTTAGGCATGATTTTTGTAAACGGCTAGCGGCAAAATGGAGGAAATTTGCGAATTGATTTGAATTCTTTCTTCAAAAAATCGTAAAACAATCAACAATTCTTATCAATCTTTCTCAAGTATGAAAAATTTTTATTCTCAATAGAAATGAGTTTTTTTGAAAAAAACTGGATTTTTTATCTAAATGTTGCAAATCCCAACGCGAAGCCCTGAAAAGCCTGGTGAAAGAATTAAAATTTTTTCTTGATTGCATACGGTAGTCATAGGGATTTAATTGTATATAAAAATATAAGTAATTCTCGGGTGTATAATACATATTTCCTAATAGCTGAAAACAAGGCGGTAGCCAAGACCTTTTTGCTATCCAACACTTCCCCAAACTCGACTAAAAAAGCGGGAACCTTTGCTGAGAAAAATATTTCTTGAGTCAAGACGTCCAGCGATTTATACTAAAAGCTTTAGCATCTGCAGGTACTGAGCATGTTGAAAACTATTCCCAAGTCAAAAGCCAAAGCAAGGTTAGTCAGTCTCATCTTGATGGCAGTGGTAAGTTTTTACTTGATTGTGTGCTTACCTAAACCAGCCTACGCGATGCACATTATGGAAGGTTTTTTACCACCAGGCTGGGCAATTTTTTGGTGGGTTGTGGCATTACCGTTTTTTATTTTGGGATTGCGATCGCTCACTCGCATCACCACAGCCACTCCTGAATTAAAATTACTTTTAGCATTGGCAGGAGCGTTTACTTTTGTGCTGTCAGCATTGAAAATGCCTTCAGTAACAGGAAGTTGTTCCCATCCAACAGGCACAGGATTAGGAGCAGTGCTATTTGGACCTTTAGCCATGTCCGTACTAGGTAGTTTGGTATTGCTATTTCAAGCGCTACTACTAGCACATGGCGGGTTGACAACACTGGGGGCAAATGCATTTTCAATGGCAATTGTCGGACCATTTGTTGCCTTCTGGCTCTACCGCTTGGTTATGCGAAGTGGCAAACAAAGATTGGCGATATTTCTAGCATCTGCTGTTGCAGATTTGACAACTTATATTGTCACTTCTGTGCAACTGGCTCTTGCTTTCCCCGCAGCTACGGGTGGTTTCATGGCATCATTTATAAAATTTGCAGGAATCTTTGCCGTCACACAGGTACCCTTGGCAATTAGTGAAGGATTGTTGACAGTCTTGGTTTGGAATTGGCTTTCTAACTATGGACATCAAGAACTCGAAATGTTAAACCTCATGAAACCAAAAACTGAATAGAAAGTAGAGAGTGGTTAGTCATCATTTTTGACAACGAAGGATTAACAAATAATAAAAAGTGACTCATGACAAAGCAAAACAAAAAATGGAATAACTGGCTATTGGTGTTAGCAGTAGTGGTATTAGCAGCAGCACCAGTAGTATTCATTAAAGGTGCGCAATTTAGTGGTTCTGATGACCAAGCCGAATCAGCAATCAAAGAGATACAGCCCGAATATAAGCCTTGGTTTAAATCATTAATTGAGTTGCCCAGTGGGGAAGTTGAAAGCCTCATGTTTAGCGTGCAAGCTGCAATAGGTGCTGGTGTGATTGGCTATGTAATTGGGTTATACAAGGGGCGTTCTGAACAAAGCAAAAAACCAAATGAGAATTCAGATTGATACCTTAGCCTACACAAATCGCTTACGTTGGTTACCACCAGAACAAAAATTGGTATTTGCTACTGTCCTGCTACTTATCACTGCCTTTGCTCATCCTTTAATTCAAGTCTTGATTGCAGTTTGGATAAGTTTTTGGACAGTGATGTATGCAGGAATTCCTGCTAAAACTTATCTAAAATTAGTTTATGTTGCTACTCTCTTCTGGTTAACTAGTTTACCAGCTTTAGTTATCAATGGAGTAGATCTTTCTCACATACATTTAGTGCCAAAGGATTCACTCGGTGGCTTGACTTTTGGCTCTTATTATATATATATCAGTCACCAAGGTATTGAGCAGGGATTGACTATTTTAACGCGAGCTATTGCTTCTTTATCCTGCCTATACTTTGTGATGCTAACTATTCCCTTTTCCGAACTTTTGCAAACACTACGTCGTATAGGAGTTCCAGTACTGATAACTGAGCTTTTATTGCTGATGTATCGCTTTATTTTTGTCCTTCTCAATACCACTGCTGAGTTATGGACTGCTCAACAATCTCGTGGTGGCTATCGTACTTTTCGCATTGGAATAAAAAGTTTAGCACTGTTAATTGGACAATTACTCAAGCGAACTATAGAAAATTATCGTCAAGTCTCCTTAAGTTTAGCAGCACGGGGTTTTAATGGAGAACTGCGGGTTTGGCATCCCCATCGCTATCAAAAATCCAAGCGCTATGCTATAGAAGCAATTGTTGGCTGTGTAGTCTTAATAGCATTGGAATTTTGGCAGCATGCAGGAATGGTTACTCGAATTTGAGCAGGTACATTATACTTACCCAGGTGCACAACAATCGGCTCTGAATGGTCTGAGTGTACGAATTCCTGCTCGTAAAAGATGTGCATTAATTGGTCAAAACGGATGTGGCAAAAGCACATTATTTTTGTTAGCTAATGGTCTATACAAGCCTGACAAAGGAACTATCTCATGGCAGGGTAAGCCACTGCAATATAATCGTGACTACCTGACGAATTTACGCCAAAAAGTCGGGTTAATTTTTCAAGATCCAGAACAACAACTGGTAGCCTCTACTGTTGAAGAAGATATTTCTTATGGGTTGTGTAATTTGCAATTACCAGAAGCAGAAATTCAACAGCGTGTCGAGCAAGCTTTAGTAGAATTTGGGTTAACTGAACTTGCTCAAAGACCAGTACATCATCTCAGTTTAGGACAAAAAAAGCGAGTTTCAATAGCAGATGTGATGGTGCTACGACCAGAACTCTTATTGCTAGATGAACCCACCGCTTATCTGGATAGATTACATACGCGTAACTTGATGGCAACCTTGAGAAAAATTCACGCATCTGGAACAACAATCTTGATGGCAACTCATGACCTTGATTTAGTTTATCGCTGGGCAGATTGGATATTAGTTATGGATAAAGGAAGACTCATTTTGGAAGGAAAGCCGCAAGATGTGTTTACTCAACGTGAAATTTTAGAAGAGTTACAGTTAGGGGTGCCATTGATATATGAAATGTTATTTGCAGATGGAGTAGGCGAAGAGGGACCTGTTTTGGAACGATTGCGACAACGGATATTGAATTTATTTCGTTATTTTTAGTTATGTTGTGAAGGAAGGGGTGGTAAATAGCGTTTGCGACGATGTTGCAAGCTCCTCCAAAGCAACACGCAACCAAATATCATGGTTGAGAGCAATACTACACTGGCTCCAGAAGCAATATCGAAGTAGTAGCTCAGATAAATACCGAAAAAGGCGATCGCAGCTCCCAAAAAACCAGAAACAATCATCATGTAACCAAAATGATTACTCAACAACCGTGCTATCGAAGCAGGAATCACCACCGCCGAAATAATCAGTGTTACGCCTAACACATTAAGCGTTGCTACAAGCATTGTCGCCAGCATCAAAGCAAACAGTGTATCCATTGCAAACACAGGAACGCCGTGAACCTGAGCAACTTCTCTGTCGAAACACCAAAATAATAAAGGGCGATAAAAACAGAAAACTAAGCTCAGCAAAACAACGGTTACGCCTGTCACAACCCATAAATCTGCGGGAGAAACTCCCAGCACATTACCAAACAAAGCGGCTTCAAAATTTTGGCTAAACTTTCGGTAGCTGCTGATAACAGCTACTCCTAAAGCAAAACTTGCGGTTGTGACAATACCAATCGCCGCATCTGAGTAAATTTTGCGTCCTGTCAAATATTGTATTAAAACAGCAGAACCAAATCCCCAAATTCCAGAGCCAATGTAGAAATTAAGTCCCAAAACATAGCTTAATACGGCTCCACCCAAAATAGCATGAGATAAACCGTGGGCAATGTAGCTCATCCGGCGAGTTGTAATATAAACACCCATCACGCCACATAACAAACCTGCCATCATCCCAACTAAAATGGCACGGCTGAAAAACTCATAGCGGAAGGGTTCAAGTATAAAATTCATACAAATATGTTGAAATCACGCAGACTTCGATTTACCTTGGAGTAAGCCAGGAGGCAAGTTGCGTTGCATTTGATGGCGCAACGAAGTTCCCCCGCTAGCAATCAAAATGCGATCCTCTTGGTGGAAGACAACCATTTGGGCGCCAAAGGTGTGCTCAAGGTTAGCAGGAGTAAAAATATCAAGGGGTTGCCCTTGACAAATTAATCCGTGGTTGAAACACACAACCCAAGGTAGATGTGTGGCGACTGAGTTCAGGTCGTGAGTGGATAGTAGAATCGTCAAACCTTGCTGATTCAAATCCGCTAATAGATGTAATAGTTCGTGCTGAACCTGCAAGTCAGAACTGCTAGTCGGTTCATCCAATAATACGATTTCTGGCTCTCCCACCAGCGCACGGGCGACAAAAACCCGCTGCTGTTGTCCGCCAGATAATTCACCGATGGGCTGACGGGCGACATGAGCAACTCCTACGCGGTTTAAAAGTTCTCTGGCTGCAGTGCGATCGCCTCTTGAAGCCCAAGGTAACATTCTCTGCTTCTGATATCGCCCCATCATCACCACTTCTTCAGCTGTGACAGGAAAATTCCAGTCCACCGTTTCGACTTGAGGCACATAACCCACTCGCGGCGGTGATGTCCCTGGCTGCAAACGTTTCCCCCGAAACCAAATTTCTCCAGCCCAAGGATGAATTAACCCCAAAATTGCCTTCATCAAGGTGCTTTTACCGCTTCCTGATGGTCCAACCAAACCAGAAAGTTGACCACGATACAAGGACAGATTTACCTGTGTAAACACAGGTTTGTTTTGATAGCCGCAAGTTAAATTTTTAACTTCTAGTAGTGGTTGTTCCATTAACAATAAATAACCTAGGCAGCAGGCGGAATGCATTGTTAAGACTAAATGATAAGTCCAGTCTTTAAGGCTTATCTTTGGTTTTTATTTATTTTTGAGAAGTTTTTGTCTCGTTCGCTGTTGGTCCTACCACATTGGCAGTATTGACATTTTTCACTAGCTCAGGATTTCCGCCTAGATTTTCGGCAATAATCCGCATATTGTTAACCATCATCCCAATGTATGTATGTTCAGGGTTGGTGTTTTCCATTGCATTAGCAGACCCCTTGCCAGGTAACTCATCATCAGCAGTATTGGCTGTTTTCACCTTTGCTTCTCGGGCGATCTGCTCTTCTACCTTGCTGGGATAGACTTCCGAACCAAAGACGGCAGGAACACCAACTTGACGAATTTGAGTAATTAGCTTTGCCACGTCTTGGGCAGAAGGCTCTTTAAAATCTGATGGTTGAATCGCACCAATGACTTGAAAGCCGTACTCTCTTGCCCAATACGCCCAAGAATCGTGGTAGGTCAAAAGTTTGCGATTTTTAGCTGGTATACTCTCCACAACTGCGCGATTTGCTTTATCTAGTGCATCCAGGCGTTGTAAATAGTTTTTCAGATTAGTAGCGTAGTAATCCTTGCCAGCCGGATCTAACTGAGTTAACTGTTGAGCAGCTAATTTGGCGTAGGCTTCAGCGTATTTGGGATTCACCCACAAGTGGGGATTGGGATCACCTTTTTCTTTGGGAAAGCTGAAGTCGTAAATCCACTGACCTTGGGTGATAGTATTACTGCCAAGTTCGTAAATATTAGTTTCTTTCGGCTTAGAAGCTTTTGCCAATTTTTCTGTAGGACTTTCCAAATGCAACCCATTAACGATGATTAACTTAGCTTTGGAGAGCAAATCAGCATCCGAAGGACGAGGCTCAAAGGTGTGTGAGTCAGTACCTTCAGGAATAATGCCTGTTACTTGAACACGCTCCCCTGCAATATTACTGACAATATTCGTTAATGGTGCTACAGTGGTGACAACTAAAAGCTTACTTTGAGCTTTTTGGTCTCTAGCCTGAGCAGGAGTTGCTGTTGCTTCTGGAGTAGGAGATACTGTTTGATTCCCTGGTGTACTGCAAGCGACCACTGAAAGGCTCAGTGCTAACACCATTGCAGAAATTTTTTTCATTGGCAGTCAATATTAGCAATTTCTCTATCTTTAATAGAGAGTTTTTCTACATCAAAATGCAATCCCCTACCTGGGGATATCAAAAAAGTTTATAGTATATTTAATCACTTGTAATTAAAAGACTTTGCTCTAAGTGTATACACGGCAGCTTGGAGTGACTCGGACTAAAAAGAGCTTTACATAACAGTAACTACAGGTTGATACTGCATCCGTTTTGATGTCACAAAGGTGTAACCAGGTAGACCTGCACTTTGCTTACGTACACTTAAGATTAGGCAATTATCCAAATATCAGCAAAAATGACTGAATCATTAAGTTACTATTGTTTCGGTTTTATTGGTGGTAAGGTGTTAATGGCTGTTTGGCGTAGATATACCGTTATTATTCCTATTAGCTTGAGTATGGCAATGTTCGTGACTGCGTGCAGTGACAGCAAAGCCTCCCAATGTGAGCGACTGGTTAGCCTCATTAACAAAGGAAGTGACCTGATTGAAAAAAATAAAGGTCAGCAGGTGACAACCAGCTTGCAACTATCCAAGGATTTGGAAGCTATGACCAAAGAAATTAAGGAGCTAAATTTAAAAGACCCTAAGCTTCAACAATTTCAGAACAGTTTTGTCAAGGTGTTTGAGACTTTTAGTCAATCAATTGCTACAGCAGGTAAGGCTCTTGGTTCAGCTAAGACAGCTCAACCCTCATCAGAGGGTAGGGTCAAAATTCAAAAGGCAAGAGGAGAAATCGATACAGCACTAACAGCAGCCACAAATGCTGCGAAAGAGTCTGATACTCTGGCATCTGAGCTTAACAAGTACTGTAGTAGCGAATCAAAATGAGTTGACACTCCCCCGGCTAAAAGCCGTGGGGAGTGTCAACTCATTTTGAATTTTGAATTTTGAATTGCTATAAGCCCTTCCTTGCCCGCTGCGCGAACACGGGGATTCCAATGAATTTACCCGAAGCCGCGCATGCAAGACCCGTTTGCTGCACATTCGGTGATGAGAAACTTGTTCATGGTAAAGTGGCTCTGATTTACGCATTGGCTATACTAGTGAATTAGCCCGCTTGATTGACCGTTAAGTCTGTAGCTATTTTTACCACTAAATGCAGTTTTGACAATCAATCAGCTAGCTTATAACCATACGGAGAGATCAGAATCATTTACACGTCTTCAAGGAAGTAGCTATGAAAGGGGAACTCACTGAATTGATAGCCAAAGTCATAAAAGTTCTGCAAATCAATATAAATTGGATGAGTTGGAACCTATTTTTAGCTTTTATACCTTTGGCTTTGAGTGTTTGGTTGTTTCGCAATGGGCGCGGGCGATCTTGGGTTTGGTGGTTGGGATTTATAGTTTTCTATAGTTTTCTACCGAATGCACCTTACCTGCTGACTGATATCATTCATCTTATAGAAGATATTCGTACAATTCAGTCTGTATGGATCATAACCCTGATACTCATCCCGTTGTACTTGCTAGTTATTTTAGCTGGATTTGAAGCTTACGTTATATCTTTAATTAATTTAGGTTATTACTTACATCGCATTGGTAAGAGCAAATGGATTTTGTGGGTTGAGTTAATTACCCATGCTCTGTGTGCAGTGGGTGTTTATTGGGGACGTTTCTTACGTTTTAACAGCTGGGATTTTGTCACTCAACCGGATGAGGTACTCACTAAAGGTGTAGAGGACATTCTTGGTAAACAGCCCCTAGTGATTATTGCTATTACCTTTGGCATACTTGTCGGTCTACATTGGATTATGAAACGAGTGACTTTGGTTTTTTTTTCGCAAAGGGGAAAAAACTTAACTAACAACTCAAAAGATTTTGAATCAAACACGCGTAATGTTGGATAACTTTCAAGAAACACAGCGGTGTAGGGGTGTAGGGGAGCCGGTTCGCTCAAGTCGGGGAACCTGCCCACGCGACTGGCTCAACTTTCCGCAAAATTAATACTTTTGACTTTTGATCCCTTTGGGGTTCGCCAGTTGCTTTATGCCGGGGAACCCGTCCACCGCACTGGCTCACTTTTGATTTTTGACTTCCCCCTTGTGGGGCGCTCATAAGTCTGAATGTAAATTTTGCCACTCACCAGAAAAGATAGACTCAGTTGCAGTCGCAATTCTCAGTAAATCTTGCAGTAGTAAAGGCGACCATTGAACGCCCGCCTTGCGCCCTGCGGCAAAAAGTTGTTGAGTCCTTATGCTCAATAGATACAAGGCGTAAGCTAATTTTTTGTCTACAACAGCAGTATCTTTTACAGCTTCAAACACCACTTTCAATGCCAACAAAATCGAGGTAATCTGACCTGGTATTGGTGATTGTCCCCGCTGTAGACGTATCAACAAGGCATCAGGGTTTTCCTCGTTATAAAGTGTTTGGTCTATCAAAAATTTGCAAGCGGTTTGGTAATTCATGTTCGAGAGGCATCCATTACACCTTTGCCTACCTATTGCAACATTTGACTCGTGGATTAACATTTTACCTTGATAGCTCTACAAACGTGTCATATAAAAAGAATTCCCTGATTCGGTGGCAAGTCATACTGGCATAATTGCACAATGAAGGCAGTTGCTTATTGTTCTTGTCCGACAAATGCCGACTTTACTTACTGACGCTCAAAACTTACTCTCTGACTTACTCAAGCGCTACTCATCCCGTGTAGATTATTTGATGATTCGTCTTGAAGAAGCTGAAGGAACAGATATTTTCTTACGTGGTGACAAGGTAGAAACCCTTAGTGAAGGTATTTCCATTGGCGGACAGATTCGCGCCTGTCACAAAGGTGGATGGGGGTTTAGCAGCTTTAACCAACTGGCGACAATTAGCGATCGCATTGAAGAAGCCATCACCGCCGCCAAAATTGTTGGTGAAGAAGAAACTATCTTAGCTCCCATTGACATTGTGCAAGCAGTGTGCTTAATGCCATTAACTGGAAGCGACCCCCGGCAAATCTCGTTGAAAAAGAAAAAACAATTGTGCGATCGCTACACGGAATTACTCAAAAGCGTTGACAGCCGGATTACCACCACCTCTGTTCGTTATGGAGACAGCGCCCAAAGAGTTATCCTCGCCACCAGTGAAGGGACTTTGATTGAGCAATCTTGGGTGGATATGGAAATGCGCTTCGCCGCCACAGCCAGAAACGGCGAAACTGTGCAAACTGGAAGAGAAACCACAGGTTCACGCAAAGCTTTTGAAGATTTGACGGCTTTGGATGAACAAGTCAAAGAAGCTGCACAAAGAGCAGTTGCAGCTTTATATCTGCCATCGGTGAAAGGTAATACTTATACTGTGGTGATAGATCCAATTCTCTCCGGGTTATTTGTTCACGAAGCCTTTGGGCATCTTTCCGAAGCAGATATGGCGTACGAAAACCCAGATTTGTTGGAAGTGATGACGATTGGGCGGCGATTTGGACCAGAAGAATTGCAGATTTTTGATGGTGCAGCGCCCCAAGGACATCGAGGTAGCTATTTTTACGACGATGAAGGCACACCTGCAACCACAACTCAACTTATAGAAGATGGGATTTTGACAGGACGTTTACATTCGCGCGAAACGGCTGGCAAATTGGACGAAGCGCCGACAGGTAATGCACGCTGTCTTAGTTATCACTATCCTCCTATTGTACGGATGACAAATACCTGGATTAAACCAGGAAAAACACCTGTTGTGGACTTATTCAACGGTATAAGAGAAGGAGTTTACGCCCGTAACTGGTTGGGTGGAATGACGAATGGGGAAATGTTCACCTTTAGCGCTGGGGAAGCGTGGATGATTAGAAACGGTAAAATTGCTGAACCTGTGAAGGATGTGACGCTTTCAGGGAATGTTTTTCAAACTTTGGCAGATATTGAGGCGATCGGTGATGACTTTTACTGGGATGAGTCCGGCGGTTGCGGTAAAGGTGGGCAAAATGGTTTGCCTGTAGGTTGCGGTGGTCCTAGTTTAAGGATACGTGATGTGGTGGTGGGAGGAGAAGCAGCTTAGAGGATGTTTCAACTGAATCTTGTTCCCACATCCGCAAAATGCGATCGCAAATCGCCCTCAGACTGGAAGTCTGGACGGCAGTTGCTACAACGGGGGGAACCCCCGCAACGCACTGCCTCGGCTACACAAACAAAGCCTGCCTCCGCAGGCTAAAATCTCTCGCTCCCATGCTCTGCGTGGGAGTGCCATACAGGAGGCTCTGCCTTCCATAATTATATTGAGGCAGCAGCCCACAGTTATGCAAGATTGCCCTGTTTTCAAAAAAATATATATAATCATATATATTTTAATGTATGTCTTTCGAGTGGGACGACGCAAAAGACAAGCAGAACATAGAGAAACACGGCATACGCTTCGAGGAAGCCAAAAGGGTGTTCGATGATCCTTTTGCAATCACGAGGGAAGATTGCCGATTTGACTATGGTGAGATACGGGAAGTAACCGTTGGTGAGATCCCGTTAAGCACACTTGCTATGATCATCGTGGTAGTAGTCGTTCACACCGAACGTGATGGGCATACTCGGATCATCTCGGCTCGCAAAGCGAACAAGAAAGAGAGGGCGTACTATGAGCAAAACAAACTTCTCGGCTGATATGTCCCCCGAGGAACGTCACAGAAAGCTCGTCGAAATGTCGGACGAAGAAATCGATTACTCCGATATTGCACCGCTTGATGAAGACTTCTGGAAAAATGCTGAGCTTTCGTTACCCCAGAAGAAGGAGGGGATTTACATAAAACTTAACCCTCGAACGCTCCAATGGTTTCGCAGTCGAGGGAAGGGGTATCAAGCGATGATTGATTCGGTGCTGACTTCCTACGTTGAGCATCAGGAAAAGCTCGGGGTAAAGAGCCAGGAGTAATATCAAGGTAATTAATTCGTAGATAGCAGTAGTGCGAGCGTCTCGCTCGCGGGCAAGATGCCCGCACTAGATCTTATATTTCATTAAACCCACTTATATCATGTCCGACTGAATAGTTGTCATTGCGAGCGGAGCGATAGCGGAGTGAAGCAATCTCCCCCTCACGCTAAATCTTTGAGATTGCTACCCTTCGGGAAGCCGCTTCGCGTCTACGTTTCACTTCGTTCCACTCGCAATGACATATCACAAGTATTTTGCCGGACACGATATTACTTAATTGCTTTGGTGCTCGTCTAACCAAGTCACTAAATCAGCGATTGATGACATTCTAAAAAGCGCTCTAGCTAAAGCTTCTAACTGTTCTTTGTTGAAAACTTGAACTCGCTCAAGAATTGACGAATTAATTTCACCAAAGCGTTCATTAAGTAAAGACAGACAGAATCTAAGTGCTTCTTTTTGTTCTCCCTTCTGTTCTCCCTTCTGTTCTCCCTTCTGGAAAATATCCTGATAAATGACTGACTCTTGCATAATATCCTCGCTCAAAAATTGACGAATCAAGTTTTTCTCAAATTTCAAACCCGCTAATATTTCTGTGTAAGCCGCAATATTCTGCCTTGTCTCTCTATCCGAAATTCTAGCAACGCTCTGGGCAACCTGGGATAATAATGCTTGGGTGAGTTTGTTTGCGTTAAGGGTGCTAACGGTAAGAGTGCAGGATTATTGAGAAATGGCACGGAATCTTGTTCCCACATCCGCAAAACGCGATAGCGATGAGTTGTTGTTTCACTGCGATATTGTTCGGTGAAGGCGATTTCGTCATTTGTTTGTTGTAAAAAAATGACGACTTGGGTTACAGGGACTTTATACTGACGTATCAATCTGACAGAATAATCCAACATCCGAAAAGAAATCGGTGTTTTAGATCTTGTTATGGTTTGAAATTCCAGATGTAAAATCCGGTTTTCTGTTTGCAGAAATGTCAAAGAATCAGCGCGAATTGGTTCAATGCTCAATTCTGTTTTTAAAACTTCGATGGTTCGGGGTTCAACCGCTAGCAACCAACGCGCAAAATCGGTTGGGTATTTTTCAGCTAAGATTTTACAGACGTTGTCGTAGCTCACAAATGAAAATCTAATTCACGATAATAAGATTTTCAGCTGAAATTGACACGATGCGGCATGTTGTGATTCTACAAACGACTGCATAAGTTGATTTCGCCAACATCTATAACAGTAAACAAACCAAACAACTCAGGCGAAGCTCAGATTATGATACATCCATCAACCCCCTAAGCCTTAATTCCACTACTCGCAGCATCTCCCCCTTTTCCTGGCTATGTCGTCTCCCATGCTGATAACTCCCCGCACAACCCGCAAGCCTTCCCCCGTTCTGCTTTTTCTTTTCACCTTTTTATTGATTCTTTTCTTCTCCCTTTCTTGGGTGAGTGCCCAAGAAGAACCCAAGCCCACCAAGCCGCAAGGCTGGGAAATGAATGGCATTGTTGCAGCGCTAGCAGATCCATCTGCGGAAGTGAGATGGGAAGCAGTGCAGAAGTTGGCGGAATATCAGCTAGATGATCCCAAGTCACTCATTAAGAACAACTATAAAGATGTGGTGGATAAACTGGTTAAGCAGTTATCACCTCAAGACGGCGACGATAAAGAAAAAAGCGTTTCCCGTTATGCCGCAGCTTATGCACTGGCGCAGATGAAAGCGACAAACTTTGCCCCAGATGTTGCCAAACTGCTCAAAGATTCTGACACTAATGTCCGAGGTGCCGCAGCATCGGCACTGGCGCAGATGAAAGCGACAAACTTTGCCCCAGATGTTGCCAAACTGCTCAAAAATTCTGACACTAATGTCCGAGGTGCCGCAGCATCGGCACTGGCGCAGATGAAAGCGACAAACTTTGCCCCAGATGTTGCCAAACTGCTCAAAAATTCTGACACTAATGTCCGAGGTGCCGCAGCATCG
>NZ_JABXYX010000028.1:0-43901 GCF_017982655.1 Brasilonema sp. CT11 | reverse complement strand
GGCACTGGGGCAGATGAAAGCGACAAACATTGCCCCAGATGTTGCCAAACTGCTCAAAAATTCTGACACTAATGTCCGAGGTGCCGCAGCATCGGCACTGGGGCAGATGAAAGCGACAAACTTTGCCCCAGATGTTGCCAAACTGCTCAAAAATTCTGACACTACTGTCCGAGGTGCCGCAGCAGAGGCACTGGGGCAGATGAAAGCGACAAACTTTGCCCCAGATGTTGCCAAACTGCTCAAAAATTCTGACACATCTGTCCGAGGTGCCGCAGTAGGGGCACTGGGGCAGATGAAAGCGACAAACTTTGCCCCAGATGTTGCCAAACTGCTCAAAGATTCTGACACATCTGTCCGAGGTGCCGCAGTAGAGGCACTGGGGCAGATGAAAGCGACAAACTTTGCCCCAGATGTTGCCAAACTGCTCAAAGATTCTGACACATCTGTCCGACGTGCCGCAGCATCGGCACTTCCAAAGTTAGCTCACCAAAAGTTGTCATTGATTGTGCAGGTTCTAGACGCAGTTCAGCAATATCCTTCAGAAGTTGTTCAACTCAGATTCCTCGCTCATTTTATTGGTCGTGGTGAGCAAAATGTGGAAACTCTCATGCGATGGGTTGGTAAGCCCAAAAGTAAACCAGAAAAGCTGACCCTTGACCAGGGCAGGAATATAATGAATTTGTTTGATAAAACCTGGAAAATTAGTGAATCTACGCCAGACTTGCGCAAAGAACTCGCAGAACAGATTGCCGTAGTTGCCAACAAAGTCTCTTGGAAAGCACAGGACATCAGATTACTGCAACGTCACTATAACAACCTTAAAGCAGATAAAGAAAACTCCACCCAGGCTGCATCGGTGCAGTCAGTCATCAGTTCTCTGGAATTTCGGGACTGGTTTTCCCTTGCTAGAAACATCATCCTCACTCACCTTGCGATTTGGCTTCTCCTCATTATTGCCTATCCCAAATCTCCCCAAGTTCAGCCAATTTTCTGGAACCCGTGGTTAAGGCGGATTCTCGGTTTTGGCTATATCGGCTTACTCCTGACTTGGGTTCCTTACCTGCGCCGCAGATTGTTTGAACCATTCACACCGATCTTGCTAGCAGATGCGGGATTAAACAATTTCAATGAACAAACTTACTTTCCCGAATCTCTTGTGAAAGTTCCAGTGACATCAGAAATTGTAGCAGTAACCCAAGCACTACCCGATATCACCGGGCAAATCGTCTTAGAGGGCGACTCTGGTTTAGGCAAATCGATGTTTCTGCGCCATTTGGTAAAAACCTCCCAGCGAACAGTCGCTTTTCTACCCGCGCAAAAGTGTGACAATGGCGTGATTTCAGCAATTTCTGCCAAGCTGCAAGGACAGGTACAAGATGCCAAATTCCTGAGAAACCTGATTTACTATGGTGCCGTAGACATCTGCATCGACGGACTCAATGAAGTCACTGCTGACACACGAGCAAAAGTCTCTCAGTTTGTGGAAAGCTATTTCCGGGGCAACATTATTATGACGACTCAGCCGTTGGATTGGATACCTCCCTCAACGGCAAAGAAATATGAATTGCAGCCGTTGGAACGTGAACAAATACAGCAGTTTTTGATGTCTCGTCAGCAGAACCTCACCCTGCCCTATCGGGCATCCCTCTCCTTGGTAAGGAGAGGGAAAGATTTTAGCGAAGTCAAAAGCGAGAATGAGGTTTTGAACAACCGGAACCTTACCCAGCGCGATCGCGTATCCCTGTGGTTAATCCGGAACCTCACCCTGCCCTATCGGGCATCCCTCTCCTTATTAAGGAGAGGGAAAGATTTTAGCGAAGTCAAAAGCGAGAATGAGGTTTTGAACAACCGGAACCTCACCCTGCCCTATCGGGCATCCCTCTCCTTGCTAAGGAGAGGGAAAGATTTTCGCGAAGCGAAAAGCGAGGGTGAGGTGAAAAGCGAGGGTGAGGTGAAAAGCGAGGGTGAGGTGAAAAGCGAGGGTGAGGTGAAAAGCAAGACAACTGCGGGAGAAGGGTTCCAAGATTACGAGCAAGCTTGCTCTCGCTACATAACAGCAGCTTTCAGTGATCAACAATCCGCAGAAGATTTAGCCGCAGCCAAGCGAATTCTTTCCAACCCGATGGATTTAACGCTGGTTGCCCTGATGCTATCACAAGGTAAACAACCAGATTTGTTTCGCCTGCAAGAACAGCAATATCAACTCATGGCGGCAGAATACCTGCGAGAATGGAAACATGAATTTCCACTCAAGAAGTTTTCGCAAGCAGTTTACCAAATGCGGCTCAACGACGAAAGCGCCATACCTGCTGATGAATTTAGACAAGAATTAATCAGTATGGAAGACGAAAAATATAAGATGGTTGTCAGCCGTCAGTGGGAAGATGCTGAGGGAGAAGCGCAGAAAAGCTGGTACTTCCGCCACGACAAAATTATGGAATTCTTCCTGGTGCAAAACTTTCTCGGCGAAGGTGAAGAAATAGAGGAGCGTGTGAATCAACATATTAGTGAGCCGCGTTTTCGCGGCGTTTACTTATTATTGGCGAACTTGCTGCCCTTAGATGCAGCCCTAGAACTGCGGGAAAGATTAATCGAATACGCCGCAAACACCAAAGACCATACACTAAGTGATACATTTGTCCAGTTATTTTACTTACGTTTGCCCCAACAATGGACACAAGACGGTGCATTAAAGCGGCTGTTACAACAACAGGAACAGAAAACAAAATATTCGGATTTAGTCACTCAGTTTCTGGAACTTGTTGATGCGAAAATAAAACGTGAGAACTCACTGCATCTGACAATCGAAACGATTGAAGGTAGTCTCAGTCCCTATACGCCTTTACCACTTTTGCTGACGATTGATACGCCAACTGACAAAGATGTGATTCAACTTGTTCAAATCTCTGAGAAATTGGCATTGGATTATTCAGAGAGAGTTGGTATTCTTTTTTATAAAGTTTCTCCTGACACCACGGCGAGAATGGAAACAGCAAAGGTACGTTTACGCGACCATTTTGTCTTGATTCCAATTCCTCTTGCACAAGTAGAACAAGCGCTACCGAACCAAGACGAGTGCAGAGGATTGTTGGAAGTGTATAGCGATCGCTACCTCCAACGTGCTGACTTCTTCGATGACAGAAACGCCATTAGCGACACATTTTCTTTCTTTGGGCGCACAGAATTATTGCAGCGCTTGGCAGAAAAACTGCTGAGATTTCAAGGAGTTGGTTTATTTGGGTTACGCAAGTCTGGCAAAACTTCTGTGCTACTCCAGTTAGGTTTTATGCTGCGCGAACATCCAGTCATACACATTGACTTGCAACGCTATGGAGGTTCTCGCTACTACGGTGCTGCTTTATTTAACGATATCCTCCAGCGTTTGTCTACCCTAGAAAATGAGGTTCAACTTCCACAATTTCAGCCATTTCCCCAAGATAAACCAGCCGCAGAATTAACTGGAGAATTTATTCAACGGGTGATTGACTTTGTAAGTGCGATCCAGCAGAATAAAAAATATAAGCTGCCCATACTGTGCTTTTTAGACGAAGTAGAACGGATTATTCCCACACCAGAAGACTCGCGGGAAAAAGCAGAAGAATTTAATGCTTGTTTTGGAGCGTTACGAGTTTTGTGTCAAGAACAGCGTCAACTGTCAATTCTCGTGGCTGATGTACATCCAGATTGCAATCGCATCAACTCGTGGGAGCAAAAAGGAGTTGCAACAAATCCGGTTTTTAGCTTCTTCAAAGAAGTCTTTCTCCCTCCTTTTTCTGAGGATGAGACGAAAGACATGCTGATCAATATCGGTAAACTGATGGCGTTGGAGTTTGATGAAGTCACTCCCAGACAAATTCATCGCCAAAGCGGTGGACACCCATTTGTCTCTCGTCAACTGGCTCGCTTTTTAACAGAAAAGATAAATAAAAATCAAGATAAAAATCCAAAGTCTTCTGAAAGTGGAAATATGCTCATTGAATGGGCAATAGTAGAACCTTATCTAGAGAAAACCTTGAGTCAAAAAGGCGAGTTGAAAAATTATTTAGAAAAAAGCATTTGGGAAGATTTAGAAAAACGCGACTTTGAAGTGGCGATCGCCCTCCTGCGAGTCATCGCCTGCAACGAAAATTTGAGCAATGGTATCCCAGAACAAGCATTACTCAACCAACTCAAATCTCGTTTCTCAGTCAATCAATGTTTAGATGCTTGCTTGTGGCTGACAAATGTAGGATTGTTGTATGACGAAGAATTAAAGCATCAAGATTTATACCAAATCCGGATTCCACTCTTATCGCGGTGGATTCAAATGCAGATGACAGAGGGGGACATTGAAAAATGCAAAATTTTCCAGCAGAACGCCCATTTGACAACTTCCGAGTAGCAATCACAGATCCTTCCCACTTTTTCGGACGCAGCGAATTGCTAAACACCATGCTTAGATCGCCCTTTCAAGTGCGAATTCTCCTGGCTGGAAGGCGTTTGGGAAAAACAAGTGCTTTGCGTGCGATCGAGTGGAATTTGCTAAATCCAAATACAGGGAATTCCCGACGCGCATTCCCCGTACTCATCAACTTACAGTTAGAACAACCCAAAGACTTGGACAATCTGCGTTATCTCCTCATAGCCAGAC
Source organism: Brasilonema sp. CT11 (assembly GCF_017982655.1). Taxonomy (GTDB): domain Bacteria; phylum Cyanobacteriota; class Cyanobacteriia; order Cyanobacteriales; family Nostocaceae; genus Brasilonema. The sequence continues at coordinate 39,271 of NZ_JABXYX010000028.1, read as the reverse complement.
TCAGGGAAGCGATCGAACGCTGGAGAGAAGTTCCTCTGGCTGGTATTCGGCAAATGTATCACGAATTTCTCACTCAAGTCAAAAGTGGCGAAGTCACTCTTAGCTTTCTCAAACAGTTGAATATCAAGTTTAACATCAACAATCCCGACCACGAACAACGTTTAAATAACGATAGCTTCCGCTTGGCTTTCCTGAAAACTATCGAGGAACTCCGCAAGTTAAATTTTCAAGGTGTCTGCTTTCTCATCGATGGCGCTGAGTTTATTGTCCGCCAAAATTGGGCGAGTGATGCTTGGTCATACCTACGCGGATTGAAAGATACCGACACTGCTATCAAACCTTTTTTAGGTCTTTTGCTCTCAGGCTATCGAGATTTGAAGGAATATCAGCAGCGCGTTGGTTCGCCACTATTAAATATAGCAGAAATTGAATGGTTAACTCCCCTAAGCGAAGAAGAAACACAAAAATTGATAGGCGATCGCACAGAACAAGAACAAATTTCTTTAACTCAGGAAAAAATTGACTCTATTATTGAATGGTCAGGATGTCATCCCTATCTCATCCAACAAACCCTCAATATTATCTTCGATAATCATCAGCAAACCGAGTCCTGCACTAATCTCATTAACAAATTATTACAGTATCACGACAAAGACTTTTCCTCCTGGTGGAATGCAGAACAACATTCTGGTTGCTTCAGCGAAACTGAACGAACAGTTTATCAAGCCCTAGTTGAGAACAAAAAAGGAACTTCCAAAACTTTGGCACAGTGTACTGGTTTAAGTCGAGGAGAAGTCGCAGATTCTCTAGAAGTCATTGCTGGTACTGGTGTGATTCGGCTATTGGATGACGAATATTATACTGTAGGTTCTCTACTGTTCGAGGAATGGGTGACACAACAAAAGCCTTGAGCTTATATAGGAATCCGGTTTGATTTGGTGAATTGACTCGTGGAGGTAGGGAACAGGGAACAAGCAATAAAGATGTACCTAGCTTCGTCAAAAATCAAATATGAGTCCTATATTTATTGATTTAATTAAGAATAGTCATACACATATTATTTAATAATAGGACTTACGCAAAAACTCTTTTAAACCCTCTTAACTTCGTGCTCTTTGCGTCCTTTGCGGTTTATTTTTTCATAATTTTGCGTAAGTCCTGAATAACTTACTCCTCTCTCTGCACTCTCTGCGCCTCTGCGGTTCAAAAATACCTATTCTTCTACCCGTTTGAGAGTAATCAACCAGACTTAATATTATTTCTACCTCTTTCCTGCTTAATAACGATTATCATTATTATATGACTATACCCAAAATTACTGTTGTCGCAGGTTCAGCCGGCGCAGGAAAGACCACTTGGATTACTCAACAAATAGCTTGTAGTGGCGCTACTACGAGTCATATCTTGTATTTCAGTCCTGGAGTTGGGAATGTTCCCATCGATCAAACCCGCCTGAACAGCGAATATCCTGCTGTTAAAGTCTTTAAAGATGGAGAAGAAGTTGAGTTCCTCAGACACTTACCCTCAGCAGATGCTGTTTATATCGAACTGGGATTTTATCTAGAACTGAATGCCGTAGCACCAATACTGGATAATTTATCGTACCGTGCGATAAGCCGGAGGCTTGACGCTTTGCGTATCGCTATTTTGCCACCACATCTCCAAGACTCTGAGTATCATGCTTGGGCAGATGAAATTATACTAGGATCATCAACGAATAGCAGTATTACCACTACCCAGCTATGGCGCGTCCCAACGACTGGTCAAGTTATTGACGAAGATAGCTTGAACGAGTTTTGGTACGAAATGACTCACGGTGCTTACGGTCAAGTCAGCCGCGCGAAGGGAATTTTTGATGTTGGAGATGGGCGATCGCTTTACGCTGATTTCGTCGCAGGCGTTCCATCAACCGATTTTCTAGAATTAGACTTGCCCCGCCACTTGGAAAGTAGACCCCAACGTTTCAGTGGGATAGAAGTGTCAGGACAAAACTTAGACGAAGTGGCGATCGGGCAAACTTTAGAAGATTGCTGTTTGTCAGACGCTGCAATTTGGCAATACCAACAACAGGTAAAACAAGTTCTACTTGAGGAGATAGAAGCATGAAAATAGCAGTCATGTCATGTATTCATAGCAACTATGAAGCCTTGGATGCTGTCTTGCTGGATATTGACAAGCACTCATGCGAAAAAATTTATTGTCTTGGTGATTTGGTAGGATATGGTCCTTATCCTAATGAAGTGGTGGCGCAAATTCGTTCGTTAAATATTCCTACCGTCGCTGGTTGTTGGGATGAGGATATTGTCGAAGGATTGAATTCTTGCGAATGCAGTTTTCCTTCCCTTTTAGCGGAGAAGCGGGGAAAAATCGCTCACGAGTGGACAAACAAGGAAATTCTTCCAGAGAACCGCGAATTTCTCGCCCAATTACCCGATACTTTCCGTGAAGGAAACATGGCGTTTGTTCACGGTAGTCCCCACAGCAACCACGAGTATTTGTTACCAGAACTCGACGCTTTTGTGGCACTAGAGCGCGTACTTTCCACAGAGAGTGATGTGCTATTTTGCGGTCATACTCATGTGCCTTATATCCGTAAACTGGATGCAGGAAGTTTACAGGTACGTACCAAAAGTGAAAATGGTGAAGAAGAGGAAAGGTACTTTACAGCACCCTTGAAAAAGATTGTGAATGTGGGTTCGGTAGGAGAACCTCGACATGGAAGACCTCATGCAACTTATGTTATTTACGATACTAACACTCAAGAAGTGATGTTACGAGAAGTACCCTACGATTATCAGAAAACCGTAAAAGCAATTATCGAAAAAGGCTTACCTGCGATTTTTGCTTGGCGTTTAGCGCAGGGAATGGAGTTTGCAGAACGTGCGGATGATCCAAGCCATGTGTGTACGAGATGAAACGAACCGCCAAGACGAGGCAGTGCGTTGCGGGGGTTCCCCCCGTTGTAGCAACTGCCGTGCAAAGAACGCAAAGGTAAGAGGGTTTAAAAGGGTTTTTGCGTAAGTCCTAGAAAAGTTAAAAGTCCAAAGAAATGACTGTTTACGAATAACTAAAATGACTAAATGGGCAATTTTAAGTGGAATTGAAGGTAATTTGGCGGCTTATGAAGCGGTGATGGCAGATATTAAGCGTCAGAGTCGTTTTGTGGAGGCATTATATATTCTCGGTGATTTGGTCGGACCAACTAAAGAATCTGAACAACTGGTGGAACGAGTGCGTAACCCCCGACTTGGTGAATTGGAACCGCTTGTGTGTAAGGGATGGTGGGAAGAACAGTGTTTGATTTTGCATGGACTTGGTGCGACTGGGGAACCGACGGAGTTAATGGCGAAGTATGGGGGAGAAAGTGTGAAGTTACTGTGGGATAGTGTTTCCCGTCAGACAGTACAATGGTTGCGAAACCTTGATTTTGGTTTTTTTGAGTTGGATTGTTTGTTAATTCATGGCACAACAGTATCTGTTAGTGAAGAACTTACACTTCTAACTCCACCCATCCAAATGTTGGATAGATTATCGCGGATGCAAGCGAATAACCTATTTTGTGGTCGTTCTGGTTTGACTTTTCAATATCAACTAGAAGCAGGTTCTATCACCACACAAGTTACAACCCTCGATAGTCAAACTTCTCCCAGAACTATCAACGTTTCGTCGCGTCAAGTGGTTGGCGTGGGGAATGTAGGACGCACTCCTGGGGAAGCAACTTATACCCTCTACAACCCAAACACAAACCAAGTGGAATTCCGGACTGTCCGCTACGGGGAAAAAAAGGGTTTTGGAGTCAATAAGAAGGGGTATAAGGGTGTAGGGGTGTAGGGGTGTAAGGGTGTAAGGGCAACGCCTAGAGCGCTCAGCGGCTCGACTGAGCGGAAGCTGAGCGGCGTCGAAGCTTCGCCGAACGTCCGAACGGTGTAGGGGACATGGGGACGCTTGACACCAAGATGATTTTAGAACAGCCTTACAGATATGCTTACTCTTGGGTGGTTCACTTAAGCAAAAAAAGCTGTATGAAAACGATTATCATTATTTAGGAGAACAATTATTATTCACTCCCATGTCATCAGAAAATCCTTCTGCTAATAACACTGCACCTACAGCTACAACGCTGATTCATCGCCCTCGTCGCCTGCGTCGCACTGCTACCTTACGTCGCATGGTGCAAGAAACAACGTTAACTGTCGATGACCTCATTTATCCCATGTTTGTTATGGAAGGTGAGGAACAGAAAATGGAAATTAGCTCCATGCCTGGGTGTTATCGATATACTTTAGATTTACTGGTTAAAGAAATAGCAGAGGTGTGGCGACTGGGGGTAGGAGCTGTTGCACTCTTCCCTGTCATACCAGAAGTATACAAAGACGACATGGGTAGTGAAAGCTACAACCCAGAAGGATTGGTACAGCGAACTGTCAAGGCTATTAAAGAAGCTGTGCCAGGTATCCTAGTAATTACCGATATTGCGCTTGACCCTTTTACGACTCACGGTCACGATGGTATTGTTGATCAAAACGGCGTTATTCTCAATGATCCCACAGTCGAAGTCTTGGTGAAAATGGCACTTTCACAAGCTGCTGCAGGGTCAGATATGGTCGCACCTTCTGACATGATGGATGGTAGAGTAGGGGCTATTCGTAAAGCACTCGATGCGGAAGGATACATAGATGTGCGGATTTTGGCATACTCTGCAAAATACGCCTCTGCATATTATGGTCCATTTCGGGACGCGTTGGATTCTGCACCAAAATTTGGGGATAAGAAGACTTATCAGATGGACGCTGCAAATGCTAGAGAAGCTATTAAGGAAGTGGCGCTGGATATTGCCGAAGGTGCAGACATCGTGATGGTAAAGCCTGCTTTAGCATATTTAGACATTATCCGCCAAGTTAAAGATTACACGCAATTACCTGTAGCCGCTTATAACGTTAGTGGTGAGTATGCGATGATTAAAGCTGCTGCTCAAATGGGCTGGATTGATGAGAAAAGGGTCATTTTAGAGACTTTGACTAGTATGAAACGGGCGGGTGCTGATTTGATTTTGACTTACTTTGCCAAAGAAGTTGCGTTGATATTGGCTAACAGAAGAGCATTTTTGTTTTAGTAGCAACCAGCTTTAACACCACAATCAGCGCCTGTTGTATCCTCCCCGCGAGTTTGGGGAGAATATTTTCCTTGATTGTTATACCATTTTGGATTTTGGATTTTAGATTTTGGATTGTAAAAGACTTACTGGTAATTGCTTTTAGCATTCCATCTGTCGCATTCTTTTTTCAAATTGGTATTAGTTATAGCAGTCGCCAGGTAGATTAGGACACGAACTAATGAGAAAACACGCTCACCAAGAGACTTTCAAGTCTGTTAAGCGTTAAGAGTTCCCTGTTCCCTGTTCCCTGTTCCCTGTTCCCTGCTATATAAAGAAGATAATTTTTAATATGTCAAAGCTCCTTTTTCTTGAAGTATTAGTTTTTTCCCTTGATAAACTTGCAAAGTGCCGTCTTCTGTCACCCGATAAACATATTCGTTATTGCGAAATTGATAACCGAGAAAGCGACTTGGCGTGACACCATCCGCACCAGTTGTGTGTATTGTTTCGCCAGTCAGACGAATCGATTTACCTGTTTTTAAATCCTTTCCAAAGTATGTAACATTCTTGCAAGTTACACTTCCTTCTGAACAGTTTCTAGTAATTACAACGTTGAAATTTTTCGTTTTTAAAGTTTCAGCATGAGCTGCTTGAGTCCAGAAGGTAGCAACTGGTAACAAAGCAAGCAATGCAGCATATTTTTTGAAGTTTAACATTTTATGTTTTTTGTAAATTAATTTAGTAGTTGTTTGATAGATACACATTGATTGAGCCAATTCCGAAAAAAATACGCTCTCAAGATAATAAAAATGTTAAAAGCCCAGTCTCCATGACTGGGCTTTCAATATAAGCTTTAGATCATTGAAAACTCTCTCAAAGAAAACTTGCTAGTCAACAGCAACCATAACATCTGATGATTTGATGATAGTGTATGCCTGTTTTCCTTCTTCCAGTTGAAGCTTTTGGGCTGAACCCTTGGTGATAATTGCTACTACATCGACTCCTGGCGCAACCTCTAGCGTTACCTCGGTGTTCACAGAACCTTCCACAACTTTTTTGACAGTCCCTTTGAGGGCGTTACGAGCACTAACTTGCATCTTTTAATATCCCCTGTATCGTCTTAACTGACTCATCATAGCACTATCGCACTATCATCTCAAATCAACCTTTTAAGTACTGATTTTACGATTTTTTAACTTAAATTTAACTCAAATACACAGTATATTTTTGGTTTCTTTATGAGGGTTTACCGGGTATGTGCTCCTAAAACTTTTGTTGTAATTCATTGCATCAAAATTAGTCTTAAAGGGTCTAAACGCACATACCAAGGCATCGGTTGGTCTTTGAGAGTTGCCCATTTCTCCTTAAACACCTCAGCTTGCAAGTGGTAATCATTATTGTTGGTAGATGGATGATGGAGCTTGAGAAACAGCGTCATTCGGTGTGGAGTTTCACTCGTTCTCGCCAGCCAGCAAGGAAAGGTATTTTCCTGATTCGGTTCGTCTGTAATAATGATTTGATGGGCACGAATCCCGACATGGGACAAAACATCTGGGATAGGTTCAATCACACTCAGGGTACAATCCCAATCAATTGCTTGTATTTGCCCTGATGTGGTAGCAACAGCACTTGAGAAGTTTTTACATCCTGTTAATTGAGCAACACCAACAGTCGCGGGGTGTTCAAAAATATCGTATTTAGTGCCGTAATGAACTGCTTTTCCTTTCTCAAGAACGAGCAAATTAGGACAAACCCGATATGCTTCTTCCATATTGTGGGTGACAAATAAAGTCACACCTTCGTAAGAAGATAATGTTCCTATCATTTGCTGTTCCAGTTGGCTGCGCAAATGGGTATCCAGTGCAGAAAATGGCTCATCCAACAATAGTGCTTCTGGTTGACTTGCTAAAGCTCTTGCTAATGCAACTCTTTGCTGCTGTCCTCCCGAAAGCTGATGCGGGTAACGCTGTGAATATCCTTCCAGCTGAACTGTGATGAGTTGGGTTTCAACAAGTTGTCGAATCGCTGTGGCAGAAAGTCCTTTAGGTAAGCCAAAGGCAATATTCTGTCCTACAGTCATATGCGGGAACAAAGCGTAATTCTGGACTAAAAAACCAACACGGCGATCGCGTGGTGGCAAATTAATTCCTTGTCGCGAGTCAAACAACACCCGCCCATTAAGCACAATCCTACCGGAACTTGGTGTTTCTATCCCAGCGATGCAGCGCAAAATCATGCTCTTACCAGCCCCAGATCCTCCCAACAATCCCAAGGGTTGTTTGTCCGCACTCAAAGACACTTTCAAGCTGAAACCAGAAAGCTGTTTTTCAATATCAACAAATAATCCTGAGCCTGTCGAATCCTGATTAGATAAACGCGAAGACGCAATACTATTTTCTCCCCTGCTCCCCTGCTCCCCTGCTCCCCTTGCTCCCCTTGCTCCCTCTGCTCCCCCTGCTTCCCTCTTCTTCCCCCGAGTTTCCTGCCAATAGTTAACGGCTACAATGCCAGATAGCGAAATAGCCATGATCGCGAAAGCCCAAAACCAAGCTTCGTTTATTGCCCCTCCTTCCACAGCGAAATAAATTGCCATTGGGATTGTCTGAGTTTGCCCTGGGATATTCCCTGCTAACATCAAGGTTGCACCGAATTCACCCAAAGCACGAGCAAAAGCCAAGGTTGTTGCTGCTAAAATCCCTGGTACTGCTAGAGGTAAACTAATTCGCCAAAATATTGTAGATTCCTTTGCGCCCAGAGTTCTGGCAACTCGCAGAAGATTACTATCGATTTGCTCAAAAGCTGCCAAAGCAGTTCTATACATCAATGGGAAGGCTACCACAGTAGCGGCGATCGCCGCACCATACCAAGTAAAAACAATACTAAAGTCCAAAGGCTCCATGAGTTTCCCCACAGGACCATTTTTGCCAAACAGCAGTAGCAACAAAAAGCCAACGACTGTCGGGGGTAAAATCAGAGGAGCAACGAAGATACCCTCAATCAAAGACTTACCTTTCCCCCGATATCCCAGCATCCAATAAGCAGCAGCAATCCCAAGAAAGAAGGTAATAAATGTCGCAAGTAAGGAAGTTTTTAGGGATATCCACAACGGAGAAAGGTCAAACGGCATAACTCACCTGAAGTCAACAAGTGTGAAATATAAAGGATAAAGTCAAGTCCCCACGGACATATCAGCAAGCTTTGTCTTTCACGAAGTTACAAGTATAAATTTTTCATCCTTTATTTTTTGTCATTCTCTAATACCAACTTAATATAAAAAGTTGGTATTGAACAATATGCATAGCAAAATAGTTTTAGGGGACACCCTAAAAGCAAACACGTCAACTATTGATTGTTAAAAAGCTTTCTGAAACTGGTTATAATACCAAATTGCGTTCAACACCTCACCCCTGCCCTTTACTAACTACCGTGTACACACATCTGCCTGAAAACCTGATCCTCGGTTTTTGCGTAGCAAAAATCTTTCCCTCTGTTTTCTTTCCCTCTCCGAAATCGCGGAGAGGGATGCCCGATAGGGCAGGGTGAGGTAAACACGTATGAATGCAACCCGCGTATAAATTTAAAATCCAATGACTCAACCCATTATTTGGATACACGGAGACTGTCTGAGTCCGCAAAACCCCGCACTCGAAGAATATCCCCAAGCACCCGCCATCTGGGTTTGGGACGATGCTTTGATAGAAGAATGGCAACTGAGTTTGAAACGCCTCGCCTTTATCTACGAATGCTTGCTAGAATTGCCCGTTGTCATTCGTCGTGGCGATGTCGCAAAAGAAGTTTTAGCTTTTGCCAAAGAGCATAATGCCAACAAAGTCGTGACAGCAGACAGTCCTAGTCCCCGGTTTGATGCTATCTGCGATGAAATTGAGCGTTCTGTGGAACTGGAAGTCTTTGAAGTAGAACCGTTTTTTGATTACGACGGCTATATTGACCTCAAGCGCTTCTCCCGCTACTGGAAAGTTGCCCAAAAGTATGTGTTTGATTAGACTTGCAGGACAGAATTTGCAGCCATTTTTAACGCAGTTGGGCGGAATTCCCCCCCATCCCTGAGTGCGGTGGGGTAGTTCACTGGATACTCGGCTCAATCGCCACATCTAGAAAGTTACCTGTATTTTCCCGTAAAGAAGTATCTACTCCTTTATCCATAGATGCAGTGTTAGGAATGACACACATTGAACTTGTATAAAACTTTTTAGTATAACAAAGAACAACAATTGTGCCGATAGTTATGGATACAGTAGTCAGATATACAAATTTTTTGTTCAAAGCTTTGGAAAACATCAAGAATGCCCTTTGAAGAGAAGAGTGTATATCGGGAAAATGATGTTTCAGCTAATGTTACATTAGCTAAAACATCGCCTAAGATGGATCGTGCTAAACATACATCATCCTATGAAATGACCCGATTGGATGATTTCTGAAAAATTTTGAAAATACGGATATCAGAGCAACACAAATAACAAACAGCTATTTGTAAAGTAGCTAATCAAATTTATTGAAGCTAGAGAGAAAAGTCATAATTTTAGTATGACTTGAGTCACATTTTGATGAGAAAATTATACTATAGTATCTTTCTTTAGACTAAAAAGTGAGTTTAAATACTTAAAAATAACGAAAATACAGCAATTCTAAATCATTTATAAACAATTCCTGTTCCCTGTTCCCTGCCCTCATGAGACAATTTACAATCTCATTTAGGACTGCTATATGATTCCAATTTCAACTCTTTTTATCGGGCTTAATGGTTTGATTGCTCTTTTGCTCACCTACATTGTGGTGATGGAACGAACAAGAACAAGGCTGTGGCATGGTGAGTCAAAGGAAGATGTGGCGATACAACGCGATCCGCTGATAAATCCAAATGTTGTTGCAGCTACAGTCGAAAAGTTAGCGACAAAAATTATTCCTGATAAAGTTGAAGACTACGGCGCTTTACAGCGTAAAGTTCGCGCTCATGGGAATTTCGCGGAATATGTACCCCTCGCATTACTTTTTGTTATTGGTCTTGAGTTAATGCATTCACCAAATTGGCTCATTTGGTTAGAGGGAGGTGTTCTCACAGTAGCCAGAATTGCTCATGCATGGGGTTTAATTACAACTTATGGTCCTTCTGTTGGTCGGGCTACTGGCTTTTTTATTACCTTATTTGTTTACATACTTGGTAGCTTAGCTTGTGTTTATTATGGCATTCAAGGTGTCATTTAGTATGTTTTTATCAAAGGCTTCCAGTGATATTCAATATTGGGTTGCCCGTTAATTTTATTGACCCAGAGCTTACCAGCTTTAAAGCCATGCTTTTCGTAAAATACGCAAGCTCGTATATTATGTTGTGCGGACATTTCACGTTTAATTAGGTTGAGCTACTAACTGTTTCCATTTGTGACGATAGATCAGCAAAAGGGCAATTTGAGCGCGATACGCACAAGCTAAAGCGTATGCGCAAAGCGCACGCTGCGCGAACGACTGACTTGTGCTGAGCCGGTCGTTGTAGCGCTCACGCCGAAGTTCTCTGGCTTATCGCTATAGCTTGGGCAATTGACTAGCGGTAGTTGAATGACTTTCAAACATCTCTGGCAACTGGACTCCAAGTAGAAGTACTCTTGATGCCATAAACGCTGATGTCGCCAACCACAAAAGATGGTTATTCTCAGCCGACCATGCCCAAAACGCCACAGGTGCAAATCCTAATAAAGCTGCCATTAAGGCGGCGTTACGTAAAGATTGCCCTTTTGTTAATCCTGCAAAATACCCCTCCAGAATCCAAGCAATTGAAAAAAAACTCAAGACGAAGAATAACCAAGGTACATAGTGTTTAATTGGCTCAATCAGTTCGGCGTGATTGGTTAACAACCCAAATACAGTCTCAGGTAACAAAACGCACGCTCCTGAGGTGGTAACTCCCACCAGCAAACTAGTGAACAGCGAAATCTGCAATAGAGGCAGTAACTGATCATCAGCGGATTGACCTTTAAAATTTCCGGTTAAAGTCTCCGTAGTGAATCCTATTCCTTCAATCAAGTACGCGAGCAGAAATACTACCTGTTGGAGCAAGGCATTTTCTGTTAAGATATCTGTTCCGAAAGTGGCACTGAGATTGAAAAAAATTGTCCAAATGGACATATAAACTAAAGATCTAACCAATAGGTCACTATTGAGGAAAAAAGTAGCTTGAAAAGCCGACCATTCCCAAAACTTCTGGACTGCTGTTCGCAATTCTTGCCACTGGATAGAGCGAAACGCCAAGAGCATACCTACCAATAACGTCAAATACTCGCTAATCGCATGAGACAGTCCAGCCCCTGTACTTCCCAAATCCCAGCGCATAATCGAGAAATAGGTCAGCACAATATTAGCGGCGTTGCCAACAGCCGTCAACAGCAACACTTTGCCATTTTGTTCCCGTCCCAGAAACCAGCCAATGATTACAAAATTGAGCAAAACTGCGGGCGCTCCCCAAATCCGGGCGTTAAAATAATCCAGTCCGATAGACTCAACCTCTGGAGAGCCGTTCAATAAATTAAACCCTAGCGCTCCTATAGGGTACTGCAACACAAAGATGAGAACACCCAGCACTAAAGCTATGAAGCCATTTCGCAGTCCTGCTAGTAATATCGCCTCTTGGTCGTCCTGTCCGACGGCTTGAGATGTTACTGCGGTAGTTGAGATCCGTAAAAAGAGCAAGTTCTCGTAGATGTAGTTGAAGAGAACTGTAGCCAAACTAACTCCTGCTAAATGACGGATTTCGGTGAGATGACCTAAGAATGCAATACCGATCAAACCTGCCAAAGGCTCTGTGAGATTGGAAAGAACATTGATCACTGTCAGTCTGTAAAAACGACGGAACAGGTCATGGTTCGCTTTTACATAGTCAAACATATAACAATCCTAAATATTCCTGTAAATTTTCTATGATTTAACTGTTTATAAAAGCGAGTACTAATTATGTTTCTTCAGACAAAGGTTATTCGTGACGGGTGATCGGAGAAATCCGCGTGTCCTCTTCAATCATTGAAAGAATATAGCAGGGAACAGGGAACAGGGAACAGAACCTCATAAAATCTCACTTTTGCAAGAGGTCTATTGACAATAAAACCACAAACACACACAAATGTACACCAGATAAATTATCTGTGATTCTCTGCGTACATCTGCATGCATTTGCGGTTCTAAAAATCTTCCCATCAACAGGGAAAAAGGTTAGGTTACTGTTGATCCAAACGCAGTACTGCCATAAAAGCTTCCTGCGGAACATCCACCGTACCCACGGATTTCATCCGCTTTTTACCTTTGGCTTGCTTCTGCAAGAGTTTCTTCTTCCGGCTAATGTCACCGCCGTAGCATTTAGCAAGCACGTCTTTGCGCAATGCTGGAATGTGTTCACTGGCTATAACTTTACTGCCAATTGATGCTTGAATTGGTACTTTAAATTGATGGCGAGGAATTAACTCTTTGAGTTTTTCTGCCATTGAGCGCCCAACGTTGTATGCTTTATCTCTGTGGACAATCATCGCCAAAGAATCCACAGGATCGCCATTAATTAAAATATCGAGCTTGACGAGGGGATTTTCCCGGTAGCCAATCAGGTGATATTCCATGCTGGCATATCCGCGAGAGCGCGACTTCATTTGATCAAAGAAGTCTGTAACAACTTCTGCCAAGGGCAACTCGTAAGTGAGTGTAGTACGTCCTTGGGTGAGATACTTCATATCTTTGAAGATACCACGTCGATTTTGCGCCAACTCCATCAAAGTGCCGACGTAAGTTTCTGGCGTAATCATATCCACTTGGACGTAGGGTTCTTCGATTTTTTCCCGTTCGTTGGGAGAGGGTAGGTGACTGGGGTTGTCGATGTACACCTCTTCACCCTTGAGAGTGTGCACCTTGTAAACCACAGAAGGAGCTGTAATGATTAAGTCTAGGTTATATTCTCGCTCTAGGCGTTCTTGGACAATTTCCATGTGCAGTAAGCCTAAGAAGCCGCAGCGGAAACCGAAACCCATCGCGCTAGAAGTTTCTGGTTCAAAGTGCAGTGCTGCATCGTTGAGTCTTAGCTTATCCAAAGCTTCGCGTAAGTCTTCAAATTGGTCAGCATCAATGGGGAACATTCCACAAAAGACCATTGGGTTAGCTTCTGTATAACCAGGCAATGCTTCAACAGCTTTGGCGTTAGATAAAGTCATTGTATCTCCCACCCGTGCATCAGCCACAGCTTTTATTGCTGCTGCTAAATAACCTACTTCTCCAGCGTGCAGTTCTTCAACCTGCTTTTGAGTGGGAGAAAGCACTCCTAACTCGTCAATTTCGTATTCCTTGTCAGAAGCCAACAGGTAAATGCGATCGCCCTTCTTGACTGTGCCATCCATCACCCTAAAATAAACTATCACTCCCCGGTAACTGTCGTAATAGCTATCAAAAATCAATGCCCGTAGGCGATCGCTCACCGTATTTCGTGGCGCTGGTATGCGCTCAACAATTGCCTCTAAAATATCACCTACACCAATTCCCTCTTTGGCAGAGGCAAGAATTGCACCACTGCAATCCAAACCGATAATTTCTTCAATTTCCCCGATAACTCGGTTTGGTTCTGCTCCTGGTAAGTCGATTTTGTTTAAAACCGGGATAATTTCCAAGTTATGCTCTAAGGCTAAGTAAACATTTGCCAGGGTTTGAGCTTCCACTCCCTGGGAAGCATCCACTACCAACAGCGCTCCTTCGCAAGCAGCAAGACTACGAGATACTTCATACGAAAAATCCACATGCCCAGGAGTATCAATTAAATTCAGTACATACTCTTGACCATCCTTTGCCTTGTAATTCATTCGGGCAGCTTGCAGCTTAATTGTAATGCCGCGCTCCCGTTCCAAATCCATATTGTCGAGAAACTGTTCTTTCATCTCCCGCTGATCTACAGTGCCTGTCACTTGCAGCAAGCGGTCTGCTAGGGTAGATTTTCCGTGATCAATGTGAGCTATAATACAAAAATTCCGAATACGAGCTGCAGGTACATCAGTCATATAGTTCTTTGGTTTATCAGCAACAAAGGATAAAACAGCAATATACTTAACGTATTTTAATGCTTTCTGGGCTAAGACGGTGATATGGGAAGATGAGGAGATGGGAGTGAGGCAAGCACGAAAGAAGAAATTTTGACTAAGGAGTAAGGAGTAAGGACTAAGGACTATTGACTAATGAGTACTGACAAATGAATATTAACTTGTAGACTTTTTAATGAAGATATAAAGGTCTATGCATAGCTTATCGTATTTATCAGTTAGGGGCGTACAATAAACAACAAGAAGTACAAAATACAGACTTCATGAGCAACGGCTACAACCCATCCCCCCACATCTAGCTGCGGGGGTGTCCTCTTCCCCCTAAAAAGAAGTGCAAAAGCCGCCCTGCTGCTCAAATTCAAGCCCAACGTCTTCCAGCAGAGGTGCTTGACAGGTGCTCTACTGATGTGAAGAAAGCGACTTTACCAAGCCTTGGAAAAACAAGTTCAGAGTTATCATCCTATGAATATGAAACAGAAAACTACCGATGCGGAACAAAGACTTGCCGATAAGGTAGAGATTGCTATTCGCCTCGACTCCGACTTACTAGAACAAATTCAGCATCTCACCAATGATCCAAGCAAAGTCATTGAGGTGGCGATCCGTCAGTGGTTGAAGGGTGAAAGCCCAAGAGACGATGAACTGACGCGTACACCTGTGCGTAAACCTTTACCACCTCGGGGAGAGTGGAACGATTAAATTCACAAAAAGCTCAAAATGTAAAAAGTAAGACACATATGGAGGATGAAAAAATGTAAAATTTTGATGCTAGATATTAAGCCGGAGCTTAGGCGGCGATTGCACAAAGTAGCAACAGACGTCGGCAGGCGTATGGCAGTAAAATATGTATGAAAGAGACACGATTTATAAAAATCCTTATATAGCAAGGATTTCAAATGTGTTTTCTAGCAGAACAATCATAAATTGCCAGCCTAAGTGTGCTAAAGCCATAAAAATTTCTTCCCAACTAAGCAAGCGTTTCGTAAAGCTTCTTTAATGGGTTGGCTTCTATGTTATCCAACTCGGGTCATGAGTATTACTGCTAACTCCCAAAGGTCGAACATATTGTCAGAAAATCTAGAAGATATTACCAGTAACACTAATGGCTCATGGGCAAATTTAGGAGCCGAGTTGGTGTACACGCAAGATAGTACAGGACGCTATCTAAGTTTCTGGTGGCAACACAGCGAATGCCTAGGCTTAAATCCTGTGCAAATTCTTGAAGCTCAAAGTGGGAAAGAATGTGCCTTCACCCCAGTCGATCAGGCTGCATATGTGGAAAAGTTGCAGCCAATATTGACAACTTTGATACCCCAAAGGTATCAGTGCTGGTTTAGCTACGGTCAGCAGTTGTTTGAGCTGGAGTTGGTGATGAGTCCAATAACGCCCTCATTGGCAAGCACTCCAACAACAGTTTTAGTCATGGGACGACTGCTGCAAACAGCACTCAGCAAAGAAGAAAAAAACTTGAGAGATCAAACACCTGTACAGCTAGATTCAGCCACACGTTCACGCCGTCACCATAAGCTTATAAACCAAATTACCAGAAATATTCGGCGGACATTGGATCTGGATATTATTTGGCAACAAACGGTGGATAGTTTGGGGAAAGCGCTGCAATTGGAACGCTGCATCATTTGTCCCTACCAGTCCCCTAGCACGAAAGTACAGGTGATAGCAGAGTATCGCCAGCCATCTTTAAGTTCTATGCTTGGCTTGGAAATAGATATAGCTTCTGAGCCGAGCTTTGCTGACGCATTGGCAACTCTACAACCTATTTTGGCAGAAAACCCACAACATCTTGAGTTCGACCAGCAGAAAATGTTAGTGGTTGCCACTTCCCATCAAGACGAACCTAATGGATTGATTGCTGTTACTTTAGGCACAAAATGCTATGCAGTCAGCCCAGAAGAACTTGAAATAGCAAAAGATGTGGCAGATCAACTAGGAACAGCGATCGCCCACGCAACTTTATACAAAGAACTGGAAGACGCGCGTCAACTAGCCGAACAAGCCACTCGCCGCATCAGAGAATTTCTCGCCAATGTCACCCATGAGCTGAGAACACCACTTAACGGTATTATCGGATTTTTGAAGTTGATTTTGGAGGGCATGGCAGATGATCCAGAAGAACAAAGACAGTTTCTAGAAGAAGCTCATAAATCATCACTGTATCTGCTTGATATTATCAATGACATCTTAGACATTGCCAGAATTGAAGCAGACAGAATGGAACTGGAATTGCAATCAGTCAAATTAGATGAGTTATTCAGTGATGTAGAAGGTTTTATGCGACCTCAAGCAGAGGGGAGAAATCTCAGTGTTCAAATTAATATGCCTCCTACCTCTGATGAAGTTATCGTCTACGGTGATTACCAACGTCTCAAGCAAGTGATGCTAAATCTGCTTGGCAATGCGATCAAATTCACTCATGAAGGCGGTATAACTGTTACCACCGATGTCGTTCGCAAAAAAGTGACATTTCAAGACCAACAATTTCCTGGTATGGTGAGAGTGCGTGTGGCAGACACTGGCATTGGTGTCTCTCTCGACAAACAGGAGAAACTGTTTCAATTATTTAGTCAGGTAGATAGCTCGCGCACTCGCCAGTACGGTGGTACAGGTTTGGGACTAGCAATATCCCAAAAGCTAGTAGAGGCGATGGGAGGTCAGGTTAATTTTTATAGTTTGGGCGAAGGGCTAGGATCAACAGTAACATTCACTGTTCCGCTTTATCAACAACCAGTTATGGTTTTGTCCCCAGATAGTGACTCTCAAGAGTTGTAGGAAACAGTGAACAGGGAATAGGGAATAGGGAACGCTTAACAGGGAACGCTTAACAGGAAACAGGAAACAGGCTGCTGATAACCCTTCGGGTTCGCCCTATGGCTAACGCCACGCCTTACTGGCTATCGGGGATGACCTGAGCCCTGCGGGCACGGCCCCGTGCCGAACGGTCACGCTAGCCCCTAACGGGGCGCTGCGCAAACGCGCTCCGCAGTCGCCGTGAGAGCGGGAGACCCTCCTACAGCGCTGGCTCACTGATAACTGAGAACTGATGACTGATACCGGATTTCACGGTTTTACCGTGCTCAGTGAACTAAACTGGAGGAGTAGGTGAAGTCAAAATGGTTTTATGACACATCCAACAACAGCCCGTCAGATATTCCAAACCGCTTACGAAAGTCGTTACACTTGGGATGAAAACTTTCCTGGCTACAGTGCAGATGTGCAACTCGTTCAACCAGATGAAGTTTACACAGGTAAGATTCGCATCAAGCGCGATTTAAGCGTAGAAGTTACGGGTGTTGCAGATGAGCAAGTACAAGAAGGGATTTCTACCCAATTGCGAGATATAGTTACCCACCGTAAACGTACAAGTTTTGAGCATTCTCATGGAAACCACGAGTTTTGCCTCGGTGAACAAGACTCCGATGGTGCAATAGAAATTTTGGTAAATGGCGACTCTATGGGTTCAAATTATAAAGTCCGGGGCAATGAGATTTGTCAGGTTAGTCGCATCCTCGGTCGTATGGCTTTTATTATTAATACTCACGAAAATTTAGATACAGGTTCTGGTTACCTTGGAACTCGCTATGATGCGGTTTTTCGTAACTTGAAAACAAATGAAATCACCAGCATTCTCAAATTTGAAGATTCTTATGAGAAGATAGACGATTACTATGTGATGACTAAGCAAGTTGTGCAAGAGGATAAAGATGGCGCTAGCACAACAACTGAGTTTGCTTATTTCAATATTAAGCTACTAGAAGCAGCGGTTGTTTAGCTGAACTCATAACCCTTGTAAGGGATTAACTAAAAGTAAGTGCGGGTTTTGTCTGTACGCTCAAGGCAAGACGCTCTTACAGCTTCAGATCCAATAAGACATACCCGAAAAGCTTTAACAGTTATCAGTTATCAGCAGCTTGTTCCCCATAACCTTGGTCACTGTTCACTGTTCACTGTTCACTGTTCACTGAATAAAAAATGCCCCAGAGAATTCTCTAGGGCTTAACCAGGGTGCATCTACCAATACACTCTACTAGAAGGAGGGGTTCTATCCGGAAAGATACTGAGGAAATGCCAAAAAATTTTTGGATGAGTTGCTGTATGTTGCTATATGGACGAATCTACGAACTTAGTGAATGACAAAAAGTAATTATATATCTCTACAATCTGGTGTGTACATCGTCGGTGCAGGTCCTGGAGATCCAGAGTTATTGACCGTTAAGGCGCAAAAACTGCTAAAACTTGCCGATGTGATTTTATTTGCTGATTCTTTAGTACCCCAACAGATTTTAGAGCTTTGCCGTGAGGATGCAGAAATTATTCCCTCTGTGAACAAGACTTTGGAAGAGATTTTGCCAATTATGATCGAACGAGTGCGATCGCACAAATCTGTCGTTCGTCTCCATTCTGGCGATCCCAGTCTTTACAGCGCTATCCATGAGCAAATGTATCTTTTGGCAGAAGCGGAAATCCCCTTTGAAGTGATACCAGGTATTAGTGCCTTTCAAGCAGCAGCCGCGAAACTCAAAGTAGAACTCACAGTTCCCGGTTTAGTGCAAACAATCATCCTCACACGCATCAGCGGACGCACAGAAGTCCCCGAAACAGAAGAATTAACCACTCTCGCCGCCCATCAGGCTAGTTTATGTTTATATCTGAGTGCACGTCACGTTGAAGCAGCCCAAGCCAAACTACTGCAACACTACTCACCTGAAACACAAGTAGCTATTTGCTATCGCTTAGGATGGTCTGATGAAAAAATCAGAGTAGTTCCCCTCAATCAAATGGCAGAGTGTACTCACAGAGAAAAGCTTATTCGTACCACACTTTACGTAGTCAGCCCTGCACTTTCCCAAGCATCAGCACGCTCTCGTTTATATCATCCTGAACATAGTCACTTGTTTCGCTCGTCTCACAGTTGAAGAGGACAAGGGGAGGGAGAAAGGGAAGGAAAGAGGGAGAATTTTTTTTCATCTTCCTCATCTACCTCCTTTGCGCCTGGTGCACCTGGTGCAGTTTGATAAAATTAACTGGGTAATTGATACTATCAAGATTGATAATTTTGAATTTTGAACTTTGAATTGTTACTATGCCTTTAATTAAAGTCCAAACTTCTGTATCTGCTCCTGTTGGAGAAGAAGTCGAAGCATTGCTCAAAAGTCTCTCAGCGAAGCTAGCCAAGCATACCGGAAAACCAGAATCTTACATTATGACAGCTTTTGAACCAGCAGTTCCCATGACATTTGCTGGCACGACTGATCCAGTATGCTACATCGAAGTTAAAAGTGTCGGTACCTTCAAGCCAGAGCAAACCCAAGCGATGAGTCAGGACTTTTGCCAAGAGATTAACAAAGCGCTAAAAGTGCCTCAAAATCGTATATATATAGAGTTCGCTGACGCCAAGGGTGCGATGTGGGGCTGGAATGGCACAACTTTTGGTTAGTTTTTTGTACAAATGCCTTAGAGTTCTATTGAATCAGTGCCAGTGTCTACTTACAATGTCATCTATCAAATAGTGCGTCAGATTCCCAAGGGGAAAGTAGCAACCTATGGACAGGTGGCGGATTTAGCAAACTTGTATGGTAAAGCGCGTCTGGTAGGTTATGCTCTCTACCGTGTAGATATAAGCTTATCCGACGTCCCGTGGCATCGAGTTATTAATGCTAAAGGCGAGATATCTCAATCTCCTTCACGATACGGAGGAGATAATTTGCAGCGATCGCTCCTGGAGCAAGAAGGGATAAAATTTAACACAGAAGGAAAAATGAACTTGCGAGAATATCTGTGGCAACCCTCCTTAAATGTAGATGACTGAACAGAAGTGATAAACTCAAACAACAAGAGTAGCGATTGCCTACGGCAGAGCTACGTTTAACGCCTACCATAGAGATTCAAAGCCAATTCCTAACTACCATGTCTGCTAATTCTGTCCCTGTACTCCTCTCCCCGAAAACTAGTGTTGTTCAACAACCAAACATCTCTATTCCACCGCTTGTCGGTGCAGGTTTAGAGGAGTTAACGGGTTGGGTACAGCAACAGGGACAACCAGCTTACAGAGGAAAGCAACTGCACGAGTGGATTTATCAAAAGGGAGTGCGATCGCTCTCGGATATCTCTGTCTTTTCTAAACAATGGCGTGCTGAAGTTGCACAAATTCCCATCGGGCGCTCAAATATACAGTACCGCTCTGTTGCTCCTGATGGTACTGTCAAATATCTTTTGCAACTCAGTGATAATCAAATTATTGAATGTGTGGGTATTCCGGCAGAAAAGCGCTTAACAGTTTGCGTTTCAACTCAAGTGGGTTGTCCGATGGCGTGCGATTTTTGCGCTACTGGTAAACAAGGATATAAGCGCAATTTGGGACGTCATGAAATTGTTGATCAGGTGTTGACGGTTCAAGAAGATTTTCAACAACGAGTCAGCCATGTGGTATTTATGGGCATGGGTGAACCATTGTTAAATACGGATCATGTTATCGGATCTGTCAAATCTTTAAATCAAGATGTGGGTATTGGACAACGTAACTTGACTGTCTCTACTGTTGGAATACGCGATCGCATTCGCCAGCTTGCTCAACACCAATTACAAGTCACTCTTGCTGTGAGTCTTCATGCTCCCAACCAAGCACTGCGGGAACAACTCATTCCCAGCGCCCGTTCCTATCCTATAGAAGATTTGCTTACCGAATGTCGGGAGTATGTGAAAATCACTGGACGCCGTGTCAGTTTTGAATACGTTCTTCTTGCTGGTGTGAACGATTTGCCAGAACACGCGTTGGAATTAGCACGACACCTGCGAGGATTCCAGAGTCATGTGAATTTGATTCCATACAATCCCATCACAGAAGCAGATTACAAACGCCCTAACGAAAATCGAATTCAAGCTTTTGTCAAAGTCCTCAAGCAGCAACAAATTGCGGTTAGTGTTCGCTACTCCCGTGGTTTAGAAGCCGATGCTGCTTGTGGACAATTGAGAACAAAAAAGAGTCCGCAATCGTGAGTCATTTTTTCTCACAAATCAGGACTCAGTATTCAGTATTTAACTAACGCGGAGCAAGAATACCTGGAGCGTAAGCTTCAATCACTTTGTTAGTACGTGTACAAGTGATCATTAAGTAGTCACAGGTTGCACATTGTGTCCGAGTTAGTTGACTATCTAATAAATAATGTCTTTCACCTTCGCTACCACAGTTTGGGCAGCGAACATTTTGTACTATCTGCATTTTAAAATCCTTAACTTTCGTATTCTTTTGAAAAAACGCAAATGAAACCTGTAAATCGAGAATATTTACAAAATTAAACAAACCATAATTTATATCGCTTACATTAACAGAAGATAGATGAACTGTTCTTTTTTCTTTGTCTTTATTTAATTATGTTCATCTTAAAGGTCTCTGTTATCCAACTCTGGATATATAAATCATTTATCTTTTTTCACTCTACTTATAAATCTTATGATCCCAATGACTAAGACGTTGAGACTTCATTCTTTGTTGCCAAATCAATTTTTTCTTTTTTACTATGAAATGTAGAACTTTTTGTGAAGTGGAATTGACAGTAAAAGGTTAAAAACTGCAGAATTGTCGAATAATAGGGATTCTTAGGCACTTTTTGTCACGCTCAAGCTCTCAAACGGTCTGTGATCGCAAGCAAACGCTGTGAGAGTATCGACAATTTCCTTAGAGGCTAAACTCAATAGTTAAAATCTAGAAGCGAATGACTGTAATCTGTAAATAGGCATATCTAAAAAGCACTCATTAAAAACTCACTCTACCTTTAGGATTAGTAACAATATGTAAATTTTTAGCTTTTCTTTATTTTTGTTTACTATTGATAATGATGTTAACTCGTAATGAAAAAATTTAAGAAAAAATTCCAATGATAGAGATTAACCGGATTGCCTATGTTTGCTAACGTAGTTCTTAGTAATGGGTAATGGGTAATAGGTAATGGGTAATGGATAATGGGTTTTTTCCAATTATCAATTACCCAACACTTTTTTGTTAAGAAAACAGTATTAGGTGATACTAATTTACAGAAGGATGGAAATAATCGTAAATTTCTTGAGCCAAACGAGAACCAATACCCGGTACTTCGGCAATCTGTGCAGGTGTTGCTTGTCGGATATAATCAACTGAGCGAAAATGTCCTAAAAGCTGCTTTTGTCGATGGTGTCCCAAACCAGAGATTTCATCTAAACGCGATCGCTTCAATTTATCACTACGCTGTTGTCGATGAAAACTGACGGCGAATCGATGCGCCTCATCTCGCAAACGCCGCAAAAGTTGTACTCCGGGTTGTTCTGACTCTGTTTCCAGTGGTTGAGACTCTCCTGGTAAAAAGATTTCTTCTCGCCGTTTCGCCAAACTAATAACTCGCAAATCTTCCAATAAATTCATTTCTTGCAAGACTGCAACCACAGATGACAACTGACCTTTACCACCATCTATCATGATAAGGTCGGGCCAATCAGGATTTCCCATTCGCGCTAAGTGCGGCTCTTCGATATACTTGCGAAAGCGACGCTGGATAACTTCAGCAAGACTGGCAAAATCGTCTGAGTGTCCTGTTGTGACTGTAGGATTTTTGATTTTGTAATGGCGATAGTGCTGCTTGGCGGGTAAACCGTCAATAAACACGACTTGGGAAGCAACGGCGTTTGAACCTTGGATATGGGAAATGTCGTAACCTTCGATGCGGTGAGGTATATCAGGTAAATCAAGGATGGTGGCTAAATCGTGCATCGCTTGTTGGTTGCGATCGCTTAATTTTTGCGTTCGTTGCAACTCATATTGAGCATTTCGCTCCACCATATCAATCAATTCTGCCTTGACTTGTCGCTGTGGATTAAAAATCGTGACTTTTCTTCCCTTACGCGTAGTCAAAACATCCGCTAATATCTCCCCATCTGGCAATTCGTGTTGTACTAAAATCTCTGTGGGAATTTCTACAGAGTCAGCAGTTTGATAATGCTCCTCCAACACTCTTTGTAGGATAGCACCTGGTTCAGCGTGAGCATCCGCGACAAATGCTAAGCGTCCTACTAATTGCCCAGCACGAATCTGGAATAATTGAATGCAGGCGAGTTGTTCGTCACTAAAGAGGGCGATCGCATCACGGGAAACTGTATCATCTGGTAGAGACACTTTTTGATCAGCACTCAGGGACTTTAATCCAGTGATTTGATCGCGAATCCGTGCTGCTGACTCAAAGTTTTCATATTCAGCGGCTTTGTGCATTTGCTCAGTTAAAGTCTCGATCAGTTCTTGACTTCGACCTTGAAAAACCATCGCCACTTTTTGCACAGTTTTGCGGTATTCTTCTGGTGAAACCAGCAACTGACATACACCCGGACAGCGTCCTAAATCGTAATTCAAGCAAGGACGATCTTTAAACAATGGCTGAGGACGTTGTCGCAAAGGAAAGATACGCTTACACAAGCGCAATATCTCCCGCAATAAGCCAGAATCAGTATAAGGTCCGTAGAATTTATCTTTTTCTTTCCCTATTTGGCGTTTGCGAGTGATAAAAATACGCGGATAATCTTCTGACCATGTAATACACACGTAAGGATATTTTTTATCATCCTTGAGTAATACGTTGAAATAGGGTAGGTGCAGCTTGATCAGGTTGGCTTCTAACGCCAAAGCTTCAGTTTCGGTATCGGTGACAATAAATTCAATTTCTGTCACCTGCTTAACCATTGTAGCGATACGTTCGCTCAGTCTTTGTGAGTCTCGAAAATAAGAACGAACACGCGATCGCAACTTCCGCGATTTGCCTATGTAGATGATGCGATCGCTTCCATCTCGCATCAAATAAACTCCAGGTTCTGGCGGAATTTCTTGTAGTCGGAGTTCTAGGCGTTCAGGTTCTTTGACGAGTGGTACTATTTGAGCAGATGTTGTCACAACCAGTGTTTGGTCATTCTACGAATTTATCTATCTCTATTTTAAGTAAAATTACTGTTTGTTTTCTAAATTTAAGATTGAATAAACAAGATTTACGACTTCTGGTGAAAAGTCGGGGATCGGAATCTAAGTTAGTTTTTACAATACTTTGTCATCAAAATCAGCGTTACACAGAATTGATATTAACCCAAAGACTGATTTGCGCCGCTATCATCAAGATAACTAGGTTTCGCCTTGCCCATAGCCGCTTGAATTTTTTCTATAATCTTTTGGGCTATTTCCGTGAGTATAACTCAATCTTTTAGTGTCGAATAACACAGAATTTGCTGCAAGATAGATACTACCCTGATAAAGAATTAGTAAAATGTAACGGTGAACAGAGCTGTAGCTTAATTAAACTTGGCTCTAAAGACTCATATTTGAAACTAAGGAACAAGGAACTATGGCTGGAATGAAAACTTCTAAAGATTATCAATATAGTGCTGACAGTGAAAGTTGGGATAGCTTAAAGTCCGCGATCGCAACAAGTTCTGGTTTCAAGCGCTGGCTACTAGAACGCGATACTCAATTTCAGAAACTCCGCCTTGATGAACAAGTACAAGGTTATTTGCGCGAAACCTTAGAAACATTAGCTTACTAATGAGTGCGGACGCGTCAAGAAACATACCATTTAAGGATAAGCGAAAAGCTTGCTATATAACCTAGGTTTTTGACTTTTGCTCCTTACGGGTATGCCTATGGCTAACGCCCCTACAACGCCAGGTGCTACCCTTCGGGAAGCCGCCCGGAGGGAGTCTACAAGTCGGGAAACCCGCCCAACGCACTGGCTCCCCTTACCCCCTTATACCCTTACACCCTGCCCGTAGGGCATTGACTTGCACCTTTGTTTTTACAATACATTACTTAACCTCAAAAATCAGGTTTCTTGAAGAAATCTGATTTCTTTTTGATCTGTATACGGATGAGTGGTATTAAGTGTAGAAGAAAGAATTTAGGATAAGAGTTGCTTGGTGTAGGGAAGTATGAAATACCCCGACACCGCAAAATTCGCATCGATGTGCAAACTATATGTAAAAGAATGTAAAAATTTCTGTTTTTCACGCAGGAACCCAGATGTCAAGATACAGGTCTTCAGCTATAGTTTGCATGAGTTTTACAGCAACGCCTGCTGTTAGAGACACCATTATCAACTAACACTATTTCCGCAGATCATTAATAATAAAATGGCACCTCAGGGATTTGATTCTCCGCAAAGGCAAAATTTTCGCATTCAAACTGGTAAATCCCTTGCATTTACCTTGTCTTTTCCAGCAAGACTAACCGCTTTATTAGTCGTTTCTGGTGGGTTCATAATACCAGTATCTGAGGTTAACGCTGGTGCGATCGATACTAAAGGTATCGCCTCAACTGTTACGGCGCAAGCTCCTTCAGTGCAAGATCCTTCAGTGCAAACGGCTCCAGTGCAAACTCCTCCAGTGCAAGCCCCAACTGCAGCAAGTGTTATTTACGTCAATCCACAAACTGGTACAGACAGCACTAGTGCTAGTAACTCGGAAGCTGCTCCATATAAAACCATTACTTACGCTCTTAATCAAGCCCAGCCAGGTACAGTTATTCAACTTGCTCCTGGTACTTATAACCAAGAAAGTGGAGAAACTTTTCCACTTTTGATCAAACAAGGTGTGACGTTGCGCGGTGATGAATCGACAAAAGGTCAGGGAGTATTGATTACAGGTAGTGGTATTTACATTAGTCCTACCTTTGCCCGTCAGAATATGACTATTCGTGCGGATAAAGATAGCACAATCACAGGAGTAACAGTCACCAACCCACAACAACGTGGTACTGGTATATGGGTAGAATCGACTAATCCTATAATCACAAATAGTACGTTTACCAATAGTATACGAGATGGTGTTTTTGTTACAGGTCAAGGTAATCCAAAAATAGAAAATAATGTCTTTGTTCAAAACAAAGGCAATGGGATTTCAGTTGCTAAGTCGGCGACTGGAGAGATTCGGAATAATTTATTTCAGGACACAGGTTTTGGTTTAGCGATCGGTGGTACTTCCACACCCCTAGTAGAAGGAAACCAGATTATTGGAAACCAAGATGGTCTGTTTATTTCCGAATCAGCGAAACCAGTACTCCGTAAAAATGTCATTCAAAAGAATAAACGTGATGGCATAGTCGTGATCACTAATGCTTCACCTGATCTTGGCACCGCTGAGAGTCCTGGCGGTAACTTGATCCGCAGTAATACTGCCCATGACGTGAACAACAGCAAGGGTAAGAATACTATTGTGGCGGTCGGCAATGATATTGACCCCAAGCGCATTCTTGGTCAAGTCGAATTTGTCGCCGCCAAGGTTGAACCGTCAGCAGGTGGCCCAGTTGCGTTTAAGGATTTGCCAGCTAATTATTGGGCAAAAAGCTACATCGAAGCTCTAGCCTCTAAGAATATTATTGCTGGATTTCCTGATGGCACTTTTAAACCTGATGAACCTGTCACCCGTGCCCAATTTGCCGCCATTGTAACCAAAGCCTTTGCACCCACAGCTAAGCGCCAAGTCACAAACTTCAGCGACGTCGCCAGCAATTTCTGGGGTTTCCAAGTCATTCAATCTGCGTACCAAGGTGGCTTTGTTTCTGGGTATCCTGATCGTACCTTTAAACCACAGCAACAAATTCCGCGAGTGCAGGTACTAGTCTCCTTAGCAAGCGGTATGAACTTATCTGTGAACAATCAGAATGTCCTTTCCATATATAACGATGCTTCCCAGATTCCCAACTATGCCACCAATTCAGTAGCCGCAGCCACTGCACAGCAACTGGTGATAAATTACCCCACAGTTAAGGAGTTAAATCCTAATCGTCAAGCTACCAGGGCAGAAGTTGCTGCCTTTGTTTACCAAGCACTAGTTAGTAAAGGAAGCGCTAAAGCAATTCCTTCTCCGTATTTGGTAAGAACTCCGTAAGTTGAAAGTTAAAAGCGCCATGACTGACAAGTTGTTCGTCTGGCGCTTTACATATTGTTATTTGAGCTAACATTGGGGTCTTTAAATCTACATGACCCCTTTTTAAAAAACATTTGAAATGTATATTCAGGGTCTTTATATAAGCTGACCCCGTTTGAACTGTACTTAGTCTCTCAGTAAATTCGCCCCGTTTGATATTTTCTAATAATTTTTTTATTTTTTATGGTTTTGTGTTTCGCAAAGTGAAGAAAGATTAATTTAATTTAATATTTTCTTAGTATAGAAAAATATAGAGCAAAAGTGAAAACACAATTTTTTTAGAAAACAATACACTTCATCCTTCAATTAACCAAAATTGTTGTTGTTCGCCAAGGCTAAAAGGGGACGCTATGGCTAACGCCACGCTCCGCTATCAAATCTGTAACGCCCAAAATTTTCCCAAAGAAATAGCAAGAATGTGAGAAGAACCACAAGAATAGACAAGACAACCAAACACCA
Organism: Brasilonema sp. CT11; assembly: GCF_017982655.1. GTDB lineage: Bacteria > Cyanobacteriota > Cyanobacteriia > Cyanobacteriales > Nostocaceae > Brasilonema. Next base: position 11,707 of record NZ_JABXYX010000028.1, on the reverse strand, counting down.
AACCTCTACTTTTTAGGGAGAATCAAAAAATCATACCAATTTGAAAAAAGAATGTGACAGATACACACTCCCAAACCCCTGTTACGTCTGGCTTTCTTTATTTTGCGAAAAGCGGTAAGATCCGGGTTTCCCGGCGCAAAACTTTTCAAGACGAATTTTGCGGAAAGTTGCCAGGAGGAGCCAGTACTGCAGGAGGGTCTCCCTCCGTAGGTATCTGGCGTTGGTTTCCCTCCGTAGCAAACTTTCCAAGACGAATTTTGAATTGGTATAAAATGTCCCGCCGTAGTCGTTAATCGGTGTGCAAACCCGTTGATAGTATAGAGCAAGCGCCTTCCACGCGTTTGCGACGGCGGGATATTTTATTAGTGGTAAGTGCCTTATGTTTAGGTATGGAGAAATAAAGTTCCCTTACTCGCCCAGAAACACACTACACCCACAACTGAGTTCTCAAGGAGTAGTCAACAAACAGGTGCGATCAGGAGTAGACCTCTTGCACGAATAGTGTGAAGATGAAAACAAGTTAATCAAAAAAATTGGTAGTTGACCAGGCAAGTGGCAAAATTCTCTGTACAGGATTGGAAAAGTTGAAAATGTTCCCTTTTTAGTGAGGAATTCAATGTCTAATGAAGTGCATGAATCAGAAGTCACGACTCGCTTAAGCGCGATAGAAGTGCAGCTACAACAACTTAATCAGCTGTTATCAAATCTAGGCGATCGCATTGCTCGCTCAGAAGAAAATTTCTTAATGGTTGCTGATATCCATAAATATAAGAAGCTGCGCGAGTTGTTAGCGACAGGAAACCTACGAGAAGCAGACTGGGAAACAATCCGGGTCATCCAAGCCATAACAGGAGAGCCAGAGTTGGGAGATATCACTCCGGATGACATGAGACAGTTTTCTTGTGATGAACTACGAGTGATAGACAACCTGTGGAAAAACTATAGCCAAGGTCGCTTTGGTTTCAGTGTGCAAATACAGATTTATCAAAGTGTTGGTGGTTCACTCGACACCACCATTAATCAAGATACTGGAGTCATTGAGCGATTTGGCGAGCGCGTAGGCTGGCGAGCAGACAATAAATGGATAAAGTGCGATGACCTAGACTACACGCTGGCTGCACCAATTGGTTGTCATCCCTCACGCTGGTGGAATTCTCCTTTTGGTTCAAAAATGACGAATTATTTCTTCAATCGCTTGCTTGTGTGCGGTATTTGAGCCAAACACAGCTATTTTGTCAAAATATTGCCAAAAAGCAAGTAGAGTTCTCCTGACAGACTTGAACATTCAGAATTCAAATACTTGTAAGAAATATTCATTTTTTGACTTCATCAGAGTGAAATTCTTCGGTTAGAAATAATGTCTAAAAAAGCTGACGCCCTAATAGCAACTAAACTATTATTTCCAGTGCTTGTTGCCTCTATGTTCACCAGCGCCTGCGGTCGGAGCAAACCCTCTGCCACAGCCACCGAACCGCCACCAACTCCGGTCAAGTTGCAGTTATTGAAATCTAGTCAGGTGCAAGAGATCCAAGAGTTTCTGGGTAGGCTGGAAGCTCAGCAGAGAGTCTCGTTGCAACCAGAAATCCAAGGTCGGATAGAGTCGATCCCCGTTTCCTCTGGAGATCGAGTCAAGCAGGGAACGCCAATTGTGCTGCTGCGTCCTGATCGCACTGGTTCGGATCTCAATAGCGCCATTGCCAAAGTTAACTCATATAAATCTGCTTATGGCACAGCCCGGGCGCAAGTGAAGGCACAAGAGGCACAACGGGCTAAGGATGCGGCAGACGTAGAACTTCAACAGGTTCAGTTCCAAAGGACGCAGCGACTGGTGTCTGCTGGGGCACAAGCAAAACAGGAGTTAGACATTGCCCGGAAAAACTTAAACCAGGCGATCGCAACGCTGCGCGCCGATGAGGAACAGGTACAAGCTGCCAAAGCTAGCGTAAATCAAGCACAAGCGAACATCCGACAAGGTGAGGCAGATGTAGCTAGTACTCGCGTGTCTTTTCAGTATAAACAGGTACTGGCACCCATTAACGGAGCTGTGGGTGACTTCGCAGTCAAAGTTGGAGACTACGTTAGCACTGGTCAAACGCTAACCACGATTACCCAAAACGACAATCTTTTCCTACGAATTTCAATTCCCACCAACCGCTCTTCACAACTACAACGGGGGTTACCAGTGGAACTCATTGACCCCAAGACAAAAAAACGCTTGGTGAGTGGGAGTATCAACTTTATCTCCGCAGAGGCAGATACAGGTACCCAAGCTGTCTTAACCAAAGCTGCGTTTCCCAACTCTAGCGGCAACTTACGCGAGGGACAGTTTGTCAGCGCACGAGTCATTTGGAGTCAACGTCCAGGTGTTTTAATTCCCACAGTTGCTGTATCTCCTATCGGGGCGCAAAACTTTGTCTATGTAGCTCAGACAGTAAGGTCAAAACAAGGGTCAAAACTAACTGTGCGGAAGCAGCCCGTGAATCTAGGAGCTATTCAAGGTCAATACTACCAGGTACTTGATGGACTCAAGCCAGGCGATCAAATTGCGGTTACGCAAATTCTTACCCTCAAGGATGGTTCTGCCATAAAACCTGAGTCCTAGTCCGCCACAGTAGGAAATTCAAAATTCTTTTTGAATTTTGAATGTTTGAGCAGCGAGCACGCACGATCAACTCAATCATCTAACTCCTGGGCTATGAATATTGCCGATATTTTCATCAAGCGACCAGTCTTAAGTACAGTTTGCACGGTAGTGATTATCTTGCTTGGAGGAATCTGCATTCCTCTGTTGGCTTTAGATAAGCTACCAGAATTGGCTCTCAAGCAGGTAAGTGTCACTGCTAACTATCTTGGTACTGATGCCAAAACAGCAGAAGAAAACGTTACCACTGTGCTAGAGCGGGAAATCAACGGCACAGAGCGAGTGGTGTATATGTCGTCACAGACGACAAATAATGGCGACACCACCGTTAACGTCTCCTTTCCTACAGACATGGATAGGAACACTGCCCAAGTTCTCGTGCAAAATAACGTGGCGATCGCCAACGCCTCTTTACCAGAACAAGTCACGCGTATTGGTGTGACAACCAAAAAGCAGTCTCCAACTATTACTCTTGCCTATAGCTTTTATTCCGAAAAAGACAAGAATGGAAACTTCATCTACGACACCGTCTTCCTCAGCAACTACGTTGACCGACTAATCTTTGATGAAATCAAACGGATTGAAGGGGTAGGTTCACTCAGAATTGTGGGGGAGCGCAAATATGCCATGCGTATTTGGCTTGATCCCGATGCCTTGGCTGCCAGGAATTTGACATCACAGGATGTCATCGATGCCATTTCCGAACAAAATATCCAGGTTGGCGCAGGGAGAATTGGTCAGCAGCCTACCCCATCCCAGCAGCAGTATGAAATTGCTCTACGAGCAAGTGGTCGATTTACCACTCCTGCAGAAGCAGAAGACATTGTGGTGCAAACAGGCACTGATGGTACGCTCATCCGGTTAAAAGATGTTGGTCGAGCGGTAGTTGGGGCGGAAGATTATAGTGCGACAACGTTATTTGACGGTTCACCAGCAGTCATTTTGTTAGCTTATCAACTCCCAGGTACAAATGCTTGGAATACGGCAAAGGCAATCAAAGAGAAAATGGCGGAGTTACAACCTAATTTTCCGCCAGGATTAAAGGCAGCGATCGGCTTGGACAATACTTTGTTCGTAGCAGCTTCTCTCGATGAAGCCTTTAAAACCCTAACAGAGGCGATCGCCCTCGTATTCCTCGTCATCTTCATCTTTTTACAGGATTGGCGCACCGCAATCATTCCCGCTATTGCCATTCCTGTATCGCTAATTGGCGCGATGGCATTTGCGTTTGTGTTTGGATTTACTCTCAATCAGTTGACAATATTCGGTATTATCCTGGCAACAGGTTTGGTGGTGGATGATGGGATTGTCGTTGTGGAGGCGATCGCTGCCAAACTCGAACAGGGCATGAAACCACTGCAAGCAGCCCTAGATGCAATGGAAGAACTCACCGGGGCAGTGATTGCGACATCAGTGGTATTGATGGCGGTGTTTATCCCTGTGACTTTCTTCCCTGGCACGACTGGTATCGTTTACAAACAATTCGCCTTAATTATTGCTTTTTCCATTGCCATTTCTGTCTTCAACGCTCTGACTTTCTCTCCCAGTATGTCAGCTATCATCATGCGGCAACAGCAGGAAGTCCACGGTCCATTGGGCATATTTTTTCGCTGGTTTAATAAGATTTTTGATTGGTTCAAGGGAGGATACATCAAAATTGTAGAATTCCTGATCCGGCTTCGATGGATCGTGATTCCAGTGTTTATTGCGGGTTTAGTCTTGACAGGTTGGATTTACCAGACGACTCCCCAAGGGTTTATCCCCGAAGAAGATCAGGGTTATTTCTTTGCAATAGTCGAAGCGCCACCAGGCGTGTCTCTCAACTACAGCCTTGATATCGTCAAGAAGATTACTGAAGAAGTCGTAAAGCCACTGCCAGAAGTTGAGCATGTTGTCGGGAACGCTGGCTTCGGGTTTGAGGGGAACGCGAGTAACAAGTCGCTGTTTTTCGTGAAGCTTAAAGATTGGAAAGAACGTCCTGGTGTTGACCATTCAGTCTTTGGAATTCTGCAAAAAATTAATAAAGGGTTGCAACAAAAAATTCCTGGAGCGAGGGCGATCGCTGTCAATGCCCCACCTGTGGATGGTTTGGGTAGTACAGGTGGCTTGGAGATGTATATCCAAAACAAACAAGCCCTGCCTATGGAAGTGCTCATTGACAACACCCAAAAGGTGATGGCAGCAGCCCAGAAGCGACCGGAACTAGGAGGTGTCTTTTCTCAATTCACCTTCAATGCCCCGATGATGCAGATTTCCATTGATCGCAACCAAGCCAAGGCACAAAACGTCAAAATCAGTGATATTTTTAACACCATGCAGACCTACCTGGGTGCAAGCTATGTCAACCAATACGTGCTTGGCGGGCGACTGTATCGGGTTTACGCCCAAGCAGAGGGGACAGTGCGCTCCAATCCAGAAGATCTCAGTCGTCTGTACGTACGCTCCCAAAGTAGTAATTCCCAAAGTAGTAATTCCCAAAATGGTAATTCCCAAAATGGTAATTCCCAAAATGGTAATCTGGTTCAACTGAGTTCTTTGGTGCAATTAGAAAGAATTACTTATCCGCCTGTTATCACTCACTACAACGTCTATCCGTCAATCAAAATTCAAGGAGCTCCAGCACCGGGCTATAGTACCGGACAGGCAATTCAAGCAATGGAAGCGGTCGCCAACGAAGTTTTACAACCAGGATTTGGCTTTGCTTGGACAGGAACTGCTCTTCAGGAGAAATCCTCTGGCGGTGCAGCACCCATCATTTTTGGCTTAGCTTTTGTCATGGTTTTTTTGGTGTTAGCGGCGCAGTACGAAAGCTACGTCGATCCCATAATCATCATGATTACCGTACCTCTGGCAATCTTGGGTGCACTTGGTGCAGTTGTGTTCCGTAGCAATGTTTTCCAAGCAGGCGGCGTTTGGCCTGTGGTTAACAATAATATCTATGCTCAAGTCGCGCTCGTCATGCTCATTGGTTTGGCGAGTAAGAACGCAATTTTGATTGTAGAGTTTGCTAATCAATCAGCAGCGTTAGGGATGAATTCCACAAGAGCTGCTATCCGTGCTGCTGAGGAACGCTTGCGACCAATTCTCATGACTGCTTTTGCTGGTTTAGTGGGTTTCTGGCCCCTGGTGATAGCTTCTGGCGCTGGCGCTATGAGCCGTTGGTCTTTGGGAACAGCGCTGTTTGGCGGTTATCTGATTTCAACAATCTTAAGTTTGTTTTTAGTGCCAGTGCTGTACGTTGTTATTAAAAACCTAGAAGAGCGCTTCTTGAAACCAGGTAAACCTAACAAGCCCAGTTCGCCACAGCATCCAGAGCAAAGTCAGCCGCCTCAGGTTCAACCAGACCAAAAAGAACAACCGCTCCCTAGATTTAAGACGACTCCACAAAATGAGTGATACCAAGTTGCAGTTAGAAAGTTTGTCTATAAAGGTTACACAAATGTTCAAACAATGGAATGCAAACGATTGGATAAATCACATTTTGTTTACAATCACTGTTGTGTATCTGTTTTACTCTTTCTTCTTACACCACTAGTCCTAATTGTTTTAAATTATTCTTTAGGGCTAATAGGTGAGTCAACGTAAATAAATAATTTGTTCAGTTGGGCTATGCTTTACAAAAGGATATTCAAGAGGGCGATCGCTCAACTTAACCCACTATTTATTTAGCGATTGTTATCCGAATCGTCAGACAATTTCTTCCAGCGCTAGTTGTATAGTTTTATTTGCTCACAATCTGAGTTTGAGAAATTATGAATATTAAGCTCATCATCTTCTCAGGTGCTATAACTGCTCTCGTTGGCGCAGTTATTGGCTTAGCTGCTGCTCAAATTGGTCAACGTAACTTTAATCAACTTATATATGAAACTCAGTACTACAAAGATTTGCACAACAGATATGCTTTAATTGGTGCCAGCTTAGGATTCATTATCGGTGTTGGACAAGAATGCGTGCGTGAGCTGAAAGCTCATGAAGAGGATAAATAAAAGCCTATTAAATCAGGCTGACTCAGGAGGACTTCTCTTTTTAACTTGTGGTGCAAAAGAAAGTTCTCCAAAACGTATTGTTCCTAAAGATGAGTTGTGCCGGAAATTTTTTTAAGCTTTGGTTTGTAAAAAGTGAGGATGAATGAAGATTAAATACAGCTTACTCTGCCTGCTAGTTATCAGCACTAGTATACTAGCAATTACTAACTGGAATTTAGCTATGATGGAGATATCAACTTTTTTATTAGCTTACTTTTCTAAAGGTATGAGACGTTATCGCAAAAGCTTGTAATTCACTTCAAAAAAGGAAATCATGATAATTTGGTTATCAAAAGATTTCTTAATTGATTATGAAAAATAATGAATCACCAAGAAAGATAAGCTTCAAACACGATTCAGAATTGACATCCTCCCGCCGCTGAACGGAGTACCGTTACAGGGGGGGATTCCAAACATCACTGCTTAGATTTCCTCTTTCCACGAGTTGGCTTACTTGGAGGATTTTCATCACCCAAGCAGAGGTCAGTCTCTCCAGAGGCGTACCGGACACATGCTACAAGTCGGCAGAGCCGACGCCAGGTCTCTCAACGGGGGGAACCCCCGCACAAGACTGGCTCCCCAACGCAGTGTCCTTAGTTCCGACGTGACCCGCCGTACGTAGTGCCTTTTCTAGTATGTTTCGTGCCGCATTATGATCTCGATCTTGGATATGCCCACAATGAGGGCAAGTATGCGTCCTGGTGCTAAGAGCTTTCTTGACAACCTTTCCACAGTTCGAGCAATTTTGAGAGGTGTAGTGGGGTGGAACAGCAATTGTAACCACGCCAAATACTTTTCCAAAATACTCAACCCAAGAACGAAATTGAGTCCATGCAGCATCACTAATCGATTTGGCAAGGTGTCTATTTCTCACCATGTTTCGCACCTTTAAGTCCTCATACGCCACGAGGTCGTTAGACTTCACTACGCATCTTGCTGTTTTGACAACAAAATCTTTACGCTGGCGACTTACCTTTAGATGCTTGCGAGCTAGTTTATTTCTGAATTTAGCTCTGTTCTTAGACCCTTTTTGAGTCTTGGACATGCGGCGAGAAAACCGCTTTAATGACTTTTCGCTTTTACGCAAATGACGTGGATTAGCGACCGTATTGCCATCACTGTCAGTGTAGAACTGGTTTAACCCAACATCAATTCCAACCGTTTTTAACGTTGGCTCTCGTTTTTCTAACCTTTCTTGATCAACGCAAAATTGAATATAGTGCCCATCGGCACGGCGGACAACACGAACCCTCTTGAATTGTTTTTTCTGATAGAAATGCAAGTCACGGGTTCCCCACATCTTGAAAGTTCCTGCTTCAAATCCATCAGAAAAAGTGATATACCGTCTGTCTTCAGAAAGTTTGTACCCACTGGTCTTGTATTCAACAGAACCGTGTGTTTGTTCTTTCTTGAAACGCGGATAACCTTTCTTTCCTGGAACTTTCTTTTTGCAATTGTCATAAAAACGAGATATCGCAGACCACGCTCTTTCAGCACTAGCTTGTCTCGCCATAGAGTTGAGCTTACCCGCCCATTCAAACTCTTTGGATAGAACTGCGCAATAAGCCGAAAGCTCATAGCGTCCTATATCGCGATTATCCATCCAGTACCTAACGCAACTGTTCCGAACAAATCGAGCAGTACGAATTGCTTCATCCAGCTTTTCGTACTGCTCTTTTGTTCCTTCTAGTTTTGCCTCAAGTACTAGCATTTTTACGTTAAACTAATTGACGTAATTATAGCACAGAGATTGTTAAAACTGCCACTGTTCTACTTCCCCGCTTTCGCATCGGTCGCAGAACGTGGCAGTTTTAACCCGCGATTCATCTTGACGCCAAATCAAAGATTATGGCGCAAGCCTTCTCACGGAAAAGGTAAACTGTGAGGAGTTTGAGCGCAGAGCAGCGCCTTGCGGAGCCAGTGCTGTTCGCGCAGCGTGGCACTTTGTGCCATAGACGGGTTTGCCGTCTATGGCATCTGGCGTTGGGGTTCCCCCAAAGTCTGCCGGGGGAAGCTTCCCCCGGCGAGCTTTGACCGTTGTGGCGACTGCGGGAGGTTTCCTCCGTAAGCGATAGCTCCACTCTTACGAGAAGCCGCTACGCGTCTACGTGGAGCGAGGCTCAAAGCTTCGGAAATTAATTGCTATTTGGGGCGTTGTTGTCTACGCTGCTCCCAACGCCAAAGAAAAACCATTAAAGCAACGACTCCTATTTGAAGTGCTAAATTCGGCAACGCACTCTCAACATCACGTCCTGCAAGTACCTTAGAAAGAAAGATGACTATACCAATAAAACCAGAAGCACCACAAGTAATGTAGATAAATTGCCGTAAGCCCCGATAGGGGGCTATGGCTTCTGCCTTGAGACGGGCGTATTGTTCTGAATTAATACGAGTTTTGTTATTTTGTTGTGTCATAAGCTATAATAATCCGGAGGTATGCCGATGTGGCTCAGTGGTAGAGCAGCTGATTCGTAATCAGCAGGCCACGGGTTCAAATCCCGTCATCGGCTTTTGTAGTAAGAAATGTGCAAAATTTTAGTGAAATTAATTGTTATCTTAACCACAGTTTGACTATTTCTAGTGTAAAGCTAAAACCACTCAACAGTTCAATTGCTTGAGTATAATGCGATTGCGTCCTTCTGCTTTTGCTTGGTAAAGCGCTTTATCTGCTGCAACAACTAAAGTTGTTGAAGAAGATTCAAAACTGGGGAGTGTCGTCGCTACCCCTAAGCTCAAGGTGAGGTAATGGCTAACCTCAGATTCTGAGTGATCCATTTGTAATTCCCTGACTCCAGCTTGTATGCTAGCTGCAACGTGAACAGCACCAGCAGCATGAGTGTTAGGCATAATCACTGCAAATTCTTCACCACCATAACGCGCTACTAAATCCTCATTTCTTTGAGCCAAACGGTTCAAGACACCAGCAACCTTTTGCAAACACGCATCTCCAGCAGGGTGACCATATTTATCGTTGTAAAGTTTAAAATAGTCGATATCGCATAAAATGAGTGATAAAGGCAATTGTTCCTGTGCTAGGTTCAACCATTTAATATTTAAGTAGTGGTCAAAGCGGCGACGATTAGACACTCCAGTTAACCCATCTATATTGGCAAGTTCTTGTAAAGCATGGGTTGCAGCCTCAAACTTTTTGTACAGTTGTGCTTGTTGCAGCAACCTTCGTACGCGCTGACGCAAAACAGCCCAGTGAATAGGCTTGGTGACATAGTCGGTTGCTCCTGCTTCAAAGGCGCGATCCACTGACTCAGGATCGTCCAAGCCAGTAATCATTAATATGGGAGTACTATTCCAAAGTACTGAAATAGCACTATGGTTCAGTGAAGATTCTATCACTGGATTAGCAAGTGTTGAGTTACCAAAATTGCTGGATATTTTGCTCAGTTGCTTACAGCATGTAAAGCCGTCCATAATAGGCATAACAGCATCTAGTAAAACTAAATCAGGTTTGACAGATGCGTATACATCTAGACACTGTTTCCCATCACTAACCTCGACTACTCGATAGCCTTCCTTTTCCATAGCATCACGCAACAGCATTCGCGTTGACTTGTCATCATCAGCCACGAGAATCACAGGAGTTTCTTTGGTCATCAAGAATGGGCTTATGCCTGACATGAGTTGCATTCCATAGGAGCCAAAAATACTAAACAACATATAGATCACCTAGATCACCGTGTGAAATCATTAGGCAATTATCCAACACCGTGACTTATATAAGTAAGTCAACATTGAAAAACAAAAAATAGAGTCTTTGCGATTACACCAGTCCCAAAAGGATACGCTACGCGTGAACGTAGAAGACGTACTATAAACATGCCCAAAGGTGTCATGAATCATCTCCCACACTTGTTTGGATTTGACAAAAATGCAAGAAAAAATCTGGATTTGGTGCGTTGGCAAAGATGGCGATACGTTTAAGGCGTGTGTTGCTCCCTTGCGATACGCACAAGCTCAAGCAAGCGGGCTTATCACTTTAGTTGCATTTTTGAAGAGGGTTTTCCCATAAGTTAACCTGGTAAACAAGGGCGGACGCGACGAGCGCAGATCGCACGAGCACTTGTTGCTTAAAATGAGATATTGTTTAAGTGATCATATCCTTTGTAGACCTCAAACTTTTTTCACATCTAGATTTTTCCAATCGTTCTGATTCTCTAAAAAAGAGCGAACCAGGAGTCATTTGTTACAACTTTGGACAAACCATAGCCGAGAGCAAAGATTTCACGTATGCGCAAAGCGCATACGGTGCAGCCATGACATTAGCCATAGGGCTTATCATTTAGGATTGTTATATAGAACACTAATTTCACCAATCTATACTTATCCTTTATCCTATCCTTGATTTGAGTCACCTACTTATGCCAGATTCGTTAATGTATCAACAAGATTATTTTGTCGTTTTAGAAACAAACCAACCCGAACAATTTCTTTCTGCTTTAGAGTTATTAGAGAAGCTCAAGGAAATTTTACACAAACTTAAATTTGAGGACTTGCCACCCGATTTACAATCTCTTGATTCAGTAGAGACACAAGCAAAATATTTAATCGATACGAGTTGCGAGTTAGATGTTGGTTCTGGCCAATATTTACAGTGGTATGCTGTTCGTTTAGAAAAATAAACATTATTCATTAGCTCTTAGTCATTATCTCAGAAGAATAGAGACGTCAGCAACTAGGGGTGTAGGGGGGTAAGGGTATAGGGGAACCCGCGCACGGTGAGATAGCGCTGCAGTCCTTGTCTGCGCTCTCGGGCGCGACTGCGGAGCGCGCACCGGAACCGGAGGTTCTCCCCGATAGCCCTCCGGGGAAGACCTGAGCCCTATGGCTAACGCCACGGCTGCGCCTAACGGGCACGGCCCCGTGCCGAACGGTCTCGCTACGCTTTAGACCTCTGGGCGTGCGCAAAGCGCATACGCCAGAGCCGGCACGAGGGAGAACGCGCTTGTGCTACAACGGGGCGGCACGTTATGTTCCTCCGCTTCCCCCCAAAAGCTGCGAAGTCGAGCCAGCGCCGTGCGGGGGTTCC
>NZ_JABXYX010000363.1 GCF_017982655.1 Brasilonema sp. CT11 | reverse complement strand
ATAGCAGTAATAGCCGGCAAAAAAGCGCAATTTTCGTCACGGAGCGGATGTGAGATCGGTATCTGGATGTGACGCAGCAAATTTTTCTGAATGCAAAATATTATTCTGTAATATTATGTACCTTGTAATATCTGAAGAAGGAGTTTCCGACCAATTGCTTCAGTAAAGGGTAGAGATCTTTGTTGACTTTTGTAACGGTATCAATATCGCAACAACAATCGCCTAATTGCCCCGTTAATGCTTCCTATATTATAAAAATCATTAGAAATTTATAAATTTCGAACACTGCAACGAAAAAACGTTGTTGACGTGTACAGATCAACGCATGCGTAGTGAAAACCGCTAGCCATTTTCGGATAATCAAGAATTAATTTTAACTGATAGTAATATGTATATATATCATATAATAGTAGATATAAATATTTTTAAAGGCCGTGTATAATTTTCTGAATATTTATGAATAATAAAAGAACTAAATTATTCCGCAGCAAGCCTCACGGGTGCTATTATCACTATATTAATGCACGTATACTTACTTGACAAGTGCAATATTCATTTACAAAATCATAAAGCTTTGAAGACGAAGTCCGATCAACGTTCGTGCATTTAGCGAAGCAGATCACGCTCAAAAGAAGCGCTATAGGCAACAATACTCGTCGCCAATGCATTGTCGTTCGATATGGTGTTACGAAAAACTATTAAACTCGAAACAATTAAACGTCACGTATTAAATTTTTCGGAAACACGTCACCACGAGGATCTGGCAGTTTGTAAACGCTCGATGCTACATAAGAGTGGATATATTGCAAGTATGCACAATGTATAGCCTACTTTCGCATCGAGGTCTTGAATAAATCATCGCGTTGAAAATTCTTGAACTTTTTTCGAAACCCCTAACTCTTTCAATCTCTTCTTAATACTCCATTATTAGTGTTAAATTTGAAAGTTCAAATGAAAAAAGCGCGAAAGTCTCGTTCGTCTTTGGCAACATTTGCAGGCACGACGATTTTACCGAGGTTTTTACAATGACTGTACGCCAATAGTGAACGATTCGACCGGTTTTAACGTGATGGATTGTTGGAATTTCAGCTTCAAAGATAATATTAGCGACTATGCAGGGTAATATATTTATGGCAACAACCTACGTCACTCTTCGGTAAAAATTTAAAGTTTTGGAGTAACATTGCGAGCACCGCTTTCATCTCGAGCATTGCGAAGTTATTGCCGATACACAACCTCGGTCCTAACAATTTAAAATCCATCAGATCCGTATGAAAAACGAAATCTCGTATACCTGCACCGAAAGGATACCAAGGAGCGGCGTTAGGCTTTTCGTCTTCGTTTTCTTTGATCAACGATCAGGTTTAAATTCATATGGCTGCTCGTAGAATTCTTCGGAAGTGTGCATAGCGATCGAAAGCATGCTGAACACGGTACCTTTAGGCACGTGATATCCGTTAACGACGCAGTCTTCTGTCGATTGCGTTGAGAATCCCATTAACGGAGTATACAAGCGAGTGGCTTCTTTAATAACCGTAGTAATGTATTTCATT
>NZ_JABXYX010000199.1 GCF_017982655.1 Brasilonema sp. CT11 | reverse complement strand
CCATGATCAACACAGGCGGGAATCAAGTGAGTACCAAACAACCCATTTGTACTGGCACCGCAGATGAAAAAACTACCAAACAATAACCAGAAGTCGCGTTGGCGCATTCCCAACCAAAGTAAGCGCAGTGTCGAAGCGATGGAATTCGCTCTGGGCTGTAGCACTTCTGCCGTTTCGCTCTTATCGCCAAACGGACGCAAGCCGACTTGATTCGGGCGATCGCGCATAAAAATCGCGATCAAAGGAATGACTAGCAGCGCTACACCACTCAGAGTAAGGGTTGCAACTCGCCATCCAAAATGCTCTACTAACGACGCCAGCATTGGTAGAAACACCAGTTGTCCAGTTGCTGTACTTGCTGTCAGCACACCGAGAACCAAACCCCGCCGTTCGGAGAACCAGCGATTGACTACTACAGCACCCAACACCAAAGCAATGATCCCGGTACCACTACCGACGATAATGCCCCAAAGCAAGACCAGCTGCCACGAAGCCGACATCAAGGTAGTTAAGCCAACACCAACAGCGACGAAGGCTAGTGAAAATACCATAGTTCGGCGAATGCCTATCCGCTCCATCAGTGTTGCGGCAAAAGGTCCAATCAGTCCATAGAGTACTAAGTTAATGGAGATTGCCAATGATATCGTTGCTCTAGTCCAGCCGAACTCTTGTTCGAGCGGTACAATCAGTACTCCAGGGGCTGAACGAATTCCAGCAGCCACCAGCAAGGCAATGAAAGTTAAACCAGCAACAAGCCAGCCATAATGGAGCGAACGACGCGCTAGATATGAGGCTAAGGACATGGCTAAAATTTTGACTTGGTAGATGATTTTAGAGCGATTAACTTGGTGCAAAGTCAATCGCTTATGAGTCAATCAGGTGAGCAGTACCTCGCTACTGGCTGTCTACTCACCGTTTGCTCATGTTGAATCTCTCAATATAGATCGGTAGCATAGACCGTTGTCATCTCAATCCTCATAAGGGTTTCCCAGTCTATCCACAAAAACGTTATGAGCAAATGGCAGACGTCCGGGATCGCGACGTGGTTCTGCTGCATATCCAACTGGTACAAGAACTGCGATCGCAATATCTGGATTGTCCGCAGCAGCAATCACTTCCTTAACTTTCTCTTCAATCCAACCATTCAAAAAGCAGGTGGACAAACCCAGACTTTCTGCTGCTAACACCAAATGAGTCGCAGCAATCATAGCATCTTTGATGGCATACTCCCGCCGTTTGTCTCCAAGTCCAGCTTGATGCTGCGGGATATTGGTTTTAAAGTAGTTTACCGTCTTCTCATTCCATGCACCCGTTTCGAGTCCCTGATTCAAAATCGGTGTTAAGTCTTGTTCTCCAGCAGTCGCATCAGCAGCAAATACAAACGTCACAGGCGCTTCAACGACTTGTTTTTGATTCCAAGATGCTGCAGAAAGAGCCGCCTTTTGTGCCTCATCTTGCACAAGAACTATCCGCCAATCTTGTATGTTATAGCTACTGGGCGCTGCTACGGTGAGTTCAACGAGTTGCCTAAGTAGTTCCGGGGATATGGGTTCTGATTTGAAAGTCTTGATAGAACGACGCTGAATAATGGCGCTGGGTACATCTAGAGGTTTAGTTTGCTCTTTGAGTTCTTGAACCATGAGATTTCTCCGTTAATTTTCAAAAAGATTATAAGGTTGCACCACACCTATTTGTCATTCGTATATTTATAAGAACGACGAATTATTTTGCTGCTACTAAAGAGGGATATTGCTCTTCTACTGTAGGATAGTCGGTGTAACCCTTTTCTCCACCACCATAGAAAGTTGTCGAATCTCCCTCAGTCAGCGGTGCATTGAGAGCAAAACGCCGGGGTAAATCGGGGTTTGATATATATAGTGTGCCAAAAGCAATGAGTTCTGCTTCTTCTTTCGCTAGGACTGCATCGCCTTTTTCGCGAGTGTATGCCCCATTAACGATAAGTGTACCGTGATAGCGATCGCGTATATGACTGGTTGGCACCACTATTGCTCCATGTTGGATATCGCGATCTATCGCCTCAAAAATATGCAGATATGCTAAATCAAACTGATTCAACGCAAGGGCCGCATAACCAAATGTTTCTAGTGGATTGGAGTCTTGCATATCGTTATACCTACCACTTGGAGACAAACGTACCCCAACCCGTTTTGCACCCCACACTCCTACAACTGCTTCGGTTACTTCCAATAGAAGTCGGGCACGATTTTCTATAGAACCGCCATATTTATCTGTACGTTTATTTGTACCATCCCGGAGAAACTGGTCAAGTAAATAACCATTAGCACCGTGAATTTCTACACCATCAAAACCAGCCGCCAAAGCATTTTCTGCCCCTTTGCGATATTGTTCGACAATTTCAGGAATCTCCGACGTTTCCAACGCACGAGGAGTTACATATGGTTTCATACCTTCAAAGGTTCGTACCTGACCCTTGGGTGCGATCGCAGAAGGTGCTAGTGGTAACTCACCATTCGGTTGGAAATCAGGATGTGAAATGCGTCCTACATGCCATAGTTGCAGGAAAATTCTTCCTCCGTGCTGATGCACTGCATCTGTGACTAATTTCCAACCCTCGACTTGTTCTTGTGAGTGAATTCCTGGTGTATGAGGATACCCTTGTCCCTGTGGAGAAACCTGAGTGGCTTCAGAGATAATCAACCCCGCAGAAGCGCGTTGAGTATAGTAGGTGACGTTGAGTTGGTGCGGTATATTACCCTCACCTGCACGCTGACGGGTTAAGGGAGCCATCACTATGCGGTTGGGCAGTTCTAGATCACCTAGTTTGTATGGCGAGAGTAAGTTTATGTTAGCGTTCATAAATTGAATCTCCAAATTTTGTGCTTAGCCAAAAATCAAAATTCCTGGTTTATTTCAGTCATCAGTGAGCATGCAGATGAAACTGCTCACTGATAACTGTTAAACAACTGACTGCACAACCCCGCCATCCACCCGCACAGCTGCACCGTTTGTGGCTGAGGCTATTGGACTGGATAGATAAACAACCATTGCTGCAACCTCATCAATTGTTGCAAAGCGTTTGATCAGGGAAGTTGGACGAACATTTTTGAAAAAGTCAGCTTCGACTTCCTCAGAACTAATACCACGGTCTTTTGCTAGATTTGCTACAAAATCATCAACGCCTTCTGAGCGAGTTGGTCCTGCTAGAACAGAGTTGACTGTGACTTGAGTTCCAGCGGCAGATTGTGCTAAACCTCTTGCAATGGCAAGTTGAGCAGTTTTGGTCATACCATAGTGAATCATCTCGACAGGAATTTGAATCGCAGATTCACTGGATATAAAAATAATACGTCCCCAGTCTTGTTCCAACATCTTTGGTAGGTAGTGGCGACTCAAACGGATTCCACTGAGAACGTTAGCTTCAAAGATGTTGAACCAGTCTTCATCGGTGATATCTGAAAATGGCTTTGGCTCGTAAACACCAAGATTGTTGATTAGGATATCAATGTGAGGAACTTGTTGAAAGACTTCCGAGGCTCCTTCTTTTTTTGCAAGATCACCAACCACACCGGAAACTTTTGCTTCTGGGTTGCTGTGTTGAATTTTGGCGATTGCCTCCTCAACTCGTCTTGAAGATCGTCCAGTAATAATAACTGATGCCCCTTCTTGTGCGAGTCCTTGCGCAATTGCAAAACCAATACCTGCTGTTGAACCACTTACCAGCGCGGATTTACCATACAATTTCAAGTCCATTGGTTGAACTCCAACAAATGATAGGATTTACGCATTATGCAAGTCTTGTTAAAACTGATTGTCAAAGAGCCAGGACTGAGTGTCCTACACCAGTTCAATTCGTCATTCGTAATTGAGTTATTGATTACGAATTGAACTACAGATACTGTGCTAAAGTCTTACTCAACGTTGTCTTTGGCACTGCACCAACAACAGTATCGACTTGCCGTCCACCTTTGAACACTATGAGCGTAGGAATGCTGCGAATTCCGTAATTGCTGGCAATAGTAGGATTTTCATCTGTATTCAGCTTCACTACTTTTACCTGTCCTGTATATTCAGCAGCAATGTCATCTACCACCGGACCAACCATACGACAAGGTCCACACCACGGTGCCCAAAAGTCCACTAACACTGGAACTTCACTGTCAAGAACTTCTTGCTTGAACGTGGCATCTGTCACATTTGCAACGGATGACATAATTTGTTCTCCATTAATTCGTTAATTCGATAATATCGAATAATTAAAATATAGTCAACTTGATGAGATAATACAAGTATGAGATTCTTGTATCACCCAGACCTAAAACATATTTCCTTACCAGCAGTGCTTTACGCTTTGGGCGATCCGGTGCGGCTAGAGATTGTGCGGCGGCTGGCAGTTAAGGAAGAGCAATGCTGTGCTGACTTTGATTTTGCCATTGCCAAATCCACCATGTCCAATCACTTCAAGATTTTGCGAGAGTCAGGCGTCGTCTTGACTCGCAAAGAGGGAACACAGCACATTAATATGTTGCGCAAAGAGGATTTGGAAGCACTTTTTCCAGGGTTGCTAGACGCTGTGTTGCGCTCAGCTAAGCCTTTGTCTACTAAAATTCCCCAAGAAAACGTAATTGGAAGTAGCACAGAACTAATGTAAAATTCTGCTATGTCTTCAAATTATCGAGAATTTCAACCTTCAGCGCGTCTGGCTTCAATGAGAAGGAACGTGATGTTGCCTGCCATGAAATCGCGCGCATCCTGAAACCCGGCGGTACAGTATTAATCGCCGATTACATTTTGTTCCGCAGTTGCTACAACCGAGGAGACTTGCCTTCAGGTAAGTAGGTCAACATTGAAAAATCTAAAATAGAGTCTTTGCGATTGCTTCGCTCCACTTCGTTTCACTCGCAATGACATCTTACGTTTAATTAGGTTGAGCTACTTATCTCCTCAACGCATTGCCTCTTCCATCTGTAGTTTTATTTTCAAAAAAGCAACGCTGAAGATACTGAATGACATGCGCCTTTGAAAACGGGTTCAATATCACGCTGTGATGTTATCACCACCCTGTCGATCAATCGTTAATCGTACAACGGATAGCCCCAAAATGATGAGGAACAGCACTAACCCAATTGTGCAAGCATAGCTAATTTCCAAATTACTAAATGCTTGTTCATACAAATAGTAAACTATTGTTTTAGAGCTATTACGTGGTCCACCTTGCGTCATGATGTAGATTTCTTCAAACACTTTGGTGCCAGAAATAGCCGAAATCACACCAACTAGAGCTATGTATGGTTTCATCAAAGGTACAGTAATATCCCAATGCTTACGGACACCGTCTGAGCCGTCAATTGCTGCAGCTTCGTAGATGTCACTGGGGATGGATTGCAACCCAGCTCAATAAATCACCATGTAGTCACCCAACCCTTTCCACACTGTCACAGCCATGACGCTGAATAGTGCAAAATGAGGACTCGTCAGCCAAGGAATTCCTTCTGGGAAAATACCCTTTAGTAATTGATTGAGTAAGCCATTTTCTGCATACAGCCACTTCCAAGCAATACCCGCGACTACCATTGAAATCACGACTGGTGTATAGTATGCGGCTCTAAACCAGTTCATTCCGCGCAGTTTCTGATTGACTAAAATTGCCAGTGCTAAGGGGGCGATGACTAAGATTGGTACAACACCCACAAGGTAGATTAAGGTGTTAAATAAAGTTTGCCAAAAAACTGGATCTTTGCGCAAGCGCTGAAAGTTAGCAAAACCTACCCATTGGGGCATCTGGGTTAAATCATATTCGTAGCGGGTAAAGCTGAGGTAAAACGCTTGTAGTGCAGGCCAAAAGACGGTTAATACCAGGATAAGCAGGGCAGGGAGCAAAAACAAGTAAGGAGTCAGTCGCTGTGTGATAAGAACCCAATCTTTTGCTGTCAATTTATTCATAACTAATTTACCGTACTTTTCCTGAGCATAGACTACAAACCAAATGGTTGAGGCACAAAGCGCTGCTTTGTGCCCTAAAGAGTCAACAGGTTTAAGTGTGGGATGCTAGCTTGTAGCTCTTCAGCCCTAAGACTTCACTTTAACTGGAAGGTGGGACATAAAAGGTCGCTCACAGAATCGGTAGAATACGTAAGCAACAAGTACTGACAATGGAACCCCGATTAGAAACCATTTAACAGCCAACATTGAAGGAGACAAGTGCATACTCAGTAAAATTTGAAATACAAGCCAAACTATAGGAGCATGGATAATATAAAGGCTGTAGGAAAATACTCCCAGTCCAACAATCCGTGGTGATTCTAAGAACCGCACCGCAGGGGGAAGTGACTTACCGTTGATTAAGAAATTGGTACAGTATATGAGAAAACAAGCTGCGCCAAAAGCAATAAAGTAATGGATCACCCATTCCGGCATTTCTTGTATCAAATTAAATCGTATCCACTCTGTTAAAAAACCAAAGCAAATAAAAACAGCAGCAAGTTTATCCCAAGGTAATGATTTTTTCATCCGCACCAACAATGGTTTTTGTGAAAAGTTAATCTCTGCTGCAGCCATTCCCAAAGCAAAAAGACCTAAAAACCAAGGATGAACAGTAGAAGAAAGTTCACCCATCAGATAGTTAAGTGTAATTCCAACAACAAAGGCAATTGTTAGTGTAGGCAATAAGCCCAAACGTCGCCATATTGGTATTAAAAAGATGGCAAATACAAAATAGATTTGCCACTCTACAGCAACAGTCCATGTTGGACCATTTATCTTATTAATATATGAACTGCCGAAATTTTGAAGAAGTAAGAGATAACAAAGTATATCTTTGAAAGAAAATGAAGGAGAGAACAAACCTTTGAGGTTACTTAATCTTTCTTCATCCCAGCCTAAATTAGCAGTTTGCTCTATCCACAGTACGAATACACCTATTAATGAACATAAGATTAGTGCAGCATAATATGGTGGTATAATTCGGCGAATCCGTCGCTTAAAGAAACCTAATAAACCTCCTGATAAATATTTTTTATCAGAACGAACTACTGGAAGCATCAAACAGTAGCCCGAAAGAACAATAAAAACAACAACAGCAAAAATTCCATATCTGAGGAACTTTGCTATGGGTAACCAAAGTAAAGCAGGTTGTAAAGCCTCTGCAAGACTGGGTTCCCAACAATGAACGACAACCACATATAGAGCTGCCAAACCACGTATACCATCTAAGTAAGCCAGACGGAGCCTCTGATTACTAGGCTTTTCAGAATAAGTACTTGAAGACTCGTAAGTAATATTTTGCTGCATTGGTAACGATAAATAATTAAGAGCTAAAGATTAAGAATTAGACGCACAAAATTTGGAACACGAGTTTTTTAATAAACTCATGCTATTAGGAAGGTATTTAACTACCCTTTGAACAAGGTATTCAAACAAAAATTTTCTGTAAGTTAGTGTCAGAGAATGACTTTTCTAGTTAAAACGACAGTCTTGACATCAGACTCTACCAGTAACGAAACTAAAGCCAAATCAAGGAATTTTCATTTTTCTATTTGCATAGAGTAATGCTTTATCCTAATATTAACAAACCTTTGAAGACGAGAAGTCTTTCTTAAGTTAGAAAACAGTTTAGTACAACTCATCATTAATAGAGTTCGTAAATCAAATTTATGCCAAAACAAGAAAATGAATTGTCTTTTAAGCCAATTCCGAACCCGTTTTATGGTGAGATGTACTTAGAAATATCACTCGTGCAATGGTAGATGACAACCAAAATATATAAGTATTAATTACTTATATAGGACTCATATTTGATTTTTGAAAAAAACTCAGTACAATTTTTGTTCCCTGTTCCCTGTTCCCTGTTCCCTACCTCCACGAGTCAATTCAGAAATCAAACCGGATTGCTATATAGATATTTCCTTTAGGCTCAAACTAGATTTGTTGCTACCAATGGTAAATAAGTCGCAAAAGCGAATTAAACCATATCTGAAACTAGTTACATTCTGTTTGAAGCATCAAACAGTGTGAAATGAAGTCATCACAAAGACTTTCTTTCACATTTTTAAATGTTGACGAACTTACTACTTTTGCTCTACAGGCGTTCTATTTAGATTGTGAACATAATCTTGTTGAACTAAGCGTAAAGCACGCGTCCCTTAATGCTTGCGCCTGACTGTTTAGGACACAAAAAATTTAGATCAATGAGAAAAAATGACGTTGTTCACGAACAATTTAGTATTGCTGTATCTGAACAAACTCTTGTATTGAACAAAGTACAGTTGTTTACACATTCACACCTATATGTAGCGTGAAATTGTGATATTTCATCATCAAGCGAAGCTCTGCATTCCTAGAATATTCGCAACTAAAAATTGTTACGAATTTATGCAGTTCTGTACTAAGTTGTGTATTATGAAAATTCTTTATCTTGCAAGGCTGTGTAGAGTAGAAGTCACGCATCTAACCTTGACCAAGAAAGCTTTTGAAATCTATAAAATTCAGGGGGGAGTTACACCACCAGGAACCCTGACGGCATGAACTCTTGGAACTACTAGCTCATACCCTACAAAAACTGTTCCTTTTAGCAGTGGTTGCTGGATGTGAGTCAGAAGGATTTCATGAAGAAAATCTAGCTTAA
Organism: Brasilonema sp. CT11; assembly: GCF_017982655.1. Lineage (GTDB taxonomy): Bacteria > Cyanobacteriota > Cyanobacteriia > Cyanobacteriales > Nostocaceae > Brasilonema. The sequence goes on along the minus strand of NZ_JABXYX010000199.1, from coordinate 617 downwards.
ACATAACAAATGACCTCTGAGCTTCCATCGTACAGTTCGCTCGTCACTGCACATACTGTAGTAAATGCACAGCTGCTCTCTACATTAGACTTATAGCAAAAATATTGATTTGATTTTTCTAACTACAGATAAATGATTGTAAAAAACGTTTCTCTACTGTTACCATTAATAAGCCATTTCCTAAAAGCTGAGCGACTTGTATCCAGCGAAGTCGAGATAAGTCGAAGCTTTTATTCCTCTTGTAAAGGGCTAGAAAAAGGTGATAAAAACAAGTAGACAATAGTACATACTAACAACCTATATGTAGTTATTTATGTATACTTTGAACATAGCCAAAGATACTTAGTTTTGCTAAGAGATTAATGTTTCTATAGTCAAGTAAACCATAACATCTATGACAATACAAATCGTCAGGATGTGCCCACTCTTTAATAGATATTTACGGAAATAAAGATAATCTTCACCAAATCTTGATTTTAAGAAAAAGCTTCTTATAGAACCCATTTGACATCTAACAAGAGGCTGCAAGCCTCTTAATCATTAACCTGATGAAGCAGAGGTTGAGTTTGGCCGTAGCACCAGCCAGGGTTCGTTCAAAGTTCTTAACCAGAATTTTA
>NZ_JABXYX010000198.1 GCF_017982655.1 Brasilonema sp. CT11 | reverse complement strand
TCTACTGGAATGATTTTTGGTCTTCCTGGACTTTTTCTTTTTTCTAGCAGACCTTCTAATCCTGCCGCTCTGTAATGCTTTAACCACCTGTGTATCGTTATCCGTCTCCTCCCCACCACCGCTGCTAGATGCTGTACTGAGGAAGTTTTATGCGTTTTTAGCAAATATAATACTTGGATTCTTTCAAAGCCTGACAACGATTCAAGTTCAGCCTCTGTTTCTTTTATCTCTAACTTCAGAACCCTACACATTTTGTTTAATTTTCTTTTATACCCCTCGCTCTCTTTGTATCACACTTTTCGTGAAATGGTATAAGACTTAGCAAAACCGTGTGGATATCTTAGCTGTTTCTGTGTCTTCACATTTAGCATTAATTCTGAGCTATTTTTTTTGTTTTACGCTCTACAAAATTATAAAAAATGATGAAATTATGACAAGATATTTAAGTTATTTTATGAATGAAAAAATGACATCAAGAATAATCACATAAAAGAAAAAATTTATACGAAAAGATTTTGTATAGGAGTAATAAGTTACTTAAGACATGTTTTTTGATTTCTATTATTGTGATTAATCTGCATCAGTAAATGATTTCTTCACTTTTTTAAAAGACTTTCATAGTATAAAAAATCATATTAAAATAGTATATTGATTAACTTTCACCTTAGATCAAGCATTTATAAGAAAATATAAACTAGCAATTAATAGAGTATTTTGGGTTTACTATTGGGATATTGCAACATAAAGTGTTTTGAGAGCAGTTTTCAATTATCCTCAAAGACTTCAAAGCAAAATGAGTTTTTAGTCATTTTAAGTCCTGAGTAAAATCTGAAGGAATTTATTTGGCAATGGAACAATGACCGATGACACACTTGAAGAATTAGTCAAAGAAATCAGCCGTTATGAGGCAATTATCTCTGAGTGGGATGAAACTTACAGGGGTGTCGTTGTAGGTTTAAAACGAGCCATTGAAGCATTACACAAAGAGGCATTGACACGTTTAATTAAAAGTGTGAAGCAAGAATCCATGCCGGCTCTACGTAATGCTGTGAAAGACGAAATTGTATATGGAGTTCTGCTTTATCACGAACTTGTAAAGCCTCCTATACTACCCCTAACACAACGTATTCAGCAAGCGCTTGATGAAGTCCGTCCAGGTTTAAAAAGTCATAACGGTGATGTGGAATTAGTGGATATTAAACCACCAGATACAGTTGAAGTCAAATTAATTGGAGCTTGTAGTAATTGTCCGACTTCAACTCTGACTTTATCTCAAGGAATTGAGCAGGCAATCAAGTCGTATTGTCCAGAAATTGTTAATGTAGTTGCAGTACGTTGATGAGTTGCTCATGACTAGCAGTCAACTTTAAGCCCTATGTCCGAAAGACATAGGGCTAGCGCGAGTGTAAAATGACTTAACTACACATGGAAGTTTTGCTTAAAGGGCAGTCGGTTTCGCCACATCTCGTATGAGTTGAGACGGGTTGTAGGTATCTGTAACAACTTGCGGACAACGCATACAAGCAGTCTTGCCTTCCTGCTGCCACCAACGACAATTTCGGCGGATAGAACAGGGTGGAAGTTCCTCAGCTACTACAGATAAATTCTCTACAATTCGCTGTGCCAAACGACAATCTTTACCGTCAAAATGCATACAGCCTGATTCTACACAGCGTCCTGCCGTCCGAAAAATTTCTGCTGGTGTAGCAGGGCTAGACTTTGCTATTAGTTCATCCGTGACAGGCTGCGGCTGCTTGAGATAAGCTATACGGGGTTGTGCCACCGTTCCACTGACAACACCGAAGACAACACTATCTGCTGATTCCGGTCTAGCGCTGGGGCAAAGTGTAGTATTCTCAGTAGCAATGTTTTTTATCAATCGAACCTCCAGCGAAGAGTATCTTTGTTAAGGCTCGAATACTATGCTGTTGGGTTGTTAACAGCAATTAGCCCAAGTACAATCGGCGGACAAATAGGTTTGGGAGTTGGTTTGGGAGTTGGTTGGGGAACTGCTATCTTACCAGTTATAATTGGCGAAACCTTAGATTCGGAAATTGCTGCCGCCGCACCACCTACTATGCTTTGCGCTTCTGTTTCAGTCAAAACTAACAAAGCATCTTCTGAATCTATAACTTGGCTGCGTCGTGCCACTGCATTGTTCACGGCATGATCAATCAGCTCATTTATTTCAAATCTGCCGTTATAGTTTATTTTGTTTTCGTTCATTTTTACTTTCCTGGGAATTATGAGTAGTGTTAGGTTCAAAAACTGAACCGCGTAATTGCCTAATTTGTTACTAGACAAAATTATACTAATATCTAGCAAGTTAATTTAGCACAACAGATAATATTTTTTAACAATAAGCATCAAAAAACTTGCTCATAGAGGATATTGCAAACTTAGGATTTTCTGTCAAGTTTATTCGGCGTTGGTCGTGATATTACTGCCATCACGCATCAGATATTCGTGTTTTCTGGTGTTGCTAATAAAGCAAGGTAAAAAATATCTATAAATCAGAACCGCTCTTTCACAGCGCTACTGATCAGCGGTGACGATCGCGATCGCAAACCCGTCGTACCCTTTGCTGCCCACAGTCTGAATTGCCGTAGCACTCACGTGCGGCGACTCGGCGAGCAGATCGTTGAAGCGGCGCACACCCTGGACGCTGCGATCACCGCTCTTGGCGTTCACCACCGCTCCGTTACGCACGACATTATCGGCGACGATCAGAGTGCCGCGACGAGAAAGCTTGAGCGCCCACGCGAAGTAATCCGGATTCCTTGGCTTGTCGGCGTCGATGAAAATCAGGTCAAATGGGTCGCTACCCTCCGCGACGAGCTGCGGCAGTGTATCCAGCGCTCGCCCAAGACGCAACTCAACGACATCGGACAGACCAGCGTGCGCGATGTTGGCGCGGGCGACTTCGGCGTGTTTTGGGTCAGCCTCCAGCGTGATCAGGCGACCGTCGGCGGGCAGCGATCGCGCCAGCCAGATCGTACTGTAGCCGCCCAGTGTACCAATCTCCAGGATAGTGCGCGCCCTTTGAATTTGCGCCAACAGCAGCAGCAGCTTGCCCTGGTTAGGGGAAACGTTATGCGGCGGCAGACCTGCTGCGGCGCTGGTCTGGAGTGTTGCATCCAGCGCGGCATCGGGCGGCACAAACAAATCGGTTATGTAGCGGTCAACCGCAGTCCATTGCTCTTGAGTCATAGATCCTCGTTTCGTTGAATATAAAGTTACAACAATTGCTCGACTGAGAAAGTTGTGTTGATAAAAGATAAATCTTTCAAGCTAAAGTTGCACTTTGCCAAGTTTTTGGAGGGCAAAAAATAATGAGCTAATATGTAATGCTTGCAAGATACCACCCTTACTAATAAGCTCAATCACCTTTTCCAAAGGTAATAAAGTTACATCTATTTCTTCCGTATTATCTAACTTGGAATTGGCTGTAGATTCAACATGTGTTGCCAAAAAACAATGAGTTATATTATTGTGATTTGCTGAATTAGGTGATAGTATTCCAGTTTCAATAAAATTTTCACTTGTGTAACCTGTTTCTTCTAATAACTCCCGTTTGGCTGCTTCTAGTGGAGAAATATCTTCTGCTTCTATAGCACCACTAGGCAATTCTAAAACAGTCTTTTGAAGACCGTGGCGATATTGCTCGACTAAAACAACTTCTTGGCTTTTTGTAAAAGCAACAACATTAACCCATGTTGGATATTCAAGAACATAATAAGGTTCAACTATCCGTCCATTAGGCATTTGGCAGGTATCTGCTCGAACTGAAAGCCATTTGTCTTTTTGTACGTACCCAGACTTTAGTATTGTCCAATCAAATGAATGCATTATAGTTAAACCTTAAAGACTGACTTGAAAATCGAACTCAGAACTCACAAGAAAAAATTAATTTTCATGTGTTCTAGTGTACGCAGTTCATGACGGCTACTTAATGCATTATAGTTAAACCTTAAAGCCTTTGGGTGGGGAGAAAGCTGGAGCATCGCCTAAGCCTAACCATGAATAAAAAAGTAAATAGTCATACTAAAAGCAACAACCATGACAACTCTACGAATTAAAACAGGTTCAAGCCTACGAGCATAGTTAGCGCATAAGTAACCACCAAGAGAACCACCCACTGCCATCAAAATAGCTTGGTGCCAAGCAATGATACCTGCAAAAAAAAAGGGAATTATGGCAATTCCATTAATGCAACTCCCTAAAAACGTCTTAAACGCGTTCATCGTGTGAATATTTTTGATTCCCAAAAACGTCAGGGTTGCTAGCATTAAAATACCTAAACCTGCGCCAAAGAAACCACCGTAGATGGCGATCGCTAATTGGGCTAGCATGAGGTTTAACAACGGTGGGGATTCTGATGACTTTTGACTCTGACGCCCAAACCATGCTTTGAGCGGTTCACCGAAGGTAAACACAAGCGTTGCTAGCAGCAATAGATACGGAATTAGCTTTTGAAAAACATCTGCAGAGGTATATAACAAAGCAACAGAACCAAGCATTCCACCTACTAAACTGATGCCACATAGTAATAAAAATTGCCGTCGCGGTATGGTTAAATTCTGACGATATGCTCCTGCACTCGCCAAAGCCGCTACCCATAAGGCAGTATTATTTGTTGCATTGGCAGTGATTGGAGGTACACCTGTAAAGATTAGGACTGGAAATGTAATAAAACTTCCACCCCCTGCAACAGCATTGAGTCCACCCGCAATGAACGCGGTAATAAACAGAAGTAAGGTATGCAACATCAGAAAAAATGAATTATGATATGGTATTAGTCAGTAGACTTCCGACAAAATCGATTTCTAGCGAGTAGAAAAGAGTGAACTGTTATAAAATCTTAGACTTACTTTGTTGATTGACATGAAACTTTACTACATCACCTTGAATAATTCAGATGAAGCACGTCAGATCGGTCGTGCTTTGTTGGAACAAAAACTAGCTGTTTGTGTTAATTGGTTTCCCATTACCTGCGCTTATATATGGAAAGGAGAAATTACAGAAGAACCAGAAGTCGTTTTGATTGTCAAAACTCAATCGGGTTATCGGGAGCAAATTGAAGAAGTGATTCGCCAGTATATTAATTACACTAACTTTATTGCAGAAATCTCACCCACAGAAATAAACAAAGGCTTCTTAGAATGGCTGAATGCTGAAGTTCCTTTACCTCTAAAAAAAAACTAGAGCGACTAAATGGAAAAACCAAGAACCCCAACTTCTCATCAGAAGTCGGGGTTCTTATTTATGACGGATGTAAGCGTTTTGATTAAACAAAGGTACACAATCGCTAACATTAAAACCCGCTGCTAATTCCACATCTAACTCAAAACCTTTGGCAATCAACTCTTTTCCAGAACTGCATTGTTTCATATACGTTAAGAAATTATGCTTAAATGCATGAAATGCTACTACAGCAGTTTCTGCTTCTGGTGAAAGACTGCCATTTAAATAACTAAGAATTGCTCCTGCGCCAATTAAATCTTCAAATGCTGGACGTAGAGTACCATCTTCCCATTTTTCACCTGCGGGAATCACTGCAATTCGAGATCCATATTTTTGAGCAAATTTTGCCACAGCTTCACTGTTTCGCAAGCAACCAGCGATGGTGGGAGTCTTTCCAGTCAGCAACGTTAGAGAGGAACCATTGGGAGATGGTACAACCGTGCGATTCGTTCCCGCAGGAATTTTCGTTAGAGACGCAGGAGAAAGCGAATAACCGTCTTTGGATAAACGACCTTTTGATAATTCTGCTTGTACAGACTGTGCATAGTCAAGGGCAGACTGATCTCTCCATTGGTAGGGATAAATGATTGCACCATTGTTTGTAGCAATTTCTGTTGAAGTTGAAAAAGAGAGAACATCAACTATAACAACGACATCACTAATAGGTGCGAGTTCAGAAACTCCTTTTGCACCCCATTCGCAACGTAGATCAAATTCTACTTGGTCAAAAATCATTTTATCTGCTCGTGATTTTTATGATATATTGCTGTATTTTTCTACTATTTCTATCCGATTTCCAGCGGGATCACGCAGAAAAAATCGCGCATGTCCTGGTATTGGTTGTTGATCGGGAATAATTTCCACACCATGCGCTTGTAAGTGTTCCTGGAAAGCCTGGAAATCACTGACTAAGTAACAAATGTGTCGCCTAGATGCTGCATTATCTGGTTTTTTTTCCGTACTAACATGAATCTGAATATTTCCCAGAACATACCAAGCACCTCCATTCGCTTTGATTGTCTCAGGTTTAGGAATTTCAGTGAGTCCCAAAACTTTGCCGTAAAAAAATAGCATTGCATCTTCTGCTTCCGGGGAAGATGTCACTTGGATATGATCAATTGCATCCAACCACATAATTACTTTGTCCAACTATTAGATAGATGACGAAACAACAAAAATTAGAGATTTTAGAGCCGGGGGAATATGAAAAAACTAAACAGAAGTTTATCTGGTTCAGTATTTTCTCTATTACTTAGTTGCATTAATATCTTCCCTGAGGAAAATACCTGCAAGATGATTGACGCTGTATTCGACTTGCACACCACAAGTCCACAAGTTATGATCAAGTATTCGATTTGCTGAAGTTTAGGTAAACATAAATTTAGTATACTTAGTTTTATATCATGAAACTGAGGCAGCCTAATTACGCTTAAAAATTTGTATTTTAGTCTGCTAACCCTTGACAAATTGGTAGTTTTGCACAGTACACACATCCTCAATTTAGCTTTATGAAATACGTTAATCTTGGCAAAACCGGACTGAAAGTATCGCGTCTGTCTTTAGGTACAATGACTTATGGCTCCCGCAAATGGCGAGAATGGGTACTAGAAGAAGAAGAAAGTCGCCCATTTATCAAACTGGCTTTGGAGTTGGGGATTAATTTCTTTGATACCGCCGATGTTTACTCTTTAGGTGTTAGCGAAGAGATTCTCGGGCGAGCGATCAAAGACTTTGCCAAAAGAGATCAAGTCATCATTGCTACCAAAGTTTACAATCAAGTGGGTGATGGTCCCAACGACAGAGGACTATCTCGCAAACATATTTTTGATAGCATTGATGCCTCATTACGACGCCTACAGACAGATTATGTAGATTTGTACCAAATTCATCGTTGGGACAACGAAACACCGATTGAGGAAACTTTAGAGGCATTGCATGATGTCGTAAAATCGGGTAAGGTTCGTTACATTGGTGCATCAAGTATGTACACCTGGCAGTTTGCCAAAGCTCTTTACACGGCAGACAAACACGGCTGGACGCGCTTTGTTTCCATGCAAAATCACTACAACCTAGTTTATCGGGAAGAAGAACGAGAGGTCATACCATTATCTCGCGCTGAGGGGATTGGAATAATTCCCTGGAGTCCCCTTGCACGAGGCTTTTTAGCTGGGAATCGCCAAAAAGAAAGTTATGGTGAAACCATTCGTGCTAAAACCGATGAATTTGCCCACAATCTCTACTATGACGAATCAGATTTTAAAATAGTCGATCGCGTTGTAGACTTAGCTAAACAACGTCAAGTTACCCCAACACAGATTGCTCTAGCTTGGCTGTTGCATCAACCAGGTGTAACGGCTCCTATTATTGGTGCTAGTAAAATAGAACATCTCAAAGATTCAGTAGAGGCTGTGGATTTGGTACTTTCTGAAGACGAGCGGAAGTTGCTTGAGGAACCTTACAAACCTCATCCCATCTTAGGGCATGGTTAGAACATGAGTAAATTGATGGGCAATACTTTGATGTTTGCAGATCGTTTAATTGAACTGATTCAACAAAAAGGCACTCCCTGTATTATCGGACTCGATCCCGCATTAAAGTATATGCCCTCAGCTTTTCTCCAAGAGTTGGAAATATCTACTGACAGCTCTATTGAGGCACAGGCAAAGGCATTATATCTTTATAATTTGCAAGTGCTGGATGCAGTCTATGACCTTGTACCAGCCGTCAAGTTGCAGTCAGCTTACTACGAGGTTTTTGGTTCACAAGGAATTCGCGCCCTCGAACGAACCTTTTTAGCAGCACGCACACGCGGACTACTAATTTTGCTTGATGCCAAAAGAGGCGATAAAGGACGATACTTCCGTCTCCAGGTAAATGCGCTCACCCACATCTAGCTTACAGACGCGGTTGTGGTCTGGAAAAAGCGGTTGGCAGGGCGGGCAAGTCCAAGATTTTCCCGCAGCGTCTTACCCTCGTAGTCCTGGCGGAAGATCCCACGCCGTTGGAGTTCTGGCACAACCTTGTCTACAAAATCATTCAAACCTTCAGGCAGAAAAGGGAACATGATGTTGAAGCCGTCAGACCCTTCCTCGGTCAGCCATTGCTCCATTTCCGAGGCGATCGTTTGGGGTGTACCGACAAACGCCAGTCCGCCGTAACTACCGACGCGTTGAGCCAGCTGTCGAATGCTCAGGTTCTCGCGTTGCGCCAGTGCTATTATTCGTTCTCGTGCACTCTTGCTGGCGTTGGTCTGTGGGATTTCTGGCAACGGATCGTCCGGATCGAAACCCGAAACATCGTAGCCAAGGGCACTATTCAAGCTGGCAATTCCACTTTCATAGTGTACTAGGCTGTCCAAATGTGTGCGCTTGGCGATCGCCTCTTCCACAGTTTCACCCACAATTACCAAAGCACCAGGAAGAATTTTGATATTTTCTGGGTCACGTCCAATGGATCGCGCCCGTCCCTTAATGTCAGCAAATAAAGCTTTACCTGCCTCCAGATTACCAGCAGGTGCAAACACGACCTCGGCGGTTTCGGCGGCTAATTGTCGTCCTGCATCGGATGCGCCCGCCTGGACAATTACCGGCCAACCCTGGACAGGTCTGGCGATGTTCAAGGGTCCGCGCACCGAGAGATATTTTCCCTGATGACCGAGAACGTGAATTTTTTTGGGATCGAAATAAATCCCTGATTCCACATCCCGGATGAACGCATCGTCAGCAAAGGAATCCCAAAGTCCCGTTACGACATCATAGAATTCCCTAGCCCGTGCGTAGCGTTCGTCATGCTCTACCTCCTCTTCCAAGCCAAAGTTGAGCGCTGCATCTGGATTTGATGTGGTGACGATGTTCCAGCCGGCGCGACCGCCGCTGATATGGTCAACAGACGCAAAGCGGCGAGCGATGTGGTAAGGCTCGTCATAAGTGGTGGAAGCAGTAGCTACCAGCCCGATGTGTTCGGTGACGCTGGCGAGGGCAGAAAGCAGGGTGAAAGGCTCAAAGGAAGTGACGGTGTGACTGCGCTTGAGTGCGTTGATCGGCATATTAACCCTCTTTTATCACTCTCGCTAAAGTATAATTAAAGGCGATCGCACTCCCCTGAGCCAGAGAGTATGGTTGAGCGTCGCGCACCTGCACCCACAGTAAAATTTGTGGACGAATACTGCCAGT
>NZ_JABXYX010000197.1 GCF_017982655.1 Brasilonema sp. CT11 | reverse complement strand
CCAACTTCAACACCATCACCAGCGCCAACTTCAATACCATCACCAGCGCCAACTTCAATACCATCACCAGCGCCAACTTCAATACCATCACCAGCGCCAACTTCAATACCATCACCAGCGCCAACTTTAACACCAGCGCCAGCGCCTACGCCACGAATACGAAACGGAGCATCAGAACTGTTACCTGTTAGAGCAACTCGTAGCTATATCGGAATTGGTCCAAATTTTGGATTCAGTGGCGGCGATACTGCTCTAGCTGACAATGCCTTCACTATCTTTAGCAAAATTGGTATAACGAAAAACTTTTCTTTTCGCCCTGCTGCTGTATTTAGCGATAATGCTGTTTTTCTTCTGCCTGTAACATTTGACTTTCCAGTTAAACCAGTCACAGACCTTGAAGAAGAACAAATAAATTTTATTCCTTACGTTGGGGCAGGAGCGGCAATTTCCACAAGTGGAGATAGCAGCGTCGGCTTTCTTCTGACTGGTGGTGTCGATGTGCCCTTATCACGTGAGTTTACCGCCACTGCAGGTCTAAACGTAGGTTTCCTTGATCAAACTGATGTTGGGCTAGTGCTTGGTGTTGGTTACAACTTTTAAGCACTTCACCGCGCACACTAAGCTAAGTCTTCTCCTCCTGCACCGGGTGCACCCGGTGCTTGTTGGTCAACTTAGGATCTACGTAGCCTTACAAAAACTCGTTTAAATTTTTCAAAGTCTTCTGTACTCAGTTCCGTCTTTTGCCATGCTTCTCGTTCCATCAAACGCTCAAACCAGTCGTTTAGTTTGGGGTAATGACTAAAAGAAACGCCTAATTTAGGTAATAAAGACATATCTGTTCCAGCAACAATATCTGCTAGAGTTAACTGTTCGCCTCCAAAATAAGAACTATTTCCTAAGCAATCTGTCAAAAATTTTAAGACTTTATCTATATGTTCCTTTGCTTGTAAACATTTTGGTGAATCCTCAGTTTCAGAAATTAAAGAAATCATTTTTGGCAGTAACTCATGTGTTGCGACCATTTGAACCATCCTTACCTTTGCTAACGCCTCAGCTTCTTTAGGCAAAAGTGCAGGTGTAGGGTACTTAGCTTCTAAATAGTCCAAAATAGCCAAAGATTCTATCACTCGTAAACCGTGATCAACTATCACTGGAACGTGATGAAAAGGGTTAAGGTTCAAATACTCTGGTTGCAATTGGTCACCATTTAAGCTCAACAAAATTGGCTCAAATGAAATTTCCTTTTCGAGTAAAGTTTGCCATACACGACGAGCCATAGGTGAGCGAGGATTGTAGTAAAACTTGAGCATTGATAATTTCTCCTAACTCATTCGTAAAAAATACCGTTCGGTCGGTTAATGAACAAAAAGGGTATTTCTCCCAAGTTCTGGATAATTTTTGAAAAAGATAAAGTGGTCAGTATAGTGAAGAATGCGGACAAAAATATTAGTTGCTAACAAGATAAGTCGCCAAGTTTGACGTTGGTTCTTTTATGTGTTCATAAACTTTGCTTTACCCATTGAATAAGATTTTGTAATTCTTCTTGCACCATGTGTTGAACATTTTCCTCTGATGGAAATATCTTTTCCTCAACTTCTTGTTTGTACTGTTCTATTGCTTGAAGAGTTAGAGTTTGGTAATCTTGATACTTTGTTGCTAGTTTAAGTTTACGAGGTGTGATTCCTAAAATGTCGTTAACAATGAGAACTTGTCCATCAGTAAACCGACCTGAACCAATGCCAATCGTGGGTATGCTGACTTTTTCTGTGATTATTTGACCTAGCTCTTCAGGAATAAGTTCAAGTAAGAGTACAGATATCCCAATTCTTTCTAGGGTTAGCGCACCTTCAATTAATTCTTGAGCTTGTTCAAAGCTTTTTCCTTGTACTTTCTTCTGTTGTTGAGTTTGTGGAAGTAAGCCAAGATGACCACATACATTTATATCATGCTCAATTAGATGCTTGACAATTTCTTCTCGAACACCTTCTAACTTAATGATATCGGCTCCATTTGCTAAAAGTTTTCTGGCATTTTCTAAAGCTTGCTTTGGAGTTTCATAAGAAGCATAAGGCAAATCAGCAAGAATATATGCTTGCGATGTTCCTCGTCGAACAGCTTTAAGATGATGGACAATGTCATCCATCGTGACTTCCTGCTCACTGTCATAACCTAAGATGTTAGTTCCTACACTGTCACCAACAAAAATGACATCTACTCCAGCTCTATCTTGCAGCAGCGCAGTAGGATAGTCATACGCTGTGAGTGCTACTATTTTCTGATGATTTTGCTTTTTGGCGAGCAAGTAAGCTGAGTCTTTTTTCATAGGAAACTCTTCTGGTTTAACGTTGATAGGTAAATAGCTCAGGTGTTCTCAGTATACATAGCCTATCTCCCATTCTCTACCTCCCACAAACTGTTAAACTATGATTTATCATGATTTTTTAAGACTGAACGGTCTTTTTTTTTGCAAAGGCAATTTAAGCAAGTAGACTTGCTTTAAATGCGCAATTGGCTATCGATGTAATTCGTCAAATGATTGATTGCTCGTTCAAGATGAATTGAGTCACCATAGAGCTTGCTCATCATTGCAGCACCCTCAAGTGTGGAAATAATAATGGTGATCACTTGATCAGCGTCAACTGTTGAGCGAATTTCACCCTTTTCTATTCCTTTTTGGATAATTCGATAAAATAGCTGACGCCAAGAGTTCATCGCCTGTTGAGTGCGTTTGCGCAAAACAGGATGAGCATCGTCACTCTCAACAGCAGTATTCAGCAGCGGACACCCTCCCTTTATGATTGGGTTATTTATATTGCTGTGAAATACATCAAAGATAGCTTGCAGGCGCTCAACTGCATGACGTTTTGTTCCGACTGCGGCTAAATAATGTTGTCTGAGTTGGGCGATCGCAAAATCAAATGCCTGTAGTGCTAGCTCATCTTTACTTTTGAAGTGGTTGTAAATTCCTCCCTTCTGTAATCCTGTGACACGCATAATGTCTGAAATAGACGAGCCAGCATACCCCTGTTGATTAAACAGTTCGGCTGCTTGTTGGAGAATTTTCTCTTTTGTTTCTTCGCCTTTAGACATTGTTTTTAGACCGATTGGTCTTTTTTACTATAACTGGAAATATCAGTAAATTGAAAAGTTTTTTTTAAAAGAGCGATCGCCCTTCTTTGCCCAGAGGGTTTTCTGGAGAAAAACCCTCTCCCTGAGCTGAGTCCTGTGGACACGCGCTCGCGCAAAGCGCTCAGGGCAAGATGCTGAAGGCATCTTGGGGCATAAGGCAGCTTCGTTGCCATCGCTGTGGGAGCAAGAGACGCCAAAGACGTATGGTATTCATTTCCACTCTGCGCAATCTGGTTGATTGAACTACTGTGCCATCGTCATTTTGACTGCAATATCGCACGGTTTACCAAAGTACGGTGAACTTGTCACTAAAATATCTACACCAGTGCTAGCATAATCCTTTATATTTTCAGAGGTAATACCACCAGCCACTGCTAGTTTTAAGTTCGGATACTGCTGCTTCAACTTCAAAACCAGAGGCTCAAGAGCTGAGATCGCAATTTTATCAAACTGAATTAAATCTACACCTGCTTGAGCAACCATCCAGGCATCTGCTGGTGTATCTACTTCAACGCAAATATGTTGTTCTTGAAACTGTCGTCGCAGTTCATTCATACGCTCAGTTAGCCCAACTATACCTCCCAGGAATATCAGGTGTTGGTTAAAAATTAAAACTGTTTCAGATAATCCTAAGCGATGAAAAAAGCCCCCACCAGCTAGAACTGCTTTGATGGAAAGCGCTCTAGTACCTGGAAAACACTTGCGAGTAGTGACAATAGAAACAGACTGATTTACTGTTTTAGCAGTATCTACTAATACTCTGGTACGTGAAGCAATGCCAGAAGCATATTCCATCAAATTCAAAGCAACTCTCCAGCCACTATGCAAAGCGCTCGCAGTACCACTAGCTTGAAGAATTAATTGCTTTTCCTGGCAGACTGTACCACTTTCCACTTGATAATGAACTTTGGCACCACAATATTCTAATACTCTGGCAGCTTCTTCAGTAGCGCTAATGGTCATCGGATGACGGGTAGAAAACTCGATTTCACCAAGCTGCTTGCCAATGCCAAGTCCGTAAGTTGTCAAATCTAGGTAAGGAACATCTTCCTGAATTAACCTAGCGATCGCCTCATCTGAGAAGAAAACACTCATTTTAGTTTTGCGACGAGCGCATTTATATATAAACTCTACTAAGATTTACACTCAACTTAATATCTTTTCATAAGACAAATTGTAGGAATCACTACTATTGGTCGAAATAGAATAAGTAGGTAGGTAAGAATAAACTGAACGTCAGTGATCCATAAAATAAGGGCTTTAAAGCAAAAAGTACCAGTCCAAACTCAAAGCGTCTGTTGATTTTCGTTTCAAACCTTTTGAGGATTTTTTTTAAGCGGGTGATGGGACTCGAACCCACGACATTCAGCTTGGGAAGCTGACGTTCTACCACTGAACTACACCCGCAAGTCAGGGTTAGTGCTCTTGTATAGTGCTAATCTTACCAGATATTCCGACCAATGACGGTTAAAGTAGAAGACGACCGGGGGAGATTTTTACTGGCATTCCTACACGTAGTGCTCTGCAATTGTAAATGCCCAAACCTGCACTTCCCGACTTTTTTCAACCAGGATTATTTGCAACACTAGTTTTCAATCAAACTTAATTGCGACAAAAAATTAGGTGATGCGTGCAATGGTAAATCACCAATCGTAATGCTGCAATTTTGTTAGTTTAAGATTTCTTTCTTGGTTGTGTTGTTTTTTGGTCGAGTGGAAAGTCCCATTTCCTTGAGCAAGCGGTTAATGTGGCAAGCGCTAACTTTAATTCCCAATTCTTTTGTCATTGGCTTTCAATGTAACGATTCACACTGTATCTCAATAGCAAACCATTCACTGGTGCAGGTCTTGAAGATGCGAACCCAAATTGTACTACAACACAGTGAAGAAGACTGCGGTGCTGCCTGCATTGCCACTATTGCCAAACACTACAAACGCACCTTTGCCATCAGTCGGGTGCGGGAAGCAGTACAGCAGCACAATCACTGGTATTCTTTCCAATTTCACTAGTATTGCATTGCTGTGGTTAGGCAGCTATTTAGTTATTAATCGTACCTTAAGCATTGGTCAGTTGCTAGCTTTTAACGGTATGAGTGGCAATTTTCTTGGCTTCCTGGGTTCAGCTATTGGGTTAGCCGATCAGTTTATCACTGCCCAGATTGTCATCCAACGCTTGACCGAAGTCATCGATGCTACCCCGGAAGACGAAAACGACTTCAAAAAGCCAGAGGCAGAAATTCCTGGTGATGCAGATATTACCTGCACCAACCTTAACTTTCACCATGCTGGCAGAGTTGACCTCCTCCAAGATTTTTCCCTAACTATACCTGGTGGTCAAGTGATTGCCCTGATTGGTCAATCTGGCTGTGGTAAAAGTACCCTAGCCAAAATGATTGCTGGTTTATATTCTCCCCAGTCTGGTAATATCCGCTATGGCATCTATAACCAACAAGACCTCTCCTTGGAATGTCTGCGACAGCAGGTGGTGCTTGTGCCTCAAGAACCCCACTTTTGGAGTCGCTCAATTATTGACAACTTCCGCTTCAGCTATCCCCACATATCTTTTGAACAAATTGTCAGGGCTTGCCAGATTGCAGGTGCAGATGAGTTTATCAGTAAACTGCCCGACAAGTATCAAACTGTTTTAGGAGAATTTGGCGCGAATCTCTCTGGTGGACAACGGCAGAGATTAGCCATAGCAAGAGCGATAGTGACTGAACCGCCGATACTTATTTTAGATGAATCCACTGGCGCTCTCGACCCGGTGAGTGAAGCCCAAGTGCTAGATAAACTGCTGTACTACCGAACCGGGAAAACCACAATTATGATTAGTCATCGCCCAAAAGTGATCCAGCGAGCAGATTGGATTGTGCTGCTCGAACTTGGGCGCGTGAAAATCCAAGGAACTCCCCAAGAGCTACGCCATCAAAGAGGCGATCACTTAGATTTCCTAGACGAAGTTGCCCCGTCAACAAATAATTTGGCAAATGGTTTGGTGTTGAAATCCTCTAAATCCGATTCTAACGGCAAATCACCCGCAATCAGTAAATAAAATTATCGTAAATTAAAGGATTTGGTGACCCCTACGTCTATACGTAGTAAGCGCGTGAACAGCTGGAGTTGAAATCCCCAACTGTCCGCGTAGCGTGCCGTAGGCATAAATGTCTTTAATTTTGAACTTTGAATTTTGAATTTTGAATTGTTAACATGCTTAGCCACTCTAACTCAGATTCTCTTCCCCTAATTGAAGAAAACGGTTTTCTACCACCTATTGGTCGTTGGACGACTCTTGGGGGAATGGTTATGCTTAGTTTTATGGGAATAGCGATCGCTCTTGCTTCTGTTACTCAATACAAAGTTACCATCAAAGCACAGGCTAACTTCCGTCCTGCTGGTGAATTGCGGATTGTTCAAGCTGCAACAGAAGGCCCTGTTATGGGCGTCAGAGTTAAAGAGAATCAAGTTGTCAAAAAAGGAGATATCATTGCCACTATCGACGACTCGAAGCTGCAAACGAAAAAGAGCCAACTGCAAACCAACATCCACCAAAGCCAGTTACAAATCGTTCAACTGAATGCTCAACTTAGGGCCCTGAATAACCAGATTAGAGCCGATGGCGATCGCGTTAACCGTGTTGTTGCTGCTGCTCGTTCTGAACTACAATACAAAAGCCGAGACTATCGAGACAAGCAAATTACTACCGTTGCTGACGTAGCAGAAGCCGAGGCAAATGTCAAGATAGCTCAGAAAGAATTGCAAAAAGGTGAGGCAGAGTTAAGGACAGCTTCTGCAAATTTAAAGTCAACGCTAGCCGCTTTATCAGCAGCTCGATCAAAGCGGAACCGATATCAGAGTGTAGCAAAAGTTGGAGCTCTTTCTTGGAATCAATTCGAGGAAGCACAACTCGCTGCTGATCAGCAAGAACAAGCAGTGGAGGCGCAAAAAGCAACAGTGGAGGCGCAAAGACAAATAATTGAACGGCTACAACAAGCAGTTTCGGCAGCCCTAGCCAGACAGCAACGCGCCGCTTCTGCCCTGAATCCGAGTCATGCAGAAGTGGCGATCGCTCTAGAGCGGATTGCCCAAGAAAAAGCTTCCGGGGAAGTCAACTTCGCTACATTAGACAAAGAACGTAAAGCTTTGAGCCAGCAACAAATTGAAATTCACAAACAACGAGAACGCGACGCCCGCGAACTCCAACAAGTGGAAATCGACCTCAGCCAGACTGCTATTACTGCCACAGCAACTGGTATTATCTCCAAGCTAAATCTGCGAAATTCTGGTCAAACTGTACGTCCAGGAGAGGAAATCGCGCAAATAGTCCCTAGTGATGCCCCGATAGTGGTTAAGGCAGCGGTAGCACTTGAGGATAAAAGCAAGTTGAAGGAAGGACAAAAAGTACTAGTGCGGGTTTCTGCTTGTCCTTATCCAGATTACGGCACCCTTAAAGGTAAGGTCAAGGCAATTTCTCCAGATGCGATCGCTCCTCAAGCAAATGGTGCAACTGCAGGAACGTCCCCCACTACAGCAAGCCAGAAGGCGGCTGTTGTTGCTTTTTACGAGGTCACAATTGAGCCAGAAAGCCTTGGACTATATAATGGCAAGAAACAGTGTTCTATTCAATTAGGGATGGAGGGCACAGCCGATATTATTTCTAAAGAAGAGACTGTACTGCAATTCTTTTTGAGGAAGGCAAGGCTAATCGCAGACTTGTAGGGTTGTTGATGAATTAGGCTCTTGGAAAGTGCAGCCAAAAGTTGTAATGTTTGGTAAGGGCAATGCGATAGCTAGTTGAGAAGTAAATTACTGCTTCGTCTGGGGGTGCTATGTCTGGAAGTACTGTATGCAGGCGGCGTTGGGATTGGAAATTGGCACTAGCGAGTTGGTTGACGATTGGTGGTGTATACGCCTGTTTTGGAGATTGCGCTGTTGCCCAAATTACGCCCGATCGCACTCTACCCAATAATTCCAGTGTCACAACGCAGGACAATATCAGAATTATTGAGGGTGGAACTAGGGCGGGAAGCAATCTGTTTCATAGCTTTCGGGAGTTTTCTGTCCCGACAGGAGGCACAGCTTTCTTTAATAATGCTCTTGATATTCAGAACATCATCAGCCGGGTAACGGGTAAGTCTATTTCTAATATTGATGGGTTAATCCGCGCGTCGGGGACAGCTAACCTGTTTCTGCTCAATCCTAATGGCATTATCTTTGGGCGGAATGCCAGTCTGAATATCGGTGGTTCGTTTGTGGGGAGTACGGCGAGTAGCCTGAATTTTGCTGATGGGACTCAGTTTAGTGCGACTGCTCCCCAAACCGCACCCTTGCTGACTGTTAGTGTTCCAATAGGTTTGCAATACGGAGGGAATGCGGCGAGCATCCAAAATCAATCCCAGGCGACCAATAGTAGTAGTAAACTTGTCGGTCTACAGGTACAGCCAGGTAGAACCTTGGCTCTTGTGGGCGGCGATGTGGGTTTGGATGGCGGTAGTTTGAATGCTCCGGGTGGTCGAGTGGAGTTAGCAGGTGTGGCAGGACCTGGAGCGGTAGGGCTTTTTGTTGATGGTAATGGTCTGCGTTTGAGTTTTTCCGATACTGTGGCACGAGCTAATGTGTACCTCGACAATCGTGCTGAAGTGAATGTCCGCGCCTCTGGTGGCGGTAGTATTGCTATCAATGCTCAGAACTTGAATCTGACGCAAGGAAGTAAACTGAAAGCCGGGATAGCGCCGGGGTTAGGTTTAGGTGACACTAAGGCAGGCAATATTGAGATTAATAGCACTGGTAATGTCTCCTTTAATGGAGAAGGTAGTGGTGCATACAATCAGCTAGAATCAAACGCCATTGGCAACGCAGGCAACATTAACGTCACGGCGGGTTCACTGTCTGTCACCAATGGAGGTCAATTGAATACGAGTACTGAAGGACAAGGAAATGCGGGCAATGTGAACGTTAACGCCCGTGATACAGTCTCCTTTGTTGGGGAGGGTCCCAATAATATTTCCAGCCGTGTCTACAGCCGGGTAGAAAAAACAAGCGTGGGGCAAGGAGGTGATATTTATATTAAGACAGGGTCGCTCTCAGTGAGTGATGGCGCTTTCCTAAGTGCTATTACCTTAGGAATAGGGGACGCAGGCAACGTGACTATTGATGCCCGCGATACAGTCTCCTTTGTTGGGATGGGTCCTCCTGCTGATAATTATTTTCCTAGTGGTGCTTACGCTTCAGTGAACACGGATGCCAGGGGTGAGGCTTTCAAGGGTAGGTATTTAAAAATCAGGCAGTAGAGAGAGTAATTTGAGAGACATGAAGTTGTGGAGTGAAGCTAGGCCAATCCTCAGGGAAAAAACCACCTTGGGGTAATGGAAGGCGATTAAG
>NZ_JABXYX010000196.1 GCF_017982655.1 Brasilonema sp. CT11 | reverse complement strand
CCTAAAATTGAACTACCGATAATAAAACTAACGACAGCCATTGTCAGGGAACCTTCCCAACTTTTTTCTCTTCCAAAAACCTTGTATTTATTTTGACCAATTTTCTGTCCTACTAAAGCTGCTAGTCCATCTCCCCACGTCATAACTAAAATTCCGAGTACAGCATAGTGAGGTTTTTGCAGTGTCCAAAACCAGGCTATGAGAACACCAATACTAACGGCATAGAAAAATGTCCCGAAACTTTTGCGTCCAACGCTATTAATACCAGGGAGAATAGGAAATTGGTAGGACAATAAGGTAACTGCACTCGCTACAATCGAAGCCGTAATACCTACAATTGGGGGAATATCTAGCCACCAAGCCAAGAGAATCACATTACCTGTGCCAATGTGAACTATTTTCCGTATAACTTCTGGATCGTTACTGGCGACGCGATTGACTACCCATGCAAGAATTAGCATGAGTAACACCCAAACTGCAACGGCGGCACTTTGTAGCCACACAGGAGGAATAGACTGTAAATCAAAAAATGAATTCAGCAACGATACAACAAAATGGAGAACTATAACTGTTGTTACTACTTTATTAGATCTAGGTGACAGCAATGAAATTATTATTGATTTTGCTGATTCGCTTCTACCGAATGTTTATCTCGCCGCTGTTTCTTCCGACTTGTCGTTTTCAACCAACTTGTTCAATGTATGCTATCGAAGCAATTGAACGTTTTGGAGTCTGGCGCGGTAGTTGGTTGGCAATTCGGCGTATCTTGCGGTGTCATCCGTTTCATCCGGGTGGCTACGATCCAGTACCGGAAGCGTTAGGAACAGCAACAAAACAGTCGTCTTGCTGTCAACATCACGAATGAGACCTTATCATAAAATACCAATAGTTGAGTGTGGTGAACTGTTAGTGGAGATTCCTTTGGAACTGTTCGCAGTGGAATCTCCTCATCCTTATAAAAAATTGGGTGCGCCTTATGGTGAACACTCTCCTTATTTTCTTCGCCAAAGCGTTGTTGAGAACTTAATAGCAGCCCAAAATTACCTTCAACTGCTGCGTCCCCAATGGCGTCTGCAAATTTTTGATGGTTATCGCCCTGTGGCTGTGCAAAAGTTTATGGTGAGTTACGCTTTTGGCGAAGCTTTGCAAATGGCGGGACTTACTGAGGCTGAGTTATCACCAGACAAAAGCCAAGTTATCTGGGAGGAGGTTTATAAAATTTGGGCTGAACCCAGTTTGGATGAAAAAACTCCGCCTCCTCATAGTACGGGCGCTGCTGTGGATGTGACACTGGTAGATGATACGGGGGAAATTGTAGAAATGGGTTCGCCGATAGATGAAATGTCAGAGCGATCGCATCCAGACTACTTTGCCAATTCTTCTCATCCACTCGCACAACAATATCATGACAATCGCCAACTCTTGTGTGATGTTATGGAAAAAACCGGATTTAAACGCAATCCTAGAGAATGGTGGCATTTTTCCCTAGGAGATCAGATGTGGGCTTGGCTGAGTAATGAAACCAATCCAAATAATCCTGTGGTAGCACGCTACGGACGCATTATGTAAGTAACGCACCTACCGAAATTATTCGCCGCAGTGCCCCTAGCTTCTAGCTATGGGGGTGTAGCGGCAGGGGAATTTATTCCTCGTCCTAAAAACCATCCTGACGATTATTAGAATTGCTGTAGAATGTAGTCAGGAGGTGATGCAAGTGTTTAATCTGACTTACGAATTCAAACTAAAGCCAACACAAAACCAAATAGCATTGTTTGAAGAATGGCTAGAAACTCATAGACGAGTTTACAACCATGCTTTAGCAGAACGTAAAAGCTGGTACAAATCCCGTTTTTGTCAGGTTAACGCTTGCAGTCTCCGTAACTGCTATATCATACCTGCTGATGCACCTCGCCCAACGTTCGCTAGTCAATGCAAGTCTTTAACGGCTGCACGCAAAGAGAATGAGTATTTAAAGCGTGTTAATGCTCAATCTTTGCAGCAAACATTGAGAAGGCTTGAAAAAGCTTTTGTAAGTATGTGGGAACAAAATCATGGGTTCCCAAGATTTAGAAAGTTAGGACGAATGCGTTCTTTTTCTTTTCCTCAATTAGGCGTAAACCCGTTGGCTAACGGGTTTGTGAAATTACCTGTTATTGGTGCAGTTAAGATGCGTCAATCGCGGGATATTCCAAATGGTGGAACAGTCAAGCAAGCGCGTGTGGTTAAGCGTATTTCTGGCTGGTATGTGATGTTAACGGTTCAATGGAATGTCAGTACACCTCAGCCAATGCCACACGGTGAAGCAGTGGGGATTGATGTAGGACTAACAAGTTTTCTTGCAACTTCTAACTGTCTATTGGTCAAGCGTCCGAGGTTTTTTTTGACGTGCGAACGCAAGCTGAAATTGCTGCAACAGCGTGTTTCCAGAAAACGTATTGGCTCGAATAATTGGCACAAAGCTCACAAGAAAGTTGCTTTATTGCATGAGTACGTTGCCAACAGTCGTAAAGACTTTCATAGAAAGCTGTCTCATCAAATCTGTAACGATGCGGGAATGGTATTTGTTGAAGATTTAAACCTTGTCGCGTTATCTCGTGGAATGTTAGGTAAACATTGCCTAGATGCCGGATTTGGTCAGTTCTTCAATATTCTTGAACAAACTTGTTTCAAACGCGATGTCTATTTTCAGAAAGTAGATGCTCGAAAAACAAGCCAGATTTGCCCAAACTGTGGAACCCAGACAGGTAAGAAAGAACTTTCAGAACGTACTCATATTTGTTCACATTGCGGCTATACAACCGATAGAGATGTTGCAGCCGCTCAAGTAGTCGCAATACGCGGACTTGCAGCCGTAGGGCATACGGTCAAGATGCTTGCTGAGGGTAAATTCATTGGAATCCCTGTGACGCAAGAATCCCCCGCCTTATAGGCGTGGGGAGTGTCAAGCATCTTGAGGATTAAGCTGGATTAATTCCTCGGTTGTGTAGGTTCCCACTGGACTCCAAGCCAAGTATGGCAGGAGTAGCAGCGCTGCAAATTTAGAAATCGGCAAAACAGAGATTGTCAGCAGCACACCTAATATCACACCAACTGATCCAAGAATTTCCCCAACTTTAAGACTCCGCCATCTAAGCATTGCTGGAATGTATGAGACGGTAATGATTTCGAGTAGAACAAATGAACCCATCAGGAGCCAACTGATCAAGCTTCCTGGATTTTTTTGCCAAACAATATTGGCAGAAGCTGCACCACAAACAAATACAACAGTCCAGATCAACGGAATCAGCGGCTCAAAAACCAACCACCTGGGGCGAGTTAACTTTGCAAACCACTTGACATCACCAGGCGTGATGAAAAAGGTACCAACTGCGATCGCAAAAGTCACAGCCCCAATTACCATCCAAGATTGAATCATAGTTAACGCACTTTTTGAGAATTTTGTCAATCTATTTAAGGCAATTGTGACAATTTGGCATCTGGGTTTAATCAACCGTAGGTTGGAATATTTAGATTCAGTAATATCATCCTCGTGATTTTCTCCATTCACTTCAGGCATCTTGAGGATTCAGTCGAACCATTGCCCAAGTGGTGTATGTTCCTATTGGACTCCAAAGCAAGTAAGGAACCAGGAGTAGTGCTGCCCAACCAGAAATAGGTAAAACTGCAAGTGTTAATATAATGCCTACAATAAAACCCGCGCCGCCGAGAATCGTACCAGCTTTAAGACTGCGAAGCCGGAACATGACAGGGGTATACGCAATAGTAAGAATTTCCAGAAGTAGATACAATCCCATGCGCACCCAAGTTGGGGTAGTTCCTGGGTTCTGTTCCCAAACAATATAAGCAGACCAAGCACCGCAAATAAATATAATAGTCCAAATAACTGGAATCGCTGCTTCAAAAGTGAGCCATCTCGGTCGTTGCAGACGTTTGAACCATTTGCGATCGCCTGGAGTAATAATGTTCGCACCCAACGCTACTACAAAAGCGACTCCCCCAATCACCATCCACGATTTAATCATGACTGTTCATCCTTTGTATGGCTTTATTATCACGCGGTTCTTCTGTTGGTCACAAATCTTCTTAAATCTCGGCATAGCTGTATCCATCCTTTCGATGCATAGGTTTTACCTTGTGAGGTTTGCAATAGTGACGAACGCCATTGACGCGAATCTCTAAGCGCTTCTCGTTTTGAACCACAACGCGACCGACAATTGCTTGAGTTGTTCTACCGATATCGCCAGTTTTCCAAGGGGTGTTGTAGGTTTGACGTGAATTAGAACAAGGGAATCCGAATTTGTCTATGCGACAAAGACGACGAGTTCCAAATCCAGTTGCTTTCACCCTCAGAATTTTTTGAGTCAGAATCTTTAGCGATTCCGTCACCCCGACACAGGCAGCACCCAACCAATGTTCCTTGGCAAGTCCTAAGCGAGTTCGGTTGTACTTGGTTTGTCCACCTGTCCCGGTTGTGACAGGCAATTTTGTTGATCTGAGCACCTCAAACAGTTTCCATCGGGTCGAATTGACCGCACTGGCATCCTTTAAGGGTACTTTCGATTGCTTTAAGATTTTGGCAACTAAATCTGGCTTTCCCTTGAGAAAATCTTTGAGATCTTTCGTCCCTTTCTTCTGATTGCACTTCTCACAAGCCAGACAAAGATTAGAAACTCGGTTGCTTCCACCATTCCCCCTAGCGGTAATATGCTCAATCTGCAAGGGGGTATTCTCTTTAGAACAGTAAGTGCATTTGCGTCCCCACTTCTCTAAAAGATACTCGCGTACTTCGTACCCGTAAAGCGTCCCTTGCTGATACTCCGTTCCAGAGATTTCTGGATTTTCTAATTGCTGAGTGTCAAACCGAACTAATTCCTGTCTGATTTCAGCAATGGGTGCAAACTTGCAGAGTCGCTTTACCCACGTTTCGGTGGTTAGAACACGGTGCACGAGGGACGGAGCTAACCATCCTTTTACGCGTCTGCGGTTGAGGAACCGTGCTTTGCGATACCGAGTATTACGCGACCGACGGGCACGACGCACGGCACGGCGGGGTTCCAAAACATCCCTAATCCCTTGCCCCCGCCCCTCCAAATCCATTCCCCCGCTCCCCCCCTTTCGGTCGGTCACCAGGGAAAACCCACGACCCCTTGCAACCCGGACAACACTTTGGGGAAACCGGTGCCCCCTTACGTTGGCCACTGCCCGACTTTGAATAAGCGTGAACGGGTAATGCCTGAATACCGCAGCTTTGCCCGATTCCATTAGCTTACAAGCTTGTTTTGGATGGACTGGGTTTAATTGCGTTTTGTTGGCATCAATCAGAAACACATAATTTGACATCTTCTGTCAACCTGATAATCAGTAATGTTTGCTTCAAGAATGTTGAGAACGCTTGTTTGGCTGAAAGCACTTGACTTATAAACCGTTCAGTCATTCCTTAACCTTCAGCGACAGAGCTACAAACTAGCAAATTCATAGGTGTCATGACGTTCTCAACGGTGGTCTAATCCTGTCTTTGGTGGGTGAATCCATCTGTTTGCACAGATTTAATTAGGTTTGATTCACCCCATATATTGCGATTCTGTCAGCTTAGAGGCTGATTGCTCATCATACCTGAGTGGGAACTAGTTAAATCAGTGAACGGTGAACGGTAAACAGTGATAAGTAGGTCGGCGTAAATAATTATCGTTGAAATAAAGCAGGGAGCAGGGAGAGAAAAGGTTTGAGCCTTGTTTATTTTTATTAACACAGTTTTGTTTTATTGTGCCGACTTACTTAACTGATAACTGGTAACTGATTGTTCGCGTGAATGATTTGGTTATTAGAAATGGAGTCATCAAGCTTGCTTGCGAATCAGGTTTGAGCTTCATAATAATGTTGTTTTTGATTGTTTTATTTTCTCTTGAATAGAAGGAGGAACTTAAGGTAATTGCTTGTTGTTCCTACTTCTACTTCTAAATAAATGGAAATTCAATCAACTTATAGGGTATCCGCCGGGATACCCTATAAGTTGATTCGTTCTGGAGAAACCCAACATTGGGTGATAAAACTCATTTTTGTTCCAAGTTTATCAATCCCATGCTTCTACCGGGTACGACAAAATTTTATAGCTGAAAAATTTACTCAGTAAATTTTTCAGCTATTGCATGGTAGCTGGTTACACCTTTAACCTAAATAAATTTTATTTCGTCCAATTTGCGGGAACACAGATTAGATCTCCTTCTGATAATTCCTCAGCCTCTGACTCGTTAAATCGCTCCTGAGTTTTAGGGTTAATAATGATCCGCCAATTCTTCTGTGAACCTGTGTTAGCTTTAGCAATGTAGCGTAGCTCCTCCCCTTGCGCGATCGGGCGAGGTCTAAAATTTCTTGGACAAGTAGCAACGTTCTGATTAGTTTGAGCCTCTGCTGTCCCAGACAATAAAGCTGTAAATCCAGGAAGCATTAGTGAAAGAGAAAGAAAAGAGACGGCTAAACGGTTCAAGGCAGTTGACAACTATTCACTTGGGAGCCAGAGAGTCGGCGCATGTCCGGTCTACAATCTACTGTGTCTGCTCAGTTGTCTGCCAGACAATCGACGGTAAGCATTTTTTTGGTTCTCCTTCATCGGTTATTTGTAAACAAAAGTAAAGCTTGAAAAAACCAAGTTTCTCAAACTTAGCAATTAGCATATTTGGTTTCACTACTCAATCAAAATAAAATTGATTGTGTGCTTAACAAGTATTTACAAAATTGTCTAAAATATGAAAAATAAGCGAACGTACAGCACAGGTAGACGTTGAGACGCAGAAGAACACAAGCAAAAAGTCAAAACTCATGCAGCGCACAACAATACTACTTTTTATTCAGGTATTATTTAAAACTATTAATCCTGAATGATTATCAACTTATAACTCAATATATTAAGTTTTTAATAACACTTGTGTCAGCCTCTACATTAAGACCGGAAGTTACTACCACAATTGTGTATCCTGAAAACAGCACTGGCTATCTTCAATGGAGGTCTAATGACTCCCAAAGTTATGCGTCAGCTTTGGTCTGTAGTGGAAACTACACAAACTAAGACGCTATTGCAGCTCGATGATGCTAGCTTGGTACAGTGGTTGGTCAAACAAATCAAAACCCAAGCTTTGCTAGATTGTCATGAAAGCGATTATCTCAGTGACTACGTCAAATCTCGGCTAGCACTGATCCGTGATCTGGCTCAAGAACGTCAGTATTCCTAAAAGTCAAAAGTCATAACTGATGACTCATGACTCATATGACTCATAACTGATGACTCGGCAAATAACCCTCTACCAAACAGTCAGAACCAACTACCCGTATCTCTACACGTTCCAAGGATAGCGCCTGTGTCATGGAGGTCAAACCTAAGTCACCCACAGGTGTAGGAGCATGAGCACCACCAACGATTTTAGGAGCAATAAAAGCAAAAACTTTTTGTACTGCTCCTTGGGCGATCGCATTAGCAGCTAAAAGACCACCGCACTCCCATAACACGCTGCAAAATCCTCGCTCGTATAAATACGCCATCACTTTATCTGGTGTGAGTGGTGTTAACTCCACCACTTCCACTCCCAGGTTCCGCAACAACTCTTGAAAATCGGGATTAGCTCCTTTTTCTGTGAAAACCAAAGTGGGAGCTTCTGCAGTTTGCCAGATATGAGCTTTTTGAGGTAAATCCAAACTGCGGCTCATCACCACCCGCAGGGGATTATGTGCTCCTTCGCGATGGCTAGTCAAATAAGGATTATCCTGTCTAATTGTGTTTCCACCAACAATCACCGCATCGCAACCGGCTCGCAATTGATGAACTTCACTGCGAGCATCCTTATTTGTCACCCAAGCACTATGACCAGTCGTCGTCGCAATTTTGCCATCTAAAGTCATGGCATATTTTAAAATGCCAAAAGGTCGATGATGGAGAATGCGGTGGATAAAGCCTTCATTTAACTTTTTACAAGCTTGCTCTTCGACTCCCACCAAAACCTCTATCCCTGCAGCCCGTAGACGGGCGACACCACCACCAGCAACAAGTGGATTAGGGTCAACCGTCCCCACAACCACCTTAGCGACCCCAGCGGCTATCAATCCTTCTGAACAAGGGGGAGTACGTCCATAGTGATTGCAAGGCTCCAAGCTCACGTAAATCGTTGCTCCACGAGCATTTTCACCTGCAGCTTTCAGGGCAAAAACTTCTGCGTGCGGCTCACCAGCACGCGGATGAAACCCTTCGCCAACAATCTCGCCATCTTTGACAATCACCGCCCCAACCATTGGGTTTGGGGAAGTGCGTCCTAAAGCGCGACGGGCGAGTTCTATACA
The DNA here is from genome assembly GCF_017982655.1 of Brasilonema sp. CT11. GTDB lineage: Bacteria > Cyanobacteriota > Cyanobacteriia > Cyanobacteriales > Nostocaceae > Brasilonema. The sequence goes on along the minus strand of NZ_JABXYX010000196.1, from coordinate 1,193 downwards.
CCGCCGCATCATAGCGTGGTCAAAGTCACTTCCCAGTGTTTGTTTTGGATGTGAATCATCCTGAAATCCTGACCCTGCAATCAAAGCATCTGGTTGAGCGATCATTGGTAAATTATCCATAATTCTTCGCAAGAGAGTAATAATTTTGTAGTTACAAAAGATGAATTTACTCTAGCTTGAATCTATTTTGTTTAAGGATGCGTATATTCCAGAAAAATTTAGGACACGGCTAAAACCTGATTAAAGTTGCCTAACCTTAATCGTCGTGTCCAGCTTCAGGATTAGACCTACGTTATCAGCAAGTGTTTAAGTTCTTACCTTGGGGTGCTCGCCAGCCCCAAGCTCTAAAACCTCTGAGCTAAACAAGCAAAAGGTTTATTAAAGCTAGTGCTCAAAGGATAGTTCGGCACTCCGCCCTTGCGGGTTAAGCGACAGTCACCGAAGTGCCGAACCCGCAAGGGTACCGACTGATAACTTAAGCGTTAGCGAAGCGGAACCTCTTAGGTTCGGCAAACATTACGTGCAAACAGTAGAGACAAAACCATGTCTAATCAAAATTACGTTTTCGTCCTAGATACCAATCAAAAACCACTTTCTCCTTGCCGCCCTGTTACCGCGAGGAAATTGCTGAATACCAACAAAGCTGCGGTATTTCGTCGCTATCCGTTCACGATCATCCTTAAAAAGGAAGTAACTGACACGCCAGAACCTATCGCACTCAAGTTAGATCCTGGTTCTAAAACAACTGGCATCGCACTGCTGCAAGGGGAAAAGGTTGTGTTTGGCGCTGAACTGAATCACAGAGGACAAGCAATAAAAGCATCTTTGGATTCACGACGAGCCATCCGTCGCAACCGTAGAGCAAGGCATACACGTTATCGACAACCCCGATTCTTAAATCGTACCCGCCTTCATAGGTGGTTAGCACCCAGTTTGCAGCATCGAGTAGAAACAACTCTGACTTGGGTTGGTAGATTCGTCCGATTTGCGCCCATCGGTTCAATTGCTCAAGAATTAGTCAGATTTGACCTCCAACGGCTAGAGAATCCTGAAATTTCCGGAATTGATACCAATCCGCGTTCTAAAACGTAATTCTCAAATGTGGAAAATTAGTAACTGAACGTAATCTTTCTGGCATGTCCATTAATTCTCTAAGCGCTTGGCAAAGAGTATCGATGACATCATGCATCGAA
>NZ_JABXYX010000027.1 GCF_017982655.1 Brasilonema sp. CT11 | reverse complement strand
TAGATACTTTACTGCAAGGGTCAGCCGATTTGATAGACGAAGCTGAAAAATATAAATAAGACTAATCATTCATTCATTAAGTTCGCGAATAATATCCGCGAACTCACTTTTTTGTCCAAAGTCCAAAAAGTAGAATAGGCAAAAATAGGGCTAACGCCATCAGCCCAATACGTTTCATGACTTTGCTACTCCGTAAAACTTATCCAAAGTTGCTTACATGAAATACCTCACACACTCTACCCTCAGTTTGGTTGCAGTTGAGAAAATAACCTTTGCCAATCAATATAACTAGCAGTATTTTCTCCCTGTTTCACCTCAAATGTGACGTTAGACGCTTTCGTTTGTTGTAGGGCTTCTACACAGAGTTTAGCCACATCCTCGCGGCTGATTTTTCCTTTGATATTGTCACCTTGCTCTAAAATAAACTCCTTACCCCCGACTTCCTCAGTCAGCGCACATGGTCTAATAATCGTGTAAGGAATTCCGCTTTCTCTTAAACTATCTTCTCCCTTCAACTTCCATGTTAAAATTCCTCCTAACTGGTCATTTAATTTGACCGCTGGCGGTTCTTCATCTAAATTGATTCCAGGACGACCAGGACGAGTCACACCCGCTGAACTAACTAAGACAAACTGTGGTAAATTTTCCCCACCATAAGCTTTCATTGATTCCACTTCTAAAGCAAAATTACCAGGAGAAAATTGAGGATTTAACTCACCATCATATTCAAACTTGCTCAACATCAGTTGAAAAGAGCAAATTTGGCTTCGATCAATTTGCGGTGAATCTTTGACAGTTTTGGCACGAAATACCGCAATCATCTGGGCAAAGGGAATGCGAACATTCATCCAGTTATTAGCTTCTGTATTAAAAGAGTAACTGTAGGCAACACCATCCCATTGTGCTTCTGTACGCAGAAGGAATTTATAGCGCTTACCATCACCTTTTAAGCGCAATTCTACACCTTCGTAACCAGAGAGATTGAAGGGAGGGGCGAAATTTTTCGTTCTTACAGAAGCAAAGCCTCCTGAGTTCGCAGTTGAGACATTTCCAGCAAACAAAGCTGTTTGTTCCACCAATTGGATTTGACTTTGACTCACGCCACCCATGACAACATCATCCACCGCACCCCAAATATTTTTTAATTCTGTTGATGGTTTTGTGAAATCAAATAATAGTTTTTCCCCCGCTTTCGGCAGAAATTTAACAGCAGCTTCTACCAAGTTTTTCACACCTTGATATTCTACATTTTCAGGGGTGTCGCCAACAATTTCTGGTTGATAAAATTTGATGCCTTGATAATACTTGGCACGTTCTGGAGTATCTCCTTCTACTGGTTGCACACGTACCGCTGTACAGGATATAACCGCTTGGATATTAGCCATAACTAGGGAATTTAAAGTTTCTGGCTTAGTAATATCTGCAACAACTAATTCAACATTATCACTAAGAATTGACCGTGCTTTGTCGATATCTCGCACGAGTGCACGTACTTTATAACCCCCATCCAGCAGTCGTTTGACCACTCGCTGACCGACTCCACCCGTCGCACCTGCTACTAATATCACACCCACTTGTTTTGCTCCATCAGGTATATTTTGGCTACTATTAAGACGACCTTGAATCAAATCCTGTACCCAGTTGAGAAAAGGGACGACCTCAAAATAAGTCAGAGTTTGGATGAATCTGCCTAAATCCCATTGAGAGCGATTGTTGTTAGTCACGATTCATATCTTACGCTTGTTCTGTTGCATAATCATTATTATCACGATGATTGTTCATCAGTTCACCATTATATAGACTGATTTTTGATCACACAAAGAACTCAGAATAATCAATAGTGAACCAACGCTATGCACCGAGGGAACCTGAAGGGTAAAACACAGCCGAGTCCTTGGGGGCGATAGCTTCGCGTTCTGCTTCTGGCAAAGCGCCCCAATATTCCTGGCGCTCAAGTGTCATGACTCGTGGCGGAGTATCATGTAGCTCAGGATACATAAAAACTTAACATAAGAATCATTCTTCTGAATGTTGTTAGTAAATAACGAGGAGATTTACTTTGGCGTATGACTTTATATATAGGTAACAATGAAGCGTTTTCCGTACGAGGGTTTTTCTGCCAAACCAGAATCGATTAAACAACAAGAGAAACGCTTGCATTATAAGCGTTTTCGCATTTTAGCAAGAGATAGTGAAGACCAAAGTTACTATGTGGCACATATTACCAACTCTGCGACAAAATCAGATTATTTTTGTTGGTGTAATGCTAATCAGCAGTTGAAGGTAGGAAATTTAGTATATGGGTGCTTGTTTGAATCATCACACATTGAAGGGATACCGTTGTTAGTCATTAAATAGTCAAAGGTTAAATATCAGGGTGTTTATGTTTTTCGTGTCAACTAAAGCAGTCCTCAGTGTACTTTGAGGACTGTCCGGTGAACGCAGTTCATGATGACTACTATATTTTTTTGTATATAAAAATACTCTATAACTTAGTTAAATTATTTATGTAGGCGCTTAACGCTTAATAAGGAAAAAGGCTCTTTAAGGTGTACCTAGCTAAGCCAAAATAAAATAGTAGTCCTATATACAGTTTAAACATTAAGAACTCATGACATCAATCATCAATATTGATATGATGAAAGCATTGGCAGTATGCAGGCAAAAAATGGCAAGCACAAAAGTGATACGCCATAATTATTTGATTTGTAGCCAACAACCTTGACCTATACGCCACCAGGCTTTAACTTTGCCACTAGAAACACATATTCACGAGGGTAGCAAACTATGCTCCAGTTTCAACCTCCTGGCTTTGGACAAAAAGTCGTTCATACCTCTGTGGGGTTTATGACTTACTACACCCAAACGACTGCACCTTGGTTGATTGCTGAGAGAGAAAATTTACCTCCCCTATTTTTTCTCCATAACTTTGGTGGCGGGGCTTGTGCTTATGAATGGTCTAAAGTTTACCCTGCTTTTGCAGCTAAGTACGAGATTATAGCGCCGGACTTAATTGGTTGGGGTGAATCTGCACACCCTGTGCGAGATTACCAAATTAACGATTATTTGACGAGTATTGCAGAGTTTATTAGACATACTTGTCGTCCACCAGTAACGGTGATTGCGTCTTCATTAACAGCTGCTTTGATGATTCGCCTGGCGATCGCTCACCCTTTTTTATTTCAAGCCCTGTTTTTGGTGTGTCCCTCTGGATTTGATGATTTTGGGCAAGGTGCAGGACGCAGACTTCCACTTGGAGTGATCAACATACCACTCTTGGATGATTTCATTTATACTGTTGGCGCTCAAAATGAACTGGCGGTACGCAACTTTTTACAAAGTTTTTTGTTTGCCAAACCAGAACGAGTTTCTTCAGAAATGGTACAAGCTTTCTTAGCCTCTGCAAAACAGCCTAATGCAAAATTTGCAGCCTTGGCATTTTTACAGGGTAAGCTTTACTTTGATTTGAGTTTGTATATTCAACAACTGACTATTCCTACAGTGATATTGTGGGGTGAAAAGGCACAATTTACCAGTGTTCAGCTAGGACAGCGTTTGAGGAAGTTAAATACTAATGCAATTCGTGATTTTCATACAATCCCAGATGCAGGAGTCTTACCCCATTTGGAAAGACCTGAAGTTGTCATTGGTTTGTTGCAAGAGTTTCTAGATATTCATAACATAAATTAAGTTATTTTTAACACTCTTTCTTTGCTGATCATGCCAGAAGACAAACAAACTATACATCAAGAAATTTTACTCAAACCAGGCACTTTGTGGAAACGTGTTCAACAACAGACTGAATACGCTCTACAATGTGGGGCATTGCTGACAATACCAACAGAATTTGAGTTCATAGAGCAAGATGGTGTTCGCTTCTTAGTGCGAGTTTTATCTAACTTGGCTCGCAAAGATGCTGTTAAGCAAAAACAACAGCCACAAACTTCCTCCACTCAAGAATTTAATCCTTTTCTTCCTTACGAGGAGGATTTGTTTGTTGCAGATATTTCTCAGACACACGTATGTATCTTAAACAAATTTAACGTTGTTGACAATCACTTGCTGATTATAACTCGTGCTTTTGAGGAACAGGAAACTCTACTCACTCTGCAAGATTTTGCAGCAATGTGGGCGTGTCTGGCTGAGTTTGATGGTTTAGTCTTTTACAATGGTGGCAAAGTTGCAGGTGCTAGTCAGCGACACAAGCATTTGCAACTGGTTCCACTTCCACTCATACCCGATGAGTTGCAGATACCAATTGAACCTCTGTTGGCATCCGCTCAGTTTGAAGACTTGATTACCACTATACCGCAATTTCCTTTTGTAAACGCCTTTACAAGGCTAGATCCTCTTTCGGTACAATCTCCATTGAAAGCGGCTGAAGTCACACTCTCGCAGTACCGCACCCTGCTACACGCTGTCGGCTTAGAAAACAGTGGAAGACAATCTGGTGCTTATTTTGGTGCTTATAATTTTCTGGCGACAAGAGAATGGATGTTGATTGTACCGCGATCGCATGAATCTTTTGAGTCCATTTCTGTCAACTCATTAGGATTTGCAGGTTCGGTTTTCGTACGAAACGAGCAACAAATGCAGATTATCAAAGACATTGGACCTATGACATTACTACAGAAAGTTGCTGTAGCAACAAAATAGAGTCTAAACAATCTGCCCTGCCTCAAAGCAATATCGCAGCCGATAAGACCTTGGGTGCACCAAACAACTGTAGTTACACCCAATGTCAATATTAAAAGCTACCAGGGTTGTCATCTAGTGCCAGTAAGAAATTAATCAAATCTGTTTGCTGGTTTGGATTAAACCCAGCTTGCCTATCTACGTAAAACTCGTGACCTGTGCCATCAAGGTTACTACGCACCAGAGGAGGGTAAGATTTGTTTGCTGTCACAACTAGGGTGCGAAGGTCACGATCAACCAACGCACGCAAGCTGCTAGCAGGATCGGCAGGTAAAGCTTGGCTGAGAGTACCTGTTAGCCCTAACCCAGTGGGATCAACAACAGTAAAACTACCATCTGGGTTAACCCTCAGAGTTCCTTTTCGCACCGCTACACCACCATCGTGCAAATATGGTGCACTGAAAGACAAACCAAGTAAAGAAGTCGTTTTGTAACCACCATTCGGTAATAGACCTTTAGGTAATGTCGTGGGACTATCGGAGATGCCATCCGTTGGTACATTTAGGACTTCGGCGTTACTAGTTATGGGAACGGTAGTGTTTAAGGTGTAGAGTTGAGGTGGTACTAACAAGTCATTCAGTTTCAGGCGAGACTTAGCACGGGCTGAATTAGTACCAATTTCAGCAATCGGATGAATTTTGTTGTCAGTGAAGAAGGGCGCAATGTGACAAGTTGCGCATTTAGCTTCCGCAAACACTCTTGCCCCACGTCTAACAGAACCTGTATTCAACGCTTGCTGGTTTTCAGGTGTGCGATTGGCAGATGGTACTAAGCTATTTTGGAAAGCAGACATCGCATTGTTAGCAAACAGGAATGTCCCACTGGCAATATCATCCGGATTCCCAGTATTTGGGCTGAAAACCAAACCGTTGTATGTAACCAAGCTGGGTCGTAAGTTTGGATAATTTCCCGTACCAGGGGCGGGAACTTGATTTTCTAACTCTGCTTGTGTAAGATCCGGCGCAACCTGACGCAGCCACTCCGAAGGTTTTACTGGATTTCCTGTTGGTAAACGTAGGCTTGGATCGACAGCATTCTGAAGAAATATACCAATATAAACTTCTGGGTCAATATTAAGAGTTGCTGCACTCAGTTGAGCAGCTGCCAACAGATTGATTTCTGAAGAATGAACAGCGTTGTTGATAGCACTCAATCCCCCAAACGGACCCACAGCAAACTGTCCGTCAGCCATATAAGGATTGTTCTTAAACGTGAAAACACTGGGAATTTGAGTAGTATTGTTGATGCTATCTGGAGAACTCTCAAACTGACCAATAGGCACATCTAACACAGCATCGTCGAAAGCTTGTTCCAACTTATTAGGATCGGGCAATTCTACACGGTTACCTTGACTGTCCAAAATAGTCTTACCGTTGCCTTTGTATTGTGGATCTAGGGGGTTGAAGTTCAATCTTGCAAACCCAGCAGATGTGTTTGGTGCCAAGGCAACCAATAGAGGAATTGCAATTTCACCATTAGGTCTTCCCGCAAGGCGTTCACCCTTATCTGAAAGGGTTGCATGACAAAGAGCACAGGTAATATCAAGTTGAGGTGTGAATCCTATAGGGAAATTTCCTCCCTTTTCTACTTTTAAGCCTGTGTTAATGAGAGTTCCTTGCGGAAGAGTCCGGCTACCTAATGTGATATCTTTCAACAAGGCAATTTGTAAGTTTGTCGTCGGCTGACCTTGCAAATTGGCGATCGCTGTATTAATTTCTGGCAATATGCGAGCAAGTCCTTGTGCAGAACCAAATACCCTTTGCAGACCAAATGTGTCCCCAATCTTACGCTTGAAAAATATATTTTCACCTTTAGTAATCAAATCCTGAGTGATTTGAACTGCTCCTACTCGTTGATAGGAAATTGGATCACTAGGATCGAGATTCCGCTCTTCAACTAGCTTTGCTGCTTCCTGGGGACTCAGCAGTTTGCCAAAATAGTCGTAATATCCTAATGGTTGACGTGGAGCAGGTTGCAGAAGATCAAACCTAGCAAAAGCTGTCTGGCTTGCCATCAACGAATTTGATAGCAGAACACTAAAGAAACTAATGACAAAAACGCAGATTAATAAGACAATTTTTGCTTTGAAGACATTGAATATCCTAAGCACACTAATGCTAGAGATGTTTTTTCTGGGTTTCATACTATAATACATGAAATCAAACGTGTCTAGTTACGTATAACATGAAACGTGTAAGTCTATACAACATAGAAATATTTTTTGATGTTGTTAACAATATTTATTGATTTTGATGAAATTATTAAACAATTAGGCGCTCCCGCAAGAGCGAGTCATATCAAGTTCGCCTAATTAGTTACGATAAAACGACCTCGCCCCCAGCCCCTCTCCTTAGTAAGGAGAGAGGAGCGTTTGCGTCAGCAAATGCGGGGTGAGGTTCTTCGTTTTTTATAAGTGTTCATCCGAACCTGATATCAGACTGGCAAGCGGTGGAACAATAGGTAGCAGAACCTCAACGGTATAGTACCAGTCAACGAGCGTCAAAAACTCAAAGATGAACGACTTTTAGAGATTGGGGAGATATATCGCTGCAAGGCAAACAGTTTGTGTCTGCAAAAAATAATACTCATGTCTTATGGTTCTTAACGTCCAGCAACTAACTGTACCGCAGTTTCCTTTTGTACACGCCTTTACAAGGCTAGATCCTCTTTCGGTACAATCTCCATTGAAAGCGGCTGAAGTCACACTCTCGCAGTACCGCACCCTGCTACACGCTGTCGGCTTAGAAAACAGTGGAAGACAATCTGGTGCTTATTTTGGTGCTTATAATTTTCTGGCGACAAGGGAATGGATGTTGATTGTAGCGCGATCTGCTGAAAGCAGCAGCGCTAGCCCCGATAGGCGTAGCCGTGCCGCAGGCATAGGGGGCGCTACGCAAACGCGATCGCATGAATCTTTTGAGTCCATTTCTGTCAACTCATTAGGATTTGCAGGTTCGGTTTTCGTACAAAACGAGCAACAAATGGAGATTATCAAACAGCTTGGACCTATGACTCTACTACAGAAGGTCGCCGTAGCAATAAAATAGGGAGTCACAAAATAACGAACCGCAGAGGACACAGAGGAATAAGAGTTTCAGAGGTATTTTACCTAAGTCCTGGAGTAGTTAGAGCGCTTTAAGTCAGAGAAATCACTCTAGCACTGCGATCGCGTTCCTATCGAAAAATTATCAGCGAATTATCAAAAGCACTAGTTCTTTATATGCGCCTAATCACACTTTCTAGGTAAGCGTCGATTCTGTCTCGAAGCAATTCAGGAGCGATAACACTAAGACCAAAGTCCTGCCATGGCTTATAAAAAGTTGGCTGCGGCAGGCTCATTTCAAGTATTGAATCTATATCCCAGTAAGGGTGATAATCGAACTTAACGGAAATTGCAGTGTATGCATCTAAAAATTGATCTGCCGCTGCAAAACCAAACATCAGAGCTAGATCGGTTCTACAAATTGCCACATCAACCCCTGCTGGTCCCTGGCAGGCATTGATCCAATCCACAATGCCACTCACTCTGCCCCCATGCGACAGAACATTGGCAGGGTGGTAGTCACGATGGATGAAAACTGGCTGCTCGGCAGGTTCTGAACCAAGCAACAATTCGATGGCACGTTCCCAAACATGGGGAATCGTAGTCCACTTCGGTGGTGCCAGAGTCGCTTTTTCTACCCAACTGTGAAATCGCCACGGAAAGCTATTCGCTGTGTGCTGGTGCAGCAAAGCCAGTTGTTTAGCAAGATCGTTCAGCCATTGCTGAAAGTTTGCAGGGCAAAGCTCGACATTTCCTTCGAGATACGACATGAGTACTACTGGCGCACCGAAACCTACATCATTCGTGGAGTAAGCTACGAGCTTCGGGACTTGGAGACCCGTCTTCTGTGCTTCTTCCAGCGCAGCCGCCTCGTGATGAGCAAGGTCAGATTCCTCCGCAAGCCATTCTTGATTGTCAAGTACACGCAAAACAAACTTTTGAGGATTGAAGTCACGTGAGCAGTGAATCAGGAAAACCGAACAAGAGGTTGAACCTTTCATCTGCACCACATCAAAATGGCAGTGAGGGATGCCGATCGATTGGGAAAGCCATTCGTGAGCATCTTTACTATAGGTCATACGTAATTCATCTTCTATTTATCGGTCAATCCAAAGCCGTTTGTATCACTTTCGCTCTCCGCGACGGTGGCTAGCTGCTTGCGTCAACAAAGACTCAGCAAATGCGATCGCCTCCTGCGCCGATTTCCCACCAGCTAACTGTGCTAGTTCTTCTCGACGCTTGTTTAAATTATCCAGGCTTGTGACTCGTACAACGGTACGCTGTTCGGGATGTCCGTTGTTTGTTTTCTCACCTGGTTCGAGGGTGATAACTTGCTTATCGACTCGGAAATGTCGGTCTGCCATTGCTGCAACTAAGGGCTGGTGTGTCACACATAATACTTGAGAGCTTTGACCTAACTGATGCAATTTTTCCGCAATAGCCTGTGCGACACGTCCAGAAACCCCAACGTCAATTTCATCAAACACCAGTGTCGCATTCTCATCAGCTTGAGAAAAACAAGTTTTGAGCGCCAATAAAAAGCGGCTCATTTCACCCCCCGAAGCAATTTGTGTTAAGGGTTGCAGGGGTTCTCCTGGGTTCGGACTAAACAAAAAGGTTATTTTATCTGCTCCCATTGCGGTTGGGGAAGTTGGTACAATCTCAACTTGAAACTGTACCTTTTCCATTGCCAAAGGTTTGAGTTCCCTGATCAGTTCTGCTTCTAGAACAGCCGCAGTGGTACGCCGCAGCAGAGTTAACTTCTGACAAGCTTCACTCAGCTTTTCCCAACAAATATTTTCTTGTTTTTCCAGACTTTCGATTGATTGGTCGCTATTATTAAGTTCAGCCAACTCTTCTTGGATGCGTTGGTAATAAGCGATCGCCTCAGTCAGAGTCGAACCGTACTTACGACAAATTTGCTTTAATTCCTGAATACGCTCTTCTACTTCCTCTAAGCGCTGCGGATCGGCTTCCAAATTTTCCCCGTAGGTATTAATTTGTCGTCCCACTTCTGCCAAGGTTGCTTGAGCATCTCTAACAATATCCAACAGCGGTTGCAGTTCGGTATCGTATTCTACCATGTGGCTCAATGTCGTTTCACTGTCTCCGAGCAAGTCTGCTGCTGCTGGAGTTTCAGCATCATTTTGGTACAAAGCTTGGTAAACTTTGTAACTCATTTGTTGTAAATCGACGACATGATTGAGACGTTCTCGCTCTTGCAAAAGCTTTTCTAATTCATCAGGTTCAGTAAGATTTGCAGTTTTGAGTTCCTGTACTTGATATGTTAGCAAGTCGAGTTGTTGCAGGCGATCGCGTTCTGATGTCCGGCGTTTTTCTAGGGCTATATGCGCTTTTTGATACTCACTAAAACCCAAGCCGACAAGTTGTCGCTGCTGTATCAGGGAATCGCCACCGTACATATCCAACCACTCGCGGACTTGAGCAGATTGTCCCACTTGTACAGTCTGCCCTTGAGCGGTGATTTCCACCAAGCGTTCTCTGAGTCCGGACATCAACGCTCGATTAACCAACACTCCATTAACGCGCGATCGACTGCGAATATTACTTGAGGTAGCTGCAATTTCTCGGCTAATAATTATAAAATTATCTTCGATTAAATCTATTTCTTGTTCGCTCAACCAGGCAGCTAATCCTAAGTTAGAGCTAAACGTCGCTTCTACCATTGCCCGAGTTGTACCACTGCGAATCACACGACTGGATACTTTACCACCCAATACAGCATCTATCGCATCTAAAATAATCGACTTTCCCGCGCCGGTTTCCCCTGTCAAAACATTAAGTCCTGTCCCAAATTCCAGTTCTAATTGGTCAATCAGGGCAAAATTTTCTATTCGCAATACAGACAACATTAAGTCAAATTCTCCATGAGGACAGACGCCGGATTCAATTTAATTGTGGGAAACTATAAATCAACGGTTAGCAGTTAGGAATATCTCATACCATCGGACGAGTACGACCAATTGAAGTGTACCAAATTTAGTTTAGTTCATGAAGTGTAAATTGTGCTGAGGATATAATTCTTGAATTGAAAAATAGATTGTAGCGAAGAAGTTCTAGTCTCTAAATTTCTCTTTCTCCACCGTTTCTTAATAAAATTTACAGATTTAGATCAGGAAAAGTTACAATAATTAATAAAATAAATTAAATGCTATGGTAATGCGACATGAATGCTAAGACAACTCCCCCTACTTCCCAATTTACAGAAGACAGTCGCGTAAGCACCTCCAACCCAGGTAATGTGTCCAATGCTGAACTAGTACCTGAAAATAGTGCGATCGTCGAAGTTGTTAGCTTACCAACTTTAGACGAAACCCAAGTGGTGGTTACGAGAAAAACTGAGTCGCAAGCAATACGTTACAATCCCCAGGAGATTTCAGCGCATTACCAAAATAGACCCCTGCAAGTTTTCCGGCGGATTATCACAGTTTTGACATCAACAGTGACTTTTGCTGCGGGGTTGTGGTGGGATAGCAAGCGGGGAGTTGTTGTTAAAAATGACCAAAGGCGAGCAGTTAAGTTGCGAGAATTGTTGACTAAGCTCGGACCAGCTTACATCAAAATTGGACAAGCTTTATCCACTCGACCGGATTTGGTTCCTCCTGTGTATTTGGAAGAACTAACTCGATTGCAAGACAAGTTACCAGCTTTTCCCAACGAAATTGCTTATCAGTTTATTGAAGAAGAGTTGGGGTTACCTCCGCAGGAAATTTACTTAGAATTTTCTAGTGAACCAATTGCTGCTGCTTCCTTAGGTCAAGTTTATAAAGCTAAGCTCAAATCTGGTGAACAAGTTGCTGTTAAAGTCCAACGTCCAGACTTGAGAGAAAGTATTACCATTGATTTGTATCTTTTACGCAAACTCGCTGCATGGGCGAAGAAACAATTTAAACGGGTGCGGAGTGACCTTGTTGGTATTCTTGATGAATTAGGCGATCGCATCTTTGAAGAGATGGACTACATTCACGAAGGAGAAAACGCTGAGCGTTTTTACCAGCTTTATGGTCACATGAAAGATGTGTACGTGCCAAAAATTTACTGGGAATGCACCAATCGTCGGGTTTTGACGATGGAGTGGATTGATGGAGTAAAATTAACTGAGACGGAAGAACTGCGTAATTTAGGGATAAATGCTCGTTATTTGATAGAAGTTGGTGTCCAGTGTTCGCTACGTCAGTTGCTGGAACATGGATTTTTCCACGCGGATCCTCACCCAGGAAATTTACTCGCGACATTCGATGGGCAATTGGCTTATCTCGACTTTGGGATGATGAGCGAGATTCAGCCACAGCAGCGCTATGGTTTGATAGAGGCGATCGTCCATGTTGTCAACCGCGATTTTGAGGGCTTGGCAAAAGACTATGTCAAGTTAGATTTCTTATCCCCAGAAACAGATTTAACACCAATTATTCCAGCTTTTGCCAACGTATTTGCTGATGCTCAAGGAGCCAGTGTTGCTGAGTTAAACATCAGAAGCATCACTGATGATCTCTCAGCTTTAATGTATGAATATCCCTTCCGCGTACCACCATATTACGCTTTGATTATTCGTTCATTGGTAACCTTGGAAGGAATTGCTATCTATATTGATCCTAATTTCAAAGTCCTCAGCGAAGCTTATCCTTATGTTTCTAAACGTCTGTTAACCGATCCAGCGCCGGAATTAAGAGCATCCTTGCAAGATTTGCTGTTTAAAGAAGGTAAATTTCGCTGGAATCGTTTAGAAAATTTATTACGTAATGCTCGTAATAGTCAAGATTATGACTTTAACTTAGTCACAAATCAGGCACTAGATTTTTTGTCTTCTGAACGCGGCGCTTTTATTCGAGACAAACTGGTGGACGAAATTGTTAGAGGAGTCGATGCTTTAAGAAAAAATGTTTTGCACAACTTTACTTACTTACTGCGCGAAAGAGTTGGGATCACAGCAGTCAATGAAACTCCTGGTGCGAGTGTCGAACAAGAACAAACCTTAGAGCATATCAAACGCATTTTGAATATTCTCCAACAAACCCGTGGTTTTGACGCAACACAACTCGCACCTCAAATTACTCAGCTATTGTTCAATCCAGCAGTACAGCGTTTAAGTCAACAATTCGCCAACCAGTTGGCACAAAAAGCTGTAGCAAGGTTGATTCGGCAATTGTTGACATCATCAGAAGTGGATAGCGTTCAAGATAGTCATTTGCCTCAGCCTAAAAGGTTATCTTTACCTGCTAGATGAAACTTATCATGACTTTAAAATAGAACGCCTTAAAGTTGCCTATTCCTGTGATAGTTTATCTTATCACAGGAATAATGCAATCATTGCCTGAAAAAACAGTAAGAATGAGGCATTAAAGAAGGTAGAAATTTTATTGTTATCACAATAATTATTTGGAGCGCGTACATTTTGGTTCCAATGCTACTGTACGCGGTGTCTGCCTCGTCGTCACAACCCTTTAGAAGAGTAACTATACTAAACTACATCCGTGCCAAAGCAGCGATCTTGGATAGCTTATCTTTATCCAGCCCTTCCAGTTCGTTCAGATGGAGCCACCCTTCCTTGACGAATCCAGCAAAGACAAAAAGCAGAACAGAATATTGGTAGTCGTACTTACCCTCGACTTCATGCCTTCTAGCACTCAAGAAATCGTGTAACCGCCAGAGATCACTCAACTCCACGAGTGTGCTTGCTTGTTCTCGAACTTGTTTAAGCAAAGCCTCAACTTCTCGCTTGTAGGCTTGATCAAAGGCAGCTCGAGCTATCTTTTTTTCAGTGTCAGTCCATTTAGCTTCACTCACTTGTATCACTCAATCTGAAATTTGTGCGGTAGTTAGTTGGTTAGGATTGTTTTGTTTGCTTGGAGTAATTGAGCGCTCTTGGTTAACAGAGCGCTCCCCACAATAGTTAGTGATTTACTCTGCGCGCGAGTCTTCCTATCTTGCCAGATTCATAAGCTCTTTAGGAGAGGCTAACAAGTCAATGGCTACGAAAAATATCTTACCTTCAGAGTTGATCAAGAACCGCCAAGCCATATTCATGCCCACTGCTGCGCCAAACCAGGGGGTCTGAACCTTGCCTGTAACTTTCACTTGAGTGTAGTCATCCTCTGCAGGTTCAGCGACACCGCGCTCTGGTGCCAACTTGAGGTTCTGACACTCTTCTCGGAAGAACCGCAGGATTGCATCTTTGCCAATGATCGGTCTTTGAAAGGGAGGTTGCAAAGCACCGTCCGCCACGAACAGCTTAATTAGTTCATCAAAATCATTTGCATTCAAGTTGTCCATGTAGCTCAACACTGTTGGGTTGTCGAGACCTTCAATGGTGACTTCAGTACGCTCAGACTTTTCTTTAGGCGCGACCGCAGGTTCAGAAATTCTGGCATAGTCGCCTAGTTTACTTGCATCAAATCCCATGTCCACAACCGAGTTTCGCAGGACGGTGATCTGTTGTCCTTGATCCAGGTTTTTGAGGGTTTCCAATACGGCAGTAGCATTGGCTGAAAGCTTATAGCCAGATGGAATTGGCGCGACAATGCCTTGCTCCATCCATTCCGCGAGCTGATTCCAAAAACCTAGCTTAATATTAGGCGACCAAGTAGCATAGGTGCGGCAAATAGGCGTATCTGCGTGGTTTGCCAGATCAGACATAACCTGAGTTTGCTCCTCAAAGGTCATTTGCTTGATTTGGTTCAGGATTTGTTCGGCAAACTGCATTCTGGCTGCACCAGGAGCTGCAACTGTGACGGTTTTGCCCATCTCCAGGAAAGCGAACCACGTCCATGCCAGTTGATCTTCGGCACTGAGTTGGTTGAATCGTGCAGTCAAAGCCGGTACTGCATCAGCCGATAATGTACCGGGAAAAATACCACGGGCGGAATCAATAGTAATTGCCATGTTGGGTACCTCGCTAAGTTTGTAACTGACTAATATGTCTCTGGAGATACAGTTTTGCTCTCCAGTCATTAAATTATCACAATATGTTAATTTTTGTAAATATTTTTTAATGTGAAAATCGGAAACTTACTTCCGTTGGTATAGCAGTCGCCAACTCTATTAGGACATATAGCAAGGAACGCTTAACGCTTAACAGGGTTGAAAATTTCGTGATGTCTATGTTTTCTCATTAGTTCATGTCCTAATCTACCTGGCAACGCCTATAGCTGTAACACTTGAAAAATCGGCGCGGAGAGTGAGCAATTCTCTTTTGAACCAAGTGCTTCTCCTTAATATCTGATACATTTCTTGACAGACTAAGGTAAAGAGGTTTTCATAGGAATACGGACATTGTATTAAATTCTCATACTGAAACATTCCACACTTATAATTTAGGTTCAAAAATTTCCATGACTAAAGCTGTTTATATCCAAGATAGTGACTTTGATCATCTTTTAACCTCTTCGGGACTTGTGGTAGTTGATTACACAGCCTCTTGGTGTGGTCCATGTAAGTTGATTAGTCCTTTCATCGACGAATTAGCAGAAAAATATGAAGGTCGTGCCAAGGTGGTGAAGGTCGATCTCGATCACAATAAACAAAATGCCAAAAAATATAATATCAAGAGTATTCCTGCCGTGCTGATTTTTAAAGATGGCGAAGAGGTAGAACGTCTGGTTGGCAAGGCTTCCTATGAAACCTTCAGTCAAGCACTAGAGAAATATCTTTAGGTTAAACGGCTACTCCGGGCGCAAGTCGCCAAATTAACGCAGATATGAGGATGTGGGATACGCTCTGCGTTAAGCCAGAGGCTTATCGCGGGAATTTCTCTTCCTCTCATACGAAAACCGCTGTAAGTCTAAAATGATGAAAACCTTATTTTGCCAAGGTTTGAAAGTCGGTATTTTAAAGGACACGATTTTGTCAAGTGGTCAATAGTTTGGCAAATGATAACACTTCACGGTACGGAATATACGATATAATTTCACTGAACACATACTGTTAGCAGTATCGAATGCTGCCATCAACAGAAAGTGCATCCTCCCGACACCACCAATCAAGGAAAAAAGCAAAACCTTTTCTTAGTATGCGGACTCAAAACCTTAGGGCAACATTGTGTCGCAGTTCTAAAGGAGTACGATGTTAAAGTCAGCGCCATTGACGATGTCCAGCCCGCACAGTGGGAAGTCCCAGAAGTACCAAGCTTACTAGAAAAGTTAATTATAGGAGACTGCCGCCAGCCAAGTATTTTACAGCAGGCAGGTATAGATGAGTGTCGTTCAATACTTTTAGTCACAAGAGATGAGCGGATGAATATAGAAGCTGCGTTTGCAGCACGGCGTCTTAATCCGCACGTTCGCCTGATTGTACGTTCTGAGAAACAAAATTTCAACGAGCTGTTGTGGGAAAATCTAGGCAATTTTGTTGCCTTTGAGCCTACCCATCTATCAGCTCATGCCTTCGCTCTGACAGCCCTGGCATCCGAAGCTATTGGATATTTTACCTTAGAAGGGCAACCGTTGCGGGTGATAGAGCATCAGGTACAACCAAAGGATCGCTGGTGCAATAACAAGCCAGTACATAGACTCAATTTAACAACTCGCCACATCTTGAGTCACATACCTGTTTCATCTAACCCACCCAAACAGTTCTATGAGTGGAACCCAGAGGCAGTTGTGCAAGCGGGAGACACACTCGTTTACATTGAAGTTGCAGAAGATCTAACTTTATCTGAGGATATCAGGGAATCTCAGCGTTCTCGGTGGCAATGGCAACAATTTGTCCAAGGCATCACACCGAAGAATCTTAAAGAGAAAATAGTGCGATTTTGGCAATCTTACTACCAAAGCCAAAATCAAATCCGACGAATTGCGACAATTTATGCAATTACCGTACTAATACTATGGCTGCTTGGAATAGTTCTTTATCGCTTGTACTATCCTCAGATCACCTTACTCGAAGCTTTCTATGCGACAGCAGTTTTGCTTTTGGGAGGATACGGAGATTTATTTGGCAGCGTTAAGTTTGCATCGCAACCACTACCTTCAGATCATATGCCGTGGTGGTTGCGGTTGTTCAGCCTGGGACTGACGTTGACAGGTCAAGCTTTCGTGGGAGTATTGTATGCACTGCTAACTGATGCTCTTGTGGCTTCAAGGTTCCAGTTTCTCAATAGACATCCTCCTGTACCAGAACGTAACCATGTGGTACTCATTGGCTTAAATCGGTTGGGGCAAAAAGTCGCTGCTGTTTTGCAAGAACTCAACCAACCGTTTGTGGGAATTCATACTACGACTCTCGACGAACGGGTTTTACCCGAGATGCCTGTGATTGTTGACAATCCAACCGAAGCACTCGCTGTTGTGAATCTCTCCCATGCCAAAAGTATCGTTTTAGTTGGGGATGATCACATGGAAAATCTGGAAATTGGTTTGATGGCTCATGCAATCAACCCTGCCAGTCGGTTAATTATCCGCTCTCAAGATCGCCAATTTAGTGATAATATCACCCCTTTGTTTCCCTATGCTCAAGTTCTGTGTGGCGCGGCTTTGTCAGCGGAAGTTTTTGCTTGTGCTGCCTTTGGAGAAAACGTTCTTAGCTTGTTTCACTTAAGCGATCAAGTTGTCATGGTGACGGAATACAACATCGAAGAAGGTGATACCCTCAATAAGTTGCTTTTATCTGAAATAGCTCATGGCTACGGTGTTGTGCCGATTCTTTACCAGAAACAGCAGCAAGACTATTACTCGTTAATGCCTTGGGATGATGTGAGGGTTTGTGTGGGCGATCGCTTGATTGTTTTAGCCACAAGCACTGGTTTGCAGCGAATTGAATGGGGTGAAATGCTACCT
Organism: Brasilonema sp. CT11; assembly: GCF_017982655.1. Taxonomy (GTDB): domain Bacteria; phylum Cyanobacteriota; class Cyanobacteriia; order Cyanobacteriales; family Nostocaceae; genus Brasilonema. The sequence continues at coordinate 59,301 of NZ_JABXYX010000027.1, read as the reverse complement.
CGCCTTTTTAAGGTGCAGATCGAAAAAGCTCTCACTAGAAATGCGAGTGCTAACGCTGCAGAGGAAATAGCCTTGATCACAGGATCTAGTTTCACTACTGCTAGGCAATGGATGAATAATTTGCCAAGAGTCTTGCCAACACCACTGTATAAACACCAAGCTCAGCATCTCGTGCGCAAGCTAATAAAAGTACAAGTTTTGGCAAGTGTCATCTCCATTGGGCAATCATCAAATAGCTAATAACCCGGCTTTAATGCCAGTCGTTCGCTTTCAAGCTCTTGTAGGTGAGATCGCATCATTCAATAACTAAACCAGCCAGCAATTTACTTTGTTTTTCTATATTTATACATGAAGTTAGTTGCTATTTAAATACAAATAATTACTTTTTTACTCAAATCTGAAAAATATAAATTCCTCTATGATAACACTTTCAATTTTATATTGCGTATAATCACTTACTTTTTTTGAATAAAAGATGCTAATTATTATCGTGCATAACGTGTAATTATACTGTTAATATTAATTTGACCCATAAATTAACGGGTTGATTTTGAGACTGATATTAATTACCAGAGATAGAGGAACGTATAGCAAAGTGTTGTGCTAAAATGTGATTTCGATCACAGCATCTTTCTTGCTTTTGTTGTAGCAAAAAATTGCCCACCAGGCGACAGCACTAGTGAGCAATCAAATTTGGATTTCAGAAGTCACCTGGAGCACGAAAGCCCTCAGGCTTTTGTAATCATACGGTGATTTGCGTCATTTCACGCAACTACCAGAGGTTGTATGTTTCTAAAATATACAACCTCCCCCAAACGTTATCCCAGTGGTATTTCTAGCGGTTTTCCACAACGCTTTGTTGATTCAAATTTCAAAGCTTTGATATAGCCAGTTACTTGCTAGCCCCTAAGGGGCAAAGCTCCTTGGGGAAATTTCCCCAGATGATTGAACTACGCCACAACCCGCCAAGTCAAGGTATAATCTGCGCCACCTCGATTAAACTTACCAGTCATTTCTCCTTGCCCAGCCTGGCCGCTGCTAGCGGTGACGCTGCCAATGAGATCATCATTGTTAAAGATACCTGTGTCTTTGTCGTACAGTTTAATTTCAGCAGTGCGATCAAAGATGATATTAGAAATATCTCTCAAGTCTTTACCTTCTGCTTCCTGGATGGTAGTCACTCCTCCAACCTGCTTACCGTTAATGACAAAGTAAACCTCATCACTGCCAAGTGTATCTTCGGTTTTTTCGCAGTAAAGAGAAATGAGTTCTAAACGCGCCATATGTTTATCCTGTAATTTCTGTTCAAACGTAGCATAGTATCCTGGAACCGTTATGCTTGCTCGCCTCGATGCTATTTGAAAAACGTGCGTATGCGCTTTTACGGTAGGATAGCCATATTCTCCGTAACTCGGGAAACCCAGTTTCCGTAAACCGATTTTCCTATTTAGGTTTGTGTAGATAAAGACAAAAACAAATAGCGATCGCCAAAGCGATCGCTTGCCGCTACCATAATACAGGTTGAGTCGAAGCATTACTTGGATTCGGCTACCAACGAATCGCACTTAACCTCTTTGTGCGTTAACTGAACAGTATTGGGAAGGAGTGGAGTGTTACGAAAGATGGGATATTGGGCATCAACCTGATGAGCTTTTTTGATAATCCAGTTAAAGAAGAAGTTAGCTAGCTTTAGTTGCCTAAAAGTCTTCTGTGGATCAGACAGATGGGTTGTCGGTAGCTGTTGCCCCATTTCTTTAAAAACCAGACCAATCGGCACATTGATTTCATCCTGGAGTTTGAGACAACGGACGAACAACGGACTGCTAGCGGCAATCACCGATCCCAGACCTCCCCGAACTTGTCCCCATCCGATATAATACAGTCCCTTGTAGTCGTCGGGAAACGCGCCACCATAACATTTGACGACTGATTCTTCCACGCGTTGGAGTTGCTGAGGTAAGAAGGGATAAGCAACGTAAAAACCGGTTGCACAAACAATCAAGTCAAATTCTTCACAACTGCCATCGCTAAACTCGACTTCCCAACCATTAAGCTGACGTACACTAGGCTTGGGAATGATACGACCATGTTTGATGTAGTAAGGCACCTCATTGTTTATAGTGGGGTGTTTATCGAAAACTCGATGGTTCGGTTTGGATAGACCATAGTCTTCGTGCTTGCCAAACGTCAAATGCATTATCCCGTATGCCGTCAGTCGCTGAAACCATTCTGGCATCCACCACCCGATCAGATCAGCGCTAGGAACTCCAACAAATGTTTTAGGGATGAACCATACCGATTCGCGCATACTCAAGACACACTTGGCCCCTACCCTAGCTGCTTCTGCCGCAATGTCACAAGCTGAGTTTCCACTGCCGATAACTAGAACTCGTTTGCCACGAAGCATTTCGGGTCGTTTGTAATCTTTGGAATGAATAATCTCTCCGTTAAATTCTCCCTTGAATTCGGGCAAACGTTTGCACCAGTGATGCCCGTTGCACACTAACACCCCTTTATAAATTCGTTGTTCCCCATCAGTGAAAGTGACTTCCCAGAGATTGTTTTCAATGGGTCGCACGTAATTGACGGTACGATTGAGTTCGATTTGCTGACGTAAATCAAAATGATTGGCAAAAGCATTCAGATAATCCCGCATGTTTTGAGCGCTGGGGAAGTCGGGATAATCATCTGGCATGGGAAAATTAGTAAATTGGGTAATTTTGCGGGATGAGATGATATGTGCGCTTTCGTAAACACCGTGATACCAATTTCCGCCGATGTCATCACTAGCATCGACCTGATCGTAAGGAATACCAGCACCCTTGAGTGCCTCAGCCATACCCAATCCGACAAAACCAGCCCCGATAATCAGATGTTTGTGAGTAGTCTCGACCATAGATTTTTTAGATGAATTAAGAAAACAAGGAGAGTTTGCGCGTTAAACAATCCAGCAATGATAGGCGACCTGACAGCTATTTTCAGTTAATTGAACCACAGATTTTCGCAGGGGCTGTTCTATGCCCATACCCATCAACAATCACGTTTTAACCTTAGTCTAGTGAGGAGTGCAAAACCCAAAAGTCTTACAGTTATTGAGATAGGACGAAATGGACGAAATCCCTCTAAGGCGGGCGTCAGATGTTACGGATAGTCAGATTTACTCAATAGATGCAAAATAGAGTTATGATAAAATACGGTTGCTTTATCAATATACAGATATTTTTATTGTAAAGGCTATAGAAAAACTTGAGTTTCTATCAGCTTCAGTAAAATTGCTGATACTTTGAGGGATTAGGCAGATGACATTATCTACAACTTTGAATTCTACATTAAGTCAGATCCACATCAGGATTCCTCAGCACTACCGTCGTCAACCAATTGTCTCGCGATTGATTTCTCGTTACGATTTAATCATCAATATTACATGTGCTTTTTTAGAAGCTCATGCAAAAGATGACGGTTGGTTTAACCTAGAAATTCAAGGAGTTTCAAGAGCAGTAGAAGCAGGTCTTGCCTATCTTCAAGAACTAAATATAGAAATTGTGCAGTTAGATATCAAAAGCATTGCCCAAGAAAATCAGGAAAAGTTCAAGATTTTATGTAAAAATCACAATTTGAGTGACCTTATTGACGATAATGACAAAAAAGCTGATTCCAATGTCGTAGAAGGACAAACCACTCGTGCTAAATTTCAAGTTTGTATTCCTCAAAACTATCAGTCTTACCCAGTTATTGCAGGGCTTGTTTATTGTTATGGATTAACTGTTAACATTTCCGGAGCAGTGTTAGATACCAACCCAGAAAATGACGGTTGGTTTGATTTAGAGGTTTGGGGTAGACGTCAGCAGATTGTGTTGGGCTTAAGATATTTAAAAGAATTAGGCTTACAAATTTGGTTATAATTTTTGACATTATTTAAACCGCGTATCATGATTTTTTACAACCTATTGGAGAGATAAAACGATGGCTCATGCTTGCTGTGGTCCCGGCTACGCTTCTCCTGAAGCAGCAACAAAAGCAGAACGTGAAAAGGTACTATATACAGTTGCACTCTACACAGGTTCAAGTATTGTTGAACCAGATTATCTTGCAACCGTAGACGTTGATCCCAACTCTCCCACATACGCCCAAGTGATTCACCGCCTGCCAATGCCTTATGTTGGCGATGAACTCCACCATTTCGGCTGGAATGCTTGTAGTTCTTGTCACGGCGATGCTAGTAAATCTCGGCGTTTTATGGTGATTCCTGGTCAACGTTCCAGCAGAATTCACATTGTAGATACAGCAGATATCAAAGCACCGAAACTTCACAAAGTTATTGAACCGGAGGAAATCAAGGAAAAAACCAATTTGACAGCCCCTCATACCGTACATTGTCTAGCTGATGGTCATGTGATGATTTCCATGTTGGGTGATAGCGAAGGGAATGGTCCAGGTGGCTTTTTGTTGCTGGATGAAAATTTTGACATTGCTGGACGTTGGGAACGTAAAGCCGACGGTATGCGTTTCAACTACGACTTTTGGTATCAGCCGCGTCACAATATCATGGTGAGTAGTGAGTGGGGTGCACCCAAAACCTACTATCCTGGGTTTGACCTCAACGATGTAGCCGCTGGAAATTATGGTCACCAACTGCATTTTTGGGATTGGTCGAAACACGAAATTATCCAAAGTTTTGACTTAGGTCAAGAAGGACTCATCCCCTTAGAAGTGCGCTTTCACCATAACCCTGATAGCACTGACGGGTTTGTTGGTGCTGCACTCAGCAGTAATGTTTGGCATTGGCACAAGTCTAACGATCATTGGCAAGTTGAGAAAGTGATTGATGTACCATCAGTGGAAGTCGAAAGCTGGCCCATTCCTGTACCATCACTCATTACCGATATCCTGATCTCGATGGACGATCGCTACCTCTATTTCTCCAACTGGCTGCACGGAGATATCCGCCAATATGATATCAGTGACCCCTCCCATCCTAAACTGACAGGTCAAGTTTGGGTCGGTGGTTTGTTAGGCAAAACTGCCGAAGTTCAAAGTCATAAACTGAGTGGTGGACCGCAGATGCTACAACTGAGTCTTGATGGCAAACGGCTTTATGTGACTAATTCTCTGTTTAGCACTTGGGACAATCAGTTTTACCCTGACATAGCCAAGGCTGGTTCATATTTGTTGCAGATAGACTGCGATACTGAAAACGGAGGTATGAAAATCAACGAGAATTTCTTCGTTGACTTTGGTAAGGAACCAGCTGGTCCATCCCGCGCTCATGAGATGCGCTATCCTGGTGGTGATTCTACCTCTGATATTTGGATATAAAAAAGCATATGGCAGGCATCTTGCCTGCCGAAAAAATATGTATGAAAACATATAAAATTGAACTTGTTAATTGCGACAAGTTTGTTGTCCAAGTTGCAGAAAATCAATACATCTTAGACGCCGTGGAAGAAGCAGGTTTGCGCTTACCTGTGGGTTGTCGGTACGGTGCTTGTATCACTTGTGCGGCGCGTTTGATTGAGGGTCAGGTGGATCACTCTAGAACAGTTGTCCTCAAACCCGCACAGTCAGATCAAGGCTATGTGCTACTTTGCGTTGCCTATCCTCGCTCAGATTGTAAATTTGAAGTGGGTGTAGAGTGCCAGAATGAACTTTACATCAATCCTTTTAAAGGTGGTCGTTAGTAACAAAACCTCTTTTTCCCCTATTGGGTATCCTGGCTTCAATCCCACACCACTTCTGTTGCAAACTACCTCGGTCTTCCTAACGTAGTCATGTATAACACAACTTCATCTGCAGGAATACCAAGTACTTCATTCACTTTGTCATCAAAGAAACCACCAATACCACTAACACCCAAACCAAGGCGAATAGCAGCTAGATTTAGCCTTTGTCCCAAATGACCAGCATCCATATGCAGATAACGGTAAACGCGATCGCCATACTGAGCGACTGCTGATTTTAAATCTGCTGTATGAAAAACGACTGCTGCTGCATCTCGTCCTAACTCTTGTCCCAAACAAAGAAAGTGTAACTCTTTTCTGAAGTATTTAAAACGAATTTGTCGCAATTGTTGTGCTTTGGGCGCATAATAGTAACACCCTGCCTCAACACCTTCTACCCCAGAAACAGCAATAAATGTTTCTATTAAATTTAGGTCAAAGTAATCAGTCGAATGATCAAAACCTTGGTCAACATAATGTTGAGGTTGGTAAGAAAAATCGAGTAAAGCTTTTAGTTCATCAAATGTTAAATCATCACCACTGTAAGCACGAGTAGAACGCCGTTTGAGAATCGTCGCTTCTAATCCATCGAGTTTTTCTCCCCAGTGGATAGGTTGGCTAACAGTAGAGATTTTTTCACAGAAAGGGAAGTTATATTTATCCTCTAAAGATTTTTCTTGTTTGACTTCAGGTGAAGTGAGTTTACCGGTTGTTCCTGGTGGAATTTGCGTGCAGTCATGAAAATATTTCAGGAGTTTACCATCGGGAATATCAGGATAGTTAGTTTCTGTTGCAGAGGGTAAAGCTGTTGGTCCTGTGAGTATGTTTTGCTTAATATCCAGCAAGTCTGCTAGGGGCAGAACAGCGATCGCACCTTCCTGTTGAGAATCGATGTAGAGCAATTCATTCACCGCCTCATCTACAAAGCCACCAATCAGGTGAGGGCGATATTGAGTCATAGCGCCAGCTAACTCGATATTACCTAACAGGTGTCCTGTATCCAAAAAAATTCTTCGGTAAGCTCTATCTTCATATCGCCAAGCTGAACGATAGAAAACCGCAGTAATAATAATTGCTAACTGCGTCTTTTGCAAAGTCGGATGCCATAAACAAGCTTCTTGCAGCTTTTGCCAAGCATCACTTTCCCAACAAGCGATCAGAGAGTGAGTTCGACACTGGTAATTGTACACTCCCGGCGGCAACAACGCAGTGCCACGAGAAACAACATACATCTCCGCAGGATACAAACCACCCGCACTCGGTGCAGCCCTCAAATATACCGTATTTCCCATAGAAGGCATTTTTGCTGTCAGTCCGTAGCTGCAAAACAGCAGCCGCGACAACCTATGCCACCATTGTGCATCTGGCTGATTAACAAAAGCTTCTGCTTTCTCTTGGATGTAGGGCCTGAGGTCAAAAGTAGAGCCAATTTTGTACTCTTTGAACGGCACTGGTTGCTTAGACCAGTTTAAGCCCTTATTCTTTGAGCCGATAGTCTGCGGGTCATACTTAGTTCGTTCGTGGTAGTGCTGAGCGATGGATTGACGTAGTTCTGGCATAAGAGCTTAAATATGCTTCTGCTACATATCTTTGCATTCTATCGGATCATCATTTAGTCTTACTTAGTACAAAGTAATGAGCAAACAGAAGCTTATTAGAGAAGAAACGAGTAAGGAGACAAGCTGGAGAGTTTGTTTAATTTTTGATCAAAAATGTAAGATTCCAAATTTTAATATTCAAAATTTTTAATTTTTTCTTTACAAATCTTCTAGAAATAACTAAATCTAGCTGCCGCTAATGCCAGAGTACTTCGCTTATCGCTGGCAATGAGCAATGGTATCATGAGTAACAAAAAGGTAGAAGCAGTTAATAAGCTGCCACAAGACTCAGGACTGTCGGCACTGTCCAAACAAGAGTTTAGGATGCAAAGTTTAAATGGGTAAGAAGGCAGTAACGGGAGTTCAGCCAATGCTACAAAAAGTATTAATCTTAACAGCAATCCCCCACGGCTTACGCTTAGATAAAGAAATTCGGGAAATTGAAGAAGCTATTAGACGGGCAGTAAAACGGGATTTGTTTGAAATAAAAATTAGAACTGCTGTACGTCCCCAAGATATTCGTAGGGCGATCGCCCAAGAACATCCTCAAATTGTCCATTTTTGTGGACATGGGATGGAGGATGGTAGTTTGGTGTTAGAAGACGATGGCGAAAACCATAAACCCGTATCACCAACGGGATTAGCAGCATTATTTAAGCTACACGCCAATTATGTTAAGTGTGTATTACTGAATGCTTGTTATTCCGAAAAATCCGCCCAAGCAATTAGCCAACACATTAATTATACTATTGGCATGAATCAGCCGATTGGTGACAGAACTGCTATTGTATTTGCTATTGGCTTTTATGATGGACTAGGGTACGAAAATCCAGATAGTCAAGATGTTATTGAAAGAGCTTTTGAGGAAGGTTTAGTTGCTATTCAAATGGAAGATGTTTCTCAAGGAACGATTCCTGTTCTAGCTAAAAATAACACATTAGACAAATCCCCTTCACCAGTTAATTCGCAAATCAATCCTCCAGTTGAAATCAACCAAGAACTCAACGATTCTGACATAGAAACTTTGCGAGAACTTTTACAATTAAGCGGACGCGCAGCATCAGAAAGACGCAGATCACTATGTATAGAAATTGGCATCAACTCAGGAGAACTAAGTTCTATATGGGTACTTCCCGAAAATGACTTTGCAGTAGAACTGATTGATTTATTACAAAAAAGAAAATTACAAACAACAATTTGTAAACTTTGTAAAAAACTGGAGTCAGACTTCAAAGGAGGAGGATATAGTTCTAAATTAGGAGCAATTATAGCTAAACTCAATTGTCATACCGATTCTCTATGAAAATGAACTTTATAACGAATCTCACTGGGAGCATCCCAATGCATGCAAAAACATCTGGCGAATAGAATTCGCGACTACACAGGCAAAGTCCGCCTGCGCGGACTAATTACAGCCTGCCTCTGCAGGCTTTGTTTGTATAGCCGAGGCAGTGCGTTGGACGGGTTTCCCGGCTTGTAGACGCCGGAGGCGGCTTCCCGTAGGGTAGCACCTGGCGTCCAGACTTCCAGTCTGCGGGCAATTTGCACATTTGGGATGCTCCCATCTCACTTGCATACAATACACACAACCCTGTAGGAGCACGGCATTAAGCATACATGTAAAATTAACATTAAATCGGCGGTTTATAACCACATCCACACAAGACTTTACCTGCAAGGTAAGGGTTACAAAAACTTTGATTTTCTATTAGTCCGCGCAGGCGGACTTTGCCTGTGTAGCCGCGAATTCCATTCGCCAAGGCTTGATTTTCTATTAGTAGCCGCGAATTCCATTCGCCAAGGCTTAAGTTGACTTTTAAAACACCCTCTTAAAAAAATCATATGTCTTTAGAAGACCTGAATGATTCAGATATAGAAACTCTCAGAAAATTTTTACAATTAAGCGGACGGGCTGCACCCGACAGACGAAGAGCATTATGCATAGAAATTGGAATTAACGCAGAAGATCTGAGTGCTATCTGGTTGCTTCCCCCAAACGACTTTGCAGTAGAACTGATTTACTTATTACAAACAAGAAGATTAGAAAACTCTGTTTATAAACTTTGTGAGGAACTCAAGTCTGCTTTTAGAGGAGGAGGATACGCACCTCAATTAGATGCGATCGCCTATAAACTCAACCCTAATCACAACTTAGAACTAAACTCAGAACCAGATTACTCAACTTCAATAACCCAGCCTCCAACACAATATTCAAATCAATTCACTCAACTGCCGCCTGAAAGTGGGGTGACTGAAGCTACATTACCAGGGCGAAGAAAGGGAATTCACCTTTCCTTACTCAGACGTTCTAACCTAAAAACAGTGTTCACAGCGAGTCTTACAATCACTGTTGCATTGGTAGGACTGCGTTTTTTTGGTGTATTTGAATGGTTAGAGTTGAAAACTTTTGACCACTTCATCCAACTCCGACCTGATGAAGGTATCGATAAACGCCTGCTGATAGTCAAAATTACTGATGATGATATTCTAGCACAAGATAAAAGAGGAGAGAAAGGACAAGGCTCATTACGAGATCCATCTCTTAACCGTTTGTTGCAAATACTAGAGCAGCATAAACCGAGACTTATTGGAATAGATTTATATCGTCCCTTTTCTGCTGATTCTAATATACCAGACTTCTTAAAGCGACTAGGACAAAACAATATTATTGCCGTCTGCAAAGTACCCATAATCGACGAGCAAGGAAATCCACAAAAAGAAGTAGATCCACCAAAGGAAGTGTCTACAGATAATATTAGTTTTAGTGATTTTGTCTCAGACACAGATGATACCGTGCGTCGTCATCTTATGTTTCAAGATTGGGTACCAGGAGCTAAGTGTCGCGCAGAAGAATCTTTCAGCTTCATGCTAGCGCGTCGTTATTTAGAACAGGAGTTGAAAGAAAACAGTAACTATCAAGATACCCTCACATATGGAAATAACTTGCAACTGGGAGACGTTGTCTTCCCCAAAGTGCAGCCATTTACTGGAGGTTATCAAGACGTAGACGCTGCTGGCTTCCAAGTCTTGTTAAATTATCGCGCCACGAGTTCTGGCGAAGTCGCCAAAGAGTTAACACTGGAAGACATTTTAAATAATAACTTTCAAGATGAAGATGTGCGCGACAAGATTATCTTAATTGGTAGTTACGCCGAGCAACAAGGAGCTAATGACCGTTGGTCTACACCCTATGGTACGCTCAACGGTGTCATGGTACACGCGCACATGATAAGTCAAGTTGTCAGTGCTGTACTTAATAAACGACCACTCTTGTCTGTTTGGTCACAAGGTGGAGAAATTCTCTGGATTTGGAGTTGGTCTTTGATAGGCGGTGTTTTGGCTAGCTACTGGCGTTCATTCAAGCCCTTAGTCATAGCCGTAGGTTGTGGATTTTTAGTATTATACATTACCTGTTGGGTAAGTTTCGCAGTTGCCAGTGTTTGGATACCACTCATCCCACCTGCACTAGGTTTGGTTGGTACGAGTTTTGTAGTGATATATATTGTTTCTTTTTTTCCGCGATCGCCCAAACAGAGCATGTAGCAATAATTAATAAATATAAGAAAATAAATATAAAAAATCATGAATCAATATATATCAACGACTCAAAAAGTAACCCTCGCTTTTATTCTGGGCTTAGTATTAACTCATTCACTAAATTTACCATCTGCCCAAGCACAACAATCACAACGCAGCCCGAATTTAACTGAGAAAATAAAACGTTTTTTCTTTGGCACTCGCCCAGGCGGAGTCGTTAAAGGTGTTCGGCGAGGAGGAGCCGTACGGGGACGCTGTTCTAATTTAAATCAACAAATTATAGCTTTAGTACCCTCAACCGAAAAAGGAACTCCTTTCGTTGAACAAACAATCAGTGAACGTCCTAGCTTTTGGTTTTATGTTCCTTCCTTGTCTGTTTCTGGCTTGAATGCAGAGTTCGTTCTTCTCGACAGCCAAGACAAAGAAGTTTATTCTGCAACCTTTTTGCTCAAACAGCAACCAGGAATTATTAACCTTCAACTGCCAAAAGCAATACCCGCTTTGAAAGAAGGTAACGAGTACCGTTGGGTTTTTTCTGCGATCTGCAATCCTCAAAATCGTGCTGCTGATGCGATCGTCAACGGAAGATTACAGCGCATTCCTGTGAGTTCAGCCTTAAGCACTCAGTTGAAAGCAGCGTCACCGAAACAGAGTGTCTCCGTCTATACTGACGCCAAATTGTGGTATGAAACACTGACTGCATTGGCTGAACTTCAGCGTAGCAATCCACAGGATACAGAAGTAAAGGCAGATTGGGCTAATGTGTTGCAATTAATGGGTTTACCTCAAAATGCCCCACAGACTTGGACAACTTATCCCCTTCCAAACCGCGCTGAAAACAGCAGCAGAAATTAGAAAAGCAGGAAAATATGCAGTTGAAAAGTATTAGCCTTGCAACATTGGTAGCACTGCTCGCCAGTAGCACAGCACCTTTCATCTCTACAGGAGTGCTACCTGTGTCAATGCGGGTATTAGCTCAAAGCACAAATTCCCTCAAAGAAGAAGCAGACAAATTCAAAGAGCAAGGTGATCAACAGTATAAAACCAGCCAGTTTCAAGCAGCGTTGCGTTCTTACCAGCAAGCATTGAAGATTTACCAAAGCATCAAAGATAAACTCAGTGAGGGGAAATCTCTAAACAATCTGGGACTTGCTTACTACTCACTCGGTGACTACAAAGTGGCGATACAGTACTATCAGCAGAGTTTGGCGATCACCAAAGCTATCGGTGATAAACAAACTGAGGGGAAATCTCTAAACAATCTGGGACTTGCTTACCGCTTACTCGGTGACTACAAAGTGGCGATACAGTACCATCAGCAGAGTTTGGCGATCGCCAAAGCTATCGGTAATAAACAAAGTGAGGGGAATTCTCTAGGCAATCTGGGACTTGTTTACTACTCACTCGGAGACTACAAAGTGGCGATACAGTACCATCAGCAGTGGTTGGCGATCGCCAAAGCTATTGGTGATAAAGAAAGTGAGGGGAAATCTCTGGGCAATCTGGGAAATGCTTACTACTCACTCGGAGACTACAAAGTGGCGATACAGTACCATCAGCAGAGTTTGGCGATCACCAGGACTATTGGTGATAAAGAAAGTGAGGGGAAATCTCTGGGCAATCTGGGACTTGCTTACCGCTCACTCGGAGACTACAAACAGGCGATACAGTACCAGCAGCAGAGTTTGGTAATTGCCAGAGCTATCGGTGATAAACAAGGTGAGGGGAATTCTCTAAACAATCTAGGATATGCCCTGCTCGATTCTAACAACCCAAAAGCCGCCGAAACAAACCTCCGTAAAGCAATTGCAGTCTGGGAATTCATGCGAGCTAGCTTAGGTGATAACGACGCATTCAAAGTCTCCATCTTTGAAACCCAAGCTATGAGCTATCGCCTGCTGCAACAAGCTCTCATTGCTCAAAATCAAACAACACAAGCCCTGGAAATCGCTGAACGTGGTAGAGCACGAGCTTTTGCAGAGTTACTTGCTAGTCGTCAACAATCGAATTCATCTGCTCCACCTAATATTGAGCGAATCCAACAAATTGCCAAACAACAAAACGCTACTCTGGTTGAATATTCAATTGCTTGGAATGACTTATATATTTGGGTTATCAAACCAACTGGCGAAATTACCTTCCACAAAGTTGACATCAAAAACACCAAGTTAGGCAATGTCGCAGAGGATACACGCGCTGCTGCTGCAACTTTGGCTGAAGGGCGCGGCGTGGCAAATAATGCGATTACTAACTTGGTTCGCCAGACTCGTTCTACTCTCAAAACAACAACAGATAACACATCTTCACCAGAAACGACAGCAGACACTACAGAGACAGTACGTTCTCTGGGCTGTCGGGGTAACAGTTGTCTCAAGCAAATGTACCAGTTACTGATTCAACCCATTGCTCAAGAACTACCGACTAATTCTGACTCCCGTGTTATCTTCATCCCCCATGAATCCCTCTTCTTGGTTCCTTTCGCTGCTTTGCAAGACGAGAATGACAAATTCCTGATTGAAAAACATACTATATTAATAGCTCCCTCAGTTCAAGTACTTGAACTCACTCACCAAAAGCGACTGAAATTACAGCAAGCTGCTCAAAAAAACTCAGTCTTAATTGTCGGTAATCCCACAATGCCCAAGGTTGCTCTTAATGGGGAACCAGCAAAACAACTCGATCCTTTACCGGGAACAGAAACAGAAGCGAATATTATTGCTAAACTGTTAAACACTCAACCGCTGACGGGGAAAGGAGCAACCAAAGCTGCTGTTGAACAACAAATGGTGAGAGCAAGAATTATTCACCTGGCGACTCACGGTTTACTCGATAATATAGATGAGCCAGGAATACCAGGAGTAGTAGCGCTCGCTCCTTCTGGTAATGATGATGGTTTGCTCAGCGCCAATGATGTTTTAAAGTTAAAGTTAAATGCCGAGTTAGTTGTGTTGAGTGCTTGCGATACTGGCTGGGGACGCATCACTGGAGATGGTGTGATTGGTTTGCCACGTGCGTTCATCACTGCTGGTACTCCCAGTATTGTCGCATCTTTGTGGCGTGTACCGGATGAATCTACGGCATTTTTGATGCCTGAGTTTTATCGTCAGTTAGAAAAGAATCATGACAAAGCGCATGCGTTAAGGCAGGCGATGTTGGAAACTAGAAAGAAGTATCCTAATCCGAGTGATTGGGCAGCATTCATTTTTATTGGTGAAGCTGAATAGTTATTTATAAAATGAAATCATCCTGCAGATATGCAACGCCCCTTTTCTTCTACCTCTCGTGCCAGAGGTAAAAATACAGAGTTTTTCTTAGCCTCTTAATGCGAAGTTATCATCCAATTAATAACGCAGAAACGAAAGCGAGAAACATGGAAACAAAACAGCTAGGCAAAACAAGTATCTCTGTAAGTGCAATTGGTTTAGGGGCTATGCCAATGTCAATAAGCAATCGTCCCCCAGAGTCACAGTCAATTGATGTTATCCATCGTGCCCTGGATTTGGGTATCACGTTCATTGACACAGCCGACTCTTACTGCAAAGATGAAAGCGACAAGCACCACAATGAGCGATTGATTCACCAAGCTTTAGAATCCTACAAAGGCGATGTGAGTCATGTTGTTGTCGCAACCAAAGGCGGCTTAATGCGCCCAAATGGAAATTGGACACCCAACGGTAACCCACAGCATTTACGCGAAACCATCCGCATCAGCTTTGAGGCTTTGGGCGGTAAAAAACCGATTGATTTGTGGCAATATCACTCACCAGATAAAAGTTATACCATAGAGGAATCCCTCGCACCAGCCAAAGAAGCTGTGGATGCGGGAATGATTCGGTTCGTGGGAGTTTCCAATTTTTCTGTGGAACAAATAAAACGGGCACGGGATGTGGTTGATATTGTCTCCGTGCAAAATCAATACAACCCTTGGCAACGTCAGCCAGAATTTGATGGCGTATTGGAGTATTGTCAGCATGAGAGTTTGACATTTCTACCTTGGAGTCCTTATGGCGGTAGGCGTCGCCATGATGGCTTGGAAGATATTGGGGCGATCGCCAAACTTGCCAAAGAAAAAGGCGTATCAGTCTATAATATTGTCCTGGCTTGGTTGCGTGCTAAATCGCCTGCGATATTGCCTATTCCTGGCGCAAGCAAAACTTCCAGCATTGAAGACACAGTACATGCTGTTGATGTGAAATTATCAGATGAAGAAGTGCAAAGAATAGATCGCGAAATCTAAAAACATTACCTTGCCTTGCTTAGTCATAGTAACCCAATACAAAATATTTTCCGGACGAAATTTGGGTATCTTACCTGAATCTAAAATACAAAGTTGTATCATATCAGCTCTATAAAAGAAGCTGATATTTTTTTGTTCAAGCTCACAAATATTGTTATCTTTTCTGACTGCCAAAATCTTATATAATCTGCTTGACAACCTTTTACCTCAAGAAAAAATCTTTAATAAAAACTATTGTATTACTCAATTGATATTAACTTGTGTGCTGTATTATACGTCCAAAAACACTTTGAGAAACCGCATGAGTTCGCTATATATGCTTGGATCAAGAGTGAAGAATATTTTACTTGTAAAAATTTTAACCAACATCTAATTAAAAAACTATGTTCCCTTTTAAAGCAACGAGAGGCAACATTAATTTCCTTAATTTCCTTAAATACTTTTACAAAATTTTCACTCGTCCGACATCCAAAATGTGGGTTTGGTTAATTGCTTTTTTTAGTGTCAGTGCTTTTGACGGCTGGTTAATCAAACAATCTTCTGTTGTTTCTGTGCCTACAGTCATTTATTTTGCTATTTTTCCTTTAGCTTCTATTATTTCTAGGCGTCTTTCTAAGACTACTTGGAGATTGGTACTATTTTTAGTTTTTTCACGTTCTCTTTTAGCTATTAGTTTATCTATTTTACATTTGCCAAAGGTTTCAGAGTTTACAATAATTATGTATTGTATAAATATTTTATTATTCGCTTTTCTATTGCTTGATGTAATAAGTACCCGTGGAATTGTAGCTCCAGCTTTAACAGTTATTTTGGTAATTTTGCTGTGGATGATAATCGGTTGGCAAGTGATTATCCGTTTAGTTTTGTATTGCAATTTAGTAGTGATTTTCAACAAAGCCGCCACAAGGTTAAACAAATATTTAAATAGTTTCAATGCTGCTATGGCTGTTTTGACTGGAACTGCAGCCTTTGGATTAGCACTAGGATGGATGCTGGCTAGCTTATGAATTAGGAGTTTTGGTCAAGTTTTGCGGTAAGATTATAAACTTGCAATCAATCAGGACGCTTGCTGACTGGAGAAGCTATTATGGCCCGGATGTACTATGACGAAGACGGAAATTTAGACCTTTTGGCACAAAAAACCATCGCCATAATTGGCTATGGTTCCCAAGGTCACGCCCACGCCCTTAATCTTAAAGATAGTGGTCTGAACGTGATTGTCGGACTATATCCGGGTAGTAAGTCAGCGGCGAAAGCTGAAGCTGCTGGGTTAACCGTGAAAAATGTTGCCGATGCTGTTAAAGCCGCTGACTTCATTATGATTTTGTTGCCAGATGAAGTGCAAAAAACGGTTTATAAAAACGACATTGAACCCAATTTGGAAGAAGGAAATGTTTTATTATTTGCCCACGGCTTTAATATTCATTTTGGTCAAGTTGTCCCACCTGAGAACGTAGATGTAGTGATGGTTGCACCTAAAGGACCAGGACACCTAGTACGCCGGACTTATGAACAAGGGGAAGGTGTACCCTGTTTGTTTGCGGTGTTTCAGGATGCGAGTGGTCAGGCACGCGATCGCGCAATGGCATATGCTAAAGGTATCGGTGGAACCCGCGCTGGTATTCTCGAAACAACTTTCCGCGAGGAAACCGAAACCGATTTGTTTGGTGAACAAGCAGTTCTGTGCGGTGGTTTAAGTGCTTTGATTAAAGCTGGTTTTGAAACTTTGGTGGAAGCTGGTTATCAACCAGAGTTAGCTTATTTTGAATGCCTCCACGAAGTCAAATTGATTGTTGATTTGGTTGTGGAAGGCGGTTTAGCTAAAATGCGCGACAGTATTTCCAATACCGCTGAATATGGCGATTATACCCGTGGACCTCGGATTGTGAATGAACAAACCAAGGCAGAAATGCGCAAAATTCTCCAAGAAATTCAATCTGGTCAATTTGCACGGGAATTTGTTTTAGAAAACCAATCTGGTAAACCTGGATTTACTGCTATGCGTCGTCAAGAAGCTGAACATCGTGTTGAAGAGGTGGGCAAAGATTTACGCGCTATGTTCAGTTGGCTGAAGAAGTAATTAACCGTAGATGCACAATCTTTGGACTTAGATTATTATCTTTTTTAGACTTATTCCCAGGTTGAGCCTGGGAATGTCTTTTTAAGCCAAAGCTCTTCACAATATGGTAAATGCTGCAAAAATTCTTTTTTGTGAAATCTATTCGTTGAAAAATAATAAATGATTCTTTATAATGCTCTGCGGGAAAATTGATAGTACAAGAAAATAGCAATCATCGCGCCTAATACTGCAACGAACAAACCAGGAATACTCAAGGTTGCAGTAGTTAGTGTGAATGTTCCAGTTTGCAGTACGTTAACCAATGTTCCACCAACGAAAGCACCAACAATACCTAGAACTATTGTCGATAATATTCCGCCACCTTGATAACCAGGATAGATTGCTTTTGCAATAGCGCCAGCTAGAATACCTAAAACGACCCAAGCAATAAGATTCATTATTTTGTCTCCTTTCGTGTCTTTTCTTTATGCGTTCTATTTAAACTTATGCAATACTTTTTATTCATCTTTCATAAGAAACAGTTGGAACTTATCTTCAGTTATAAAAAAAAGTGATGTAAGTCACACGTTAGTATGACTTAATTAATTGTCATCAGTCCAAAGTTATAATTTTGTTGGTTTATGCAATATTATGCACGAGTTAACAGTTTCAAGTTATGCCCATTGGAGTCTAGGAAATAGAAGCCACGACCTCCTTTTCCGTGGTTAATTTGACCAAAGCTAAGGGGAGCCAGTGCTGTGGTGAGGCAGCGCGGTCTTGGGGGTTTCCCCCATGAGCGACTGCCGAAAGGGTTCCCCGACTTGAGGCACCTGTAGCGCTGGCTCGTCTTGGCGGTTCGTTTAATAAATATTAAGTGCATCTATGGCTACGCCACGCAAGCTATCATGGAGAATTGGTATCAGAAAAGCGATAAGCCTCCTCGCGATCTTTAGCATGATTTCCATACAAAAAAACGCAAAGGCGCTCTGATCAAATTTTGCACCTTTGCATAAGATTTTTTCTTCAGCTAATTAAGTTGTCAACACCTGCACTGGTAAGCGCTTGAAGGCAAGCCGCTCATTCTCGATATCTACAAAGATGGTATCCCCATCATTAAATTCGCCACGCAAGATAGCTTTGGCAATCTGAGTTTCTAACTCGCGTTGAATTGCTCGCTTCAGCGGACGTGCTCCGAAGACTGGGTCGTATCCTACTTCTGCTAAAAAGTCAAGAGCTGCATCGGAAAGTTTAAGAGACATCTTGCGATCGCTCAACCTTTGCTGCAGTCTAACAACTTGCAACTGCACAATTCGGCGCAATTCTTGTTTGTGCAAACTGTGGAAGATGATAATTTCGTCGATACGGTTGAGGAACTCTGGACGGAAGCTATTTCGCATTGCTTCCATCACTCGGTGGCGCATTTCATCATAACGTGAGTCATCTCCTGACACATCAAGAATATATTGCGAACCAATGTTGCTGGTCATGATAATCACGGTATTCTTGAAATCTACCGTATGTCCTTGAGCATCAGTGACTCGACCATCATCAAGAATTTGCAGGAAGATGTTAAAGACATCTGGGTGTGCTTTTTCGATTTCGTCGAACAAAATCACAGCGTAGGGACGACGACGAATTGCTTCGGTAAGTTGTCCGCCTTCATCGTAACCGACGTATCCTGGAGGCGCACCGATAAGTCTGGAAACGGCGTGTTTCTCCATGTACTCGGACATATCAATCCGCACCAGCGCTTCTTCGGTGTCGAACATATAAGACGCCAAGGCTTTCGCGAGTTCAGTTTTACCAACACCCGTTGGACCAAGGAAAACAAAGCTTGCGATCGGACGATTCGGATCAGCAAGTCCAGCACGAGAACGTTGAATTGCATCTGCGACAGCACTGACTGCTTCTTGTTGTCCAACCACGCGATGATGCAGTTCATCTTCTAAGTGCAGCAGTTTTTCTTTCTCTGATTCCACCAACTTGCTGATGGGAATCCCCGTCCACTTAGAAATGACTTCCGCAATGTCAGCTTCAGTGACTTCCTCGCGCAATAAAGATTTTCCACTGCGTTGTGCTTGAGCAAGTTCAGTTTCTGCTGCTTCCAAATCGCGATGCAAACTAGTTAACTTACCGTATTTTAACTCAGCAGCGCGGTTGAGGTCGTAGTCGCGTTCTGCTTGTTGAACTTCCAAGTTGACGCGGTCAATTTCTTCTTTAACAGACTGAATTTTTGTGATAATGTCTTTTTCAGACTGCCATTGAGCATTGAGTGTGCTTTGGTCTTCTTTAAGATCTGCAAGTTCTCTTTCTAGTCTTTCTAGACGTTCTCTGGATGCTGCATTGCTTTCTTTTTGCAGTGACAGCTTCTCCATTTCTAGTTGCAGAATTTTGCGGTCGATTTCGTCGAGTTCTTCGGGTTTGGAGGTAATCTCCATTTTTAAGCGTGCCGCAGCTTCGTCTACCAAGTCAATTGCTTTGTCTGGTAAGAAGCGATCGCTAATATAGCGACTCGACAATGTCGCAGCAGCAACTAAAGAACTATCAGAAATTTTTACCCCGTGGTGAACTTCATACCGTTCTTTCAAGCCGCGCAAAATGGAAATGGTATCTTCCACGCTGGGTTGATCCACATAAACCTGCTGGAAGCGTCTTTCCAAAGCAGCGTCTTTTTCGATATATTTACGGTACTCATCTAAAGTTGTCGCACCAATACAGCGCAATTCACCCCGCGCCAACATCGGTTTTAACAAGTTACCTGCGTCCATTGCGCCTTGAGTCGCACCAGCACCAACAACGGTATGAATTTCATCAATAAATAAAACTATATTACCGTTCGACTCAGTTACTTCTTTTAAGACTGCTTTCAGGCGTTCTTCAAATTCTCCCCGGAATTTTGCTCCCGCAATTAAAGCACCCATATCTAAACCTATGAGTTTGCGGTCTTTGAGAGATTGGGGTACGTCACCAGCTATGATACGTTGTGCCAGTCCTTCGGCGATCGCAGTTTTACCAACACCTGGTTCACCAATCAACACAGGGTTATTCTTGGTACGACGCGAGAGAATTTGAATTGTGCGGCGAATTTCATCATCACGTCCAATCACTGGGTCAAGTTTACCTTGACGGGCAGCTTCTGTTAGGTCACGCCCATATTTTTCCAGTGATTGGTATTTACCTTCTGGATTTTGGTCCGTCACTTTTTGGCTCCCACGAATTTGTTTAATAATATTTTTAAGCTTACTTTCGTCTAACCCAAATTCTTGGTACAATTTCTTACCGAAACGGTCATCTTTAGCGTAACCCAGCAGCAAGTGTTCAATAGAAATATACTCGTCTTGCAACTCCTTACGATAACCGTCAGCGCGGTCAAGAAGAGTATCTAAACTGCGTCCTAAGTACACAGAACTGCTGCCACCAGAGACTTTGGGCTGAGTTTGAATAAATTGTTCGCTCTTGTCGCGCAGTTTTTGCAGATTCACACCCGCTTTGGTAAAAACACCGTTGGCTAGTCCTTCTTGATCCAGCAGTGCTTTCATCAAGTGTTCGCTTTCAATCTGCTGTTGTTGATATTGTTTAGCTATATCTGGGGTGTGGGCGATCGCTTCCCAGGCTTTTTCTGTAAATTGGTTTGGATTAGTTGGTTGCATAGGCTTAATATGAGGGCGAGTGACTCTAGATGCACGTGAGGTGCAGATAGAACAAGTGTATAGTTTGTTCGTATATCGCCATTGTAGAAAGAGGACAAAGAGTGGCTGGATCGGTGTTCACGTCTTTCTTGAGTGGTATTTCCGTCCAATGAGTCTTTGCAGTTAAGAACAACGCAGAACACAGAACGCCCCAAGGCAGAATACAGAATACACAATAGGATTTTTTCTATTGCCTGTAAAGCGTTAAGCGTATTTCTTAAAAGTTCTGAATTGGTGAGTTGGTGAGTTCTTTGTTCCAAATAACTTTTGCGTTGCAAGAAGTGATGCTAATTTAGTAAAAGTGTCATCTATGTCAACTGCTTATAGCTACAATTACTTATAACGAAATCCCACTTCACAGGATCTACTATCCTCAAAGAATTTTTGCAATACAACCGTCTTGATCGGCTCATGGCTCCAAAAATCTTTACCAGCAGCAATCACAATGCTCAAATGATAAAGAAAAACCGATTTCCTAGATGGCGCACAATCTTCTTTGGCGTTCGCACACGCATCTTGATCTGGTATGTTGCGCTGATGGCATTCTCCACATTAGTATCTATCCTGGCAATCCGTCAGGTTCTACTTGTCCGACTCGAACAGGAGGTTGACAAGTTTCTCACCAAGGAGGTAAAAGAGTTTAGACGATTGACCGACGGGAGGAACCCTAGCACGGCTCAACCTTTCGGGGATGATGTTGCTGCCATTTTTGATGTATTTTTGTCCCGCAACATTCCCCATGAGGACACGTTTTTGATTACGCTGTTGAATGGGAAATTTTACAAATCGAGTCCGCAAGCTTTGCCAATTGCTTTACAACGCAATTCAGCCGTTATTGAACACTGGCAGAAACTCAAACAGCCCAAGCAAGGTAAGGAGTTCACCTCAAGTCATACTATCTACTATGCGGCTGAGCCGATACTCAAAGGCAAAACTCAGGGTGTGTTTGTGGTCGTTTACTCTGATAATGACACTCATCAGGAGGTGAACCAGGCAGTTGTCGTCGTTATTCAGGTGACAATAGCTGTTCTAGCCATTGCATCGGTGCTGGCTTGGGTAGTAGCTGGACGGTTATTGGCTCCCCTACGCTTACTCATCGAAACAGCTCACTTGATTACCGAATCTGACTTATCTCGACGCATCCCCGTGCAGGGAGTAGACCAAATTGCCGAACTTACCATCACGTTCAACCAGATGTTAGACCGTCTTGAGACTGCTTTCGCCAGCCAACGAAACTTCATCAACGATGCAAGTCATGAACTGCGGACGCCAATCACAATTATCCGAGGTCATTTGGAACTACTGGGTGATGATCCCCAAGAACGACGTGAAACAGTGGAATTAGTGACTGATGAGCTTGATCGCATGAGTCGCTTTGTCGATGACTTACTATTACTTGCTAAGGCAGAGCAACCGAATTTTTTAAACCTACAAACGGTGGATATTAGTTTGCTGATTGGGGAACTGTATACTAAAGCCACAGCTTTAGCTCAGCGAGACTGGCGTTTGGAAAACAAGGGTGTAGGGCTGATTGTGGCTGACCGCCAGCGTCTGACTCAGGCTATCATGAATTTGGCTCAGAATGCTACGCAGTACACCAGTGATGGAGATGTCATTGCCCTTGGTTGCGAGCTTTTGAACGGTAAGGTTCGTTTTTGGGTGCGTGACACAGGCGTTGGTATTCCCCTAGCCGACCAAGAACGCATCTTCCAGCGCTTTGCTCGTAGTTCTAGTAGTCCCCGTCGTTCTGAGGGCGCTGGTTTGGGATTGTCTATCGTACGAGCGATCGCAACAGCACATGGCGGTCGAGTAGAACTTAAAAGCAAACTCGGTAAAGGTTCTACATTCAGTCTTATCATTCCACTAGATCCACCCTTTGGAGATTCTGTATGACTGATCGGATTCTGATTGCTGAAGATGAACCGCGCATAGCCACTTTCATAGAAAAAGGGTTACGGGCGTCGGGGTTTTCTTCCGCAATTGCCAAAGATGGTCACGAAGCGTTGAGCATGGCTCAAACTGGGGATTTTAACCTCCTGATCCTTGACATTGGTCTGCCTGGCAAAGATGGTTGGATGGTATTGGAAGAATTACGCGGTCAGGGCCAACAGATTTCTATCATAATCCTCTCCGCTCGTGACGAGGTAAGTGATAAAGTTGCCGGACTAGAAGGTGGCGCTGACGACTACATAACAAAACCCTTTCGGTTTGAAGAATTGCTGGCACGGATACGGGCGCGGTTACGCGACAATCGTTTGGTTAAACGACAGGAAGAAACGGTTCTTAAAACAGGCAAGATTGTGCTAAACCTGCTGACACGTCAGATTTGGGTTGGGGATCATCTACTCAAGTTATCAGCACGAGAATTTATCCTGGCTGAAACCTTTGTGCGTCATCCAGGGCAAGTCATGAGCCGAGAGCAATTACTAAGTAGGGTTTGGGGCTATGACTACGATCCCGGTTCTAATGTTGTTGATGTCTGCGTTGGTTCTCTGCGCAAAAAGCTAGGTCACGATTACATTGAAACAGTCAGGGGTATGGGCTATCGACTGCGAACGTGAAATTTTTCTCATCAAGTTTTCATAAAGAATTAATAAGTACTGTAGAGGATATTAAAGGTAACTGTAGTAATCAGGGTCTGTTGATTATCACCTACATTTTTTCAGCTTAATACAAGTTGCGTAAAAATGCGAACTAGTATCAAGAAACTAAGAATAGTATTACTGATAACTACAACTTAGTATCAGTTAAGAAGGTGTGAGATGCAATTTTGAAGGTCAGTAAAGTATGTACATATTGGCTTTGATGCTAGGTGGAAAAATTTAGGTTATTTTGCTCAACAAGTAGAGGGTGCTGGTTGAACGATATTATTCTTGGAAAAATGTATTGTGATTAGTATAACTTTCAAGGCTGTAGAAATACTGAATCTAAAATACGGAAAAAGGAAGATGACAATCAGAGACCTCAAAGCTAAACGCTCCATCGTCAACGACCTAGTGGCGTCCGTAGTTGTGTTTCTCGTTGCTCTACCACTGTGCATGGGAATTGCGATCGCTTCCGGGGTTCCCCCAGAACTGGGAATCATCACAGGAATTGTTGGCGGAATGATTGTCGGTACTGTTGCTGGCTCTCCATTACAGGCAAGTGGACCGGCAGCTGGGCTTGTTGTTATAGTTTGGGAATTGGTTCAGGAGTATGGCATTGAAATGCTAGGACCGGTTCTTATACTCGCGGGTTTAGTGCAGTTACTCGCGGGGGTGTTCAAACTAGGACAGGTTTTCCGAGCAATATCTCCCGCAGTCATTTACGGAATGCTAGCAGGGATCGGTATACTGATATTTGCTTCTCAATTCCATGTCATGTTTGATAGTAAGCCCAGTGCTCATGGAATCAATAACTTACTTTCTATTCCCAGCGAGTTGTACAAGTCAATTTATCCTGCTACAGGTAACAGCCATTTTATTGCAGGAAGTGTAGCTTTAATTACCATTGTAACCCTTCTTGTTTGGGAAAAGTTCAAGCCAAAAAAATTAAAATTGCTACCCGGCTCCTTGATCGCTGTTGTAATTGCAACTGCGATCGCCACTGTGATGAAGTTGCCTATTCAGTACGTCCATGTACCCGATAATCTTGTCAGCACGATTCACCTGCCAAAATTAGAGAACTTGATTGGTGTATTCAAGCCATCTTTGCTGTTGCAAGCCGTAGCACTCGCCTTTATCGCCAGTGCGGAAAGCCTACTCTCAGCGGCGGCAGTAGATAGACTTCAGCACGAATCAAAAACTGACTTCGATCGCGAACTCGCAGCCCAAGGCTTTGGTAACATAATTTGCGGCGCATTAGGAGCGCTACCAATGACGGGTGTGATTGTCCGCAGTTCTGTTAACGTGGAAGCAGGAGCCAAAACCAGACTATCTGCTATTCTTCACGGAGTCTGGCTATTCGCTCTTGTTGGTATTGCGCCTTCGGTACTAAATCTCATTCCCACTTCCAGCCTCGCGGCGATTTTAGTGGTTACAGGCTACAAGCTGGTGAAAGTAGAGAACATCCGCAAGCTGCAACGATACGGGCGTATCCCTGTATTCATCTACTTTGCCACTTTGGGCGGAATTCTCACTGCTGACTTACTGTTTGGCGTATTACTCGGTCTTGTGCTGTCAGCAGTTAAGTTAATATACAAAGTTTCCCGGCTCTCTATCCATGTCCTTGCGGATGCAAACGATCACCGCATTGATGTGTATTTGGAAGGTATGGCTACATTTATTCGCCTACCTGAGCTTGCCAAAGTCCTTGAGCAGATTTCTCCAGGAAAGGAAATTCATATCCACCTACAGATGCTGAGCTATATTGACCATTCCTGTCTTGACTTTTTATCGATGTGGGAAAAGCAACAGGAAAACCAAGGAAGCACTGTGATCATGCAATGGGATCGGTTGGTAGAACGCTACAGCAAACCACTTGTCTCTGGGCGTTCGCCTGAACAGGACGAGCCAAGCCGATCGCACTTAACTGTCTAACAGTTTTCACTCTCACCCTCAACGTGTATTTCAACAAAAGGGAAATTGTGTATGAATACGATAGATGCAGTAATGTTAACATTACTTAATACTATTGTTTGTTTTACTATGCCCAAACTTTTGTCTTTAATGACCCTTGGTAAAAACAAACGTACTGCACTTGATTCTCGTTCGCAAACTCAGCCTGGGAATCGTCTCAAAAGAGGTTCCGCCTCGTATATTTACACCTTTGCTAGCAATACGCCAAGGGCGTCTGTGCGAAGTGCGATACGCGTAGCGTCAAGGAAAAGGCTTGTCGCTTCCAGCATTGTCGATAGTTAATTTCAAATCTTGCACCTCGCCCAAGTACGCTCAGATCTTGCACAATTCTCACGCATTGCATTCTCGTCCGCCTGGGATTGAAATCCCAGTCTCATAGGCAAAGTCATCTAAAAGATGACTGCATGAGCATTTCAGTCTACTAAAGTAGACTTGGATTGTGAGCCTTGGAATTGATTCCAAGGCGGTTGAAATGAGCTAATCTTTTTCTTGTTCCCAGACTCAGGCTGGGAATGCCCATACTGAGGCTCAGCCTCACCTCAAGGAGGGACTACGAAACTTGACTGCGATCAAACAACCACCCATCCCTTCGGCTTCGCTCAGGATAAACGCCAACTATCTCCTCTAGGCGTTGAATCAGTCGGGGAAGAAAATATTCCCGATCATTCAACCTTTGCTGGACAAACCAAGTATCAAACGCTTCCTGTGTCTCAATTCCTTGAGCAACCGCCGCATCTGATAACATCTCAAAACTAAGTTCCTGGAGTTCCTCTAACTGCGGATGTCCTTCACCTCGAAGGTTGCAAAAGAATAATGCCGTTGTCCCAAGCAAAGCTTCCAGTTCATCGCCTTGAGGTACTGCGTCATACAAAGCACGAATGAGCGTAATTGTATTTGCTAAGGGTGCTTGAATTCTCAGCGTTAGCCAAATTGCTTGAGCCAGGTAAACCAAACCGTTGATTTCATCAGCAGTTAAGCCTAAGTTATTCAGAACTGTCACCAAATCACCATAAGCACGAACCTGTGCAAATGCTGAAGCAGCTTGCAGATTTAAATCTAACTGCCTAGCTTTTTCTCCGGTTTCACCTGCCCAATAAGCCAAATTTGCCAGGGTAGCGGCTTTACCAGCGACATCGCCAATCTGCTCATATAATTCCAAGGATTGTTGCCAAAGTGCGATCGCGCTGTCGATGTCTCCTTGTTGGGCTATCACATCTGCCATGTTGCCCAGGGTAGTGGCTTTACCAGCGACATCGCCAATCTGCTCATATAATTCCAAGGATTGTTGCCAAAGTGCGATCGCGCTCTCGATGTCTCCTTGTTGGGCTATCACCCCTGCCATGTTGTTCAGGGTTACGGCTTTACCACCGACATCGCCAATCCGCTCTTTTATTTCCAAGGATTGTTGCCAAAGTGCGATCGCGCTCTCGATGTCTCCTTGTTGGGCTATCACCCGTGCCATGTTGCTCTGAGTTACGGCTTTACTACGGACATCGCCAATCTGCTCATATAATTCCAAGGATTGTTGCCAAAGTGCGATCGCGCTCTCGACGTCTCCTTGTTGGGCTATCACCCGTGCCATGTTGCTCTGAGTTACGGCTTTACTACGGACATCGCCAATCTGCTCATATAATTCCAAGGATTGTTGCCAAAGTGCGATCGCGCTCTCGACGTCTCCTTGTTGGGCTATCACCCGTGCCATATTGCTCAGGATAGCGGCTTTTACTTCTAAGTCTGCTTCAGGGCAAAGCTTTAAAGCTTGCTGATAATGGGCAACAGCATCCTCAACTTTGCCCAAAACCTGTTCTGCACGGGCGATGGTTCCCAAGATCCGGTAATCCACAAACTTTTCCTGGAGTGGTTCACAAAGTTGGACAGCTTCCAAATATCGGGAACTGTTCACCCACTCAGTTGCAATACTATCCCCAACGCTAACAGCAATTTCCTGCTCCCCAGCCAGCAATCCCAAGCGCACTATCTCCAGTGCTTTCTCTTCGCTGTTTTTTTCAGATTCTTCCCACCACACTTGATAAATTTTCCTTGCCGCTTGCTGTCGCGTTGTTTGCCACTCTTCCTCACTCAATATCGGTTCCAGCAACGATTCTAGAATCGTCGTCACGCGATATTCTGCAGTTTGGCTGGCGTGAGTCGCCGCGGATTCAACTAAGCTGAGGCTGAGGAGTTTGGGCATAATCGCCAGGAAATCAATTTCCTGGCGATTAGTCGAAGTCCGCTCAAGCGGACTAGAAATTCCCTGTACTAAATCTTCAGTCCTGTTTAGAGGACTTTCGCTATTAGCCTGGGACTTTGAGTCCCAGGCGTTCGAGGAAATAGCCTTGACAACATCCTCAGTCACTGGCAAATGAAACACACTCAACCGCGCCAGAAATTTTCGCTCATCCTCAGCCAACCCACTCAACAGCGTTTGCGCCAAAATATTTTCTCGAAACTCCTGCTGCGTATTCTCCAACTGCGTCAACAACTCATCTGCCCCTAAACCCGGTTGCTTGACCACATTCAACAGCCATTTCAACAAGCGGGGATTGCCGTCGGCTATTTTGATTATCCGCTGTTCGTCTACCTGTTGCTTGACTTGTTTGTCTAATTCCCGGCAGATTTTATCAACATCCGCCGAATTCATTGCCGCCAAAGATTCTAAATGCAGTTGGTGTGCTGGTAAGGTATCTTCTTTCAGGTAGCGACAAGTCACAATCAACCGACTCTCAGCCCAATTTTCCTCCAGCGCTGCACAAATCGCTTCTAAAATCCGGTAAGCTTCCGCCGTCATCCGCAGTGAATTATCTTCAATATTCGCTTTCGGGATGTTTTGCTCAAAGTCATCCAGCACCAACAACAATGGATGCCCAAGTTCTTCAATTCTCTCAAAAAAGTTTTGCAGTCGCCCTTTGAGGGGAACATTTCGTTGATTCAGCAATGTCAGCAGATCTGCAAACCGCTCAAACTTACGGAAAAGTTTATTGAGTAAGACTACCTCATCCAAATGTCCAATTAACACCACCCGCTCAAAATTCGGACGCTGTGTCTGGACTCGCGTACACAACCGCGCCGCCAAGGAACTCTTACCCAGTCCACCCATCCCAGCAATAAATACACCGATGTTGTCGCTGGTTTCTCGCAATGCTTGCAAACACCGTTGTAGCGGGCGTCTGCGTCCGACAAATTCCCAGCGACTAGCGACTTTCATGATATTATTTTCATCCAGAAATTCGCTTTCCGGCTGTGTAAATTTCAGCTTTTCCCGCTTTTTGGTTCTCAGCGGTGTCACCAGTTGCTCAATTTGGCGCGTATCTCGATAAATCCGCAACAAATGCCAGTCGGAGCATTTTTGAGCAATCATTTCCTGTTGCGCTGCTTTGACTGCTTCTTCTACCGTTGCCCCCGTTGCCAAAGCTTGATAAAATGCTTGTGCCGCAATAATACCCGTCCGATCATACACCGGACGCGCCCAACCTAAAACAACACCCGCCCCCATCTTCACCAAAGCCTGCGCCATTGATGGAACTGTTCCCCGGTTGGCGACTTGCCCAGTGTGACAGCCAGAAAGAAAAATCACCCGTGGGAAGCGTCCCCGAAAGGCTTTCGCCAAATCATCCACGGTAGTCAATTGCACATTACCCACTTCATCCTCGGTGATGAAACACGGGGTATAATCCTTAATTTGTCTGCCTTTTGGCAGCAAACCGCCAAAACCTTTGTGAGTATAAATTATTCCGTGTCCGGTCAAGTGAAAGACATCAAAATACTCTTCCTCATAAGATTTCACTAAATTAGTTAATTCCTGAACCGAACCGCTTTCCTCTACAATCAAAGCTAGCGGTTGGTCTTTAGTTGCTTGCAGAATATTTGTTTCTTCCCGCTCATAATCAAGAACTGGATTGATATCTTCCGGCGAAGTCGCCATGAACAGCAATCGCAAAGGACGATTTTGCACGCCAGCCACATTCGTATGACGCTGCTGCACTGAACGCACTGGCAACACTGCTATATCCTGCCGTTCTAGTAAAAACCCCGTGCCATCATGTAGCAATTCCCATGGCAAATGAGCGAGTCCCAAAGCTACCCGTTGTGTTTCCGGGTTCAACCCCTGCACTTGACTGGTTTGAATTAAATCCAGATAAATTGTTTGTTCTTCAGCGTCATTCAGCGCCCTTCTCAGCCATCCTTGCTTACCATCCAGCCATTGGTAAAGTTGGCGTCCTATCTGGAGAAGTAGGGACGGGCGATCGCTCTTTTGGGAGTAGTAATTTTGCTCACATAAGTCAATGAGTTCACCCAACTCTGCCTTATCCAGAGAGCGTGAGCCATAATCACAGCGTAATTCAAAAGTTTGCTGTTGACTGAGGGCGAAAGTGAAAGTCAGGGGCATGACTTGAATTTGTTGATTATATAACAAGCTTCACTGTGTTTTCACTACATTCCGGATGAGTTTTGCAGACGCGCTTGATACTTAACTGATAACTGATAACCCTATGGCTAACGCCACGCCTTACGGCTATCGGGGAGAACCTCCGGTTCCGCTGCGCTAACGCAGTCGCCTAGGTCGGGAGACCCTCCTGCAGCGCTGTCTCACTGATAACTGTCAATCAACTTCTACCTCAAAATCAACCTTATCGTAAATATCTGCTAGCGAAATTTGAAAAGGAACCGAACCAAGTGACAGCATCCCATCAGCATTTTCATATTCACTAAACAGCCATTGATTGTTATCAGTTTTAAAGTACTTCTCAATATGCATCGTGTATTGATCAATCAGAACATATTGCTGAAAACTGGAGATAGTTCGGTAAGCCGCAAATTTTTCATCTTTATCATAACTTCTGGTAGATTTTGAGAGAACCTCAGCAATCATGAGCGGGTTTGTAAGGGTGTCTCTCCGTCCTTCAGCAAATTCAAGTTGTCCCGCAATAACCATCACATCAGGATAAGTATGAATTTGCTTTTGGGGAATCCAAAGCCGTTGATCAGTGACAAAGACTCGATAAGGCTGACGCTTAAGGGCAAAGTTTAGAGATGCGCAAAGGTTACCAGCAATTTGGTTATGATTGGGTGTGCCACCTGTCACTGGGATAATTTCTCCATCAATATATTCATGGCGTTCTTCTGAATTGACCTCTAGATCTAAATATTCTTCAGATGAGTAGTTGCGTTGCTCTTGTGCTTGGATGATCATGAGAGTTAAACCCCCAATATTGTGAGTTGCTGATTGATCTGGGCGATGGCGATCGCGTTAGCGGCGGCTTCCGCATCGCCTTTCTCTGCTTATATCAATTTCCGTCTAGCTTTATATTGACTTTATTGACTTTTGACAAATGACTAAAAAGCAAAAATTTCCCTATTTACTCGGTTCCAAATGGACAGCGCAGCAAAAAGTTGATGGCTGGCGACATTTCCGAGTTATTAACCGCAAAAATCAAGGTAAGTGGGTTTATGCCGAGATGGTAGCAGCCTGTGATCCCGATGTCCGTTTCTGGATAAACGCCAAATTGTTACAAGACCGTTCTCAGTGGGAAGCTGGCTGGCAAACCTTGCAAGAGATGAATTCACCCCAAGAAGAGGTTTCTTGAATAAACTTGTTTGATTAACATAAAGCTCAGTAGATTTTGAGATTTGAGAAAAAATTTAACTTATATGTAATATGTAATAATTTTTTACATTATTCCAATTGACCTGTCGCTTATGGGCTAGAAGCCCAAGACTTTAACAATTCAAAATTCAAAATTCAAAAATAAGTGAGTCCACTAACTGTAGGGTGGGCACTACTGGTTAATCAGTGGGTGAACTAGAGGTGAGGAGTGCCCACCTTACTTACCGTCTTTGCCAACAGGGATAGTCCACTAACTGTGTGGTGGGCACTGGTGGTGAATTAGTCGGTGAGCTAGAGGTGAGTAGTGCCCACCCTACTTACTGTTCCCTGTGTTTTTTGAAAGTCTTTTTAATCAAAACCATAGATACACAAAGATTTTTCGCTTTTTGTGTTTTGTAACTTTTTTTATAAAAACAGATTATTAAGAAATAAAATACTTTTGTTTTAAGTATTCAAAAGCAATGCAGAATAATCAACAGTCAAATTCTTTTGATTAAACCATAATTCATCTCATAGAACCCTAATACACTTGACAGCCCCCTTTATTTTCTGGGTAACTTACACAATAATGACAGTCATGAGACCTCACATATCGCCATCTCAGGCTAGGTGAAGGTAAGTGTTTAAGCCACGAGTTTGACAAAAAGCTATAAGAGGCAAATAACAGTGAAACTAGCAGTCTACGGAAAAGGCGGTATTGGGAAATCCACAACAAGCTGTAATATCTCCGTCGCCCTAGCCAAGCGCGGTAAGAAAGTGTTGCAGATTGGTTGCGATCCCAAACACGATAGCACCTTCACCCTGACCGGGTTCTTGATTCCAACGATTATCGACACTCTCCAAGAAAAGGACTACCACTACGAAGATGTGTGGCCCGAAGATGTCATCTATAAGGGTTACGGTGGAGTCGATTGTGTGGAAGCAGGTGGTCCCCCTGCAGGTGCTGGATGCGGCGGTTATGTGGTTGGCGAAACTGTGAAACTCTTAAAGGAACTCAACGCCTTTGATGAGTACGATGTTATTTTGTTTGACGTTCTTGGTGACGTTGTTTGCGGTGGTTTTGCAGCACCCCTCAACTACGCTGATTACTGTATGATTGTGACTGACAATGGCTTTGATGCCTTGTTCGCTGCTAATCGTATTGCGGCTTCGGTTAGAGAAAAAGCACGGACTCACCCGCTGCGTCTTGCTGGCTTAATTGGTAACCGCACCTCAAAGCGCGACTTGATTGACAAGTACGTGGAAACAGTTCCGATGCCAGTTTTAGAAGTTTTGCCTTTGATTGAAGATATTCGTGTTTCCCGCGTCAAAGGTAAGACTTTGTTTGAAATGGCAGAATCTGACCCCTGTTTAAATTACGTTTGCGATTACTATCTCAACATCGCTGACCAAATTTTGGCTCGTCCAGAAGGTGTTGTACCAAATGATTCACCAGACCGCGAGGTGTTCGCTTTGTTATCCGATTTCTATTTAAATCCGGGTAAACAACAAGTTCCTAATCCAGAAGAAGAATTAGACTTGATGATTGTATAAATCATCTTAATTCCAGGATGGGGGACAATATGGCTTTTTTTGATAGTTTTACAGAATCTTTAAAGCAGAAGTGGTTGCAATTTTTCCAGGTGAATCGTGACTGGATTTCCTTGCACATGGAGGTAGAATCTGTTTACACTCCCGATGGCGGGAGTCGTCCACCTTCTTACCTCATCCTGGGAGTTATTAATGCGTTGGAACCCAAGCTGGCACAGTTAATGCTGCCGTTTTCCAAATTGAATCCTGATCCTGATACCTTGGTTGAAGTACTGGGGTTAAATCTCGATCCTGATCTCGCTCTTGGTAACCGTGCTCTTCCTAAGTTGCGTATAGAAAAACACGCGGAAGAGTCAGATTTATCAAGTGAAAATTTAAGTAATGAAACACTGACAAATTCTCCAAGGGTACTCAATCCAACCAGGGAGAATCTGACTGGAACAAAAGAGTTCCAAGCAACTCAACAGGGGATTGATCATTCTTTATCTAACCAGAAAATTTCAAATACTGAGTTTTACAACGCACCTCACTCATCTGATGAGTCCAGCAATCTTTCCTTTGATGATTTGAAGGAAGTAGACAGCAAAACTTCCGCCCCAACTGTATCAAATCAGAGTGGGTTTGCTGATGCTTTGTCAGATTCCTGGGGTAGCGAAACCGTAATCCAAAAGGGAGAAGCGGATAACAAAACACTTTTAGGGGAAGAAAAATCTTCTGGTTCTCTGAATGAATCAGAGATTGATCGTCTGTTCCCCAAGACTTAACTTAAATTGTGTTGAATTTGGGTGTGGCTAGTACCGCTGCGCGGAAGTCAAAAGTCAAAAGTCAAAAGTCAAAAGACTCATACCATAATCTTTTTGCTGATTTTTA
Organism: Brasilonema sp. CT11; assembly: GCF_017982655.1. Lineage (GTDB taxonomy): Bacteria > Cyanobacteriota > Cyanobacteriia > Cyanobacteriales > Nostocaceae > Brasilonema. The sequence continues at coordinate 25,903 of NZ_JABXYX010000027.1, read as the reverse complement.
ATCGTAGCTTAATTTCCGCCGCATTGTACTAGTGTCATGTGTCCATACATCATGAGGCGGGGAAGTCTTATTCTTCCACGTCTTGTCTACCTTACTTTCAACCGGGCTTTTAGCTTAATAAATCAAGGGGAGAAAACACTAAAATGACTCTTGCTCAATCAGAAAGTTTAAATTTTGAGTGCGAAACTGGAAATTACCATACCTTTTGCCCAATTAGCTGTGTCGCTTGGCTTTACCAAAAAATTGAAGATAGCTTCTTTTTGGTGATTGGTACAAAAACTTGTGGTTATTTCTTGCAAAACGCAATGGGGGTCATGATTTTTGCTGAACCCCGTTATGCAATGGCAGAGTTGGAAGAAGGAGATATTTCCGCAAAACTCAATGATTATGAAGAGTTAAAGCGGCTGTGTACCCAGATAAAGCGCGATCGCAACCCCAGTGTTATCGTATGGATTGGCACCTGCACCACGGAAATCATCAAAATGGATTTGGAAGGCTTGGCACCCAAGCTAGAATCCGAAATTGGTATTCCTATCGTCGTCGCACGCGCTAACGGTTTGGATTACGCCTTCACTCAAGGAGAAGATACCGTATTAGCAGCAATGGCGACACGTTGTCCTGATAAAGCGCCTGTGGTGGAAGCGGAGAAAAATGAGCGTAACGCTATTTCCAAACTCCTCAATTTTGGGAAGAAAAAAGAAGAAGTCGCCAACGAAGAATCTGAGTACGTGGATCATCCACCATTGGTGCTGTTTGGTTCCCTTCCTGATCCTGTCGTCACTCAGTTAACACTGGAATTGAAGAAGCAAGGTATCAAAGTTTCTGGTTGGCTTCCCGCCAAGCGCTTCACCGAATTACCTGTCCTTGAAGAAGGGTATTATGTCGCTGGTGTCAATCCCTTCCTTAGCCGAACTGCGACTACCTTGATGCGTCGCCGCAAATGCAAGCTGATTGGTGCACCCTTCCCGATTGGTCCAGATGGAACCCGCGCTTGGATTGAGAAAATCTGCTCGGTGTTTGGTATTACTCCTAAAGGTTTGGATGAACGGGAAGCACAAATTTGGGAAAGTTTAGAAGACTACATAAAACTTATTCGTGGCAAGTCTGTGTTTTTCATGGGTGATAACTTGCTGGAAGTTTCCCTCGCACGTTTCTTGGTACGCTGCGGTATGACGGTTCCGGAAATTGGTATCCCCTACATGGATAAGCGTTATCAAGATGCTGAATTGAAGTTCTTGGAGAAGACTTGCAAGGAAATGGGCGTACCTTTGCCTAGGATTGTGGAGAAGCCAGACAACTACAATCAAGTGCAGCGGATTTACGATTTGAAGCCAGATTTGGTGATTACTGGTATGGCTCATGCTAACCCGTTGGAAGCACGAGGGATTAATACTAAGTGGTCTGTGGAGTTTACTTTTGCTCAGATTCACGGCTTTACAAATGCGCGTGACATTCTGGAGTTGGTGACTCGTCCGCTGCGTCGGAATAATAGTTTGAAAGATTTGGGTTGGGATAAGTTGGTGAAGGAAGAAGCGAAGATTTAATTTTACCCTTCGGCTGCGCTCAGGGTGAACCTCTTGTTGTAATGAATTTTGTTGAGTGCGTTGGCGTTTGTCGTGGCGCACTTTTTTTATTGAACCGCCAAGACGCCAAGGACGCCAAGAGAAAGAAAAGTGCGATAAGCCGGAGGACTTCGGACGTTCAGTCGTTCGCGCAGCGTGCGCTTTGCGCATACGCTTGACGCTGCGCGTGTCGCACCCCTTTGGCAGCAGTTTTCTATTGGCTAGAACACAGGTTTTTCGTAGGGACACAGCAGTGCTGTGCCCTTACCATTAGGTAATTATCAAAGCATATGGCTTCCATTGTTATCGTAAACAACAATGATTTCACATTCGCTTTGGAATTCGGAATATGAGTCAAGGGGAATGAAAAGTTCTACTCCAGGTACAAGTACAATGACATCTGGATTAGCATCGTAAATACTTTGCCAATGAGTGCGATCGCCATAAAATTTTTCAGCAATGTTCGGTAGCGTATCACTATCTTCTACGGTGTAAAACATAACGTTTTCGTTTAATTAGTTATAGTGTAGTAAATAGAAGGAAATAACTTCATAACCTTTTTTCTAACTCTATATAATTGTACGTGGTCTAAACTTACGCACTTTTAAAGAATTGTGTCATGGTGGTTGGCACAGAATTCAAGGAAAATAAGTATTTACACTCACGACTTCCAAGCGCCCTATCCTCTTACCCAAGGAGTCAGTAGTATTGAAACCAAAAATTGTTTTGCACCCTTGTCCTGCCCATCATGCTTACAATAAGAGGTAAACAGAAAAGCTGTTTAAAAACACCTAAATTTTTTATTACTTAATTTATTACTTAATTTATAAACTGCAATATATAGCAGTCCTAAATGAGATTGTAAATTGTCTCATGAGGGCAGGGAACGCTTAACAGGGAACAGGAATTGTTTACAAATGATTTAGGATTGCTACATATGAATCAAGCACCATCTCAAAATCAAAGCCGCGAGATGCTGAAGTGGCTAAACCACAACCGCCAGATGTTATTGGATTTATATCGAAATCAATATGTTGCTTACAATGCTAATGGTTTAATTGCTCACAGTGAAAACTTACGTGAAGTGTTAGAGTTAGCAGATGCATCAAAGCAGCCTTTTGCAATTTATTTAGTTCCCCGTAGCACCGCTTCTATCCAGATTTTGCCAATTCGCTTTTAAATGTCGTAAAGATTCAAATTCATAAAGCAAAGCTAGTAAAAAATGGCTGAAATTATTACTCTAGAACTTCCAGAAAAACTGGCACAACAGGCAAAAGAAGTCGCTGCCATTACACATCGGCGACTGGAAGATATATTAGTAGAGTGGATTGACCGCGCTATTACAGAACTACCTGTTGAGTCATTACCAAATGAGCAGGTTTTGGTTTTGTGTGATCTAAAAATAGAACCAGAACAGCAAGAGGTTTTCAGTGATCTGTTAGCAGGTAACCCAGAAGGGCTACTTAATGATGTAGAAGTCAGACAATTAGATGAACTGATGCAGGTTTACCGAGGTGGTTTGGTACGTAAAGCGAGAGCCTTAAAAGTTGCTGTTGAAGGTGGATTAAGACTATGACAGATGAGCAACAACAGGATTTAAAGTTTACTTCTACTCAAGAACCAACAACATCACAGAAAGTAGAAGAAAAAGCTTCTTTTCAACAAAAGACACAACGCATTACAGCTTGGAGTAACTTTATTAAGTCAATAACTCCCTTTATATGGGCTGTTGTCATTATCATTGTGATTATTCCCTTACTAGGCAAAGCTTTAATAACAAATTCATCTCCTGCAAAACTAGGAGATTCAGGTAAGAGTCCTAGTCAAGAAGTTCATGTAGTCGTCCCACAAATACCCAAAGATATCGATCAAGCAGTCGTTACTGCTGTGAAGAATGCACATTCTCAAGCAGAGAGTTTTGCTTCAGAACAATTAGATAATTGGGTTGATGAATTGATGACTCGTGTTGATGAAAGCTTCCTCAGTTGGTATTTTAATTACTTTAATCAAAAGAAGATGGAGTTGAGTACTCCTTTTACATGGTTATATTCAACCGTTACTCATTGGACGAATAAAAACAAACCATCTCCAGGACAAGCAGTAGCCGAAAAATTGACTGAAGATTTTCAAATAGAATTTGCTAAGCGCGTCCTCAGACCGAAAGTCGCACAGCTTGAATTGGAGAAAATTACAACAGATAGTATAAATTTGTATCTTACAGAATTGAGTCAAAAGATTTCTAATATCCAGAGCAGTTACAATATTCCTCAGGGAGATTGGGAGCGTTATCTTGGTGATATTGCAGTGACTATCAATGATATGGAAGGAAATCTTTCTAATTTATCATTGAAGGTTTTGACTGGTGGAAGTACTTACCTACTTGCGAAAGCAATGATTCCAACAGTGACAAAGGTAGGAAGTAAAATTGCTGTATCTTTTGCGGGTAAAGCTGGTGCAAAAATGGCAGCAAAGACTGGTGGTGTCGTGGCTGGAAAAATTGGAGCACAGTTATTAGACCCGATTGTAGGTATAGGTATCATCATTTGGGATGTTTGGGATTATAATCATACAGTTGCAGTTGAAAAACCAAGATTACGAGAAGCTATTTACGATTATTTGAAACAAGTTCAATTTTCTCTACTAGAAAACCCGGAAAATGGCATCATGGTAGCGATTAATCAAGTAGAGAGTGGCATTCTGAAGTCAATTAAAATATCTGCCCAATAAATTGAAGATTTGACAAGACTTATTTTCAAAAACAGGCTGACTTTTTATCTTTTGAATAATCAATAATTATTTTTTTATCCATCACTGCCAACAAAACCGATAAATCTGGGGAAATTCTTTCTGTTAAGTTTAGCTGTTGAGTCGCAATCTCAAAAGTTTGTCCTTGCAGTATTTGATAACCAATTTCCATAACTTCAGACCAAGTAGCCTCACTTTCAAGATAAGCTTTAGCCATAGTCATGAGTAGATCTTGATATTGATTTCCCTCAGTTTTTGTCATCATTGTGTGGGGAATTTCAAATATTTTATCAAAGCTGTAATACCAAGATTTTGGCTGTTGTTCAATTGTCGCTTTAGAAAAACATTGCAATTCACAGTGATTGATAGCTGGGTCGTTTTCACTATAAATAATAAACATCGGCACTGCTAAATTCGTTTTGACTCTATCAATAATTTCTTGACCGATTTCTAAAAAAATCCGCAGTGCTGGAATGCGGAAGCCTTCATAGCCAAAATTACCTGTATTATCTTTATTCAGCCATTCATAATAAATTGGGAGAACTTCCACAACAAAATTTATAATCGCATTATTACCACTTATGTAAGGAGCAAATAGCAAAGCTTTTTCAATGGATTGGGGATGTTCCAAGGCTAACCAAGCTGCTAAATTTCCACCTGTGGATATTCCACCGACTATCACTTGCTCTCCTAAATTTTGTGCCACCTTCAACCAATAAAGTGCAAACTCTTGATAAATTTCGCGTTCCGTTGGTAGAGGAGGGGGATTGTCTCCATTCCAATCTCCAGCGACTCCATGACCTGGTTGTAAGGGTACTAAAACATTGTAACCAGCGTCAAATAGTTTTTTTCCTATTGGTTCAAACTGGTAGGGGCCAGCAGTAAATCCGTGGAAAAAAAGGCAAACTTTTGAAGTAGGATGTGGATGGAGAAAAATTTTTGAGCGACAAGCATCATTTCTTATTGGTAGAGTTTCCTCTACTGATTTGACTTGTTGAAAGATGCCTGCTTTTGTTGTGCAATAGTCAGATATATTTGACATGTTTTATACAGATTGAAGTTGTTAATTTTTTAGGAAAAACTCCACTTCACTTGAATATGCTACCAGACCTATAACTTTTAAAACAGAAACTAAATCGTCTATGGTAACGCTGGAAAATCATCCATAGTTGTCTAAAAAGTCACTTTTTTTACTTTTTAAGTATACGTGGAGAACACAAGGCGAGAAAAAAGAAGGTAGCAATGGTATTCTATGCTCTTACCTCTAGCAGGTTAAACTAGGTCTGATAACAGCCACTCTGTAAACGTATGAGGCTTTTATGGCAGCTGATCTGCAACAGATTGCTTATTATTTAGACAACCTTGGTTGGGACTACCGTATCGATGACGAAGAAGACCGTATTATCACAGGTGTAGAAAGTGATAATGTTGAAGATTTCCTGATTGTTGTCCAGCTGGACGAAGAGGGAAAATTTTTCCGGCTATTTGCACCCCAAGTGTTATCAGGGGTGAGCGATCACCCTCACAAAGCAGCTATTCTTCAAACAATGCTGTATATTTCCTGGGAAACCAAAATGCTGCAATGGGAGTATGATCCATCAGATGGCGAAATCCGTGCGATAATTGAGTTTCCCCTGGAAGACTCGATTCTGACAGAAAAACAATTTCACCGTTGTTTACATGGGTTAGTTCAGCTTGTTGATTCTGTGGCCATACCCCGTCTGATGACAGTGATGGAAACGGGTCATGATCCGGGTAATGTAGAACTTGGTGAGAGACTTCTACTCAGCATTCAGGAACAGTCTCCTGGATTGCTAGATCTCTTAGAAAAGGCGATGGAAGCTCGTAAAAAACGAGGAAGTTTTCCTAGCGAATGAGTCGGATCGCCAGTGAAATCGCTATACTCCAAAGTGATACCCTCAATATACTGAAGTTTTCTAGGGCTGGATATTATGACATCCTATGTAACCTCCTCTGCCAAAGCAGAAATGAGTGAACTACGGCGGTTAAAGGGCTTACTACCACCGGAATTGCAAAGCTGGGTCACAGTTGAAGGTACGACTGAAGTTAATCCACCGATGATCCGCTGCGAGGAAATTGGCAAAGACCAAGTAGAAGTTCAAATCGACTTGGCAAAATGGGATTCACTGGCGATGGATCAGCGCAATTTACTATTCTGGCACGAAGTAGCTCGCATTCAAAATGATACTATTCCCAAAGATGGTTGGGAAATGGCGGCGTTGGCGATTGGTTTAGGCGGCGCTGTCGGTGAGTTGTGGGTACAGGATGGATTGTTGCTAGTATTAGCTGTGGGTTTGTGCGGAGTTTCCGGCTGGCGACTTTATCAAAAGAATAGTGGCGAAAAGCAATTCAAAGAATTAGTTGATGCTGATGAGAAGGCGATCGCCTTAGCAACTCGCTTCGGTTACACTCTCCCTAATGCCTACAAAAGTCTGGGTAGCGCCTTAAAAACTCTTATTGACACCACACCCAGCAAGCGCCAGCGTTCTAGATACGAAGCACGGCTGTCTGCCCTTAAGCGTAGTGCCAATAAGGCAAAATCAAAATCTAGGAATATCGATGAGGGCGAAATCTAACAGTCATCAGTTATCAGTTATCAGTTATCAGTTACCAGTTCTCAAAGAGAAATACGGATTCGTTTCTTTTGTTAACCCTATGGCTAACGCCACGCCTTACGGCTATCGGGGAGAACCTCCGGTTCCGCTGCGCTAACGCTCTTATCCTCTGTCGGGAAACCCTCATCAAGCACTGGACTCACTGTTAACTGTTAACTGTTCACTGATTTAAGTATGACTCCGCCGTTTCAGCCATAAACCGCTTAAACCCAGTAACATAAGCCCAGTAGTTGTTGTCGCTTCTGGCACTTTTTGTGGTGGGACAAATTTGCCGAGTTCAGCAGAACTCACTTTAAACGAGTAAAGGAACCCAGGAATTAACTTTTGACCATTTGGGCAGCCACTGTCAATCGGTCTCTTGCTATAGCTGGTACCATTGGCATTAGTACAAATGTCAAACTGGGTGGTGGAATTGTCGTCTTGGGTGACACTAAAATCATTGTCCGTCCCAATCAGCAGCGCATAAGAACCATCATTGAGTCGCGGACCGATTGCCAGACCTTCCATCTTTTCTGCTATCTTTGTCCAATCACCTGGATTGTCAGGACTCAAAGTTGCAGCAATATCCAAAAATAAAGATTTACTCACTGGGTTTACCCTGAGCGAAGTCGAAGGGTTGACACCTGTGGGTAATGTATTGGTGTTTGCCAAACTGATTGTGCTGACATTGGTTGCATTTGTTAGATCAATTTTGTACACTCGCTTGGTAGCTACAGGTAGTGGAGTTGCGCTTGAGTCCGCCACTAATCCATTCACTGCGTCCACTCCAAACCCGCGATTATCTCTTTCTAAGACTAGGAATTCCTTATCATTGAGCGCAGTAATAGAACTGATACCAATGTTACGCCCTTGGGAATTTGCCCCAAAATCATCTTTTGTTCCAGGAATGCGAGAGTTAATGTCTGCCAAACTCTCTAGCTGATAGATGTATTGGGCTGTACTCTTGCCAGTTGCTGTGTCAAATTCTACTAATCGTAAATTGCGGCTACGTCGTCCGTCTGGTGAACCATCGCTAGAACCTTCGTTCACCAAGGGGTCTTGTAGCATAGCATAAAGTTTGCTACCATCTGGGCTAAGAGTTAACCCTTCAAATCCTCGATTATCTTGGCGTCCATTGGTAATAGTTGGACGACCATCGACATAATTGAGCTTGCCATTTGCTTCTTTAGGAATTAAATTTTCTGGGATGGTAAGTGCTCGTAAGAATGAACCATCAGGTTTGAATTCGTACACAGATGGACCATACTCATCAGACACGTAGAAATGACCATTAGGAGCAACACTAAATCCTTCTGGGTCAAAACTCAAACCAAGAGTACCTGCATTGCCATTCAGCAATGTGGGGTTTAACCCGTTAAATTTTTGACCATCTTTTGTGAACAAAATTGTTTCTAGTACTTGAAAATTTCCAATTGTGCCTGTATTGGGATTAACATCTAAAGAAAACTTCTGTACTCGTGTATTGTATGAGATTTTGCCACCACCAGGACCGCGATCGCTTAATGCATAATACACATTGTTGAAGCGATCGTAGTAGAGATCGGAAAAATATCCCAAACGATTGACATTGGCGCTGTTGCCACTATATGGGTATAAATCTGTACTTTCACCCGGAATTGAGAGGGTATTGTTCAAGGAAATACCATATGCCGATTTTATGTATCCTGTAAAACTTACAGCGGACACAATTAACGAGCAGCTTAACAGGGAAAACAAATGCTTTGCTTGAATCATCTGTAAGAGAAAAAGAATTACGAATGACTTTTTTCAGCATCTGACTCCCGTATTAAGAACAGATTAACTCTCTATAAATGTCATTTTTTTACATTCAAACTTTATACTATTAGGTTTTTGCTTGATAATATCTTCACAAAGGTTAGTAGTTAAGTTGGACAATTAATAACTAACTACTAACGTGTTTAGATTTTTACTCTCAAAAGTTAAAGTTGATTCAGCATTTTATGGGTTTGAGGAACGACACGTACACACTTGAGAAAACGCTTCATTAAAGCTTGCCAATTTAAGACTTGACTGGGAGAGGGAGCAACCACTGGTAGTTGTTTGAACGCACTAGGGTCATCTAATGGCGTGACAGATTGTAAAAATACAGGGATAGATGGATTGACAGATGATACCAATTGGGCAGAGCGTTCTAACTCACTCGGATTTGTTGTTTGAGAAACAATGATTTTAACAAAAACTTCTACTTGTGATGTCCAACACAGCTGAAGAAATTCTGCATGTTCTCGCCAACGACTTTCGCCACTTGTACTAGGCATTTTGAAATCCATTCCCACAGAGTCTATTAGTGGTAGTATACTATTCAGTAGTTCTGGGCGATGTCCACCTGTTTCCAAGTATACAGGTAAATTTGTCAGTGAGCGTACTTGGGGTAAAAATTCTACCAAAAATGGGGTGTGTAAAAGTGGTTCGCCACCCGTTAAGGTAATGGTATCGTGTAGACAAGGCAAGTTTTGTCGCTCAACCCATTCTAGTAACATGGGTAGTGAAACAGGATTCGAGTAAATTTCAAAGTCACGTAATCCAGGGGTTTGCTCTATCCTACAAGTAGCGGGTGCATTCCAAGTATGTGCGCTATCGCAAAAGTGACAACGCAAGTCACAAAGAGCAAAACGAATGAAAATTTGACGTGTTCCCACATTCAGTCCTTCCCCTTGTATGGCGGAAAAGACCTCTATGAGGCGTGCGGTAGGTGTAACAGTGGTCTTAAGGGTCATGTGATGATAGCAATAGGTATGTGCTAGGTTGGCACAAAAGCAAGAATGTTCTTCACGAAAAAAGTATGAAGCATTAAGTAAAAAGTATGAAGATACGGCAAAAGTGAGAAACAGAAACTAGGAAATGAAGAATAAAATATGAAATACTTTATTTCTTACCCTTTATTCTTTCTTGGCATACTTCATCCTTTACACTTAAAACTTTAAGTTAGCTTCTTGTTCTATTGTGAATCGTCCCTGATGATATCCAATCTCAACTGAAGTAACTATCAATTCGCTTGGACTAAATAATGTTTGGCAGATTATATTGACATGGCAACGAAAGTGCAGGGTTTCATGACGACTAGCCAACCCAAAGAGGTAAATTTTCCGGTGACGTTCTCAAATGACACGGCAATTGTGCAGGTACCAGTGCGGTTGAGCGTGCTTGAGGCTGTAGCCTTTAAGCAAACCTGCCAAGAGATAACTCTAGCTAATCCCGATACTAGACAAATTATCATTGACTTTCACCAAACGACTTTTATGGATAGTAGTGGTTTAGGTGCCTTGGTCAGTAATTTGAAAATTGCTCATGAAAAAAATATCGAATTTATACTACGGAATGTTACCCCTCAGGTTATGTCAGTACTTAACCTGACAGGACTGGACAAAGTCTTTTCTATTGAGTCTCAAGGGGAAACATCATCAAAGAGCCAATTAGAAGGACTACCAACGACACATCCTTCTGTTCGTTCTTGGATGAAACGGTTTATAGACATAGTTGGATCACTCGTTGGTTTGGTGATTGTAGGAGTTTTATTTATCCCTATTGCTGTGGCTATTCGACTCGATAGTCCCGGTCCAATTTTCTTTAGTCAAACTCGTTGTGGTTGGATGGGCAAACGCTTTCTGATTTGGAAATTCCGCTCAATGTATATTGACGCAGAAGCGAAAAAAGCCGAACTAGAAAACCAGAACCAGGTTCAAGGAGCATTTTTCAAAATAGACAACGATCCACGAATAACCAAGATCGGAGGCTTTTTGCGTCGAAGCAGCCTAGATGAACTACCCCAATTTTGGAATGTTTTCAAAGGAGAGATGAGTTTAGTCGGTACCAGACCACCTACACCAGATGAAGTAGAGCGCTATGAAGTTCCAGAGTGGCAACGTTTGGATGTCAAACCAGGAATGACCGGAGAATGGCAAGTAAATGGACGGTCTAGTATCCGTAAATTTGAAGACGTCATTCGTTTAGATTTACAGTATCAAAAAAACTGGAACTTAATCTACGATTTGATGTTAATTTTTAAAACAGTAGCCATCTTATTTAAGAAAAACAGTGGCGCTGTTTAAATCTATTTTTACAGGTGTAAAGCAACGATTAGCTCGACAAAATAGATTTTGTCGAGCTAAGAGTGTTCAAAGCTGTTCGAGAAGAAAACAAGCGCAGCGCAAACGCATCTAAATTTTGCTGGATGAATTTTTAACAAAAGTAGGACTTACGCACGCGCTACTAAAAACAGTGGGTTGCGATTACTTCCCAGAGGTCGCTGCTGACTATGGTTACGTTGTTCGTGCGTAAGCCCTGATTACATCATAAACATTTTGAATTTTATTAGCGCAGTGGGACGCAGTCCATGAGCGAATGCGTGAATTTCGCGTTGCAAGAGCGTGTCACGCCACTTGCTCCACTTGGGGAGCCATCCTCGGGGTGAGGCAGCGCTGCGGGAGGGTTTCCAACGCCAGATGCTCCCCAAGACCGCACTGGCTCCTCCGCAGGCGACTGCCGAAAGGGTCTCCCGACTTGAGGGGAGTGGCGTGAAACCCTAAGACGGGCTACTGTGCATGAGGAGGGCACGGCGCTGGCTCGACTTTGCGCGCCCGGTTGTCCTGTTCAGTCAAGGGAAAAATGTAGCAGTGTCCGAAAGAAGCCTGCCAGATTTATACGGGGGTTGGGTGAAACCCGTCCCACAAAATCTAAACACTCAATTTTTGATGTCCTGGCACTTATGTCAGATTTTTTTGTCATCAATCTCTTGAAGCTATACGTAAATCATATTTATATATGAAAAGAATATAAGTAAATATAATTACGTAGCTACTTAAGTGAATTTAATGATATAGATAATTTATATAGCAATCCTTGAGGCAAAAAAATACTAACGCAACTCTTACAAACTAGCATCAAATTTTACTCAATCTTCAATAAATAAAGGCTAACATTGGTAACGTCTCAAGGGAAAATGCATATATAAACTCACACAAGTGCGGAATAAGGTTAACAACAAATGTTGTCATAGAAAAGACACCAGGGTTATTCAGACTCAAACTAATTTGCTATGCGTATTTTGATTTACTCTTACAATTATTCTCCAGAACCAATTGGTATTGCTCCCCTGATGACTGAATTAGCAGAGGGATTGGTTAAGCGCGGACATCAAGTACGCGTAGTGACTGCTATGCCGAATTACCCTGAGCGTCAGATATACGAGAAGTATCGGGGCAAGTGGTTTGTGAGTGAGTACAAGAATGGGGTTCAAATCCAACGGAGTTATGTTTGGATTCGTCCGCAGCCTAATTTAATAGACCGATTATTGCTAGATGCAAGCTTCGTGCTTACAAGTTTTTTCCCAGCGATCGCAGGTTGGCGTCCAGATGTCATTCTCTCAACTTCACCATCGTTACCTGTTTGCTTACCAACTGCCCTTTTGGGATGGTTGTTCAGATGTCCTGTAATCTTAAATCTTCAAGATATATTGCCAGACGCTGCATTACACGTTGGATTGTTGAAGAACAAATTGCTTATTAAAGCGTTAACAGCATTAGAAAAATTCGCTTACCACAGTGCAACTAAAATTAGTGTGATTGCTGACGGTTTTGTAGAAAATTTACAAAAAAAAGGTGTAGCACTTGGCAAAATTGCACAAATTCCCAACTGGGTCGATATCAATTTTGTCCGACCTCTGCCAAAAGAAAATAACGCTTTTAGAGTAGCTCATAACCTAGATGGTAAATTTGTGGTGCTATACTCTGGCAACATTGCCCTCACTCAAGGTTTAGAAACTGTTGTCAAAGCGGCTTCTTTGTTACGTCATATTCCAGATATAACCTTTGTGATCGTAGGGGAAGCAAAAGGTTTGCAGCGGTTACAAATGGCTTGCACCGAATCCGGTGCTGATAATGTTTTGCTACTACCTTTTCAACCTCGCGAAAGTTTACCAGAATTGTTGGCAGCAGCTGATGTGGGTTTAGTGGTGCAAAAGAAAAATGTTATATCTTTTAACATGCCATCGAAAATCCAAATATTGCTCGGCAGTGGTCGGGCAGTGGTAGGATCAGTGCCTAGTAATGGCACAGCAGCTAGAGCTATTAAACAAAGTGGTGGTGGAGTGGTTGTTCCTCCAGAAAAACCTGAAGCTTTAGCAGAGGCGATTTTAGATTTGTACAAGAACCCAGAAAAAGTCAATACTTTAGGATGTAATAGTCGCAAATTTGCAGTTGAGCAGTATGCTTTTGAACAAGCATTAACTCGCTACGAGTCTTTGTTCTACTCAGTTATAGCTCAACGTTCAACAACTGAGGCACCGGTCAATTCCTTTGCGCAAAAACATCTCCTCCTCAGACCAAAGGAATCTAGATAGTAAAACTTCGTTAGAATAAAGTTATATATTCATCACTCAACTCTATTACTGCAACAAGCCTCCATTGTCAGAGGATTGCCTTTATGCGCGAAAAAGTCTTAACCTGGTTAACACAGAATGTTCCAACTCCCAGAGTGAACCACATTCTCAGAGTTGAGCAAATGGCAATGGATCTCGCAGTTCATTACAAAGTGGATCGAGAAAAAGCTGCACACGCCGGGTTAATGCACGATTTAGCAAAATGTTTTAAACCACAGAAACTTTTGCAAATGGCACACGAAGAGGGATTGGAAGTAGACGAAGTGATGGCAGCAAATCCCCATTTGTTGCATGCAGACGTAAGCGCGATCGTCGCAAGAGAGACATTCGGCGTAGACGATGAAGACGTGTTACAAGCTATTGCCAATCACACTTTAGGTAGACCAGGCATGAGTCCGCTGTGCTCTATCGTGTTTTTGGCTGATAGCATAGAGCCAGGACGAGGCGATACCCCACAATTGCAATCATTAAGGCAACTTAGCCGTCAAAATATTCATCAGGCTGTGGCTTTGACGTGTGACTTTACTCTCAAATTATTGCTTGAGAGTTCTTGTTTGGTTCATCCGCGAGTCATCCTCACACGTAACTGGTTCCTACAAAAATGGAAAGCCAAACAGCCGATTGTACAAAAAAGCGTATAGATGCCTGTTTTTTTTGTTAGTATTCAAAAAAACCAATTCTCACAGTTGCAATTTAATTGTAGTTCACGAGTCATTGTAAAAAATTGTTAAAAAAAAAGAGCAGCTGAGGTTTAATGTCTGATTATTTCCCAAGCAATTTCCCAAGACAATCGATCGCAGTGACAAACAATCTAGTAGGAAGCCCACAGGTTGACACCAACGATGTGAGTGGAAAGATCGCATTGAAGGTCGCCGAAGCGGCATCTGACCGCAAAGCAGGTGATATATTACTGCTAAAGGTATCAGATGTGTGTTACCTGGCAGATTACTTTGTGGTGGTGACGGGCTATTCGAGAGTACAGGTGAGAGCGATCGCCGAGGCAATTGAAGAAAAAGTCAAACAAGAATTGCAAAGGCGTCCTCTGCGAGTAGAAGGAAAATCTGAGGCTTCCTGGGTGGCGCAAGACTATGGGGAAGTCATTGTTCACATCATGTTGCCAAAAGAACGGGAGTTTTATAATCTAGAAGCGTTTTGGGGACATGCAGAACGTATCGAGTTTTCAACTTCCGTAGATGGTGAGGGTCAACCAACATGATAAAATCTTCGGTCTCAAATTGCCCAGTTCCCTCTGAACAGCAACCACTCAATGAGTACGAAGAGTTAAAATCCTCCTGGCTGTTTCGTGACTGTACCTTAAATTTGCGCGAGTATATCGCAAAAATAGCGTGGATTTGGGGAATATCGTGGTTGGTGGCATTCCCAGTCGCAGCAGCAAGCTTTGCGCCACATAAGCAGAGTGCACAGTTTATTATCAGTAGTATAGCAGGATCAAGTGTGGGAGTCGTGCTGGTAGTAGCACGGCTATATTTGGGCTGGTCTTATATCCGTGATCGCCTGATGAGTCCAATCATCTTTTACGAAGAGTCAGGATGGTATGACGGTCAAAATTGGATGAAACCACAGGAAGTGCTGACACGTGATCGCCTGATTGTTTCATACTCTATAAAACCAATTATAACTCGGTTAAAAATGACCTTTGCTGGCTTGGCTGTATTGTTCGTTGCTGGTACGATAGTTTGGCACCTAGTGTAATCGTCATCAGTCATGAGTCATGAGTCATTTGTTATTTACAAAAGACTAAAGACAAAAGACTAAAGACAAAGGACAAAATTATGGTAAATTTCTACCCATGACAATGGGAAAACGAACACAAGCCGCCGCATTAGAAGTCAGGTTATTGCGTGAAGGCATTATAGAATCAAAGCATATCGTCCAAGCCGTCGTCTGTGATGACCGAGGACGAGTGCTATCCGTTGCTGGAAACGCTGAAACTGCAACATTTGTCCGTTCGGCGCTCAAACCATTTCAGGCGATCGCAGTAACCAGCACAGGAACAATAGAGCGCTATAACCTGAGCGATAAAGACCTGGCGATTATGACAAGTTCCCATAAAGGAACAATAGAGCAAGTCAGACAGGCATTTAATATACTTTGGCGAGCCGATGTAGATCCTTCGGCACTCCAATGTCCAATTCCAGAAGGTAAGTACAGTCGTTTGGAACACAATTGCTCTGGCAAACACGCAGGCATGCTAGCCGTTTGTCAACAATGCAATTGGTCCTTAAATAACTACTTGCAGCGAAAACACCCAGTGCAGCAATTGATTCTCACCAAAGTATCAGAATTGCTGCGAATGCCAGCAGAGGAATTCATCAGTGCTCATGATGACTGTGGCGCACCTACGTATTTGATGCAACTCGCTCAAATGGCGTCATTGTATGCTCAGCTTGCTTCTCGTAGCACTTTGGACATGGAGCGTATTGTGCGTGCGATGACGCATCACTCTGTGATGGTGGCAGGAGAGGGAGAATTAGATACAGAACTGATGCGTTTAGCCCTTGGAGATGTCGTCAGTAAAGCTGGTGCTGAAGGAGTACAGTGCATTGCCAGATTGGGTGAGGGCATGGGATTGGCAATTAAAGTTATGGATGGAGCAAAGCGAGCAAAGTATGCCGTTGCTATTCACCTACTTAAGCAGTTGGGCTGGATTACTCCCAGCGTTGCCGAAGCCCTGTCAGAAAAATTCATGAACCTCGGTAAATACAAGCGTTTAGAAGTTATTGGAGAATTATCAATTTTATAGTTGCCAAATTTCTGACTATGGTGTTATACTGAGGAAGACGAAGAGACGACGCGGGATAGAGCAGCCTGGTAGCTCGTCGGGCTCATAACCCGAAGGTCAGTGGTTCAAATCCACTTCCCGCCACCAAATAAAAGATAAAGTAAATCCCTACGATTGTAAAATATTGTAGGGATTTGCTTTTGACAAACTAGATGCAACCTCAACTTACCTCCTTGTAATCTACTCGTTCGTATCACACAGGCATCCGCCCAAATCCAGTCAGTATGACCAGCGATTGTATTGACCCCATTTCAGAGATAGTTAGCTCACGCCAACGAGCCTTATCCTTAAATGACGTTTGTGCCTCCGTGTGCTCTCTTGCAACTGTAGCAGTTGATAATTCTGCAAGAACGCGAGTCATGAACCTGAATGGAATTTCTGGGCGTTCGTTTGAACTTCATTGCAGTGAGCAAAGCAGTAAATGGCAAGAACTCCTACACAATCGGGCTTATGAACTTTTACTCTGGTGGCCTAGTGTAGCACGACAGTATAGAATTCGAGGAGAGTTAGAGATGATGCCGAAATCTCTTGTAGAACAAAGCTGGTTGCGTGCGCCTTACTTATTCAAACTCCTTGACCGTTTTTATCAAGAGTATCAGCCACTTGGTTCAAAGCTCCAAAATCAGCAAATGCTACTCTCATCTATAAATCATCTCAAGACGAAATATCCAAACGAGCAAGAAGTTCCACCTCCACAGCACTTGAGAGGCTTTTACTGCAAAGCTGACTTGATCGAAGCTCTTTACATTGATAATCTTCGTATTCACGAAAGGCATTGCTATTCGTACACCGAGAATTCTTGGCATCATGAGTTGCTTGTCCCATAGCATTAAGGTTGCTTGGGGAGTAAATCAAGAAAAAAAGCCACCCATCTTGTGAGGGTGACTCAGCTTATGTGATTTCTCCGCTCAAATAGCGCTAAGAGACCGTTCACACCCTTGGCTTAAGCCGAAGGGTACGTTTGCTACTTAAGAATTAAACATCGTAATAGAGGGCAAATTCGTAGGGATGAGGACGTAACCGCATGGGGTTAACTTCATTATCTAACTTGTAAGAAATCCAAGTTTCAAGGAAGTCTTCGGTGAATACGCCTGATTCTGTTAAGAAAGCGTGGTCTTTCTCCAGTGCTTCCAATGCTAGTTCCAAAGAACCCGGAGTTGAAGGAACTTTCGCCAGTTCTTCAGGAGAAAGTTCATAAATATTCTTATCCAGAGGTTCACCTGGGTCGATTTTGTTCTTAATTCCATCTATTCCGGCACACAGCATTGCAGCAAATGCCAGGTAGGGGTTAGAAGTCGCATCAGGACAGCGGAACTCCAAACGCTTAGCTTTGGGGTTAGTGCCAGACAAAGGAATACGGACAGAAGCAGAACGGTTACCTTGGGAGTAAGCCAAATTTACAGGTGCTTCATAACCAGGTACCAAGCGCTTGTAAGAGTTGGTGGTGGGGTTAGTAATTGCCAACAGTGCTGGTGCATGCTTGAGGATACCGCCAATGTAGTGCAACGCCATTTCGCTCAAGCCAGCGTATTTATCTCCAGCAAACAGCGGTTGACCATCTTTCCAAATGGACTGGTGGGTGTGCATTCCAGAACCATTATCGCCAAAAATTGGCTTAGGCATGAAGGTGACGGTCTTGCCATACTTCTTGGCTACGTTCTTGATGACATATTTATAAGTCATCAGCCAGTCAGCTGCTTCAATCAACTTACCAAAACGGAAGCCCAATTCGCACTGTCCACCAGTGGCTACTTCGTGGTGCTGCTTTTCAATTGGTACTCCGCACTTTGCCATTGTCAGCAGCATTTCTGTACGGATATCCTGGAAAGTATCTGTAGGGGGAACTGGGAAGTAGCCCTGTTTGAAGGGAGGTTTGTAACCCAGGTTAGGACCTTCTTCTCTACCAGAATTCCAACGACCTTCAACTGAGTCTACGTAGTAGTAACCTTGGTGCGCCGTTTGGTCAAAGCGGACATCATCAAAAATGAAAAATTCAGCTTCCGGACCAAAAAACGCTGTTTCACCAAGACCAGTGGAAACTAGGTAATCTATTGCTTTCTGGGCAATAACACGAGGACAACGGCTGTACCACTCACCTGTCCGTGGTTCCTTAATGCTACAAATGATACTCAGAGTTGGTTCTTGCATGAAAGGGTCGATCCAGGCAGTGTTTGGATCGAGTACCATCGACATGTCTGATTCATTGATGGTTTTCCAACCCCGGATACTAGAACCGTCGAAAGGTACGCCGTCTGTAAAGGAACTCTCATCGATTTGGTCGTGGAAAACCGTGAGGTGCTGCCAAATTCCTGGGGTATCGATGAATTTCAGATCAATCATCTGAATCTTATTGTCCTGAATCCGCTTCAGAACTTCTTGTGGGGTTGTCATGGTTACTCCTTAATCTGCCGATTTTTTAATAGTAAGACTAGAGTGTTCAAAGCATGTTGACCCCGCTTGTAAATCCACATCCATGAGCCACCTGCAATATCGTAAAGATTTAAATTTACATTTTTTTGTGTCTTTTGTAACAAAAAATCAAGTTAAAAGATTATATTTAACCTTTCTTTAACTAGTTTCACAAAAGTAGACAGTTGATCTCGCAGGGGTCAACTTTGGCATAGAATCCATAATTAGCGCTATAGATTGTTTTTGTGCTGGGGCTTTTTTTACAAGAGGCATAAATGCTAAAAGCAGTCAGATTAATATCAAACCATAGAAAGGATTGATTAGGAGAAAAAAGAATGCGGGATGCAGTAACCGGTTTAATTAAGAATTATGACGTTGCAGGTCGGTATTTCGACCGGAATGCCATTGACAGCCTTAAGTCTTACTTTCTAAGCGGTACCGCACGTGTACAAGCAGCAGCGGCTATCAATTCAAATGCGGCGATAATTGTCAAGCAGGCAGGTTCTCAATTATTTGATGAACTGCCAGAGTTGATTCGCCCAGGTGGAAATGCCTACACAACTCGTCGTTATGCGGCTTGTCTGCGCGATATGGACTACTACCTACGCTATGCTAGCTATGCTCTTGTTGCTGGTAGTATGGATGTCCTAAATGAACGCGTGCTGCAAGGGCTACGGGAAACTTACAATTCTTTGGGAGTGCCAATTAGTCCAACAGTTCGTGGTATCCAGATTATGAAGGAGATTGCGAAAGAGCAAGCGGCTGGAGCAGGTGTGACAGATACTTCCTTTATCGATGAGCCATTTGACTACATGACTCAAGAGTTTAGCGAAACAGATGTTTAACAGTTATCAGTGAGCCAGCGCTGCAGGAGGGGAGCCAGTGCGTTGCGGGGGTTCCCCCCGTTGTAGCACCTGGCGTTCTCCCTCCGTAGGCGACTGCGAACCCGAAGGGTTATCAGTTATCAGTTGCTTGATAACTGTTCACTGTTAACTGCGATGCACTGAGCTTGTCGAAGTGTTCACTGATTGAAATTGCTCTGTCGGTTTTAAAATCAGGCGAGTTTCCCTGAGGTAACTCGCTTTTTTCTAACTTCGCGAAGCATACCGCACTAAAGCTGAAAATTCGCCACAATAGAAAGTGCCAACGATTGAGGCGCTGGTTATGGAAGAATTACTAGAGTTAAAAGATTTGTTGCTCAAAGGTGATGTACCAGGGGCGTTGGTCATCGTTGAAGAATTAGAAGAGATGAGCCGTAACGATATAATCAAGACAATTCGTAGCTATGCCATAATTCTGCTGTTGCATCTGATTAAACAGCAAGCCGAAAATCGTACAACTCGCTCTTGGGATGTCTCTATTCGTAATTCAGTTCGGGAAATTCAGAGAACAAACAAGCGTCGTAAAGCTGGGGGTTATTACTTATCTTCAGAAGAATTGCTGGAAACCCTGCAAGAAGCCTACTTAAATGCCATCGATGAGGCAACACTCGAAGTAGAAGAGGGACGTTATCAACTAGAAGAATTAGAACAATTGGTTAACCAAGAAAAAATTATAAATAGTGCTTTAAATTTAATAACATCACAGTAGATAAAGATAATTGGTTAAAAAACGACTCGACACTCTATTAGTAGAACTCAATTTAAGTTCGTCTCGCGCCTTAGCACAACGCTTTATCCAAGCGGGAGAAGTCACGGTTGATGGTCAGATAATTGACAAGCCAGGTACGGAAGTTGATATTGCGGCTCAAATTCAAATTAAAGAGCGATCGCGCTTTGTTTCCCGAGGAGGCGAAAAGTTAGCGAAAGCAATTGATGTGTTTACAATTCCTGTAGAAAGACGAATTTGTTTTGATGGTGGTATCTCCACAGGTGGCTTCACTGATTGCTTGCTGCAAGCTGGCGCAAAACTCGTTTATGGGGTTGACGTTGGTTATGGACAAGTTGACTGGCGTTTACGAAATGATTCTCGCGTGATTTTGAAGGAACGCACCAATTTACGGTATTTGACGCCAGAGCAGTTATATCCTAGCACCTCACTAACTTCTAAAGGAGGGGAATATGCTGATTTGGGGGTGGTGGATGTGTCGTTTATTTCCTTAACCAAGATTTTGCCAGCTTTATGGCAGCTGCTGCAATCTCCTCGGGAGGCTGTATTGTTAGTGAAACCTCAATTTGAAGTGGGAAAAAACCGCGTTGGTAAAAAAGGGGTTGTGCGTGATTCTAAAGACCAAGCCGAGGCAATTTTTCAGGTGTTGCAAGCGGCTGGTGAATTAGGATGGAAGTACAAAGGTTTGACTTGGTCACCTCTTACTGGTCCTGCTGGGAATATCGAGTATCTATTGTGGTTGGGAATGGAGAGTGAAACCCCACCGCCTGATTTAGAAGTTTTGCAACAAATGACTCAATCTGCAGCATCTGAACTTCGAGACAAATAACCTATTACCCCAAATATCCTCCTAACTCTTGCCGCAAACGATACAAAATCGTATTTGGTTCCACTTCAGCTAAGATTTCTTTAATAACTGTACTCGCTCCCAATTGTCCCCAAGAACAGCCTTTTTCTAGATAGACTTGTGCGGCTTTTCCCACTGTATATGCTCCGTAGCCTGCGATACCAGCTTGTGTCATTGCAGTTCCAGCATAAGCAGTGATGTTTATTGGGTTTTCTCCAGAAGCAATTGCAGCGGTACTCTTACCCAAACCTAACAGGAAACTGCTGCCTAGTTCTCCAAACAGTAAGCCACCAGAACTTAATAAAATCGTTTTTAAAAAATTTCCTGCTTCGTACCCAGTCATTGGTAAGCCGTACAGGCGTGCAAGTGAGCGAATTAAAGCTAAATCGGCAACTGTTCCACCTAGAATATCTAACAAGGGGATGGGATTTAGTCCTACTGCTAAAGCTTTGTATTTGGTAAATTGCCAAATCAGGTCTTCTGCTTGTTGTTGGCGAAAGTCGATAGTTTTTTGGGCGATCGCCTCTTGTGCATCTCGTGCTTGAATGAGTGCGTTTAAAGCCAGGAGCGATCGCCCTTCACGATTGAGAATTTTAAGAATTGTTTCTTTTAATTCGTCTATTTGTGGTGGTGGAGTTTCCCATTCATGTGCGACTTTACCATCAGACCATTCAACCCGTACTTCCATCGGTGCAGGTTCCGCCGCCACCATGACTATTTCATCTGGTTTTAAGGGTTTTGCTTGGGGATTTCCTGCACCCAACTGTTGTAAATTATTGTAAATTGTTGTTTTGTCTGTATCTGGGTAAAGGTCTATTTTGTTGAACACCAAAATTAAAGGTTTTTGTGCTTGACGCAATTCACACAGCATCTGATACTCAGTGCGAGTGATATCACCAGATACAACAAAAAGAATTAAATCTGCCTGACGCACGACTTCTCGTGCCATTTGTGCCCGAGATTCACCCTCAATTTCATCTAATCCCGGTGTATCAATTAACTCTACCTGCACCTTACCACCAGGATTCCAGCGTACAGAACGGGGGTACTGAGTCACACCGTTAAGAGGACCAGTTTGTAAAATCTTTTGTCCTAGTAAAGCATTCAACACCGCTGACTTACCACGACTCACCAAACCAAAAACAGCAATACGAACCAGGTTATAGTCTAGTTTGTTAAGTGTTGAGGTCAAGAGTTCCAATTCTGGTTTGACCAAACCTGCTAATTGTGAGTTTGATGACGACTGTCCCGGTTTGCGAAGATTTCCATACCAAGACAGCGCAAGGCTTAGACTAGCACGCGCACGGTTTAAGTGAGTTTCTTGCAGGTTCTTTGACACTGGATTAGGTTAAGTCAAGACTATACCAATTTTATCTTTTAGATTTTGGATTATAAAAATCAAGCTAACAGCGGAGTGCTAATCGCAAAATACGGGTATCGTTAGGTTTAATGGCAGTAGCTTATGATTATCCGTAGGTAGGAGTGCAATCAGTACGGTTCGGTTAAGATCCCCCCGCCTGCGGCGACCCCCTTAAAAAGGGGGTAAAAGAGGGTTAGAAGCCCCCCTTTTGAAGGGGAGCCACTGCGTTGGGGAGCCAGTACTGCAGGAGGGTCTCCCTTCGTAGGTATCTGGTGAGACCAGCGCTGCAGGAGGGTCTCCCTCCGTAGGCGACTGGCGAACCCGAAGGGCATCCAGCTCTGCCGACTTGAAGCACCTGGCGTGGGTTGGGGGGATCTTCAAAATTTTAAAACGTTAGCCGAACCGTATTGGGAGTGCAATCTATTGCTACAAGCTAAGTAGAGAATTAAATATACCAAATTACCACTAATCTTGTACTGATGCTTTTAGTGGCTAAATTCAGTCTCTATCAAGTTATTCAGGAGTTTCCAAAGTTGATTCAGACGGCAAATAGTTGGTTGTTTGCATTATAGCTACGATTGGTCTGATTTGGAGACTGTTAGATTTTCAGTCTCGGTTTTTTTGCGATCTGTTTTTGCGATCTGTGTGTCTTCTTAATTTAACCAGAAAAATATAACGTAAGAGTGACGACTAAATAATTTTTTTTGAAGATGATGTTTGTGGCGGCGATATTACTTGCTCATCAGGGAAAATCATACATCAAAATGCATGTAAACAGACACTAATTAATCCAAGTTGCTAGTTATCAAAAAACGCCTTATTTTAAGTAAAGTGTCTCAAATAATAGTATTTTGTAATATTGCAAAATGTAGTTTTTGTATTGCTTAATACGGTTTATCGGGACTAACTAGTAACTTACGTTAATTAATATTTTGCCCTAATTTCATTGTAATTTTCCATATTCCATTATTTGGAGCTTTCAAAGATGAGCCGTTTTAATCCTAAAAACATACCAAATTTTTTGAAAAACTTTATCACAAACGCTGATAATTCATTATCAGGAAAGTATCATCTATACAAGGGCAAAAAACTGAATTTTATTGAGGTCATTTTCAGACTTGAAAAGTCAGTTATCCCAACAATTTTTCCTTGGTTCGTATTTAGTGGCTTATATGGTTTTGTGATATCATTATTCTATGATTATTTTGACTTATTCGTTGGATTAAAAAATCGCAGTGGTGTCCTTACCAATGCTATCTTTGCTTTCAATATTGGCTTTACTTTGTTATTGGTATTCCGGACAAACACAGCGCATGATCGGTTTTGGGAAGGTCGTAAACTGTGGGGTTCTTTAGTTAATGCAGTTCGTAACTTGGGTCAGGGAATTTACGTAATAGTTAAAGAGCAATCACCGAGAGATAAAGTTAAAAAAGAGGCAACAATTCGGCTACTAGTTGCTTTCGCTGTCGCGATGAAGTTACATCTAAGAGCAGAGCCTGTGGACGAGCAGTTAGCGTCGTTAATGTCCGAAAAGCAGTATTTAAAACTTAAAGAAACTCATCATCCTCCTTTACAAATTTCCTTATGGATTAGAGATTATTTGCAGTATCAGCACGAGCGTAATTGTCTAGATATTTATCAGTTGACTGCCTTACATAACTTGGTGAATGAGTTAGTAGATATTTTGGGTGGCTGTGAACGCATTCTAAAAACTCCAATGCCCTTGGTATATAGTATCGTACTCAAACAATTATTATTGGTTTTCTGTATAGTATTGCCTCTTGAAATAGTTAGTGATTTACATTGGTGGACTGGTATCGTTACGGCTTTTATCAGCTTCATTTTATTGAGTATTGAAGAAATTGGCTCGGAAATCGAAGAGCCTTTTGGGCACGATCCCAGTGATCTACCATTAGATGTGATTTGCAATACAATCCAACGAAATGTTGAAGAGTTAATTAGCCTCACTCCTAGTAGTAATGAGTTTGACTGGCGAGTTTAACACTATAAAGTGAAAATTATCAAATCTTTAATGCGCGTAGGGGCTTGTACCCTTTATACTCCTTACTCAGCCTTCCTATAACCTTCAACAGCTGCAACCGTGACATTAACAAACGGATTATCAAGCACTTCCTTAAACGCCTCAATTAATGCTGCCTCAGTCGCACTGCGTAACCGTTGCCAAGTGGTTGGCTTGTCGCGCTTGATATGGGCTATTGCTTCATAGGCGATCGCTCGCTTTTGAGATTCAGTGGTTGTTGGATAACTCACAGACAGTTGATCTAGCAATTCCTGAATTTCTTTAGCTGCTTCCGCCAGGTTTTGTTTTTGTTCTGGCGCGTAGTTGTGTTGAATGCCAACTTGATCGCGCTGGATGGTAACATCTCCTGTATTGACGTTGCCAGGAGCTTGATTGAAATGAAAACTATTTTGGTATTTAGAAGTTTCTGACATAGTTTTAATCTTTATTATTTAGTTGGTTGTGCTGAGTTCCAATTTGATTGCCTTGGATTTTGACATCTCCTGCGTTGAGGTTGCCTACAGGTTGATGAAAGATGTAAGTTGATGATTTAGAAATTTCTAATTTGATTTTTTTTTCCTCCTCAACTGGGGGAGAATAAAAAATTTCATGGTTATAAAATTTGCAACGTTGTTGAATTTTGAAAATAACACTTTCCGTAAAATATACCCTAGTTAATCGTAACTCCCACATTTGAGAAAATATTTCAGAATCCCCGATTTTTGCTAATGCATCTGCGGCATTCCTACGCACATCAAAATCTTCATCATTCAAAGCTGGAATCAAAGCTTGTACTGCCTGGGTATTTTTGATTTTTCCTAATGCAGATGCTGCACTCCTACGCACATCAGAATCTTTATCATTCAAAGCTATAATCAAAGCTTGTACTACCGCCGGGAAATCTTTGATTTCTCCTAATGCAAATGTGGCACTCCTACGCAGTTCATAATCTTGATCATTCAAAGCAGCAATCAAAGCTTGTACTGCCTGGGTATCTTTGATTTCTCCTAATGCAGATGCTGCACTCCTACGCACAGAATAATCTTGATCATTCAAAGCACCAATCAAAGCTGGTACTGCCTGGGTATCTCTGATTTCTCCTAATGCTTCTGCGGCTCTGCTACGCATAGAAGAATATTCATCATTCAAAGCTATAATCAAAGCTTGTACTGCCGCCGGGAAATCTTTGATTTTTCCTAATGCTTCTACGGCACTGCTACGCACATCATAATCTTCATCTTTCAAAGCTGTAATCAAAGCTTGTACTGCCGAGAAATCTTTGATTTCTCCTAATGCAGATGTAGCACTGCTACGCACATCATAATCTTCATCTTCCAAAGCTATAATCAAAGCTTGTACTGCCGAGAAATCTTTGATTTCTCCTAATGCTTGGACTTTGGACAAAAAAGTGAGTTCGCGGATATTATTCGCGAACTTAATGAATGAATGATTAGTCTTATTTATATTTTTCAGCTTCGTCTATCAAATCGGCTGACCCTTGCAGTAAAGTATCTAT
>NZ_JABXYX010000195.1 GCF_017982655.1 Brasilonema sp. CT11 | reverse complement strand
CGATGGGGCGTTAAACTTTCTGGTAGTTTAACAAATTCGGCGTAAGTCCCCCACTATGGCGCGTACTCGCCGTGAGTGGTGGGAGATGCGCCGGGGGATTGCTTATCTCCCTCACAGGATTTTGTCAACTCAATCTTCTTTTCGCTGGATTTGTCGATAAATCTGCTCCTATACTTTTTGGATAACCAATGTATATTGGCAAGAAGTATAGATGAATCAGAGGCGGTTATGGCAGTTTTTGAGGGAACTTTTACTCAGGCAGAACCTTTGCGGTTTGGAATTGTTATTGGTCGATTCAATGACCTTGTAACTAGCAAGCTGGTGGAAGGTTGTCAAGATTGCTTGAAACGCCACGGTATTGATGTCAATCCTCACGGCTCTCAGGTAGACTACATTTACGTACCAGGCAGTTTTGAAGTTCCGGTTGTGGCTCGCCAATTGGCAGTCTCTGGTCGTTATGATGCGGTTATTTGTCTGGGTGCTGTGATCCGAGGACAAACGCCTCATTTTGATTACGTTTCTTCTGAGGTCGCTAAAGGAATTGCTGCTGCAGCGTTTCAAACTGGTGTTCCTGTGGTTTTTGGCATTTTAACAGTGGACTCCATGCAGCAAGCTTTAGAACGTGCTGGCATTAAAAGCAATCATGGTTGGGATTACGCCATGAGTGCTTTAGAAATGGCGAGTTTGATGCGGCAATTACGTTCAAACCTCGCAGAGCCTTTTTCTGGTCATTCTCTCTCATCAGCATCGCTCAAAAGTGCCAGCGTAGGACAGTTGTCTGCAGAATAGTCAGTCATTAGTGGTTAGTGGTTAGTGGGAACTTTTTCTACTAACTACTAAACAAATAAAAGGTGTTGACAAAAAATGCATACTATGAAATAGTAGTAAGAGTGAAGTTTGCGGGTATAGCTCAGTGGTAGAGCGTCACCTTGCCAAGGTGAATGTCGCGCGTTCGAATCGCGTTACCCGCTTTAAAAATAAAAAGCAATGCATAAAGATAAGACTTTGGCAAAGTACTGTTGTAAAATGCCAATATATATGTATGAATGATCATTATAAAGAATTTAGGTGTAGCGAAAAAAAAATCATGTAAGATGCGCTACTCTAGAAAAAGATATGTACAGTGGTTAGTATCATACTGTAAAAAAATATTGAATTAATACTGATGTTAAGGCGATATTGAAGAATAAAGATTGAAGTGAAAAGAAAATTCACTTTAGTCTTTGTGCTTATTCAGTAATGGTAGCTGGCTATTATCAGCGTAGTTCAGTGATAGAATGGTACTACCACTGAATTCCAAGAAAATCTGTCCAGAAAAAAGAGTAAGCCAGACTGGCTAATGTTATAAAGAAAGTTCATGGGAAAATAGCTTGCCTGATAACGTAAATCAGGGGATGTTATTTTCACAGCTATTGGCAAACACGCTCAAGTAAAAAGTTCGCTTGTGCAACCTCAAAAAGCAGACAAAATTGACTTCAACAGTGAATACCCGTGTCCCTGTCGTCGGCGGGGGCAGCTGATCCCTATTACGCTGACGGAAGCATTTGGTTGCAATCGCTGTCAGCAGATATTCGTGGTGGAAGATAATGGTTATGTACTGGAGCAACTTTCCACCACCTATCCCTATAAGCGGGCTTGGCGCTGGAAAGGGAATAGTTGGCAAGTTGTCCATCCTCGATTAGGAGAAAGCTATTTGCCTGTAGCGCTTGGGATTATTTTCGTGCTAGTGATTATATGGTTACCATTGGCACTACGATTGGCAAATGGTTACAGCATTATTGCTTGGGCAATGGTGGCGGTGCTGTTGGCTATTTTGCCAGCACTGATGGTATGGCTCACCTACAGGCGATAATGGAATGACAGTGGATGCTTTTGATCTTAGCCCCGAACCAGTTGAGCGCACAAGACGCGCTCATCAAGCTGCCCTAAAGCTAGGAAGCACAAAAGGAGTAGACAGAAGTCGTGCTGTGTTAGCGATGGCACAGGCGATGGCAGCTTCATTTGACGACATTCTAGAAGCAAACACCTTGGATCTAGAAGCGAGTCGGGAAATGGCGGTGCCAGATTTAATTCTCGATTGGCTGAAGCTGACTCCAAAACGGCTGGAGATGGCAGTAGATATTTTGCAACGGCTGGGAGAATTATCAGATCCATTACGGCGAGTCAGACATGCTGACTATCAACTAGATGACTCTCAGACTTATACGCAGTTAATGCCTTTGGGTGTGATTGCGTTTATTTATGAGGCGTTTCCAGAATTGGGAGCGATCGCAGCAGGATTGTGTATCAAAACTGGCAACAGTCTGATCCTCAGAGGCGGTACTGAAGCCAGTAATTCTAACGCGGCGATCGCCGACGCACTGGTAAGTGCTGTGACTGAAGTTGGTTTACCAGTAGGTTGTTTACAGCTGATAACACCAGAAGAAGGAAGTTCTATTCGGGATATAGTGACGCAAGACCAATGCTTGAATTTAGTGATTCCCTATGGACGTTCTAACTTGATACAGCAAGTGGTGCGCCACTCCACCGCCCCAGTTCTCAAATCAGCTATGGGCAACTGCTACCTTTACTGGTCGCCGAATGGTAGCTTAGAAATGGTGCGCTGGCTGATTATAGATAGCCATCAAAGTGAACCAGATCCGGTGAACGCAATTGAAAAAGTACTGATTCACCGACAAGCCTTGCCATCTTCTTTACTGACATTGTGGAATAGCTTAAAGGAGAAGGGCTTTGAAATTAAGGGAGATGCCGAATTGGTCGAAGCCTTTCCTCAGTTACAGTTAGCCAAAGAAGGAGAGTGGGGAAACGCTTATTTAACCAAGACAATTGCTTTTAAATTGGTAGATAGTTTAGAGGCTGCGATCGCCTGGATTAATCAGTACAGCAGCGGTCATGCTGACTGTATTGTTACTGAATCTTACCAGGAAAGTCGGCAGTTTGCCTTAGGAGTGAATAGTGCCTCTAGCTACATCAATGCTTCTCCGCGTTTTTCCCGGAACCCGTCGCGAGGAGATGCGGTGTTTCTAGGGATGTCCAACCAAAAAGGTCATCGACGCGGATTGATTAGCTTAGAAAGTCTGACGACTGTTAAGCATATTGTTCAGGGGAATGGACGGTTTTAATCATACGCACAACGTTTGTTCCTTCTTTGGAATAATTTTCTTTTTTTCTGGTAGATAGTTGGCATAATCTGCCACAATGAGATGATTTGGCTTGTGTGTTTCTATCTGAGCAACGCCACTAGGATATTTGCCAGATAACAGGCTTTTTCAAGTCAATTCATAGCTCATTTGAACGATTAGTTTTTATGACACAGACACAAACGAGAGTGACGTTTGCCAAGAACGTTGGTTTTAGAAAGGAACTCAATAAACGAGTTGACGCTTATTTTGAATCTGAGAACATTGCGAAGCGCGATAATCTCGCAATGTACCTCAAAAGTGCAATTATCTTGGGATGGGTCATTTCTGCTTGGACATTTACTCTCTTCGGTCCACCGATAATGTGGATGAAGGTATTTGGCTGTGTCCTTCTAGGATTAGGTATTGCTGGTGTTGGTTTTAGTGTAGGACATGATGCCAATCATGGTGGTTATTCTAGTCGCAAATGGGTAAATTCTATTTTTGGTTTAACTTATGATGTGATTGGTTTATCCAGTTATTTGTGGCGATTTCGTCATAATTTCCTGCATCATACATATACCAATATATTAGGACATGATGTAGAAATACATGGAGATGGATTAGTGCGTATGTCTCCATATATGGAACAGAAATGGTATCATAAATTCCAACACTTATTCATTTTACCAATCTATACAATTATTCCGTTTTATTGGTCTGTTGCTGATATCAATCTGGCTTTATTTAAGCGCAAATACCATGAGCATATTATTCCTACGCTCAAGCCTTTGGAAATGCTCATATTGTTAGGGGGTAAAGTCGTTTGGCTGGGAGTGTTTCTAGGAATACCACTTGCCGTGGGATATACTCCCCTACAAGTCGTTGTAGGATTTAGCATTGCTTACATGATCTATGGGCTGATGATTTGCAATGTTTTCATGCTAGCTCATGTTCTCGCTCCAGTAGAGTTTATTCAACCACATCCTGAGTCAAATAATATTGATGATGAATGGGCAATTGCTCAAGTCAAAACAACAGTTGATTTTGCACCAAAGAATTCCTTTTTAAATTGGTATTTGGGTGGTCTTAACTATCAGGTCGTGCATCATTTATTTCCCCATGTTTGCCATATTCATTATCCAAAAATAGCTCCAATTTTGGCAGAAGTTTGTGCTGATTTTGGCGTTCAATACAATGTGTATCCAACTTTTGGAGAAGCACTTCTTGCGAACTTTCGTTGGTTGAAATTAATGGGTACTTTGCCTCAGGAAAGCACTGCGTTATAAAACACACATCTTGCGTTTAACCAAAAACCCAGTTTCTTTGTAATTGAACGCAAATTTGGATCATCAGAAATACCAAAGTTATCAAATGAAGAGTGGGGAGTTTTTCATGAACTTCTCACTCTTCACTTTATGTTAGCCTTTAGCTAACTTTTTATTGGAAAAATAGTAAACTTTTCCTCCAGTATCCGGAACAAAATCACAGCTACTGGACGAACGGCGTAATGCAGTCCAAATGGGTAGATCAGATTTGTGGAAATAGTCACCCATAATTGGTTTAATCGCCTCAGTTGCCTTTTTCAAATTGTAGTGAGGAATGTTCAGGAATATGTGGTGAGCAACATGAGTACCGATATCATGATGGATGTGATTGATAAAACCGTAATCACGGTCAATGCTAGAAATAGCACCTTTGAGGAAAGTCCAATCCTCTCCACGATACCAGGGAATATCCGGGTCAGTATGGTGCAAATATGTGACTAAGTCTAGCCAAATGACAAAGACAAGATAAGGTCCAACGTAGTATTTCAACAACCACATCCAACCCCATTGATAGGTGAGGAACAACAGCAAACCTACCATTAGAGTCCAGAGTGTGGTGCTGGTGATCACATCCCATTTTTCTGAGGGTTTGAAAAATCGGCTGCTAGGTAAAAAGTGAGAGCCTCGTTTATCAGGATTACCAGTAAACAAATACACCGGATAAACCAATAAAAACAAGTAATCTCGACCTATATCATGTACCCAATTCAGCACTTTGTACTGTGACTCTGTTGGTGGGTACCAGCTTTCATCATTATCGAGGTTACCAGTATTTTTGTGGTGAGTTCTATGGCTAATTCGCCACCCGTGATATGGAACAAGTATCGGTGTATGGCAAAGATGTCCAATCAAATCATTCAGCCATTTCTTCTTAGAAAAAGATTGGTGTCCGCAATCATGTCCAACGACAAACAAAGCCCAAAACATCGTTCCTTGCATCACCCAGAAAATTGGCCAGAAGAACCAAGAATTTAGAAAATGAGCAACTGCATAAAGTAAACCGATAATCAGGATGTCACGAAAAAAGTAGAAGAGTGATTTCCCGACATTGGGCTGAAAACATTCAGATGGGATTGCAGCTTTCAAATCTTGAAGCGTGAAGGGCAGCTTGGTTGTATCCTCAAGAGATTCAACGTCACGAGGATTATTTGACTTGATAATATTTGATTGCACTTGATTTTTTTACTGGAGTCAAACAGGAAGTTGTTGAAGCAAAGTCATTTAAACTTTGCAATCGCATTACTTTGGGTTTGGGTATCCCGAAGTTTTGGAAGTGCAAAGCAGCAAAGTGATATCTGGCAATTTTCGTAACAAGACTTATGTTGACAGAATTGCCAGAATCTATTTTTTAAAGCTATGAGCTTATCGTCCTGCAAAATAGTCTTTAAAAGACTGATAGCCACTATCGGCTCTATACAGGTGACACTGATCTGTAATTCGCTTCATTAAAGAAAAGGAAAACCGACACTCATCATGCAAATACGTTTGCCAATTTTCTTTGATACTGCCATAAGCCATCCGCAAATTATAAGAAGGAATAGCAGTTGAAATGTGATGGGGGACGTGGACATTAATATCGTGGCAGAGGATTTCTACCCAAGAGGGGTAATCGCAATGAACTGTGCCATTTAGCTGTGCTATGGCCTGATTCCACTTAGATTCTGCCACAAAAGGAACGTCTGGAGCAGTATGGTGAACTAGGGTAAAAGTGCTCATCCAAAAATGGTAAACCAGCCACGGAAGCAGCCAGAATTTCACAAATCCCCAGATCCCGGTTGTGGCGATGAGGATGGGGAATGCGATCGCAGCAAAAAGCACGACGACAGCCACAGAAAACTTCACACTTGCTTGGTCTTTCTTGCGAAATAAAGACCAATCAAAATGCAAAACTCCGCAATGAATGATTGAGCCTATCCACCACAATCGATACCGTAGAAACGCTATGAAACCCCATTGCGAAATTTTTCCACAACTTTCATAAAGTTCTGTGCTGATTGGCTGCCAAGCGTTGTCCTCATCCAGCTTGTTAGTGTGAGCGTGATGATAATTGTGCTGAATACGCCAACTGTGGAACGGGTAAATCAATGGCATCATCATCAAATGCCCGACTAAATCGTTTACCCAGCGACGTTTAGCAAATGAACGATGAGCACAATCATGACCGATGACAAAAAAACCGGTTAAAGCAGTACCCGTAAAAATCCATGCTACAGGTAAGAGAAACCAAGGAGCGATGATCAAGCTGAAATAGCCCAGGCAGACCATTAAAACACTGAGTATAACTTTTGTCCAGGCTTTGCGGCGATTCTGCTCAAAACATTCTCGTGGCAAGCTTTTGATAATATCTTTTAGCTTAAGGTCGGAATTACCAAGCTCATGAGCTGACTTGTGGCTTTCGATTGTTGATGTAGTCATGAATACCTGAAAAGACAACAAACCTCACTACCAAATCACTAAACAAGTGGCTGTCGCAAAGTTTTCTAACGTTAGCGTCTTGGATTATAGCAATCTAATGTACCCCACCGCACCTACAACAAACCCCCGCTGACGCTTAAGTAGTCTTTCAGAAGCGGGGGAGCATAAGTCGTTCAAAATTCAAAATTCAAAATTCAAAACTGAACATGAAATAAGATAAGAATTGCTAACTATTGACTGCTGACTGCTTTTTGTGGTGCCAGCTTGACATTTGTAGCTAGACCCAATCTTTGTAGCAATTGAACAGTCATCCAGGTGAGGTCAATTTCCCACCATTTCAAGCCGTGTCGAGCTGAATATTGATAGGCGTGGTGGTTATTGTGCCAGCCTTCACCATAGGTTAGTAAAGCTACCCACCAGCAGTTTGTGGAGCGATCGCTTGTATCATAAGTACGATAGCCGAATTTATGGGTAGCACTGTTGACAAACCAAGTACAGTGCCACACGAATATCAGGCGAACAAATACTCCCCAAACGACAAACGACCAACCACCCAGGAGCAACAGGACTATACCCAGCGCAACCTGAATCAAAATCATATTCTTTTGCAGAAACTGATAAAATGGGTCGTCCTTAATATCTTTAGTAAAGCGAGGCACGTCCGCGAAAGCTGGTGAATGATAAAACATCCAAGCCATGTGACTCCACCAGAAGCCCTTATTGGAATCGTGGGGATCTAACTCCTCATCAGAGTGCAAATGGTGTATACGATGCATTCCTACCCAATCGATTGGTCCTCCTTGGCAAGCAAGTGTCCCACACAAAGCCAAGAAATACTCCAGCCACTTGGGAGTTTGAAAACTACGATGGGTGATCAAGCGGTGAAATCCTAGGGTAATACCCAAGCCACCAGTCACCCAGTAGAGAAACAAGAATACACCGAATGCTTTCCAGCTAAAGGTATTAGGAAACAGGGCAAACAAAATTCCGACATGCAAACCGGCGAAAAATGTGATATGCAGCCAATTAAGTTGGGATTTTGTGGATGTAGCAATTGTCATGCAGTAACCTGAATAGGAATTGTCAAGCCTAATCCGCGTGATCTAAAAATCCGCAAATTTTTTATGTTTTCTTAAAAGAGGAACTAATGAATAGCTCGGAACAGCTGCGTGAAGCACAAGAAGCACTCTTACAAATTTTTTCTGGAATTGACGCTCAGGTCAAGCAAAATCTTCAACGAGTGTTAAATGCTTTTCGCCATAATCATGTTGGGGCACACCACTTCGCCGGTGTCTCTGGATACGGACACGATGATCTCGGCAGAGAAACTTTAGATCGAGTTTTTGCTGAGGTGGTGGGCGCTGAGGCGGCTGCTGTACGAGTACAGTTTGTTTCAGGAACCCACGCAATTGCTTGTGCTTTATTTGGTGTTCTCCGTCCTGGTGATGAAATGCTAGCGGTGGTTGGTGCACCCTACGATACTCTAGAAGAAGTCATTGGATTACGAGGTCAAGGTCAAGGTTCACTACTTGAGTTTGGCATTTGCTACCAACAATTAGATCTTACTCTAGAAGGAACTATAAATTGGCAAGCTTTAAGCCATGCGGTAAAGGATAACACTCGTTTAGTGTTAATTCAGCGTTCTTGTGGCTATTCTTGGCGTCCTAGCCTATCTATAGCGGAAATTGAAAAAATTATCCACTTAGTCAAGCAGCAAAATCCTAACACAATTTGCTTTGTCGATAACTGCTATGGCGAATTCATAGAAACTCAAGAACCTACCCATATTGGTGCTGATTTAATCGCAGGGTCGTTGATTAAAAACCCCGGTGGTACAATTGTTACTGCTGGTGGTTATGTTGCTGGTCGCGCTGACTTAGTAGAAGCTGCTGCTTGTCGCCTGACAGCACCAGGAATTGGCAGTTACGGAGGTGCCACTTTTGACCAAAATCGTCTGCTGTTTCAAGGACTGTTTCTCGCCCCACAAATGGTTGGAGAAGCAATGAAAGGCACTCACCTCACGGGTTATGTATTTGACAAACTCGGTTACCCAGTCAATCCAGCACCGTTTGCCAAGCGTCGGGATGTTATTCAAGCAATTAAACTAGGTTCTGCCCAAAAACTTATTGCTTTTTGTCGCGCGATTCAACAAAATTCACCCATCGGTTCTTATCTTGACCCCATCCCAGATGAAATGCCTGGTTATGAAACTAAGGTAGTGATGGCTGGCGGGACATTTATTGAGGGAAGCACCTCTGAATTTTCTGCAGATGGTCCATTGCGGGAACCGTATGTGGTGTATTGCCAGGGTGGAACCCATTGGACTCATGTGGCAATAGCTTTAGAAGCAGTTATAGAAGCTGTGGGAGAAGCACACAAGACGTAGATTTTGCATCTTTGGGAATAGATGCTCTTTGTTAACAGTAACCAGTGAACAGTAAACAGTTATCAGTAGTTACCTGTTTACTGTTCACTCTTGATGGGAGCGAGAGTCCCCCACCTCTTATAGGTGGTACGTTTCAGTTGGGGTTCAATCCCCAGCCTTTACCTGATAACTGATAACTGTTAGGGGTGTAGGGGAGAAAAACCTGCTTTAGGTGAAGCGCGTCCTCTTTGTCTCTAACTCCAAAAAAATCTCCTGCTTTAGAGCAGGAGATTTCTTTACCTATCTACAAGTATTTGCTTTGTCAACTACATCAACCAAACTTACCAGCAGTAGAGGCAATCAGGAATGCTCCGTAGGTCAAGATGTAACCCACACTGAAGTGAGCTAAACCAACCAGACGACCTTGAACGATGGACATGGCAACGGGCTTGTCCTT
>NZ_JABXYX010000194.1 GCF_017982655.1 Brasilonema sp. CT11 | reverse complement strand
TGTTTGAGCAACGATTCAAGTTCAGCCTCTGTTTCTTTTATCTCTAACTTCAGAACCCTACACATTTTGTTTAATTTTCTTTTATACCCCTCGCTCTATTTGTATCACACTTTTCGTGAAATGGTATAAGTGCCATCTGCTCCTCAAAACACTTACTTTACAAGACTTGCAGACAAAGGGAGCATCCCAAATATGTAAATTCCCCTCAGACTGGAAGTCTGGGGCTATACAAACCTAGTCCCTTCGGGGAGAACCTCCGGTTCCGCTGCGCTAACGCAGTCGCCTAGGTCGGGAAACCCTCCTGCAGCGCTGTCTCACCGCCTGCGCGGACTAATACATCTAGCCTGCGGAGGCAGGCTTTGTCTGTATAGCCGCGAATTCTATTCGCCAGGTGTTTTTGCAAAATTGGGATGCTCCCCAGACAAATTTTGTTCTCCCCCAAAATGAGCTAGTGGCTACAAAACTTTTTACAATCTTGGATCTACAGGTTCGCTCTCCATCGCCAAAATACCAAAAACGCACTCATGCACACGACGCAGCGGAACATGAGCAACAAATCGCTCCAAAGCCTCAACACCCAAAGCAAACTCCCGCATCGCCAAAGAACGCTTGACAGATAGCCCCCGTTGACGTAAGCGTTGCAAATTCTCAGGCGTTGAGTATTCAGGACCGTAAATAATTCGCAGATATTCCCGTCCCCGACACTTAACAGCAGGCTGGACAATCCGGCGATCGCCTTTAAC
This sequence comes from Brasilonema sp. CT11, assembly GCF_017982655.1. Taxonomy (GTDB): domain Bacteria; phylum Cyanobacteriota; class Cyanobacteriia; order Cyanobacteriales; family Nostocaceae; genus Brasilonema. Next base: position 8,969 of record NZ_JABXYX010000194.1, on the reverse strand, counting down.
AATAAATTGCATCGGCTTGACTACCATACCTTCACCTCCAACATTTGTGAGTTCTTCCCACCAACGAACTCCTTCTGCTTGACTGCTAGGATCAGTCAAATCTATCACCTTGTATGTCGTTGCTTGCAGTAACTCTGGGTCACACTGAGCAATTTTTGCAACCTCCTCCATGTGCCAGCGATGGTCTTTATCAGTATGGACACTTCCCTCTGTTGCCAGAATGTGGAAAGGAGCAAGTTTGAGGTCAGATATATCACCTACTGACCAACAGTAGCGGCGGTAAGCACTGACGTACTGCTGTGCCATATCTACACGTTGCTGATATTGACTGAGTTGGGTGCTAACCTCAACTCCACGAGCATGTGCTTTTTGTAACACACTTACGGCATCGCCAAGGGCAAGACGTGACGCTATCCCAACAGCTGCATATTGTTCCCGCAGTAACCCCTGTGCCTTTACTGACCAAGGCATGAGTTCACAGTCCAGACAAACCCAGTCGGTATTAAATGTTTCCCAAAAACCACTTTGTGATAGAGCAGCATTGACCCGCCCTAAGAATTCTACCTCTAGTTTTGAATCGTCAAAAAAGCGCCTTCCCGTACGGGTATAGCAGATACCAATACCTTCGTCTACCACGCAAAACCGTTGCTTGGCAACCATTTCATCTCGACACACAACAACCACAGCCCGTGAACCCATGTGCTTTTCCTCGCACACAACTTCAGTGATTCCTTGGTTATGGTAGTAGGCAAACGCTTGGGCTGGATGTTCCAGATATCCTGTTGCTTGAGATGTTTCCACTGGAGACATGGTGGGTGGTAGGTAAATCAGCCATTTCGGGTTGGCAGCAAAACGGCTCATCACCTCTAGGGCGGCGATCGCATTCTCTTCCCGTATTTTGATATTGGGCAAAAGACGGGTGTTGATCATGCGCTGACCAAGTACATCTTCAATATTCAGCACATCGTCGTGTTCTTGCTGTACAGTCTTCCCGATGCCCGATTCTTGATTTCCTACTTCCGAAATCGGTCTAACAGGTTCGCAGTAAGTGCGGGCTGCAGGAACGCTCACGAATTCCTTCTCTGGATAACGCAGAGCAGTTAGTTTACCCCCAAATACGCAACCTGTATCAATGTCAATTGTATTATTTAACCACTCTGCTTCTAAAATGGGTGTGTGTCCGTAGACAACCATTGCTTCACCCCGGTACTCTGCTGCCCAGTTATAACGAACGGGTAAGCCAAACTCATCAATTTCTCCGGTGGTTTCGCCATACAAAGCAAACTCCCGGACAGCCGCTGAACCGCGTCCCTGCATTTCCTGCCTCAAGCCCGCATGGGCAACAACAAGCCGCCCTGCATCCAGAACGTAGTGACTTACAAGGGATTCGAGAAACTCACACAGTTCTTTAGTGAAGGGTTTGCGGACTTCTTCTGGTAACGCCTCAATTTCTGCTAAGGTTTGCTCTAAGCCATGATTGACTTTGACATTTTTACCTCGTAATTTCCGCAATAGTTTGTTTTCATGATTACCAGGAATACAAATCGCTGTATCTGCTGCAACCATGTTTTGCACAAGTTTAACTGTATCTAGGATACGTGGTCCTCTGTCTACTAAATCACCAAGAAAAACAGCTTTGCGTCCTTCGGGATGGTAGTAGTGACAGAGGAAGGATGAGGAAGTTTGGTAGCCTAACTTCTGTAATAATGCTTCGAGTTCGTCGCAGCAGCCGTGAATGTCGCCAATGATGTCAAACGGACCGTGTTCATATTTACGGTTGTTCCAAAGAGGTTGACGCTCAATTTCTACGGCTTCAATTTCTTCTACTGAATTGAGGACGTGGACGTAGCGAAAGCCCTCTCTTTCCAATCCGCGCAGGGAACGCCGCAAAAATTGAGTGTGACGGCGCACGACATGAGAACCAAATTGGCGGTTTGGTCGTTGTTGGTTGCGTTGGTGACACAATTGTTCTGGTAAGTTGAGGGCGATCGCCACTGAAAAGAAATGATACTGCCGTGCCAACGCCACCAATGCTTTACGGTCTTCTGGCTGGACGTTGGTAGCATCGATTACCGTGAGTTTACCTGCTGCCAGTCGCTTGGCGGTAATATAGTGCAGCACATCAAAAGCATCACCAGAAGCAGATTGATTATTTTCATCATCGCAGACTAAGCCGCGACAAAAGTCTGAAGATAAAATTTCAAACGGTGCAAAGTGATTGCGGGCAAAGGTTGATTTCCCGGAACCAGAAGCACCGATGAGGACAACTAAGGAAAGTTCAGGAATTGTCAGCTTCATCTCACTTATAAAAACTTATTGAACGTAACCAACACGAGCATTTAGGGCATATTCTTTCAATTCAGGACGAATCTGTGGATTTCGGGCAAGAAAGTCATCAATAATAGCAGTTATCTTCTCTGGATAGTCCATTTGCCAATGTCCTAAGCCATGTAGAGCACTTTCTTGACAAGCAGTGGAATCAAGTAATAGAGTCCTTTGCATCACATCTATAAATTCTTCGTCCATCTCTTGATACATCGGCTCATCTGGATGACCGTACCAAGGGAAGATATCCCACCACATATAACAAACACTATTGACAGCGTTCGCATCGGGTTCATTAAGATAACTCAGGTGAGGCGAACATCTTTGAGCAAAACACTTTTCAAATAAGGTGAAAATCGAGCGAATACACCTTTGCCTATCTAACCAAGCTACACCGTTGTCTAGTTGTAGCAGTGCGAATATGTGATTTGAGCAAACGTTGAAAATCAAATACCACAAGCCCTGATTCACTTGGGCATCAGAAAAAGATTGGAAGACTTCCTGAGGATTTTCAAAAACTTTGGTCACGTATGCAACGGTCACTTCTGGTGGGACATCCCAAAGCCAATCTTCCCCATCCTGCCAATGCCACGCAGGTTCGGTAACTGGATGCTCAAAAAGATACTTGACCCAATTCTCAAAGCTGATGTCAATCGGTTGTTTGTCTGAAATCTTTATCGTTGTGTTCTTCAGAGATTGCAGCGGACTTTCGTCAACAACAGGATTTTTACTTAGTGAGAGGAAAGTCAAGTTTGTGAGAAATTGCAGTGGAGTGACATCGACAATTTGATTCTCATTGAGGTAGAGGATAGAAAGATTGGTGAGGAACTGTAACGGACTACAATCAGAAATTTGATTGGCGCTGAGGTTAAGACAAGTGAGTTTCTTGAGGTTTTGCAGTGGATTGAGATCGGAAATTTGATTTTGTGATAAGTCAAGTTTAGTCAGGTTAGTTAAAGATTGTAACGGACTAAAATCAGAAATTTGCTCATTATAAATGTTAACTTTGGTAAGACGTGCAAGCCGCTCTTGGGCTTCCTGGCAATCAGAGGTGTAAGCGACCTCCTTTAACAGCACTTCTATCGTGTGCCTCGCCTCTGGAGAAAGGCTGTCTTTATGTAAACACCAGTCAGCAAAGCTGCTGAAATCGTTGGTTTGGTTTGCCCGTGTCTCGGACATAACAATATTTCCTCCTGAAGTCAACTAATAGTAAAAATCCCCATCTGCGTCGGAGAACCTACTTCTGGATCATCCTCTCCTATCGCTTGAAATTTCACAGTGTAGCCAAAGCGTTCTGCAACTTGTTTTGCCCAAGTTTGGAATTCTTGGCGCGTCCATTCAAAACGGTGATCTCTATGTCGCAGTTTTCCAGCAGGTAACTTCTCAAATCTGACGTTGTATTCAATATTGGGTGTTGTCACAACCACAGTTTTGGGTTGGGCAAATTCAAACAACACGCGTTCAAAAGCAGCAAAGCGCGGTAAGTCGAGATGTTCAATCACCTCAATAACGGTAGCAGCATCGTATCCTGTAAAACGTTTATCTTGGTAAGTGAGTGCGCCTTGAATAAGTTGTAGACGTTCCGATTGGGTACGAGATAAGTGCAGGCGATCTAATCTCTCTTGTGCGACTTCCAGTGAACGGTAGGAAACATCAACACCAGTCATTTGCTCAAAAAAGCTATCTTTAACCAGAGTTCGTAATAAATTCCCCTGGGCACAACCTAAATCAATGACTCGTTTTGCGCCGCTTTCTTTTAAAGTAGTAACAACAGCACTTAACCGCTGCTGATTTAGGCTAATGGGCTTTTCTACAGCAGCTTCTTCTTCAGCATGGCTTTCTTGAGCACTGTCTGGATCGAGTTCATCTTCTTCTGCAAGTTGTGCCAAAGCAGCGCGAGTCAGACGACCTAGTTTTTTCAGGTAACGACGAGTAATTGTTTCCCGTGCTGGATGTCCAGTTAACCAACCCTCTCCATGACGCAGGAGTTTTTCGATTTCCTCATCACCTACCCAATAGTGTTTATCGTCATCCAAGACTGGTATGAGTACATACAGATGACTCAGTAAGTCAGCAAGGGGAAGGGTATGCTGCAATTCCACAGTGTAGTACTGGCTTTGTCCCCAATCAGGAAATTTCTCATCTAGAGTGTGATTTTGGGCAGTGACAGTGTAACCTAACGGTTCAAAGAGCTGTCGTAGCAATCCTTCACCACCCCGACAAGGTAAAACAGATAATTTCGCAACCAGAGGTATAGGAGTTTGTGTCAGTTCTGGTTTGTCTTTGCAACGAGCTGCAAGTGCAGTACTAAAGACTTGGGCGATCGCCACACTTAAAAATGAAGAAGCAACATAAGGGCGATCGTTAACATATTGTTCCAGATTTGCAGCACGTCCGCGTACTAACTTCACTGGATCAACATCCAAAAGTAGTGTCGCAGTACATCGTTGCTCATTTGCCTCTGGATAGAAGATGTGCGCTTGTCCAAAGGAAAGAGAAAAAGATTGGCAACGATCTGGGTGTTTATGCAGTAGGTATCCTAAATCTGTAGCTGGATAATATGTGGTTGTAATTGACAGTAGCATTCACAATAAACAGAGGTTCACTCTCGGTAGAATAATCATAACTACTGCTCAATAGCTTGTGGTTTCGGAAAAGATTTATTTAATGCTGCTATAGCACTTCCTACTTAATATTTCTTAACCGATTCTTTGGAAAATAAAAATATTTTGGTTGGCTAAATATTTGTGATAACCTAGATTCTTTTCCTGTTTGTCTTTTTCTAAGTTGTATATAGAATTAAAACACTCTAGATAGTTAGGGAGCATCTTGTGAATATCGACACTGATCGCGGTAGTGGCAGGTTTTTCCTGCAATATTTCTGTTAATCTTGAACCTACACACCAAATCTTTTGTTAAGACTGGCAGTGAGGAGTGAAGTGTGTAGTAATAGCGGGGATTGTGGTACTGTCTCTACACCAATACAGGCGCAATCCATTGTACCTCTAACCTTACACTTTACATTCTTTGAAGACGTTAATTTTTGTTTGATTGTGTAAATCCCGTTCATCAATACCCCACCTACACAGCAACTAGGTGGGATTATTGTTTATATAGGAATCCGGTTTGATTTGGTGAATTGACTCGTAAAGGTAGGGAACAGGGAACAGGGAACAGAAAGTGTACCTTGCTTCGCAAAAATCAAATATGAGTCCTATAGCACTGTTTTTTTATTAGGACTTACGCAAAAGAGATCCCCCAACCCCCTTAAAAAGGGGGCTTTTAAGATTCCCTTCTTTTTAAGGGGAGCCAGTGCGTTATACCAATTTAAATAAAGAATGCGACACATACACATTCCCAAACCCAAGTTTCGTCTCGGCTTTCTTCATTTTGAATTTTGCTTCGACTGCGCTCAGCAACCATGAATTTTGAATTTTGAATTATTTAACATGGACGCCTATTTGGGTTTGAATAAATCATCTGCAAAATCTTGGGCGGTAGTTCACCAATGTGAAAAGCACGGACTCGTTCTTCAATGACTCTATCTGCATTCGTCACCCGCGCAAATTGCCTTTTGTGTTCAGCCCAAGATTCTACAAGCGTTGTTTCTACAAAGCGACTAGGATCAGACAAATCTTGATACAAGCCCCATTGAATCGCACCATCACGCCGGCGAATTTGGCTAAATGCTTGCATCATTTTAGTAAACTCTTCGGCGTTTGCTGGGTCAATGCGATACTCTATAGTAATCAAGACAGGACCATCATTTGGGCAAGGTTCAAAAGCAATGCGTGGCTGATCCCAATGCAGGGACGCTTGTAAGTCCAATTTTTCAGCACAGCGAAGACGATAACGCTTTGTCAGCAGGACACACACAATTAATCCTACAGCAGCACTGGTAAGGGCAGTTGAGATACTTGTATGTTGAGCCAAGGTACCCCACAAAAGACTGCCCAACACCATTCCTCCTTGGAACACAAGCAATTGTACAGATAAAGCTCTAGCACGCACCCAGCTTGGAACTGATGTTTGGGCTGTGACAGTCAGACTAACCATAACGCACAGGGACGAAATGCCCACTAGTAGCATCACTACCCACACCAGTGGTACAATCCGGAAATATGCCAGCGCTAGCATCATCGCAGCCATCACTAAGGATGCGATCGCCACCAGGCTGTCGATTGAAAATTTCTCTCGTGCTTTGGGTAAACTGAACGCTCCTATTAAACCGCCAATGCCCCAAAAGCCAAGAACGACACCATATCCAAACGCATCCAGCCCCAACTCTTTACGCCCCAACAGTGGTAGTAGGGCAAACAAGGCACTGGCAAAGAAAATGTAGGCTATTGTCCTAATCAGTACAGATTGGAAGACTGGGGCGTAGCGGATGTAACGTACCCCTGCTTGCATAGCGCCCACAAACCGTTCTGTGGGTAAGGCGCTCTTTTCATGCGTACGTTCCCAACGAGCAATCACGAAGATCACGCTCACAAATGAGGCAGCATTTAGCAGAAAAACAACACCCGTTCCTGCTGTGGCGATGACAATCCCTGCTACGGCTGGACCAATTGAGCGAGATAAATTAACAACAATACCGCTGAGAGTGACAGCTTGCGGCAGTTCTTCTTTCGATACGAGTTCGGGTGTGACAGCTTGCCAAACAGGCATATTCATCGAACTGCCGATACTCAGGGCAAAGGTCAGTCCTAAGAGTATCCACGGGGTTGTTATGTGAGCTATTGTTAGTAAACCCAACAAAGCAGCTACGATTAACATCCAACCCTGTGTCCACAGCAGCATCTTGCGACGATCAACAACATCGGCGATCGCTCCTGCTGGTAAAGCCAGCAAAAAAAATGGTAAGCTAGACGCCGCCTGCATCAGCGCCACTAATAGCGGTGAATTGGGTGCAAGGGTTGTCATTAACCATGATGCGCCGACATCGTGCATCCAAGTCCCAATGCTTGACACCGCTGATGCTACCCACAAGGCACGAAACACCGGCTGACGCAAAGGAGTCCACATGGAAAGAGCAACTGCTGATGGTGATGTCATGGGGAGATGCTGGAGTAAGGTGGATTAAAGATTTTAAAGGCTTTAGACAGCCCAGCTTGTTTCAAAACAGCGTTAGCTGTGTGGCATGACTTGATAGAACTATCTACCACAAATCGACGATCTGTAATTGGACTGTACCAGATTTCATGGTCTGGTTTACCTTGCCGTTTAAAGTAAGCTATTCGAGAGTCAACAAACTAGGGGTGTAAGGGTGTAGGGATCCCCATTAGGCACTTCCAAGGAATAAAATCACCAATCACAATAATAATAATCATTCTGATGAAAAAAGGAGAAGCAGCTGTCGGCTGCTTCTCCTTTCCCTAGTTAAGCAGCAAAATTCCACATTTTGGATACAATTATCGATGATTCGGCTAACTTTAAAGATAAAAAATTATTTACCATAAATAGAGAAATTCAAATTTCGATTTAGAAATAGTTTGTGAGTAAATATTTCTGAAAGTTATAGTGACAGGTTCTTTAGGAAATATTAGTAAACCATTGACACAAGAGTTAGTAAAAAAAGGGCATCAAGTGACGGTTATCAGCAGCAAAGCCGAAAGGCAAAAAGATATTGAAGCTCTAGGCGCAAAAGCTGCTATTGGCACAATGGAAGACGCTGACTTTCTATCAGCGACTTTTAAAGGCGCAGATGTCGTTTATGTGATGGAATCGCTTGCCCCCGATGCTTCCTTCGACCCGAATGTTGATGTGATCGCAGCTATCACCGAGATTGGCAAAAACTACAAACAAGCCATTGAACAATCGGGTGTAAAACGTGTCGTGCATCTGAGCAGCATCGGTGCTGACAAAGGAGTTGGCTTGCTCCGGTTTCATTACAATGTCGAAAATATTTTAACAGAGCTACCGCAAGAGGTCTTTATAAAATTCGTGCGCCCAGTCGGTTTTTACACTTACATGTATACCTTTATCCAAACCATCAAATCACAAGGCGCGATTGTCGGCAACTATCGCGGCGATGAAAAAGAACCGTGGGTCTCCCCTTTAGATATTGCTGCCGTGATTGCCGAAGAAATTGAAAAACCTTTTAATGGTAAAGAAATTCGTTATATTGCAAGCGATGAAGTTTCGCCAAACGAAATCGCCGAAATTCTGGGCGAAGCCATCGGAAATTCCGATCTCAAATGGCTGGAAATTTCTGACGAACAATTTTTAAATGGTCTATTGGAATCAGGAATGAACCCGCAAACTGCACAGGGTTTTGTGGAAATGAATGCCGCTAGGCGTGGAGGCAGATTGTATGAAGACTATTTGCGCCATAGACCAATATTGGGTAAAGTAAAGCTGAAAGATTTTGCGAAAGATTTCGCGGTTGCTTATAATCAGCAATAATTACATTTCGATATGACAAACACACAACCGCATAGATTTAAAACGATCACCGAATATCATCGGATACTGGAGCTTCCTAAACCTGAGCATCCTTTAATCAGCGTGATTAATTTCTGGACTTTAGACTAAAGCAAGCGATCGCGCCCTTAAGTGGCTGGGCAAAAATAAAGGGATGCCTGTAATAACAAGCACCCCAGTAACGGAAGATGAAAGAAGCACTACCAACCTTCATCTACCGT
>NZ_JABXYX010000001.1 GCF_017982655.1 Brasilonema sp. CT11 | reverse complement strand
TACCTGCATTCACCCTCCTACACCCTGGATTATCCTCTGCTTTTGCCTTGGATATTTCTGCGGACTTCCATCAGATAAGTATTTTACCTGCTTCTCTATGCCTTTCTTAAATACCTACCCTTGAAAGGGGTAGTCGCCGAGGTATTGGGGAGCCAGTGCGTTGCGGTGAATCCAGCGCCTACGGCGGGAAACCCGCCGTAGGCGACTGGTGAACCCGGAGGGAGCCAGAATAGATTTTATTATAAGTAATCATCCGAACTTGATATTAGGCGTTATTGGGAGATTTTCAAAAAATACGCCAATTTCGAGAAGCGAATCAAGCGAGCTTTTTCGTCATAAACACGCTATTCGGGTCATCAATGTATTCAGAGGTTGTTTTAAAAGGGTCTTTCTATGTCATATTGAACGCAGCGTAGCGGAGTGAAATATCTCAGTATGTGCCCGGAACCCTAGATTCTGAGTCCCAAGGGGACACGCTGCGCGAACGCTCCACTTTGTTCCGCACCCTGCGGGAAGCCGCAAAGCGTCTACAGAATGACAAAATTATACTTTCTCGGACTTTTAAAACATCCTCTCAGCAAAAGGGCCTCGGTACTCAAACCCATACCGTCTGTACAGGGATCGTGCTGGGGCGAACTCAGGAAAAGCCCCTGTTTCCAAATTCAGGCAATCGTAACCACGCCGTTCGGCTTCTTTTATGATGTGTTCAAGAATCTTCGAGGCGACACCCCTACGGCAGTGAGTTTTTACGGTACGCATTGATTTGACTTCACCACTTCTTGAATCTAGTTCTTTCAGTGCCCCGCATCCGAGTAATTCATCGCCCTCCCAAGCCGTCCAGAAAGTAATATCGGGCGATAGCTTCGCTGCTGCCTTCGGCAGATCGCAATGCCTCTAAATCAAGAGCATGAACGCTTTGGGGCGGTGTAATCTCATTCATATTTTCGAGATGTTCCCGCAGAAGCTCAGCAATCTTTTTACCTGTTATATCATGTCCGCCTAATTAGTTATAATTCGGTGCATCTGTGCCAAAACCTAAAAACTCTTTCTCCGGTGCTCCCTACCCCTTGCTCCCTTACAGCCTTAATGATAAGTCTTTAACCGGACACGATATTAGGTCATCGTCGCGAATATGCAATCGACTCATCTGTTTAAATTTGCTAGGTAATTCTAGTCTATTGGGATTCAGAGAGTCCCGCGTTTGGGGCGAATCGTGGTAAATCTTCAATTTGCTAAACTACCCCCTCTTTGCAAGTAAAGAGGGGGTAGGAGGTTAAATAATTACAAAAACCAACCGTATGAGTGCAAACCCTTACCTAACAAATTAACCCCTAGGTAGCAAATCCAAACAACAACAAAGCCACCCGCAGCTAAAATTGCAGGACGACGCCCTTGCCAACCGCGAGTGATGCGAGCGTGAAGATAAGCAGCAAAAACTAACCAGGTAATCAGCGCCCAGGTTTCCTTGGGGTCCCAACTCCAGTAAGATCCCCAAGCTTCGTTCGCCCAAACAGCACCAGCAATGATGCCAATAGTCAACAGGGGAAATCCCAATCCAATAATACGATAGCTGATGTTGTCTAGAGTTTCGGCAAGGCTCAGACGCTGGGGTGAAAGGGGTTCTGTTGCGATCGCTTGAGGCTGAGTGACGGTGACTAAATCTAAAACAGCAGTTTTGCCGTTGTTGTTGCTTTCTATACGCGCAACTCCGTTATTCTCAGCAGCAACTGTCGATGGTTGAGCACTTAACTCAGTGGCTTTATGCAAGCGATAGCCGTTGCTACGATATCCACCAGTACCGACAGAACTTCCTTGTAATTGGATTTCTTTACCGCTGGTGACAATCAAGAAGGCGATCGCCACTAACGAACCCACCATCAAAGCTGAGTAACTCAACATCATCACGCTGACATGCATCATCAGCCAATTAGATTTCAGCGCAGGTACTAAAGGTTCTGCGACTTGCATTTGCGATGGTAGGGTGAGAGTGGCAAAAGCGGTGATACACATAGCCACAGGTGCAGTTACAACTCCTACTAAGCGGCTACGACTTGTATTTTCGGCAATCAGATGGACAGTCGTTATTCCCCAAGTTAAGAAGAATAAAGATTCATACAAATTACTCAGAGGAAAATACCCAGCTTCTAGCCATCTTGCACCTAGTAAGGTTGCTATGCACAAATTAGCGATCGCCATTCCAGCCGTACCTACAAAAGTTGTAGGCAAATTTGGAAAAGCCGCCCCGCCCCAATAAACTAGCATCGTCACAAATAGAACTGCAAATGAGGCATTGTCTAGCCAATTCTGGAGTCCAACCAAATTCATAATTAATTTTATCCCCAGTCAATATAGTATGGATTTCGATTCTTACGATCCTATCTGTTTTAAGGCAGGTAGGAATTATAAATGATGAATGATGAATGGCGGGATGGGGATCCAAGTAGAGCACAAGCGCGTTGTCTACAATCGGTTGGGGTTGATTCCCCAACAGAAGTGATGCTGAATTCTACTACTACTACTTCTTCATCTTCATTCTGAGTTCTGTAGAGTGCAAGGGCGTTCGCGTAGCGCCCCTCCTAGGGGCTAGCCCGTTCTGAGTTCTGACTACTTCTTCAATGATTTATCATTGATTTGTGGGACTTGGTAAAGGATCTGGTTTTCCTGCTTTTTGAAGTGATAGAAAAATGTCGTAGCGAGTACTGCGGCTATCACTCACAGCACTTGTCACTCCTATTGAGCGTGTTGCTTGTAACAAAGTTTGTTGATCAGGCAAGAATATCGGTAGGGGAAAGTTTTTAGCCGTATGTTCTATATCCAAGAAAAACTGACCATTTTTAGGATTGGGTTCTCGTGGAACTGTGTCCTGGAATAAGCCACTACTGCCTAGGGTGTTATTTGGTCTAGGAACTATTTTATCAGTGACAGATCCACCAACCGCCAAGAAAGCGACATCATCATCCAACCAACCATGACTAGCTGTCAAAGTTCCAAAAGGTCCGACCCAGTTGACAACAGGTTTACCATCAACTGTTGTGTATTTTATCTGAAACTGGTATTGATTTTTCATAACTTCATCAAGCTGCTTTAGGGCTGTTTCACCACGGCTGCGATCGCTTGCCTGTACCATGAAAACCAAAGCAGCACGAAAATCGTCTGCCATACCTTGTTTGGGAGTATTTGGAATCACTGAGACAGAAAACTCTCCTCTCATCCACGAGAGCAAATCTCGCTCTAAATCAAGACCTGTGAGGGATTTTACACCATTTCGCAGTTGTTCTGGCATAACTGGTGCAGAGGGATTTGCTTGGGAAGTTGAGGCATAATCACCCCAAAACTGCTGTAAGTTTCCGCCAGACAGCATCATTAAGGTTTCTGTGGGCAAGCGGTTTTGCATGTTCCCTGCTTTATTTTCCACTGCTAGCACACGCTGGCTGGTCGGATTTAACCAAGAAACACTCTTTAAGCGAATTCCTTGCGACTCCAAAGTCATTGTCCCTGCTATACCTTGGTTATTTTGAAGTTGAGTCAAAACTTCAGCAGGCAAAGGACGATTTGGAGATTTAGCGGCTATTCTAGCAGAGTAAGGCACATTCACATAGAACTCACCAAAGGGTTGGTAATTAGAAATTTTTGGCACATTATCTGCAAAACCCGGACTTGTAGCTAGGGATTGTTGACCTTTGTATGCGTCAATTGCCCGTTCTGTGGTTTTGGAATTATCGCTGATCACAAGAAAACGTTTGTCTAATAGGGCTGCTGACAATTTTTCTCCAACTTGCCCTTCAGTTTCTTTAATAACAATATTCTCGTAGGTGCGGTCAATCCACTTACCACCTTTAGCAGCTTTGGGTTGTCCTAGAATGCTGCTTGCTTTTTCGGGATTTTTGACTGGCAGAATCATTACCATCGACTGCTCATTGCTCGTTATTTCTCCATCAGTCGCAATCGGCTTTGACACTGGTTTACTGGCGTTTGGGGCGAGAACTGCGATTGTGACTTGATCGCCAACCCAAGGACTGATATCTTTTTGGAAGTCGTAACCATTACTGGTTAAGAAGCGATCGCGCAACTGCACTAAATTTTTATCCAGTAAGCTTTGACTTTCTTTTGTGCCAAACTCTCGTAATTTCTCCCATTGTCCTGGATCTGTGCTCAAAGATACTGCAAATAGGGCATCTTGGGGAATGATATTCGCACCTGGTAGTAAATCTTTAGATGATGAGTTTCCCTGAGTTAACAGCCAGTACCCTCCACTCCCTGCACAAATTAAGAATCCAGCAAACGAGAGCGTTAGTACTAAAGACGGTTTCTTTTTTTTCTTCATTGATATGCAGTTTGATTTCATCAAATAAATTCTTGGGTTTATACTAAATTCTTGGGTTTATACTGCAAGTGTCGCAAAAATCTATTGACACTATCATGCGACAAACCCCTGACATAATCTCCGGCAAAAGTACACATCCAGCATCCGCATGATTCTGCCAGTAGGAATAGAGGTAAGTGTTCAAGTCACACGAATCGGTTAATGGTTTGGTACAGAACTTACGCAAAGATAACGTAGTTGCACCCGTTACGACGTCTGGCGCGCAATCTCACAGTCAAGTTCATTAGTAACTCATGCGTAAGTCCTATGGTAGTAGCTCTCATAGTATTCCTACCCCAGTTAACAATTCAAAATTCACGCATCGGACACTTCGCTCAAGTCGGGGAACCCGCCCACGCGAGTGTCCTTTCAAAATTCAAAATTAAAGACTGTACGTTCGCTCATTTTTAACCTGCAATAATTAAATAAAGCAACATATGTGTTATCCGTCTTCCAAGGCTTCTAGTGATTAGCGATACGTCCTTGGCGTCTGCGCTCTACGCGATCGCCTACCACTTTCATTTTTGAAAATATGCATTTTTTGTCTACTTTGTCAATGAGTAAGTTTTCAGTGTAACCAATTATGTAAAGTTTTATAGCTATCTTAACTATCTTAACTGTCTTAACTGTCTTAACTGTCTGCTTAACTCAGATCTGACACCAGGAAAAAAATGATATATTTTGTCACTCAGTATTAAAATTAGTATGTCTGATTTAAGAATAATTAGTCAGGAAAAGAAGGTATTTTTATAGTCAATGCTTTAAAAATGCCTGTGTTATTACGTAATTTACAAGATATTTAGTTAACTGTCTTAATGTCTTCAATTTTGATTGAACTATCTGCTTAACTGTATTACTCTACCTATTGCTTTTTTTGTTTCACTATGAGATTGTTTTACTCGAATGCATCTTACTCAGAGAGAAACTCTGGTTAATGTAGCGGCAAATCCTAAAAAGCAGTGATTTGCAAGGGTCGAATATCAAAAATAACGAGACTCAAAAGTCCTATTGGACAATGATCGTAGCGATGCTTTAGCAGGCAGACGCCCAAAGTGTGGTGTTCTTAAAATCACTTGTCTAAAAGCGAATCGCACTAAAATTTATTCGTCCAATTTGTCATTTTTTACTGATAGGTTTAAATGGACAATGACTTCAAGCAAGCAACCTTTTGAGTTGCCGAGTTTTTATGTGCCTTGGCCAGCACGACTGAACCCAAACCTGGAAGCAGCACGGGTACACTCTAAAGCCTGGGCTTATGAAATGGGGATTTTGGGTGGGGTAGAGGAATCAGAAGATTATGGGATTTGGGATGAGCGCAAGTTTGATGCCCATGACTACGCATTATTGTGTTCCTATACCCATCCAGATGCTGATGAACTCATGCTCAATCTGGTAACTGACTGGTATGTTTGGGTATTTTTCTTCGACGATCACTTCCTTGAGCTTTACAAGCGTACCCAAGATATGGCTGGGGCTAAGAAGTACCTCGATGGACTTCCGGCGTTTATGCCTGTGCAGCCCCAAGAAACAAGACCAGAACCTACCAATGCCGTAGAACGGGGTTTAGTAGACCTCTGGAATCGCACCGTTCCTAATGCTTCCCAAGGTTGGATAATCCGATTTTTTGAGAGTACGATCAATCTTCTCAAAGAATCTCAGTGGGAACTCGCCAATATCAGCCAGAATCGCGTAGCTAACCCGATTGAGTACATTGAGATGCGGCGTAAGGTAGGGGGAGCGCCTTGGTCAGCTAACCTAGTGGAACACGCGGTTGGGGCAGAAATTCCGGATGCGATCGCCCCCACTCGACCAATGCGTGTCCTCAAAGACACCTTTTCTGACGGCGTACATCTACGAAATGACATCTTCTCTTACCAAAGAGAAGTGGAAGAAGAAGGGGAAAATGCGAACTGTATCCTGGTTTTGGAACTATTCCTTGGTGTGAGTACCCAAGAGGCGGCGAATCAAACTAACGATTTGCTAACATCTCGGGTGCAACAGTTCGAGAACACCTTTGTCACTGAACTTCCTTCCTTGTTCGAGGAATATAGTCTGACTCCTGATGAGCGTCTGAAAGTCGTCCTATATGCCAAAGGACTTCAGGATTGGCAGTCGGGGGGTCATGAGTGGCACATGAGATCGAGCCGCTACATGAACCAAACATCAGACAAATCTTCCACAGCAAGCTGGCTTTTAGGCGGCCCCACTGGACTAGGCACATCGGCGGCTCGTCTGGGAGCTTTATACGATAGTTTGGGACTAAAACGCTTCAAAAGCTTCACTCATGTTCCCTATCAGCCTGTAGGGCCAGTAACCCTGCCACAGTTTTATATGCCCTTCTCCACCAGCTTGAATCCTCATCTAGAGGAGGCTCGGCGACATTCTAAGGAATGGGCGCGGCAAATGGGGATGTTGGACACACTGCCAGGGATGCCAGGTATTTACATCTGGGATGAACACAAATTCGATGTGGCTGACGTAGCTTTATGCGGTGCTTATATTCATCCCAATGGATCTGGTCCTGAGTTGAATATCACAGCTTGTTGGCTCGTTTGGGGAACCTATGCCGATGACTACTTTCCAGCACTGTATGGTCATAGCCGCAACATGGCAGGAGCAAAAATTTTCAACGCTCGGCTATCAGCGTTTATGCCCCTTGATGGAGATCCCATTCCCGAAGCAACCAACCCAGTCGAACGGGGTTTAGCTGATATTTGGGCGCGGACGGCTGGACCCATGACAGCTCATGCTCGTCGCCAGTTTCGTCAGGCGATCGAGGATATGACAGAAAGTTGGTTATGGGAACTGGCTAACCAGATCCAAAATCGTATTCCCGACCCCATAGACTATGTGGAAATGCGCCGTAAGACCTTTGGCTCTGACCTAACCATGAGCCTGTCTCGACTTTTCCAAGGGGACGAGATTCCACTAGAGATCTTCCGCACCCGAACCATGCAGGCAATTGATAATTCAGCCGCCGACTTCGCCTGTTTGACAAACGATATTTTTTCTTACCAGAAAGAAATCGAATTTGAGGGCGAGATTAATAACGGTGTGCTGACGGTTCAGAATTTCCTTAACTGCGATATCCCCCAAGGCGTCGCAATTGTTAACGATTTGATGACCTCTCGTGCTCGTCAGTTTGAACATATTGTTGCGACTGAACTCCCTATCTTATGCGACGATTTCGACCTGGATACTAGTGCCCGTGAGAAATTGTACGGTTACATCAAGAAACTGGAACAGTGGATGTGCGGCGTACTTAAGTGGCATAGGGCGGTAGACCGCTATAAGGAATTTGAATTGCGGAATAACTCGACAGAAAAGCGCTTACTCCAAGGCCCCACAGGGTTAGGCACTGGGGCGACCAAAATTAGACCAACTGTCGGTCAGGAAAAAACTCAAACCAATGTTCAGCCAGTGGTGCAGAACTTACTCAGTGGTCCAACAGGGTTAGGGACTTCAGGTATCAAAATCGGCTCGTTGTTAGGAACAAAAGATTAGCTCAATCTAAGTTCCTATTCCGATCAAATAACTTGTCAACAAACTTTACTAATGGAGATTAATCATGACTGATGCAGCAAACACTCCCATAGAAAATCAAATTGAGCAATTGCCAATGAGTTTGCAGACCCAAGCGGCGCGTAATTTGGCAACAACCACCAAAACCCAACCCCAGATGCAGGGAATTACCTCACGGTGGCTCTTAAAACTGCTGCCTTGGGTAGAAACAGTGGGTGGTACCTATCGGGTCAACCGTCGTTTAACCTATATCGTTGGAGATGGACGAGTCAGCTTTAGCAATACAGGAGCGCAGATACAGGTCATTCCTCAAGAACTCACTGAGTTACCTTTGTTGCGCGGATTTGAAGATACCGAGGTCTTAAACGCCTTGGCTGGTCAATTTGTGCAACAAGAATTTGCTGCAGGAGATGTCATCATCCGAGCAGGCCAACAAGCCGATCAAGTCTTGCTGATTGCTCATGGTAAAGTCAATAAAATTGGCTCAGGCAAGTATGACGAGCAAGTTGTTTTGGATGTATTAGCCGATGGCGATCATTTTGGCGATTACGCTTTAGTCGAATCCGAGGATACTTGGGATGTTACCCTCACCGCCCTTACCCGTTGCACCATCTTGTTTCTGCCTCAAGCAGCCTTTCAAACCCTGGTTAATCAGTCTCCGGCCTTACAAACGCAAGTGGATCAATTCAGGGCAAAATTGAGCCAACCTAAAAACCAAGAAGGGGAAGCTAATATCGATATTACCTCCGGCCACCTCGCGGAAGCAGTATTACCTGGGACTTTTGCAGATTATGAAATCAATCCACGGGAATATGAGTTAAGCGTCGCTCAAACCATTTTGCAAATCAATACACGGGTTGCTGACCTCTACAACGAACCCATGAATCAGACGGAGGAACAGTTACGGCTCACCATCGAAGCATTGCGGGAACGTCAAGAATACGAAATGGTTAACAATCGTGACTTCGGACTGTTACACAATGCTGATCTCAAACAACGTATTTTTACCCGCAGTGGTCCCCCAACTCCCGATGATCTTGATGAGTTGATCTCTATTGTTTGGAAAGAACCGAGCTTTTTCTTAGCTCATCCCCGCACAATTGCAGCTTTTGGTCGGGAATGTAACCGCCTTGGACTCTATCCTGATCCTATCCCCGCAGGCAACAGTGCAATTCCGTCTTGGCGTGGTATTCCCATCTATCCTTGCAATAAGATTCCCGTTACAAAAGAGCGTACTAGCTCCATCATGTTAATGCGTGTGGGAGCAGCCAACCAGGGAGTGATTGGTCTTCATAAAACTGGCATTCCTGATGAATATCAACCTAGTTTGTCTGTCCGCTTCATGAATATTAACGAAAAGGCTGTTATTTCCTACCTGGTTAGTGCCTACTACTCTACAGCCATTCTCGTTCCTGACGCACTAGGCATCCTTGAAGATGTAGAAATTGGTCTCTAAGTAGTCGGACACCGTCCTTAAAGTAGGGGCGAACGGCTGTCATACGTGTCAACTTAAGTTGAAACCCTCGTCATTACGTTACATCATGCCTTATTTTACTCGTCCACAATTGTCGCGCTTACCTCACCCCGGTTTTGTCTTGCGCCAAAACCGCCCCTCTCCGAACTCCGGAGAGGGGACGTTAAGCGTAGCTTTACGGTGAATCCAGCGCTGCAGGAGGGTTTCCCGACCTAGGCGACTGGTGTTAGCGAAGCGGAACCGAAGGTTCTCCCCTTCGGGGAGGTGAGGTCAAATCAACGACGTGGTATAAGGTTTTCAACGTTAAGTTGACACCAATGAACGGTAATTCGCCCCTATTGCCAATGCTCTCTCCTAGGAATGTAAATTTAGTCGTATGAAACGTTAATGTTATGACAGATGCTTCGATTAGGCCAGATTTAGACCAAGAAAACGGGCAACCCCAGATGAGTTTAAGCACGAAAGGGGCGCGGAATCTAGCCAAAACCACGAAAACTCCGCCCCAGATGCAGGGCATAACCCCAAGGTGGTTGTTACAAATGTTGCCTTGGGTGCAAATCACGGGTGGGGCCTATCGGGTTAACCGTCGCTTGACTTATGATGTTGGCAATGGACGGGTTAGCTTTACCAATACAGGAGCCGAGGTGCGGGTTATTCCCCAAGCACTTTGTGAACTACCATTACTGCGTGGGTTTGAGGATATTTCGCTACTCAACGCCTTGGCAAACCGCTTTGTGCAACAAGAATTTGCCGCTGGTGAGGTAATTGTACAGGAAGGTCAACCAGCCAACCAGGTGTTATTAATTGCTCATGGTAAAGTTAATAAGCTTAAGGCAGGAAAGTATGAGGCGGAAGCTTTACGAGATATATTAGCTGAGGGCGATTGTTTTGGTGGCGAAGCTATAGTTCAATCTCAGGACACTTGGGAAGTTAGCCTCAGAGCGATTACGCGCTGCATAATTTTGTCTTTGCCAGTACAGGCGTTTCGGGAGTTGATGAATCAGTCGCAAGCGTTGCAGGCTCAGATTGATCGCTTTAGAGCTATGTTGAGCAAACCTCAGGATAAGCATAATCAAGCCGAGATCCTTCTGTCCGCAGGTCATAGTCAGGAGACTGAGTTACCCAGAACCTTTGTTAATTACGACTTGAAGCCACGGGAGTATGAGTTAAGCGTCGCTGAAACCATTTTAAGGGTGAATACGCGAGTTGCTGACCTCTACAACGAACCCATGAACCAGACGGAGCAACAATTACGACTGACTATCGAAGCGTTGCGGGAACGGCAAGAATACGAAATGCTGAATAATCCTGATTTCGGGTTGTTGCACAATGCGGATCTTAAGCAACGCATTTTTACGCGCACTGGCCCACCCACCCCAGATGATTTTGATGAATTGCTCTCTCGGCGGAGGAAGTCGAAATTCTTCCTAGCTCACCCTCGCGCGATCGCTGCTTTTGGCCGAGAGTGTAACCGTCTTGGAGTCTATTCCCCAAGCATCGAGGTTAACGGAAAGATTGTACCTGCTTGGCGTAACTATCCGATTTTTCCTTGTAACAAAATTCCGATCACCAAGGAGGGTACTAGCTCTATTTTGATTCTCCGTGTTGGAGAAGAAAACCAAGGGGTGATAGGTTTACACAAAACGGGTATCCCTGATGAATACCAACCCAGTTTGTCTGTGCGGTTTTTGGGTATCAACGAAAAGGCGGTCATTTCCTACTTAGTAAGTGCTTACTACTCTGCTGCCGTACTCATCCCCGACGCACTCGGCATTCTTGAAGGTGTCGAAATCGGGCGCTGAGGAAACGTGTCGGGCACTTAGACACCAAGGCAGATGACTCTGGGCCAGTCGGCGCATCATGACTGGCTCAGAATCGTAAGCGCAACTCATTATTGTGACATCATAATTGCTTGTTGGTAAAATGAACCAAAAGGTTTTCTTTGCTTTATTGATGACTTGATCCACAACAGACTAAGTTAAGTATTGGTGGGACAAAAAACCTGTTACGGATCAGGATGCTGAGCACATGATTACTAAACCTAAGATTTTCATTGATGGGGAATCGGGAACGACAGGCTTACAAATTTATTCGCGCCTCAACCAACGAGACGACATCGAGTTAGTTAACATTGAAGCATCTCGACGCAGGGATTCAGCTGAGCGAGCGAAACTGATCAATGCTGTCGATGTTGCCATTCTTTGTCTACCTGATGATGCAGCCCGCGAAGCTGTTAGTTTTGTCAGCAGTGATAAGGTTAAAATTCTCGATGCTAGTACTGCCCATCGAACGGCTGAGGGTTGGGTTTATGGCTTTCCTGAACTGAGTTCGGGACAAAGAGAGAAAATTGCCAGCGCCCAGTTTGTTAGTGTTCCGGGCTGTTACCCCACAGGATTTTTAGCTTGTATCCGTCCGTTGATAGCCAAGGGACTCCTCCCGAGTCACTTTCCCCTTACCATTAATGCGGTATCAGGATACTCTGGTGGCGGAAAGAATCTGATCAAAGATTATCATGCTTTCCACGAGCAGCAAGCTGGAGGAACATCGCTCTATCCCTATGGTATCTACAGTACACAGTTTGGGCACAAGCACGTTAAGGAAATGCATAAGTATTCAGGATTAGCATCGCCGCCGCTGTTTGTACCAGCAGTGGGGGATTTTGAGCAGGGGATGCTAGTACAGGTACCCTTACCACTGTGGACTTTGGATAATCCACCTTCTGGTGAGGTTATTCATCAGGCGATCGCTGACTACTACCAAGGCGAAAAATTTGTACAAATCGCTCCATTTCAAGATTCCACTCTTTTACGAGACGGAAAATTCCTAGACGCGATGGCAATGAATAACACCAATATTGTTCAAATTTTCGTCTTTGCCAATGATACAACCCACGAGGCGCTGCTAGTTGCTCGCCTCGACAACTTAGGCAAGGGTGCATCAGGAGCAGCTGTACAAAACTTAAACATCATGCTGAGCTTTCCAGAGGAGTTGGGACTTTGATGTTGAACAAAGCAGCATGACGTGAATTCGACGGAGTTAAAAAACAGCAGGAGGTAGTAGCTGCGCTAGTTGTTGCCACCACTGCTTCCATGATGACCAGAAATCGTCTACATTACAGAAAATCTGGGTTACGTCGAGCCGAGATACAAAGCGTGGACATTGCACCAGACACCTTGTTTATTTTTGGTTTTATGACAGTCTCAGGCTTTTTTATGCCTTTTTCAACCCGTCGAACTTACGTCTCATTATGACGTCAGTTTCTGAAAGTTTGTGAGCTACTGATTGCTGGGTTTTTATAATGTGGCTTTCTGCTTACGCCTAAGTATCTTGCCTGTTCCTAGCGCAGCACCAACCGCCAATACAGCTAACCCCATTTTAGGTTCAGGAATAACAGTGCTGTCTTCCGTAAAAGCTAAAAAGCCAGCCCCATTTAAGCCACCGCTACCTGTAGGGACAAAGGTATCAATAAAAGCTCCCGTCTTGCCGTCGTAACGCAACACGTTGTTACTATTTAAGCCACTGACGTAGAGGTTGTCGTCGGGACCGAAGATTGGCTTGACAGGACCGTTGAGTCCGCCACTGCCAGCAGGGACAAAAGTGTCGATAAAGGCTCCTGTCTTACCGTTAAAGCGTGAGATACTGTTAGTCTTAAAGTTGGCGACGTAGAGATTGCCGTCAGGTCCAAAGGTTAAGCCACTAGGTTCTGACCCTTTTTCGTCTGTTGCAAAAGTGTCAAGAAAAGCTCCTGTTTGTCCGTTGTAGCGTAAAATACTATCAGTAAGACTACTACTGACGTAGAGGTTACCATCGGAACCAAAGCTCGAACTAAATGGCGCACTGACTCCGCCGCTGCCTGAGGGAACAAAAGCATTGATAAAAGTTCCTGTTTGTCCGTTGTAGCGTAGAACACTATTAGTAGTGCGGGTGTTAATACTGGTAACGTAGAGGTTACTGTCTGGTCCAAAAACCAAGTCCTCAGGTGCATCTAATCCACCACTACCTGAAGGAACGAAGGTACTAATAAAATTCCCTGTGTTTCCGTCGTAACGTTGGACGCTACCGCTCAAAATACTACTAACATACAGATTTTTATCGGGTCCAATAGTTAAACCTGTTGGTCCCTGTAGTCCGCCACTACCTGAAGCAACGAAGTCATCAATGAATTCTCCCGTTTTTTCGTCGTAGCGCAGAACGGAGTTATTATAATAACTTCCCACTAAAAGTGCTGCATCAGATCTTGGCGCTACCCACCCTAACAGGGCAAGGCTGATTAGTGGAAGGCCAATCTGATAAAAATTGAAAAATCTCATAATTTTATTAGCCTGTACAACCATAATTACTTAGTACAGTTAATCACAAGTTCATAACATTTGTGACTAAAAAAATTATTTGTAGCAATGACAAACTTATCCTTCTTTTTAGTTCGTCGAACTCACGTCAGCATAAGGAAGCCAGCACAGATAAGTGAAAAATCCTGATTGTGTAGCAAAAAACAAGAAGTTTTTGCTACACAGCAAAATTTGCAACTAAACCTCAGCATTGATTGAACTTAGCTGCGTGGGTCCCAAATATTTTGTCAAGTAAGGCGAGAAAACTTCGTAAATTAAGGTTAAAGGCTGTCCGTGATGCCAAAACAAGTAGTGGCGACCCCAAAAAGGTCCAGGTTCATCAAAACCTGACTGCAAAGCATCTGAGTCACCGTAGTAAATCCCTTGCACATCCCGATACAATTCCGTACGCAGACGAGCTAAACTCGCCCAAATCGGTAATGAACGGTTTTGCAAATACTCATCTACGTGAGATGCTTCCCACCATGAAGTAGCATATGCCAATCGTTGACCAGAGGCGGTACGCAGCCACACCTGTCGCCGTAGCCTTGGTCCTGGGACAGCTTTGATAAGTTCTGGTGCACCATCCAAGTCCATGCCAATTAATGACATATCGATGACATCCACCTCTGTCGGTTCGCCTGTTAGCAATTGTAGGTGTCTGGTTGGAGATCCGTCACCTAAAAGCAGTAATTGCCAAGGTGGTGCTAGCTGAGTGTGGGGCAAACTTTGTTGAATGACTTGTTCGCCACCTTGCCAAGTTGCAGTGAGGCGGTGCCATTCCATAGGTAATGTTAAGTTGTTTGTCGGTCTAAAAGTCGCAGTCAAGGTTCTTTACAAAACTTCACTTATCTCTATCAAAGCACAAGTAAAGACTTAATAGCTAATCAAGTGTGAGTCATGAGTGCTGAGTCATTCTTCGATTTACAAAAAGTTGAGACTTCGGCACCCATAACTTGGCACTAAATAATAAAATATGCGGATGGCGAGACTCGAACTCGCAAGGCAAAGCCACACGCACCTCAAGCGTGCGCGTATACCAATTCCGCCACATCCGCAAGGTTTCCCTGGATATATAGTATAGCACAACAAAAATATTTATCATCAGTAATATCCAAGTAACAAAAAATTAAGTACAAGAATTCACAACTATCAACAGATGGATATACTCGACGGACAGAAAAGTCATGGCTTTCCAAGTGATATTAAAGGTATCGCGCGATCAGCTGCTCGGCAATTGGTTCTACCCTCCGGGAACGCCCGTCGCCAGGCTGCTCTTGAAAACGCCCTTCGGGAACGCCCGTCGCCTCTGTCGGGAAACCCTCCTGCATAGCGCTGGTCTCACCACATGCTACCTAACGGGTACGCCCTAGTACAGTGCGGCCACGCCTTACGGTTATCGGGTATCTCTTACACCAGACGCTACGCGTTCGCCCAAGCCGCGTGCGCTTGCGCTTACGCGTCTAAGCCTGTGAAACCGTTCGGACGTCCGGCGAAGCCTCAGTCGAGCCGCTGAGCTCACGGCCGAAGCCCTAGTCGAGCAGTGGCTTCCCTACCAAGAGCGCGCTTACTCACCATGAAGCGCATAGTACGCTCTTATTATGCCAAAGTCGGGAAAATGAACTCATACTCGGCAACATCGCTGCTGCTAGTCTAGTTAATACCCGTAGAGGCAAGCAGCGAAATCTTTCCTTATATTTGGAAGGAATTTTGGGAATCTCCAGTCAGAATTTGAAATGAGGCTCTGCGTAATTTCAATTTTGACGGCAGAACAATGTCAATCTACAGGACTGATATCAAAAGCTAAAAGATGAAGTTTGACAAAATATTAATTGCTAATCGGGGAGAAATCGCGCTTCGCATTCTCCGCGCCTGTGAAGAAATGGGGATTGCGACGGTTGCGGTACACTCTACCGTTGACCGTAATGCTCTGCATGTCCAACTTGCTGATGAAGCGGTTTGCATTGGCGAAGCTGCTAGCAGTAAAAGTTATTTGAACATTCCTAACATTATTGCAGCGGCATTGATCCACAATGCCAGCGCTATTCACCCTGGTTATGGTTTTTTAGCAGAAAATGCTCGGTTTGCAGAAATCTGTGCTGACCATCATATTGCTTTCATTGGTCCATCTGCGGAAGCTATCCGGCTGATGGGGGATAAATCCACCGCGAAAGAGACCATGCTAAAAGCTGGAGTACCCACAGTACCAGGTAGTGATGGGTTGATAGAGTCGGAGGAAGAAGGTTTGGTGATCGCCAGAAAAATTGGCTACCCAGTGATGATTAAAGCCACAGCAGGCGGTGGCGGACGGGGTATGCGCTTAGTACATTCTGAAAGCGAATTTGTCAAATCCTACCAAGCAGCCCAAGGCGAAGCCGGAGCTGCATTTGGCAATTCCGGAGTTTATCTAGAAAAATTTATTGAGCGTCCCCGTCATATTGAATTTCAAATCTTGGCTGATAACTATGGTAATGTCATCCACTTAGGTGAACGGGATTGCTCAATTCAACGCCGTAACCAGAAACTTTTAGAAGAAGCTCCCAGTCCAGCTCTCGATCCAGATTTACGAGAGAAAATGGGACAAGCTGCTGTCAAAGCTGCCCAGTTTATCAACTACAGTGGGGCAGGTACGATTGAGTTTCTCTTGGATAAATCCGGTAACTTCTATTTTATGGAAATGAATACCCGGATTCAAGTTGAGCATCCAGTCACGGAGATGATTACTGGCATAGATTTGGTTGTTGAACAAATCCGTATTGCTCAAGGGGAAAGACTCAAGTTGACACAAGACCAAGTCGTCTTACGGGGTCATGCGATCGAATGTCGTATTAATGCCGAAGATCCTGAGCATGACTTTCGTCCTTCCCCCGGACGTATCAGTGGTTATCTTCCCCCAGGAGGTCCAGGAGTTAGAATTGATTCCCATGTTTACACTGATTACCAAATTCCTCCTTACTACGACTCCCTCATTGGCAAGTTAATAGTTTGGGGAGCAGACCGTCCCACTGCTATTAACCGTATGAAACGAGCACTGCGAGAATGTGCCATCACGGGATTACCCACAACGATTGGGTTTCATCAGAAAATCATGGAACACCCACAGTTTTTGCAGGGGCAAGTTTACACAAGTTTCGTACAGGAGATGAAAACGTTAGTGCAGTAGTATTTGTGACTAAAACTAAGGGTGTAGGAGGGTAAGGGGAATGAAAGAATAACAGAAAAATGCATTTCCTCTATACGCCTATACCCCCACACCCCTACACACGCCAGATACCTACGGAGGGAAACCCTCCTTCAGTACTGGCTCCCCTATACCCCTTGTTACTAAGCACGAGACAGCATGGTCAGCAGTCCTTGCTGACCGAGAAGAATTTCCCGTAAAAGACTGAAGATACCAACCCAAATGATTGGGGTAATGTCCACCCCACCCACAGGTGCCACAATCTTTCGTAACGGTACTAGAAACGGTTCAGTAGGCCAAGCGACCAGATTAAAAGGCAAACGATTCAAATCAGCTTGGGGATACCAAGTCAGAATAATCCGGAAAATAAACAAAAATGTCATCAGTCCTAATATTGGACCGAGAATCCAAATGGCAAGGTCAGCACCAGTCATGATTTAAGCTTGACTTTTTTTGAATAAAGGGAAAGAACTGAATCAGCAGATTTTAAGGTTTGTAAAGCCTTTCTCTAATTTTAACCAAAGGCTGTTACACAACTTGAATCATTTATCTTTGGGATAACTGGCTTCTCAACGGTCTACTAGACTATTAGAATTGTTATAAAGTATGTAAAAAAAGGTTGAAATCTATGACGCCATCTTTAGCAAATTTCCTTTGGAGTCTGTTTTGGGGTGCATTAATTGTTGTTGTCCCCGCCACAGTAGGATTGGTTTTTGTGAGCCAGAAGGATAAAATCCAGCGTTCATAAGATCTATTGTAGGGGCGTGGCATACCACGCCTCTAGTTTTAAAACTGGTTTTCCGTCAGTTCACTGCTCAATTGCTAACTCTTAGCAATTCATTATAAAAAAATACTTATACTAAGCTTACTGAGTTGACAGACACAGACTTGTTAGCTTTGGGTCATAATGTAGGGACAAAGTAAGTGTTACTTCGCTTAGCCCGAGTGGCAAATTCACATCCTTAAAGTATATTGTGTCTAATTACAGTAGAGATTTCAATTCTGACTCGCTAACATAGATTTTGATATTAGGTAAACAACGATGCTAATGTTTGGGCTGAACTCAGCCAGTGTTCTGGCTCAAGTCAATTTTGGGGCAAACTCAGCCAGTATTCTAGGAATTTTCTTGGCTGTGGCTGGGGCAGCACTGTATTTTCTCCGCACTGTGCGTCCAGAACTCTCACGGGACCAGGATATCTTTTTTGCTGCTGTGGGTTTACTCTGCGGCTTCATTCTCATATTCCAAGGTTGGCGTCTGGACCCGATTTTACAATTTGGTCAGTTGCTTTTGGCAGGCTCAACTATATTTTTTGCGGTGGAAAGTATTCGCCTGCGGGGTATAGCGACTCAGCAAGCCAAGCGTAACACTCCCATTGTTGATGACGAAAGAGAAGTTAGCGATAACTATAGGTACAACAAGAAGTATAAGGCACAGGTAGACGCTGAATTAGAACCACTGCCTTATGATGATGAATACGATGAGCGCCCCGTGCGTGGTCGAATTTCGGGTAGCAGGGATAACCGTTCATCTCGGGATGATTACTACGAAGATGAAACTCCTCGTCGCTTAGAACGTCGCAATGGTAGTGAAAGACCAACATCAAGTGACAAAACTGACAAAACCCGTCGCCGGAGTTCTGGACGTTCTGTACGCCCTTCAGAAAGGATTGAAGATGAAGAAGATTGGAATGGTTCCGATAGAGTAGTTGATGAGTGGGGTAGCTCGACTACTGAAGAAAGACGACCTTCGCGTCGTGGTAGTAATGGAACAGTACGTCCAGAAACTCGTGATCAGGATGTTCCTGCAAGACCGAGAAAACGGCGATCGCCCAGTGAATCCGCTCCTCAAAGGGGACGTGAGGATGATGATGTCATTTCTAGTGAGTATGTAGAATACAAACCATTAGACCGTCCTGAGCGTTCCGATCAAGATCGAGATAGCTCATCCAAATTTGATGATGATCTATAAATCTATAAATAAGATTAGGTGGAAGACGCGAAAGCGTAACGAAAAAAGTTGAGGTGAGGAAAATTACACCTAGTTTTTGGCTCCAAAGGCAAATTCCTTGGGGTCTAACTTTTGCATTGGCAAGTTTGCTTGTATCTTGTAGTTATAGCGATATCCCTCTTGGATCGACTTCCCTCAACAGCCGTTACACGGAACAGCAACCTGCGTTGAGTGGAAATGGTCGTTTTTTAGCATTAGTCTCTAATCGCAATGGTAGTCACCAACTGCTAGTGTATGACTTGGATCAGCAACAGTTTATTCAAACACCGCGCTTAAACCAACCGGAAACAATTGTCGAAAGTCCTAGCCTCAGCTACACCGGACGTTACATTGCTTATATGACCAGTGACCAAGGTAGACCAGTGGTGGCGCTTTATGATCGCGCTACGCAACAGTCGCAAATTCTTACCCCAACCTATCGTGGCTGGATCAGAAATCCAAGTATCAGCCCAAATGGGCGTTATGTTGTCTTTGAAAGTGCTAGCCGTGGTCAGTGGGATATTGAAGTTTTAGATCGCGGACCGGATGTTGAGTTAGATATAGACAATGGCGCATCGGTGGGTGCACCTCCATAAGGGGATGGTGTGAAAGTCTAAAGTCTTCGACTCATGACTAATGACTATGAAACATTCTATTTTTCTACCTATATTTGTTACAGCTAGTTTGTTAAGTGGCTGTGTTGGTTACCCACGTATAGTCAACTATCCTTACGATCCAGGCGGACTAAGTCTTAATAGTTCTGCTTCGGAATTAGATCCCCAAATTTCAAGAAGATACATCGTTTTTGCGAGTGACCGAGGGGGTAGACAAGATATTTATATGTTTGACAGAGTCACTGGCAGTTTGGTAGATTTGCCCGGTCTAAATTCCTTTGATACTGTCGCTTCTCATCCTGCTGTTTCTGAAAGTGGTCGTTATATCGTGTTTGCAGGTAGTAGACAGGGCCGCTCAGCGATTTTTCTTTATGATAGAGAAACACGTCAATTAAGAAATTTGACTGCCAACCTGCAAGCAGAAGTTCGTCATCCAACAATGAGTGCTGATGGTAGTAGGATTGCTTTCGAGTCTAGTGTGAATGGGCAATGGGATATTTTAGTTTATAACCGTTCTGGTCAACCCTTGAATATACCTCAAGATCCACGTTAAGGGAGATGAGGAGTATGAGGAGGGAAAGAGGGAAGCAGGGAAGGCATTTTCCCTCCCTCACTCACTCTCTCACTCCCTGACTCCCTGTAATTTATTCTCTTCTTGCTTGACGGCTTGAATCAGTGATCGCACTTGTTGAGTTCCTTCGGAAGGTTCAAACGAAAGAGGAAACTTACCTCGGGCTATCATTCGTAACCCAAGGGGAGCAAGACTGAGCAACCCTTTGAGGTCTTTAAAGTAGTTTCCGACGACTTGTATGCCAAATTGACGCTCATCAATCCAACCGCCTTCTTTAACTAAGTCTATCAATACTTTACGATGGCGAATTGAACGGCTATCGCTTGCTTGTTTGCGATCAAGAATTTCCTGCTTGATTTTTGTGATTTGATCTAATGGGGCGACATCCATTGGACATACGGAATTACAGTAAAAACAACGGGTGCAACCCCAAACTCCTTTAGTTCCTTCGTTATATTCTTCTAAACGACTTTCGGTTTTGTGATCACGAGAGTCAGCTACCATGCGGTAAGCTTTAGCCAGTGCGTGGGGACCAACAAAATTTGGATCAACTTCACGAGCATTGCACTCAGAGTAGCAAGCTCCGCACATGATACAATTACCAGTTTCATCAAGACGCGATCGCTCTTGGGGTGTTTGTAAAAATTCTCTTTCTGGGATGTTACGCCCTGCTGTACTCACATAAGGAGCAACCGCCTCAAGGTTGTTCCAAAAACTGCTCATATCTACCACTAAATCTTTGATCACAGGCATATTGCCTAGTGGTGCGATGATGATTTCTGGAATGCCATTTGTATGACTTTCTGTTATAACCGTTTGTTCCAATTTGGCAATTTCACTGCCAACATTTTCCTTACAAGCCAAAGCCGAACGCCCATTGATTCGCATTGCGCAGCTACCACAAATCGTGTTGCGACAATTTTTGCGAAATGCCAATGTCCCATCTTGCTCCCACTTAATAAGATTGAGACAATCTAGGATTGTATTCCCCCCTTCAACATCCAAATGGTAATTCTGCACTATCGGGGAGGAATTTTGTTGTTGCCGTATGATCTTAAAAATAACTTCCATGACTACCAACCAAAGTTTTTAAATTGCTATACCCATCTTTGGCAATAATTTCCACTATGGAGTTGCCCACCAATAAGTGAGCTATACTCTTGTTGCCCTTAATTAAAAGCTACCTGTTAATAGGCTGATGATTAAAGAGGTACTCATTATAGTTTAAGGATAATTATCAAAATTTTAGTTGTATTACTACCCAATGGGTTTAACCCCAGATGTGTCAATAGCCAGATTACCAGAAAAATGCTCACTGCTTGACAATTAATTTATATCTTTGGGCGTTGGAGGAAGGAGAGTAAAATACAGTGACACTGTTCTTAAGACTTTAGTTCATTGTAAGCTGCGAAAATTTCCAAATTTAATGCTCCTTGGATTATAACTATATCTTGATGTCAAGACGAGTTAAACAAGTCCTGAGTTAAAAAATCGCTCAAGTGGTCGTGAAGCTGTATTTTTTGGTTATATAGAATTGTTAAAGCTCTTAATGAACATCTTGACCTCTTGATCAAGAAACTCGCTTGTTCTGACTCATCTCGTTAAAACTGCTTGTCAAAATTAAATGAATTTTTATAAAACCCGACCAGCAATACTCATCCCAAGCATAAAAATTTCGAGAAAAGTGTATCAACAAGTTGATTTAAAAGTGAAACACCTATTTTGCTATTATTAAATCATGCTACTATTTAATATAAAATTATGAGGCAACAAAACCAGTATCAATCGCCGTGTAAGTGCGACTGTTACTGCTTTGTTTCTTTGTAAGAAAGTGGAGGCAATAAATTTATGGTCTCTACTAGCAGGGTCAAAGGTTGTATGTTGCCGCAACCTTAATAAAATACTATGCTGTCAATTATGTTTCTTGAGTAGAAATGGGGAAAACCCTACGACTCAAGGTCAATTAAGACAGAGTTAGGAAAGTAAAAAGCCTGCAATTTATTGGGTCTACGACTTGTTTGGTCGTGGTAGAACACAACGGCGAAACGGCGAGAAATCGGGATGAAAATCCTCACCCGGACACTTTGTACCCCCTTGGGAACCCCTAAGGGCGCAGTGTCATCGCTTTTTGTCTCCCCAATTTGTAGTTGTTCAAAGTTGCTCCACTTTAGTAGTGCCAAAAAAGAGAATTATTTCGTTTCAGATGGCAAATGATGGTTATAAATGGCGTAAAATTACGAAAATTAATGCCTGTGACAACTACAACCATCTTCTGTTGTGGTCAATCGTAACAGATACTCTTGTGGCTCACCCTATATGGAGGAATAACCCCTCTAGTATTGGGTCTGAAGCAACTTTGTGCAGATGTCAAAAAGCCAAGTACTGGCAGAAGATGATTTGTTTATTTGTTTGGAGAGAGTGAGGATATTTGAAGCATAATGACTGAAACCGCAACTGCACCATTAACTGGGAAAACACTGCTAGCTAAAGTCAAAGATCTTTCTAACTTACCACGGCGAGAAAGAGCTAAGCAGTGTGGTTATTACACCGTTACAAAAAATAACCAAGTTCGTGTCAATCTCACCGACTTTTATGATGCTTTGCTCTCGGCTAGGGGAATTCCCTTAAGTCCAGAAGCACCAAAAGATGGTCGTGGGCGTGAACCTACTTACAGGGTTAGTGTCCATCAAAACGGTCAGATTGTGATTGGTGCAACTTATACCAAAGCAATGGGTTTAAAGCCGGGTGATGAGTTTGAAATTAAGCTGGGTTACAAGCATATTCACTTAATTCAAGTTGATAGTGATAAAAAGCTACTCCAGCATGATGAAGACGCAGAAATCGATGATGAAGATCTTGAAGACGAGGAAGATTTTGAAGACGATGACGAAGAGGAGGAATAAACTTTTGTGATCGTAGAGGCAAGTTTAAGGCAAACGCTGGACAACTTGTCTTTACGGCGAGAGTCAAATTTTTTAAAATTTTTGAATAAAAAAACAATTAGACTTCTTGGATGCATGATTCATTTTAGTAAAAGTTTGGTCAAGAAAAAGAAGAGTGATTAGATGAGCAATACTTGAGGTAGTGGGAAAAGAAGCGTAACCTAGCTATCCCTGCTTGAAAGCTGCTCCAAATTAATAAAGCTTTTCTCTTACCAAAATAAAATGTTTCTACTATGCAAGAAGTCAATTGTGTTTTTTTACCTACTTTCATATCGTTACCTGAGCCATCAGTCAACTTTTTACTGTCATCCTTAAAAGATGCACCAGTATTGTTTGTTGTGATGGCTTTCTTTATTGTTTGGGTGTCCTGCTGGTTACCTATAGCAGCTTTAACAGCGTTTGTCCTCAAATGGGAACCTTCTCAACTTTTGCAGCCAGAACAAAAGTTACCTTTACTAGTATCTCTCTACTTACTAGCTCCCTTGATTTTGTGGGGAACTAGTTGGTTAACCGATACACCTTTCTCAGATTACGGCTTGATTGGAAATGTTTCAACTTTATATTCATTGGTGGTAGGTTTAGCTTTAGGAATATTTAGTATAACATTAGTTTTTTTATGGCAATTGTGGCTGGGATGGTGCTCTTTTCAATGGTCAAATATTAAGCTTGTGCGACCTATCTTACTACCTATTTTGTTAGTGGCGTTGTTTGTAGGTGGAATTGAGGAGCTAATTTTTCGTGGGTTTCTGTTTACTGAACTAGAGAAGGGTGGTTCTGTTTGGGTAGCAGCGCTCATTTCTAGCTCGATTTTTGCGTTGCTACACTTGGTTTGGGAGCAAAAAGAAACCATCCCACAGTTACCTGGACTCTGGTTTATGGGGATGGTGTTGGTACTAGCACGGTTTGTGGATGGGGGGAGTATAGGCTTAGCTTGGGGATTGCACACTGGATGGATATGGGCGATCGCCACAGTAGACACAGCCGCACTCATTGATTACACAGGTAACGTCTCAGACTGGGTGACAGGTAAGAATAAAAAACCCCTTGCTGGTGTAGCGGGTGTTGTCTGTTTACTGCTGACTGGAGGAGTTCTCTGGTTATTCTCTCGCTATTTTGATTTTGTGCATTGACGCTAATACCAATTCTGTATGATAGCTTGCGTGGCGTAGCCATAGACGCGCCCAATATATGAGGAACGAACCGCGTAGACGCGCAGCGGCTTCCCGCAGGGTAGGGCGCAAAGTACACAAAGAAAGAAAGAAGAAGTCAAGAAAATTTGGCGCAGCTTCACAAAGAAATGGTATGAGGCGTAAAAAATCAGTAGTGACAGGGTAAGGTAAACAACTGAGACTATCTTTGTTCTCAATTGTTGCTGAAAAAAATCTGGGATGCTTTGACTTCAGTTGGTAGATTAGTATACTCCCCTCAAAAGGGAGTCAACAAGCACTGTCAATAAGTCAAGAGGATAAGGCGTGACAAATCAAACTTTTGCTAATGGTTATGCATTACTCATCGGTGTTGGTGCTGATTTAGGCATTACTGTTAAAGATGCTACAGCCCTACGAGATGTTTTAGTTAACCCCAATCAAGCCGCTTATCCACCAAACCAAGTCAACCTGCTCACTGAGACTTCTGCAACTCGGCAACATATTCTCAAGGCTTTTGACCAGCTTATCGAACAAGTGAACCAAAATTCGGATGCGAGTGTCATTATTTACTACTCTGGTCATGGTGGACGGATTAAGCGTACAAATGAATACTTTTTAGTGCCTTATGGCTATGATCCCAGTCAACGTGCAGACACTGCCATATCAGGATTAGAGTTTACCCAAAAGATAGAGGCGATTAAAGCACGTAAGCTCGTCGTTTTGCTAGATTGCTGTCATGCTGGAGGAGTTCCTGCTCTTAAAGAAGCAGGAGAAACTTTTGTCAAGTCACCTGTACCACCTGATTTGTTAGATATTTTGGGAACAGGAAGTGGTCGAGTTGTGGTTGCTTCATCGCGGAAAGATGAATATTCTTATACCGGTCAACCCTACAGTGCTTTTACAGATTGTTTGTTAGAAGCTTTACAAGGCAAAGCAGCCGTGAATAAAGATGGCTATGCTCGTATTCTTGACGTTATGATTTATTTGTTCAACCAAGTACCCAACCGGGCTTCCGGACCACAGCATCCATTCGTGAACAAAGTGCTTGATTTGGGTGATAATTTTCCACTTTGCTACTACGCAGGTGGAAGTAAATTTTTACCTGGAGAAACACCAGTGGCAGAAGTTAACTCAACTACCAGTAGTTTGACTGCTGGACAAAAGCGACGATTAGCGCAGAAACAAGACACACTACAGGCAGAATGGGATCTCCGTAGTGAAAAGGTGAAGCGAATGCGGGATGCTCTGGCTATTGAGGCTGTTACGGCTGTTAAGTTTCAATTAGAAAAGCAGCTTTTGGATGAAGAGGCTCAGCTAGCGCGTCTTGGTGATGAGTTGGATGAGATAGAACAGGCGTTGCAGTAATTTAGAAAGCTGGGGCTAAGTAGAGATGTCGTCTGTCAAAACTATAATAAGTAAAAATATTGTGTATAAAGTCTAATATTTTATATTAATGTCCTCAGTTCGGCACTTACAGCAAAGACGGAAAGAACTTCAAGCACAGTACGAACTGCAATGCCTGAAAATAAAGCGCTTGCGAACTGATTGTGCTATCCAAGCAGGTGCTTCGGTGGCTTTTCAGCTAGAAAAGGAGATTGAGCGGTCTGAAGTGGAACGCCATCGCCTCCATAAGGAGATTTCAACCATTGAAAAATCTTTAGACAATGAGCGAATACATAGCGAACTGTTTCGCCTAAATTATGTCAAGCAGGTGCGGCTGTTCCGAGAATTTATTGAAGAAAAACGAATAGGAGCTTTTTTGGTTCATGGCTCACCGGAACACGGTCAAATCTTTTTGCTGAAGCGCTTGTTACACGCAATTCCAGACAGTACCATAACTGCGCCAATCCAGTTTCACCTCCGCCGCAAGGCTTTGAGAACAGACATTGCTGCTTTGTGGCGAGAACTAGGGCGTCAAATTGGAGTACAAAACTTTTCATCCCATGAGATTGCTAAGAATGCGATCGCTCAGTTGCAAACCCAGCACGTCATCCTGGTTTTTCATGACTTTGACTGCATTGACGAAGACTATCTACATGAACTGATGCGCGACTTCTGGCTACCGTTGGTAAACTCAGTTCAACAAACAATCTACCCAACTAACGAGTTTTTTCTCCTCATGTTTTTAGTTGATCATGAGGGTTGTGTCAGCAACTGGAAAATCCCATATGCAGATCAGCTTGATTCGGTTTGGAAACCCTGTACTCCCATCAGGTTACCAATCATAGATCGCCTATCTGAGCGAGTATTAACTAATTGGATGGAAAATGCAATTGATGCATTGCCAACCAAGGTTACTAAAAAAATTGACTATACAGTTCAGGTGATTTTGGAAAAGAGTGAAGGGGTTCCAGAGCGTGTGTTTGCCGAAATTTTTGATTTGTGTGACTGTAAGTGGCAGGAGGAAGAAGTTAGGTGGCTAGAGCTTTAAAGGGAAAGCGGCTGAAATACACGGGCAAGGTGCAGCCCAAGCCAGGAGAACAAGATCCGCAGACGGGGCAATTGCTGTATCCCTACCTGCCCAGTGAGAAGTTGGTAGAAGCAGTTAATTTGGCTATAACCCTTGAAAGACCTTTATTGCTGAAAGGAGAACCGGGGTGTGGTAAGACAAAATTAGCTCGTGCGGTGGCTTACGAATTGCGTTTGCCTTATGAAGCTTGGTACGTCAAATCTACCAGTCGGGCACGGGATGGGCTGTACACTTATGATGCGGTTGGAAGGTTGCGGGATGCTCAACTTGCTGCGTCGGGAATTGATGATGAAGCCGCAGTTCGGGCGAAAAATGTGGATGCTTACGTAGAGTGGGGACCACTAGGACGTGCGTTTCTCAATGACTTGCGCACTGTGGTGCTGATTGATGAAATTGATAAGGCTGATATTGACTTTCCCAATGACTTGCTGCTGGAACTTGATGAGAAACGGTTTGAGGTGGCAGAAGTAAAACAGACCAGTCCCATTAAGAAAATTCAAGCGAAGGTGACGCCTATTGTCTTTATTACCAGTAACGATGAGAAAGACTTACCAGATGCCTTTCTGCGCCGTTGTTTATTTCACTATGTCAAATTTCCTGAGCGTAAGCAGTTAATTGAGATTGTCAAAGCACGTTTTTCAGTTCCATTTTTAGAAGTGGTGGACGCCATTATTGACCGTTTTCTGGAACTGCGGGAAGAGATGCGGCGGGATAAAGGTGAAGCTGGCAAAAAGGTAAGCACCAGCGAACTCATGGACTGGGTGCGGATTCTGCTGGATCATGAGGATGATGAAATTCTTGCCAAATTGAAGACAGAACTGTTGTATCCGGGAGTGTTGCTCAAGAGTTGGGATGATTATCGGCGATATGGAGAACAGGGTTTATCGCCTCAAGAGGACGACTCCTCCGCGCCATCGTCATCAAGAATATGAACATGGAAACTCTCCAGGAAGAACTACCACTACTTGACCTCTTCACTCGGCTGCGAGAAGCTGGCTCACCTTTAGGTATGAATGAGTACCATCTGATTTTGCGTGCGTTACAGGAAGGCTTTGGCACGGCTGACCATGAGGCTTTGGCGGAGCTGTGCCGTACCTTGTGGGTGAAATCTCAGGATGAGGAACACCTGTTTAACTACCACTTTCAACAAATAATCGCCAAATCAACCAATACTGCCCCAGTTTCCTCATCTGAAAAACCAGTTGTCTCAAACTCAACTACGGTTGATTCCGGTTCTGCCCCCACGTCTGAACTTGACACAACTACTCCAGCTTCCGTACCTGTCTCATCGGAATTAATGCAGGTAGAAGATGAAATTCAAGTCGCAGAGGCGGTACAGATTACTACTCAACGAGATGAGGATATTACTGTTAATCGCTTCACACAAACAGATGAGTATTTCCCAGTCACTCGGCGGCAGATGAAACAAAGCTGGCGACATCTCCGCCGTTTGGTGCGCGAAGGTTTGCCTACAGAATTAGATGTGGAAGCAACCATTGAGCGAGTTGTACAGAAAGGGGTTTTACTAGAACCTGTTTTGCTTCCCCGTCGGATAAATCGAACTGAGTTGCTGTTGCTGATTGATCACAAGGGATCAATGGTACCGTTTCACGCTTTATCTCAGCGGTTAGCGGATACTGCCCAGCGGGGAGGACGCTTAGGAGGGGCTGGTACTTACTACTTTCATAATTGTCCCACCCGGTATCTTTACCAAGACCTGGCACGCCAGAAAGCTGAATCTGTGACAGATGTTTTAGCTCACCTACGCCCGGAACGTTCCACTGTATTAATTTTTAGTGATGCAGGGGCAGCACGGGGCGGTCTTAGCATAGAACGACTGGAATTAACCCAAAAATTTCTCGACCAGCTTAAACAACGTGTGCGTTATGTTGCATGGCTCAACCCAATGGCAAAAGAACGTTGGTTTGGCACAACAGCAGGTGAAATCGCCCGTTTGGTGCCAATGTTTGAGTTTAGCCGTCAAGGATTGGATGGGGCAATTGATGTGTTGCGGGGGCGCGGAAGCCGTGCACAATTAGAATATGGGCTGTTTTAAGTAGCTCAATTTAATATTTATGAAACGTAGACGCGCAGCGGCTTCCCGCAGGGTACCGCCAAGACGCTAAGAACGCCAAGAGTGAAAGTGCAAGTTTACAGATAAGTAGCTCAACATTAAACGTGAAATGTCATTGCGAGCGAAACGCAGTGGAGCGAAGCAATCGCAAGAATCGTATTTTATGTTTTTTTCTATCGACCTACTTAATTGGTATAAAGTTTGAGCTTAAAGTTTCGGCTAACAGCTAAAGGCAGTTGAAACTGACTAAAAATGATAAACACAACAAACAGATGGCATACAGTGATTTTAATCTCGCTAAAGCTAAAAATACATTGGGCTTAACTCTAGATGAAACTCGCAATTTGTTTCGGAATGTACCAGGAGTGCAGCCATCTGACTTGCTAACACGCTTGCTAGATGAAAACTTACCCTTAGCAACTGCTATCAACAGTGAAAAAGCCCGTTCCGAGTTCCTTATTGCTCCCATCTTGTCTGAAGTCAGACGACAGCTGGATTATCGAATTAGCTTATTTTCTGGTACAGAGTTTAATGTTGAACCAGCGCAAGGACTCTCTGGCTTTTGTGATTTTCTCCTCAGTGCGTCTGGTGAGCAGTACTTTATCAGTGCTCCAGTAGTCACAGTGGTTGAGGCAAAAAATGAGAATATTATTGCAGGGCTAGGGCAATGCGCTGCCACAATGCTTGCTGCTCAGATTTTTAATCAAAGGGCAGGAAATGATATTGAAGTTATCTATGGAGTCGTTACAACTGGAACCAACTGGAAGTTCTTGACTTTACAACAAAATATTGTCTGTATCGATTCTATTGAATATTACATTAAAGAAGTTGATAAGATTTTAGGAATTTTCTTGCAACCCTTCCAGGGTTCTTTGTCGAAAACTTCAGTTTAGAAAAGCACATGAAGCTAGAAGTCGCCACTCGCCGCATTAAAACTTTTGGGGAACGTTTTGGAGAAGCGCACCTCTATCTGGCTTACCATGCTGCTTTTCCATTAGCCCTCACACCAGATTTACTCTACCGGATGTGGGCTAATTTTCAACGCGATATCAACGGTGAAGCGCTGAACATCCCTTGGATGGCGGTGGCGGATTTGCTGCTTTCTAGCCTTTGTGATGAAGTGGGGCATGAACTTTATGAAATGGATACGGTGGTGCGGAGTGCGCTATTGAAGGAGTTGAAGGGGAATTCTCGCTTTGGCGACAAGCGGATAAATAAATTGTCTGATTTTTTACTTGTTTATGTGCAGCAGCAGCTTGACAGCCATGATCCAGATATTCGGGATTTTGCTCAGGTTCAGAGGTGGACGGCGTTGGCGTATACGCGACCGAGTGAGGTGGCGCAGGAAATTGCATCTGTGCTTGCAGGGTTGAAATTGCAGGATAAAACAGAGTGGGTTCGCATGGCATCTGTGGTAGAAACTTTTGCAGAGTCGTTAGCAGAATTTCAACCACTACTAATTTATGCCCGTGGTAAGGATCGCTTTACCCATGCTGACTTGGAAGGTGCTGTAGCTCAGTTGAGTAACCTAACTCAACAGGGACAACAGGTAGAGATTCCTGGAATATGGTTAAATAAACCCAAATTGCCCCTCCTAGAAGCAGAACGTATAGCGCAATATTGGCTCAAGCGCCTGGATATCGAATGTCCAGAACAAAGTTTTGCCAATAGAGAAAGTATAGTCAAATGGCTTGTGGGAAGTGACTTAGATCGGTTTGAGGTACTGAACTCTAAGGAACTGGAGATCGCCAAACAAGCTATGGAGTACCGCTACAAGATTTTGCGTCAGCGTTACTTAGGATTTGCGAGAGTTCGTGCTTACCGCAACCTGATCACTCGATTAGGGAGTTTGGTAACGTTACGTCATAAGATCCAAACTTGGGTTGCCTTGAGTCGCGATCGCCAACGCACAGTGCTGGATGTACTTCAAGAAGTTATCCAAGAATTACTGCAAAGCGATAGCTACATACAACAACAAATGATTTCTATTTCAGAATTGACAACTGATGATAGACTCAAGAACGCTCTACTGTTTGCCAGCACAGAAGAGTATTGTTTGCGACCAGTACGTAATCAACCTCTACTGGCGTATCGTTTCGTGAATTTCTTGAGAAGAACTCAACGTGGTGGTTTAACCCAAGTACCAACTCAAGACTTAGTTAGGCTTGTCTCTGAGGAAATTCTTACAGATGACAGTGATAATCGAATCAACTTGGTTGATACTCAGGCAGTAGCTGAATATCAAGAAGCTATTGAGATAGAAGAACAACAAGCACTGGGTAAAACAGTTCAGCAGGAATTTGAGGATTATTTATATGAAAATCTTGGGGAAGAAGCTATTGACTGGTTGCGACTCTATCTCCAAGGCAAGCCTCAAGATGAGATTGCCAAAAAACTAAATCAGCCGCTCAAGGAAGTCTTTCGACTCAGAGAGAAAATTAGCTACCATGCTGTACGTGTATTCGCCCTCAAAGGCAAACCAGAATTAGTAGATAGCTGGCTGTCAATTTCTTTAAAAGAACATAACTTGGGATTGACACCTAAGCAATGGCAACAATTGCATGAACAATTAACCCCCATGCAGTGCCAAGTCCTAGAGTTGCGTAAAGCAGGTTATTCGATAGAAGACACAGCTTCAGCGCTAAAACTCGAAATGCACCAAGCAATGGGTGAATGGACTAAAGTTTACCTGTTAGCCCAAGCTTTGAGGAGTCAAGACTGATATCTATATAAACTTTAAGTTAGACAGTTAGCTGTAACAAGTGTCACAAGATTCAATCGATTAACCGCTCGAACCGATATTGCCCACAAATCATGAAATCGTGGGCAATGCCCACTCTACTTTTGACTACCCACCAAAACCCGGAACAAGGCGCTTGAGCGCTCGACCAGTCACTTCGCTGTAACGCATTTCACCACACAAAAGTTTGCCCATAATTTTCACAGATGACGGACGCCTAACACCCACTTTGTAACCAACACCAGGAAAGCGGTAAAACGCCCCAGCTAATTTCTGCGCCCAAGCCATATCACTACCCCATTCTTCGTTGATGATGTCAGTGTAATTTTCCAAGGCGTTGATATCACCACCCAAAGCTTGGTCAATAGCTTCTGCTGCTTTCATCCCGCTAAAAATGGAGGGGCGAATACCTTCTGCTGTGAAGGGATCAACGACACAAGCAGTTTCCCCAGCTAAAACCGCATTTTCAGTGTGCAGCTTTTGATTGCCATTCCACAAGCACAAAGCATGTCCATACTGCTTGCAAATTTTGAGATCTACACCAAACGAGCTGCTGTACTCGTTCAAAATGCTCTTGAAATCTTGGGATTCACCACCGCCAACAAATGTGCCAATTCCAATAGAATATCCATCCGCTTTGGGGAAGTTCCAGAGATAACCATTTTTGACCATGCCAAATTCAAAGTGAGCAATGTGACCGTTTTCCACTTTGGCTGCGGCTTCCGCTTCTAAAGCTCCTGCTAAACGGCGTTTGCGCTCTTTAAAGCCTAACAATCTTGCCATTGGTCCTTTTGCGCCATCAGCAGCAATTAAGTAACGTCCTGTGACAGATCCATTTGCTGTATTGACTTGCCAACAGTCACCTTTAAATTCAATGCCTTTGACTTCCGTATTATCTTTGAGTTGGGCCCCTTGCTTTTGAGCTTGTTGAATCAGGAAATGGTCAAAGACATCGCGCCTCACCATCCAAACTGGTTCAGGAATTCCTAGTTCAGCTTCTACAGGTTCGCCCATTTTCCAGGTGCAGCGAATTGTGGTTGCTTTGATGGAAATTGCAGGGCTAAAGTCAAAGTCGAACCATTGGGCGATCGCTGGCGATACTCCACCCCCACAAGGTTTATATCTTGGCAGAGTTTCTTTTTCCAGAACCAATACCGAGCGTCCCCGCTTAGCTAAATGATATGCGGCTGTTCCACCAGCTGGTCCCGCACCGACGATAATACAGTCGTACATATGCTTTTTATCTTTGCTCCTGAACTTGTTAGCTTCCCTGTTTTTTTATTACTCTGTCAATAGATGGCCTGACGAGACTTAACTGTTTTTATAGTTTGCTGTTTAAAATCGTACAGTGCTTGTCTGACTCCTCAATTTTTTTCTTAACTATTTTCTTAACTATGTTTAACCGTCAATCTTAGTATATGGAACTACTGTTTTAACTTATTCTTTTATTGCTCATGGCTCTGATCTGATTATCTGTTTTATGAAAAAACATAGTTTTCAATATTTTTGAGAATCTCAATGTCTTTTTGCTTACAAGTAACTCGTCTATTTTTTTTCTACATACTAAAATACATTTCATTCATTTTACTTTCCACAAATTTTTTGCTAAGTTTTTCAGGAATTTATAATTTTTTTGTAATTTTTTTTGATCTTTTTTTTCATTTTGGCAATTTTTCAATAATGTTTTGTATAATTTATTATAAGGCAATCAGAAATTTATAATAGTTATTTATAACAGTTGCCAAAAAGCAACCAAAAAGCAAAATTCTGCCTCAACCAAGAGTTTTGAGGTAATGCATAAGAATTTTTTTCTATGCTGTAAAAACTGTAAGATGCACTGACGCGGTTTGTGTTTTCGGCGTATACACGAAGAAAAGGAGACGTTGTGACACTGTTGATAACGTGAAGATAACTAGACGCTGTGACGTGGGGAATCTTTCGGAAGAATTTCCCCGTATTTGGTTTGTCGCTTTGTCTTGGTATCCTCTATCTTCATGCCTCCCTGATGTTTGATAACCGCGTCTCCCTGATGAGCATTTTCTTTAGTTGTTTCTAGACAGTTGTGATGTCTTTTTCTTTTTCTGCCAGTAACTCGTCTATTTTGGCGGTGTACTTGTTTGTCAATTTTTGCAGTTTGTCCTGCTGATCACGTGACTCATCCTCAGAAACTTCGGCGCTTTTTTCTAGTTTGCGAACTGTATCTAAGGCGTCGCGGCGGATATTGCGAATAGCAACGCGCCCTT
This sequence comes from Brasilonema sp. CT11, assembly GCF_017982655.1. Classification (GTDB taxonomy): domain Bacteria; phylum Cyanobacteriota; class Cyanobacteriia; order Cyanobacteriales; family Nostocaceae; genus Brasilonema. The sequence continues at coordinate 182,281 of NZ_JABXYX010000001.1, read as the reverse complement.
CTTCGGCATACTTGGCGGCGATTTTGACTAATTCTTTACGGCGATCGCTCGTCAAAGGTGGAATGTTGAGCCGAATTAGGGAACCATCATTGCTGGGGGTTAAACCCACATCCGACATAGATATTGCCTTTTCAATCAAATTTAAGGTATTGCGATCGTAAGGCTGAATCAGAATTGTTGTGGAATCTGGCGTACTAATGTTTGCCAGTGATTTTAAGGGCGTTGGCGAACCGTAATAATCTACGGTGATCTTATCTAATAAACTCGCGTTTGCGCGACCAGTACGAATTGTATTAAAAGACCGTTGAGTTGACTCTACGGTTTTTTGCATTGTACTCTCAGCTTCAGCTAATTTCACAAGAACCTCCCACAAGGGTGCCGATGGACTCTCCCATGACTGCTCGATGGATATTACCACGCACAGTTAAGTCAAATATAAGAATAGGGATATTGTTTTCCTTACACAAGGCTATCGCGGTACTGTCCATTACTCGTAAATCTTTTGCCAAAACGTGTCCATATGTCAAGGTATTGTAACGTTTGGCGTCGGGGTATATATGAGGATCAGCATCATAAACGCCATCTACCTTGGTAGCTTTAAAAATCACTTCAGCTTCTATTTCTGCTGCTCTTAATGCTGCGGTGGTATCGGTGGTGAAGAAGGGATTTCCAGAACCAGCACCAAAAATAACCACCCGCCCTTTTTCTAAATGACGAATGGCACGACGACGAATATACGGTTCAGCGACTTCTTGCATAGAGATTGCGGTTTGCACCCGCGTCTGTACCCCGATTCGTTCTAGTGAATCTTGTAATGTCATGGCATTCATTACCGTAGCAATCATCCCGATGTAGTCAGCGGTTGCTCGATCCATTCCCGCCGACGCCGCTTTAACGCCACGAAAAATATTTCCGCCTCCAACGACGATGGCAGTCTGAACGCCTGTTGACACTACCTCTGCTACTTCTTCGGCTATTTCCTTGACCACTTCTGGATCAATTCCATAACCCAAATTGCCCATGAGGGCTTCACCACTAACTTTAAGTAAAACCCTTCGGTAATGTGTTCCCATGAAGTTACGCGCTTGATCAAAAATTTGTTATTACCTCCAATTTAAGATAGCAATACAGTGGCATTCTGTCTCTAGTTTTTCATTACCAAATAAGTATAAATTCATTCAGTCTCTTTGGGATGAATTTCTTGACCTTGCAATAAACAGATGATTGGGCAAAGTTTACCACGCACTGCACTGCGTGCGATAAGCCCGCTTGCTTTAACTTGTGCGTATCGCACGCTTGTTAATAATTCTGTTTGGCACCTTCAGTGTTTTACAAGTTATCATCTTGTTTGTCCTTGATGCGTATCGGCGAGTTATAACCATATTTCTCATGCCCAACGCTTGGCACCTTGGGCTAATCATTGTTAAGTACTGCAACAATAAAAACAGTCGTACCTGTAGTCTGCAGGTGCATCTTTACTCCTTGTACTAATTATTCATCTGTCATGACCACCTCTGCTTCCACTCCAGCATTTACTTCAACAAAAACGTGGATTTGGCAAGGTTTTCCCATTTGCTACCAAACCCAAGGAACCACTGGACCTGCTGTTATCCTCGTCCATGGCTTTGGTGCTTCTTGGTGGCACTGGCGGAAAAATATCCCTGTGCTGGCAGAACACTGTCGTGTCTATGCCATTGATTTGATTGGCTTTGGTGCTTCCGCTAAACCAAAGCCAAATGAAAAAATAGCTTACACAATTGAAACTTGGGGACAGCAAGTCGCAGATTTTTGCCGTGAGATCGTGGGTGAGCCAGCTTTTTTCGTTGCTAACTCCATCGGCTGTATTGTGGTAATGCAAGCGGCGGTGAGTTACACTGAAGTCGCCTTGGGAGTTGCGTTACTTAACTGTTCCTTACGACTGTTGCATGATCGTAAGCGGGCAACTTTACCGTGGCATCGCCGTTTTGGAGCGCCAATACTCCAACGTGTACTATCTGTCAAATTAATTGGTGACTTCTTTTTTAATCAAGTCGCTAAACCCAAAACAGTGCGGAAAATTCTCTTGCAAGCTTATGCTAATTCAGAAGCAGTTACAGAGGAGTTAGTAGATATACTGACAACACCTGCCCGCGATCCCGGAGCTGTTGCTGTTTTCCTCGCCTTTACCTCTTATTCCTCTGGTCCATTACCAGAAGATCTTTTACCTCAACTGCCCTGTCCTGCGATTATCTTGTGGGGAACAGCAGATCCGTGGGAACCTGTCGAGTTAGGTAGAGAGTTAGCCAATTTTGCGCAAGTGCAGAAGTTTTTTCCTCTAGAAGGCATTGGACATTGTCCTCAGGATGAAGCTCCTGAGGTGGTAAATCCAATTATACAGGATTGGATTTTCAAGCTAACACGATAACATCAGAATCCCCGAATTTTCTGCATAAATCAACAAAGCCAAATTCATGCAGTTGGGGAAGTGTTAATTTATCTTGTTATGGTTGAACAGGGTTCTGATTGATTTGTGTTTGCCGCAACCAGTCCTTACCCACTTGGATACTAATATCAGAACCAAGATTACCGGTGCTTTCTACCCGCACTTCTCCAAACCCTAAAGTGTTGCGAATTGATTCGGCCGTGTTACCGTCTCCTTGTTGGGCAACAATATGAGTCACTTCTAGAGGTTCACCCCAGCTTTTGGCTACATAAACGTTGGTATAGCCAAGTTTTTGCAAAGCTTTAATCAATGTTTGGAGATTAGCTTTATCGTTACCCGTGCTGTTTTGAATTGCGACTCGCAAAGATCCTGGATTTACTACACCAGATACAGAATCTGTTTGTTGCACATCAAAGTACTGAGCCATCATGCTATGAATGCGCTGCCTATCTGGAATCCAGTAGCCCCCCTTTTGTTGACCGAACTGGCCAGGTAGCATTAACATTTGCATATCGGAGCGATTTGTTCTGACTCCAAAACCAATTAGTGCTAATAGCTCCTCAAGTGTCAAGTTAGTATCAATGTGTTCTTTGACGACGTTAAGAACTTTGGGCAATTGAGCTACGGTTCTTGGGTTGACAGATTGATCCATCAGTGCTCGCATGACCATTTGCTGCCGCTGAATCCGACCAATGTCGCCATTTTCATCATGTCGGAAGCGCAGAAGTTGCAGTGCCTGATCGCCATTGAGATGCTGTTTTCCTTTCTTTAAATTGATATATAAGTGCTGAGAGTCATCTTGATATTTCATATCCTTGGGTACGTAGACTGTAACTCCACCCAAAGCATCAATAAGCTTAGCAACTCCCAACACATTAATCCGCATATAGCGGTCAATTCCTACATCACCTAACAAGCTACTCACAGTTTTGGCGGTTAAAGCAGGTCCACCAATCACATTTGCGGAATTAATTTTTTTTATACCATGCCCACCTATTTGTGTCCGAGTATCTCTGGGAATAGACAGCATCATCACTTTTTTGTGCTCTGGATCAAATTTGGTCAAGAGCATAACGTCAGCAAGACCATCAAAAGAGTTGACTTGGGGCAGATATCTCAGATTTTTGGTTTCAGCGGGAGGATTTCGCACATCAGGAGGAAGTACGCTCATCCCCATGATTAAAATATTCACGGGGCGAGTTAATTGTGAAAATTTCAGTCCATCTCCAGCAATGCGATCGCTATCAAACACCGCTGCTTCATCTGGGCTTAAAGAAGTTTGCATTAAAGGAGTACCTGTTAAAGAAACTGCTAACAGTGCTCCTGCTGTTGCTGATACCATTGCAATCCCGCTCATAGCAACCCAAAACCACAGCCAACGTCCAGATTTGTCAGTGTTGGCATTTTTATCACTTGAGTTGCTAGTATCTGTAGAATAGTCGTCTTGCGCCGAAGTTCTTTGAATAGTCACGCTACTCCTCACACTTATCTGAATAAAATCTGGAGAATCTGTTGCTATGGAAACAGACAAATTAACCCATGATACCTAACTCTTAGATTAATAATGATAAATTTTACACTTCAGTATGCTCCACAACACTTATTGGAGTAATTCTCCTATTTTTTAAGAAATCCGGAGAGGTTTTCTTTGAAGTATGACAATCTCAAAAGAGATTTGACTAGACCTGTTAATAATAAAATGCATATTTTTTAGTAAATTAAGTAAAAACACTGTTAAGTTTTTTGATTACTAAAGAATTCTGACAGATATTTGTCAAGCGCTGTTTCGACAAAACGACTCACGGGCGTGGCAATCGGTTTAATCTGCTCTTAACTAAAGGAACAATTAACCAGATATTAATCAAAAAGTACCCAGATGTGAGAAAGTTATGAACGATAAGTAGATGCAATATTAAAAACTTTGAAGTTGCCGCCCCAGTTGCTAGTAAAAAGTAACCCAAAAGCCAGGAATACCAAAGTTATTGACAGATAAGTAACTCGAACTTGTTCCCGGCTTTGCTGATGATGGTAGAGTGTGCATAGTGAGGAGAAAAAGTCTGTGACCGGAATCAGGTAGATGAGCACCTGTCCACCAGAGGTGGGCGAGTCTTGAGGATGGTGAGAATTGTCAGATGATTCAAGAATTTTGATGATTGCTGAGTGCAATCCGAAATAAGAGGGATGAATCATAATGATGTAGTCAGAGATAATAAGGTTGATAGAAGAATTTTATTTAGTTGTATCCAACAATTGGCAGATGCAGACACGCAAGCTTTTAAACTGGTGGGAAACACTTACACCCGTAGCACGATTCTTGACAATAACTCTATTCGCTCCACTGCTAGTGCTTAATGGTTGGGCGATTAGCGCAATTTTTCATTACTTTCACTCCCTAATTGTTATTTTAGTCGGAGCGGCAGTGCTAGCATTTCTGCTAAATTACCCAGTTAGCTGGATGCAGCGCCAAGGTGCTAAGCGAGAGCAAGTTGCTATTTTAGTCTTTCTACTCGCTTTGTCAGTTTTACTGGCGTTGGGTGTTACCCTTGTCCCGCTTGCTCTGACTCAGGCTCAACAACTGGTGGCGCGTATACCAGAGTTAATAGATTCTGGGCGATCTCAGTTGATGATGCTGAACGAGAAAGCAGATAGTTTTGGTTTACCCATCAACCTTGATGCTTTAGTGTCACAAATTAACGATCGTGTCAAGGGACAATTGCAGGCGATCGCTGGACAAGTTTTAAATTTGGCTGTTGTAACAGTCACAAGCCTGCTTGACTTTATCTTGACAATGGTATTAACTTTTTATCTCCTACAGCATGGAGATGAACTGTGGGCAAGTTTAATATATTGGCTACCTGTTAAATTCCGTGAGGCTTTTTCAAATACAGTACGCCTGAGCTTTCAAAATTTTTTCATTAGTCAGTTAATTTCATCCACCTGTATGGCATCAGCCCTGATTCCCATCTTTTTGTGGCTGAAAGTTCCATTTGGCTTACTATTTGGTTTGACCATTGGTATCATGGCACTTGTGCCATTTGGTGGTTCTGTAGGTATTGCTCTAACGACTTTGATAGTGGCACTACAAGACTTTTGGATGGGCGCAAGGGTATTGGCTGCTGCACTTATTGTTCAGCAAATTCTGGAAAACTTTATTGCTCCGAGAATTTTAGGGAGTTTTACGGGTTTAAACCCTGTTTGGGTGCTTATTTCAGTTTTGACAGGCGCAAGAATTGGTGGACTTTTGGGTGTGATCGTAGCGGTACCCAGCGCTGTTGTACTCAAAACAGTTTTAAGCGCTATACGTCCTTACTCTTCTGTATCCAGTGGCAGTAATGTAGAAGTACTTCCTCAAGGAAGTTCAGAATCTAGCAATACGGAAAATGATGAGACTGCAGGGGATGGTATAACTGCAGATTCAAAGGCTCATTCTACTGAGGTAGCTGCACCCGTTTCAGTTGAAGTATCGCCTTCAACTGCTCAAACAAATCATCCTGGGACAAATCCTTCTAAGACTGTGGCTCCACAATGGAACCCATAAACAATACGCTTCCTGTTTGATTATCCCGAATCGCACAGAAGAAGGGACGCTCAACAATCATTCGGAATGGCTCTTTTGATGGCTTTACCGCTCTTACTGGCATGATTTCCACAGAAGTAGCAGCAGCAGCTTCTGTACCTTCCTCATTGACTTCAACAAAAGTTTTATGCTTGACTTCGCTTATTTTTAAATCCTTACCCATCGCAGAAAAATTTGCCTGATCGCTGAAAGCTTCACCCATACCTATGGCTGTGAGAGGGTTTTTCAGCGTTACGTCATAGTCCATCTTAAAACGGGGTAAGCGAATAGACCCCTGTTGTTTGCTAAACTGAGCCATCCAATTTTCCCAATTCTCTGCATTTAGGTTTTGATAAAAACTTTGTAGATTAGAGTTTTGTTTGGGCAAGAAAATATAAAAGCTAATTTTAGCATCTTTCCCATACGGTAAGCTAACTGCCTGAAATTGTTGATTTTCAAAGTATCTATACTCACCTGATTGTGACATCATTGGGTGTTGTTTGTGTTCACCTGACTGGAGATAAAAAGGATATTCTGCTGTTTGCTGTTTATCAAATTCATTTGTCCAGCTACCTTTAAAATAGATAGCGTTGATAAGAAATAGAACTTGGTCAGGTTGTATTTTTTCAACGATATTATTGATTTTACCGCTTGTCTTCTGATTAACCCAGTCATTAATCACGTTCAAAGAACTTGCATCTGTGAAGTTAAGACTGGCAATTTTAGCTGTGTAAAAATCTCTATTTCGTTGCAGAAAATCTGGTTGAAAGCTAGCTTTTTTGTTTCCCCAAAGCGAATTAGCAATTGTCAGCTGCACCTTTGGATCTGGGTTTTCTAATAATTTTCTTAACACCGCGTTAGAGGAATTAATTTGTTCTAAGTTCAACTCCTTAAACTCCAGTGCTTTAGCCATTGCTTCTTTTGTGCTGCCACTCGCGCCATTGTAGGTCATGGCAAGGGCGATCGCCACACTAGAAGGTGAAACAAAAATGTTCTTGCCACTATCGTTTTTCAAAACTTCTGAAAACAGTTTGAAGCCAAACTTTGTGTTGGCAGTAATAAGTTTACTATCAGGATTTAATGCTGGGTTCGATACTGGAGATTCTGAGCGAGGTGAACCCGACTGGGCAAATGCACTCGTGCTACTATTAACTTGAGAGTATCCTATAACACCCATTAGGACAACGCTAGCAGCCGCCAAAACGTAACGTCTGCCTAAACGAACTCCATAACGTCTTTGTAAGAAATTTTCCCCAGCATTGCTAAATTTCTGCTTCATTTTACCACCATTCTCGCCAGAGTCTTTATTTTGACTATCGCATCTGGTGTGAGGTGATATCTGACCCGTTACAGTTTTGGCAACAGTGATTGTACAGTTTGAGGTTTTTTCGTGATGACTAATTTGGCTAATTAGTCAATAAGTATTAGTTCTTAGCTTTGATTTCTGATCACTGTTTGTAGCCCAACTTGCTACCTGACGGGTACACTCCACCAAGCTAAAGCGTAAGCCTGAGTTGCTTCGTTAACTTTCTTGCGAAATTGAACACGGATTTTGTAGTTGCCAGTTGCGGGAACAGGGCAGAAAATATGTTCAACACTGTCAACTTCACTGATTGAGGAACAGACAGCGTCAGCATTTCCATTTTGATCATCGGCTTTGACCAGATAAAGATCGAGGTTGTTTAAGCCGCGATCGCGAAAATATTCTCCTGCGTCAAACTGACCGTTTTTATTCCTATCGTTTAGCTCTACTAACCTATCCCAAGTTAAGGTGATAGAAACAAAACTCCCCTGCCTTAAGGGTTTTGCTAACTTATATTCTACAGATGCTTCTGCATTGACTGTGCGATAGTCCCAACCAAGAGCTGGTACAGTTTGTGTTGGATTCCATTCACCGGCGCTAAATTGTTGGTAAGCGCGAAACGCATTCAAATGACCAGTTCCCATTTGGGAATCTAAAGGAATTTTTGGGTCTTTATATGCTTCAGTTGCCAACCAGTCTTTATTTTGTTTATCGATGAGCGTCCGCGTCATTCCTAAGCGCAAACCGTCGCCACTGTCTTGAATTTTATCCGCTGAGTTGAGCAGTACTGCTTTCATCACTTCATGTCTGCGAGATTCTATACTCCAGTTGGGTTGTTTTGTGCGCAGTTGTTTATCACCAAACTCCTGCAACAGAGCAACTGTAGCAGTCACTTGAGGCGCTGCAAAGCTTGTCCCTGTGACTTTATTCTTCTTTCCATCTGCATTTCGCAAGCCGATGTTATTCCCTGGAGCAACTATACCAATAGCACGACGTGGACCAAGATTCATCTCTTTTCCAGCAAGCCGCATCACTAGTCCTTCACTAACAGCCGCCAAATTAGAAACGTCAACTTTATTATAAATCCCTCCTCGACGGGATGAAAAAGCTACGTTGAGTCCGTTATAATTGTCTGTAGGTATAGGAATGCCGCCCTTTCCCTGATTGCCTGCAATTATGTAGAGACTATTGTGGACGCGACTAGACCAGTCAATACATAAGGTGAGTAAGGCGTTGCCATCTAAAACAGCCTGAGGTCGTGGGTCACGGTTTAAAGGTTCGCCAAAGCTAAAGTTAATTGCGCGGACATCTCCCCCATTTTGTTGTGCTATGTGCTGTGCAGATAAGCACTCTTGTGGTTGACCTAAGCTTTTTCCATAACCCACAGCAGATGAGTACAATCGCGCTCCTGGAGCTACTCCAGGAAAAGCTTTATCTGTACTGACCATCATACTAGCGACATTGTAGGCGTGGGGGTCAACACCGCTATTTGACTTTGCAAGTTCATTGCGTAGGAATGCTCCTGCTATAGATACTGAGCGATTTTTAGAGACGGCTTTATCCAACCCATACCTACCTGGACGCCCAATCTCTACCTGACCAATGGCAATCTTGCGACCGATTAAATTATATGGGAGTTGGTGTAGTCTTAGAGCATCAATACCATTAGTGCCAAAAGGAGATTCCACAGCAGCAAGTACTGGCGCACTCAAGCAGCAAGCACCTAATCCCCAAATTATCCAAGTTTGTTTGTTCGCCATAGTCAGTTAGAAATCATGAGTTGTTATTTGTTTGTTGTCAGAAAATACTACTAACGACTAATTAATCCCCAGGAAGGCAAAAGTGGGGATCAGATAGATGAGCGTTTGCTCAAGTTTTGTTACAATACTGACAGATGAGGACGCTTTAAAACCCACGAGCCATGACCCAAACACAATCTAAAAAGCCCATTGTAATAGCTCCATCCATCCTATCAGCAGATTTTAGTCGTCTAGGAGACGAAATACGTGCTGTAGATCAGGCTGGCGCAGATTGGATTCATGTCGATGTAATGGACGGTCGCTTTGTACCTAATATTACGATAGGCCCTCTGATTGTGGAGGCGATTCGCCCAGTGACACAAAAGCCTCTGGATGTACACTTGATGATTGTAGAGCCAGAAAAGTACGTAGAAGATTTTGCGAAAGCAGGGGCAGATCACATCTATGTTCATGCTGAACATAATGCTTCTCCTCACTTACACCGCACGTTGGGACAAATCAAAGAAGCTGGCGCAAAAGCAGGAGTGGTTCTTAACCCCGGTAGCCCTTTGGAACTGATAGAGTATGTTATAGAACTGTGTGACTTGGTGTTGATCATGAGCGTCAACCCCGGTTTTGGCGGTCAAAGCTTTATTCCTGAAGTTGTGCCAAAAATCCGTAAGCTACGTCAAATGTGCGATGAACGTGGTCTTGATCCTTGGATTGAAGTGGATGGGGGACTCAAAGCAAATAATACCTGGCAAGTTTTGGAAGCTGGGGCTAATGCGATCGTAGCTGGTTCAGCTGTGTTTAAGGCAAAGGATTATGCTGAGGCAATAGAGGGTATTCGCAACAGCAAGCGTCCTACTCCACAACTTGCAACAGCATAACTCTCGTTCCCTGGCTCAGCCAGGGAATGCATAACTTGAGGCTCTGCCTCAATATAATCATTATAATCATTGGGAGGCTCTGCCTCCCTTTAGGCGTTCCCATGCAGAGCATAGGAACGAGAAAAATAAATCTCTAGATATCCCCGCGTTATATCAATTTCTCGCCCAACGGGTTCCCTTCCAAATACTGATAAACAAAGTTCCTGCAACCACAGCACCAAGATTCCATTTTACAGAAGTCTTAATCAAGTTTAACCCTCGAAAAGACTGAGTTGCTTCTGCTTGAGTTTTAATCTGTTGTTTAGCTTGTGAAACTTGTGATAACAATTGCTCCTTTAATTGTTGAGGATTTTTACCATCTGTTTGGCGACCTTGGCTTTTGAGAAATTTATCTATCTGTTCGGGTGAAGCTTTATTCACTTGTTGTTCTAATTGATCGGCTTGAGATATTTGTTGAGTGGATACAGTTTGAACTTGAGCTGCATTTTGAGTGTTTAACCGAATGGTGCTAGCAAGTCCTAAAGGTATCATTAGAAAAAATAAGATTCCAAATAATAAAGTTAACCAAGATAAAAACTTTAAAATAGGAATCTCTAATTTAGATCGCGAATGTAGCTCTCCAAAAAACACTAACACTAACCCAATTAAAGGCACTGGTACTTTTTCAACTAGCATCCCCATTGTTTGAAACTCCCAAATAGGGTTCATAAAATTGGGCGGGATAAACATCTCAATGATGTCGAACAATGCCAATAATAATAAACCATAGCCCAGCGATCGCACTATTGTCATCGAGCCTTGCTGACTGAAGGCAAAGTCTTGTAGTTCTTGAACTACGGGAAGAAATTTATCGCTATTTGATTTTGTCATTTTGCTAACCGAGTGAAACTGAAAGAATTGACGATAATTTAGGACTTGGGAAAGCGTGGTTCCCACCACTGATACCAAGAAAACCAAGCCTTTTCTAAAACTTGGTAAGCTGCTTCTGGAGAAGAATTTTTTAAAGGAACTGATAAATGCGCCCAAAGACAACGGTTGTCTTGAAGTTGTTTCTGACTCAATATCCAGGACAATAGACGTTTCAGTTGGATTGCGTGGATATATAGATTTAGATTAAATTGTTGATTAGTAAATGTACTGCCGCCTTGAGGGTTGATACACGCACTCAAGTAAGCTCGTTGCTTTTCTACTCCCAAACCATAGTAGCCAACTCCTTGTTGCTGACGTACAACAGCAGGGAAAGAGATCAAATTAAAATCTCGCAGAAACTGAACAACATCTCCATCTTTCAAATAACGCATTTCAATATCTAGAACAAAATTCTTGTTTAGGTATTGATAATGCTTTTGAGCTATGACTTGGTAAATCTTTTTTGTTGGCTGTGGTAGTGGACGACTTACGCTGAATTGCCATTGTGGTAAAGGAACCTCTTGAGGAAATGTAAACGCAGTCACTGTCTGTTTATCTTTTGTGGGAAGAAACACTATAGTTCCTAAAACAAACAGGACGCCACTCAGAGTGAAAGCCAAAAGTGGTATGCGCAATTGTTTCCAAATCATCGTTTCCAAATCATTATTTTGATGACTCCGTGGCGTCTTTATTTCTTAATTCAGACCTTCCAAGGTAAAACCAGCAAAATAATCCAAAAAATAACACAGCAATCAGCGAAAATACCAAAGAACCGTCTCCGTCATGCCAGTAATCAAAGACTTCCATATGTCCTTGCGCTACCAAGATAGCCATTAGAGCGACTCTGAAAGCATTCACAATAAACGCCAAAGTGGCAGCTGTAGATGCTATCAGGATTTTGTGCTTCCAATTTTGAGGAAACATTAACAGAAAAAGTAGAGCTAAACCTACTAGTTGGAATATCAGTTCTATTCCAGAACAGCCAGAATAAACTTCTACGCTTCCAGTCCGGAGATAAATTAGAGTTCCTTGTCGAGCAACATCAAAACCTGTGTACCAAAGAATTAAAGTTGTAAATTTGGCAGTTAACAGGGAGATATCAAGCCATGAAGATAATAATTTAGGTACACTCAGAAAAAATAGAATGAATAATTCTGCTTTGTATTGCTTTAGTCCCTTAAAACCAGAAGCAAGCATTGCAAAACCAATGGCAAAAATCACTGGAGAAAGATACAACAAAACACCAAAGCTTGTGAGGGATATACTCTTGATGAGTAACAGCGCAATCAGTGTTAGACCAAAGAAACTAGAGAAAACTCCACTTTCTAGATTTAAACTGTGGCGCTTTTCCCAAACTAAGGAAGATATAGCCGCCCAAAATAGAAAAGTCATGCCTAACAGGCTAGAATTATTGGCTTTCCAAAGCACAGCCAAATCAATTGCAATTAAGCTTGCTCCTATAGCTAATAGCCAGATTTGGGGGTATTTGAGTTGTGAGACTGTGAGTTGGGAAGCTTTCATATAATGATGAATATAGCTATTAACCAGGGGTTTATTACCCCTGGCAAGTGATGAGATGGATAGAGGAAGTTTATTCTACTTGTCTCGTTTTGCTACACTTTTGCAGTCTCTTTTTGTTGCTGCTTGTTGTATTTACGGCGCAGAGCGACACCAAAACTACCTGCTGCTAGTGAACCTAATATGGTTAAAGGTTCGGGAACAGGATTAGAAGGTTGCACTGATGGACCTTGACCAACGTTGGTCAAGTTAGCACTTATTCCCTGTGTAAAGTCATAATAGTTGTCGTACGGAGTAGCATCTAGAACTTTGTAAACAACTTTTTGTGTGTTCACAAAGCTGTTATACAAGTTGGTAAGGAGTGTCGCATTGTTGGAATAGAACCAGCCCGTATCTAGTGTATCATTGCGGAAACCGCCGTTACTGAAACCAGCAGAACCAGCATTTCCTTGCGCATCAGTGTTTTGAGTATTTACACTGCTCCAATTGCCAAAGTTTAGACCATTGACTTGCAGTGTATTTTGATTGAAATCGAAGTTACCAGACGCTGAATCGCCGTCATAAAGAGAGAAGCGGATAGCAGCCTCCTTAATACCTCCCCCCAGTGCTGAGATAACTGACGAATCAAAACCAGTTTGGATACCGATAGTACCTGGATTACCTCGGTAAGCTACTGGAGTGCCATTATCATAAAAGCCTACAAAAGTTTGATTGGCAGCCAACTGGCTAGTTACCCGCGCATTGTTCTGACCTATCAAATCCAAAACAATTCCACCTACTGGGGTGAATCCATTGCCCAATGTTCCACCCGAAGTTGGGGAAGTAAGTGTAAAGGTAGTTGCGTGGGCTGAACCTGCGACTACACTCAATCCCAGTACAGTGGTAGAGCCTAATGTTAAAACGCGAATGAACGGCTTTATTCCTACCAATTTCAGACTAGCTCTTACGCCCAGTCTGCTCCCAGTTCGATTAACACTCGTCTGTCCCATGCTCAGTGTTCCTAAAGCAACATATTTTGCTTTAGAACAAGCTTTACGTAACTTTCTTCTAACTTGAAATCTTGTCATGGAACTCACTCCTGTAAGTAGGTAAAAGTTGATGGTAGATTTACCCTGGAGTGAGATTCGCTCGTACCTCAAAATAGTTGCACACAAAAGTGCTGCGACGGGTTAGCGTTAACCTGTCGCACACCAAATCAAAAAACATCTATCAAAGGCGGATGGCAACTCCTACACTTGCTTTCATTTCTGAGATACTAGCGGTGTCTTCAGTAATGCTAATGAAATTGCATAGTAATGAGTGTCACTGTTTAGGTAAGCAAAATCAACTATTTCTAGTTGTCTTAACACAAAATTTAAAGTGAATGTTGTTATTACGTAAACATTACATAGCATGAATAGTGAGCTTAGATCAAGCTTCCAGATGATTCATCACCTAAATTACGAGATAAAAATTTGGTAAATTTACCACTATAAAATAAAAAAGATGGGCATTCTTGCCCACCCTACTACAAACTTAAGAACTCAACACTCAACTTTTATCGGTTGTGATTACCTAACCATTTTGCTGCAGCAATTCCCAAAATGGCTGCTACAACAGGATTACTAAGAAACCTGATAATACCCGGTTGCTCTGCCAACACTTCGCGGAAGATCTCGGGATGGTTGTGATAAGCGAAGGAGGCGAGTTTACTGACATCCTCAGCGCTCATTTGATTAGCAGAGTGAGTGGAAAGACTAAGTTGTTGTTCCAGATGCCGATCATCGAATCCTTTTTGCTTGAAGTGCTTCAAGAAGCTGCGTGCAACATCATCGCGTTCATTAGGTTTAATATGAGAAATTGCCTTTTGCAATTCTGGCTCCATTTGGTGGGGAGGAACGTTGTCATGATGTAAACACTGATTAAACAAATGACGGCGTTCTTCGTGTGTTGAGCCCTGGGCAAAATCATCAAAACTCTCGTACTCTCTTCCTGAAGAGGTGGGGGCTTGATCTAAAGAGTCAACATTTCCGTGAGCCAAATCACCCATGATGTCACGTCTGTATTGATCGCTGCTGCTCATTTTACTAATCTCCTTTGTCTTATCAAGCTTTTGAAATTAACTGACTTTTGTAAAGCTTTTTATCAAATTCAGCAATTACGTGTACTGAACTTGATTTGTTTGCACGTCATACTGTGCTGTCAAAATGAGTTTCTTATCAGGCGCATATACTAAAACTTTCAAGTCTTGATTGGGAAAGTTGTGACGAAAACCTTCTACTAAGGATTTTGCTAAGGGACGCACATCACTGGGAGGAACTTTAGAGGAAATAACAACACCTAATTTATTGTTGTCACGCACATAAGCCTCTGATATTAATCCCTTTGATGTCTGTACAACCCAGTCACCAAAACTTTCTCCTGCGGGGATATTCACTCGCCCTAATTCTCCGGAAGCGACGTTTTTACCAACGATTGGTGGGTTAGTTGTGCGATTAGCTTGTGTCGTATTACCACCGCCACAGGCAGTTGTCAAAGTTAAGATTAAAATCAACACACAAGCTATAATGACTTGGCGGCTCTGCTTCAGCAGACTCATACTTCTTACCTCCCTAAAATCAGTTCTCAGTCAACTGAAATAGAAGATCAATTACAGTTCATTGAGTCTGTGTTCAATTTTCTACAATGACTGAGTGAATCTAAAGTACTCGATAAAAAACGAAGCCCGCTAACGCGGACTTCGTTCCTGCGCTTTGATAACGCGCGTAACTATGAGTTGTTAGGTTTAATAGCGTAGGTATTTCTTAAAATAAATACGCCATTACAAACGCCCAAACTTAGCAAAAAAAGCATTAGTTCTATTTAAGCGCATCTTTTACGTCATCTTTTACATTTTCAACACCATGACGTACTTCGCCTTCTGCTTGCTTAGCCTGACCTTTAGCTTTATCTTCTGGATCGCCAGTAAGGTTTCCTACTGCTTCTTGAATTTTACCTTCAATATTTTTAGCTGTTGCCTTAGCTTTATCTTCTAAACTCATTTAGCCCTCCAGGAATTCTATCAATTACGTTTCAAAGTTAACTGTTAACTTTGAACTTGCTTTTTATTACTCTTCCAAATTAGCTGAATTTTGTGACAACAGTCTTCCACCTCTAGATATATTAATCTCCTATGCTAAAAGAGAGAGGAAGAGTCATAACTAACTATTCCTTTAACACTAGTTAGTTATCAAAGACTTTTGATGCGACTACATGGCAGTCTGTCTTGAAAATAGGGAATAGGGAACGCTTAACGCTTAACGCTTAACAGTATTTTCATTCTTGTTTGTGTGTGGGATTTTCCCGTGATTAACTGACTTGAAAATAGAACGGGCTGCGCCCTTCACTCTACAGCAACTCCTGACTCAGAACGGGGTACACGCCTGCACTCTACAGAATAAACAATCAATTTTCATCTGTTCTAGTGTTCTGTTCTAATGTAAGGAAGTACATGATGGCTATTTAATAATAATGTTTTATGAAAAACTCTTAATGTCCCCTATTTGATTAATCAAAAACCCGGCATCTTTACGAAAACCGGGTGAATAAAATTATATGTACAATTTTTATCTAATCAAGAAAGCCCATGAGAGATTCAGGATCGTCAATAGTATTTGACGCTATTGGGCGATTTCCCATGGCAGAGTATGTTTCATAAATGACGAGATCACTTGTACCAACTGGACGAGTTCCAGACTGGTTCATAGTGTGAGCAATTTCAAATGAGTGGCCTGTAACTGGGCGTATACCCATTACATTCCTTGTCTCTACAACTTGTAAATCACTGGAGCTGACTGGACGTATTCCACCGACAGGTAGTGTATTATCTACTTCAACTTTACCTATGTGCTCTACTTGATCCCAACTTTTACCCTGATTATTTTCCACTGTAGTTTCTCCGTTAAGCTTCAAATTTTTTCGCCGAGGACTTCTTGGTTCACCAGAGCTATTTATGCTCATTCATTCTCACCTGGTGCATTGTTAACTTATTTTACAAGATTCTGGGAAAGTTAAATTTTTCCTTAATATCTTCAGTTTAACTTTAAAAATATCGTGTAGGTATAATTCTTTAGTAAGACTTATATTTTAAATAGAAATATAAGATTTTTGTTAACTATAATAAAGAAATGTTGCAGAGATCGGTCACATATTCCAAACTAGCGACGAAACTTATTTATACAGTAAAAGCACCGATTGGGTCGAAGTTGCTTAGCATATTAAATAGAAGCAGCTAAATTAATTTCTATGACGCAATTTCATCTTCAAGCGCCCTTTCAACCGACAGGCGATCAACCACAAGCGATCGCCCAACTTATCACCAGCGTAAATGAGGCAAACAGGTATCAAACTTTACTGGGAGCGACGGGAACGGGAAAAACTTTTACCATCGCCTCAGTGATTGAAAAAGTGGGGAAACCCACTCTGGTTCTTGCTCACAACAAAACTCTTGCCGCACAACTGTGTAATGAGTTGCGAGAATTCTTTGCTGAGAATGCAGTTGAGTATTTTGTTAGCTACTACGATTACTATCAGCCAGAAGCGTATATTCCTGTCAGCGATACATATATAGAAAAAACGGCTTCGATTAACGATGAAATTGATATGTTGCGACACTCAGCAACGCGATCGCTCTTTGAACGCCGCGATGTAGTTGTTGTTGCATCTATTAGTTGCATCTATGGTTTAGGAATGCCTTCAGAATACCTGAAAGCTGCTATTCCCTTTCAAGTCGGTTTGGAAGTGAACCAACGGGAAATACTGAAAGATTTAGTATCCATTCAGTATAGCCGCAACGATGTGGAGTTAGGTCGCGGACGTTTTCGCGTCCGGGGTGATGTGTTGGAAATTGGTCCAGCGTATGAAGACCGAATTATCCGCGTGGAATTCTTTGGTGATGAGATTGACGCTATTCGCTATGTTGACCCTGTGACAGGTGAAATTATTAAGAGTGTAGAAGCGGTGAATCTTTATCCGGCGCGTCACTTCGTCACTCCAGAAGAAAGGTTAGAAGAAGCTTGCGACGCGATCGCTACAGAACTCAAACAGCGAAAAGCAGAATTAGAGGAAGCTGGCAAATTACTGGAAGCGCAACGCATAGACCAGAGGACGCGCTATGATTTGGAAATGTTGCGTGAGGTGGGTTATTGCAATGGTGTGGAAAACTATTCCCGTCACCTTGCAGGACGCCAAGCAGGCGAGCCACCCGAATGTTTGATTGATTATTTCCCCAAAGATTGGCTGTTGGTCATAGATGAATCTCATGTCACTGTACCGCAAATACGCGGAATGTATAACGGCGACCAAGCACGGAAAAAAGTGTTAATTGAGCATGGGTTTCGTCTACCCAGTGCGGCTGATAACCGTCCATTGAAGGCTGAGGAATTTTGGACAAAGGTGAATCAGTGTATTTTCGTTTCCGCCACTCCAGGAAATTGGGAACTAGAAGTTTCTGAAGGTCATATCGCACAACAAATCATTAGACCAACTGGAGTGGTTGATCCAGAAATCATAGTCCGTCCGACAGAAGGGCAAATCGATGATTTGTTGGGCGAAATCAAAGATAGAGTTGACCGCCAGGAACGAGTGCTGATTACAACATTGACTAAGCGCATGGCAGAAGATTTAACTGAATATCTGCAAGACAACAGTATTAGGGTAAGGTATCTGCATTCTGAAATTAATTCGATTGAACGAATTGAGATTTTGCAGGATTTGCGCGACGGTAGCTTTGATGTGTTGGTTGGTGTGAACTTGCTGCGGGAAGGTTTAGATTTACCGGAGGTTTCTCTGGTGGCAATTTTGGATGCTGATAAAGAAGGCTTTTTGCGTGCAGAACGTTCTTTGATTCAAACGATTGGCAGAGCTGCGCGTCATGTGCGAGGACAAGCGATTATGTATGCAGATACCTTGACTGATAGCATGATCAAAGCTATGGAAGAAACCGAGAGGCGTCGCAATATTCAAATGGCTCATAACCGGATGCACGGAATTACACCGCAACCAATTGTCAAGAAAAAATCGAGTAATGCAATTTTGTCTTTCTTAGAAGTGTCGCGGCGATTAAATGCAACTGAGTTAGATACAGTTGAACAACATATAGATGAATTTCCCCTAGAAGAGATTCCAGGGTTGATTACTCAGCTGGAAGCACAGATGAAAGAAGCGGCGAAAAAACTAGAGTTTGAAGAGGCGGCGAAGTTGCGCGATCGCATTAAGTTGCTGCGGGATAAGTTGGTGGGACGATAACAATTCAAAATTACAGCGTTTTGCAAGTACATGAGGTACACCCCTCTCCACTCGCTAGCCCCTAAGGGGGCCGGAGCTAACGCTCAAATTCAAAATTATCAATTCAAAATTCACGCATTAAGAATTCTTTTTTTTGAATTTTGAATTTTGAATTTTGAATTGTTTTGACTCTCCCATCTCCTTAACGCCAAAAAGGTGTGATGGCGAATGGGGAAAATATCTTAGGCGCAGTTCCAGGAACTGACGAACCCATCCGGGAAAAAGGGACAAGTTGCGCTGCACCTATCGTTACGGGTATATCTGCGTTGCTGATGAGGATGTTTACGAAACCTTGCAGGCAATATTAGCCGGACAGGTACAACCCCAAGAAAGTGAAGATTATATCCAACGGGTGAGTTTTCCCGGACGGTTAACTGATAGAACCGTGGAGTTGTTTTCTGGGCAAGTCGTTCCCGTCATTACACTACCAAATATCCGGGGGATGTACGGTTGGAAAATTAACAGCCTTGTCAGTGCGGCTGTGGAAAGTGTAGCTACCCAACAAACTGATGTTGATGATGTGAGAGTGAGGCGATCTGCTGAAAGCAGCAGCGCTAGCCCCGAAGGGGGCGCTACGCAAACGCTATCGCTTAACAGTTTCTTGCAAAGAGTATACTTTGATTTGCAAAACTTAGGACAACTTTCCAAAGATAGAGCGTTGAATTCTGCTGCTACTAATGCCTTTCAAGCTGCTTCTAGCTTTGCTGAGGCTGTGTCTAGAGGTATGGAACTTGACAGCATCGAAGTAGAAAAAAGTCCTTTCTGTCGCCTTGATAGCGATTGTTGGGATGTGAAGCTGAAGTTTTTTGACTCAGAAAATAGCAGCAGGGCTAAAAAGGTGTATCGATTTACGATTGATGTTAGCTATATTATTCCTGTTACTTTGGGCAAAGTTCGTTCTTGGTCTGTGCCAAAATAAGGTATGGGGGAATGTCCTGCTAAAAATTAGCCAACCGTTTTTCTTCGTGCTTTGTGATTAGGGGTTGTGCATCAAAAATGCACAACACCCGATCATTGCCTTTCGATAGTCGTTGGTTGCTCAGGCAAAGATTCTTGTTGAGATTGTTCTTGTGTAGGTTCTTGTTGAGATTGTTCCTGTGGAACTTCTTGTGGCTGAGGATTGAGATATTCTTGCCATGCTTTAATTTGTTCTCGTGCAGAACTATAAGCATCAGTTCCTCTTGGAATCAGCCTAGCTGTCTCAATAGCTCTAGGAATATTAGATTCTCCTTGAGCACGAGCTATATCCAACAATTGCTGACTCCATTGGTCAATCGCGATACTTGCATCACTGTGTAGGATGCTATTATCCGGTACTCTGTTTGCTAGCCTAATTGCTTGTGCCAAAGCTTCCGGAGTTCCGGTAACTGCGATTTCTCGTGCTTTGTTCCAGTTTTGTTTTGCACGAATTTGTCCTTGCCACTGATCTATAACTGTTTGTGCTTCACCAGAAAGTGCTCGTCCTGAGCGGATTTGTTGAGCTGTTGCAATAGCAGAGGGTAAATCGCCACTGTCAGCTAAGCTTTTTGCTTGGTCTAAGTAGGGCTGGTCTTGAGTAGTTTGAATCTTTGCTGTCCAATTCCCAATTTTTCTTCGTGCTTCTGGATACAATGCACGACCTCGTCGAACTTGACTTGCCTGTGCGATCGCCGCTTGTAGAGAGTTAACATCCTCAAGCATTGCCATTTGATCAGCTCGATCCAAATACGGACGGTCTTCGATTGTCTGTATTTGAGCAACCCAACCACCAATTTCTTTTTTTGCTTGCTCTGCACGAGGGTTGCCTTCTGGAATTAATTGTGCTTCAGTGATAGCTGCTGCAAAATCTTTAACTGAACCAAGGCTAGCCAGAGTTCTTGCTTTTTCCAAATGGGCTACATCTTGAATTTCTAGTTGCCAGCTAGCAATAAGTTCTTGCGCTTTTTCATATTTTGGTCTGGTTGCCTGTATTTGTTGAGCTTGGGCAATTGCTGTTTCTAGACCGGCTGTTGTCCCTAACCATGCACTCCTTTGCGCTTCAGATAAGGCAATAAAGTCTTCTATGTCCTTTTGATGTCCAGTGCTGGGGGGAATTTTTTGGGCTATCAAGATAGCTTGGTCTGGATTTCGTCCGTCCAGTTTTGCCTGTGCCAACTCAAGCATTTTATCTCCAAATTCCGAAAGAGCTTGCTGGGCTTTGGGATAAACGTAACTGTCCTGCCGAATCGACTCTGCCACCTTAATGGCTTTGAGGAGATTATCGACTGTTTTGCTTTCGGCTAAAGTTTTCGCTTTTCCTAACTGCTCACCATCTTCTCGGGCGCTGACAATTAATCGATTCAACTGGTCATATTTCGTCATCGACCAGTATGTATTATCTACACGCAACAATCTAGAAGCTAACATGAACGCTTGATGCCATTTTTCGTCGCGCATTTGGGCTTCTGCTTCAGTGTAGATGCCTTCTGCACTTGACCAGATGGATTGCCATTTGGAAATTTTTGGTTCCACCAATCGATAAGCGGATTCCTCTTTTGGAACCTGGCGAGCTGTTGCGATCGCTTCGTCTAGCCGACCTGCCTGGAAACTCTGGTCTGCTAATTGCAGAATCTCCCGTGACCAATCTTCTATTAAACGGTCAATTTCTCCACGAAGCGGGTGATTTTTTGGCAGTTCTTTGACTAGGGCGATCGCTTGCAGAAGGTCTTTTACCGTTTGCTTAGAAGCTGCCAACTGAGCGCAATTTAGCCGTACCGAAGCACTCGCCAATGGCCAGAAAATCGATGGACAGTTAGGCGCAGATGGCAGCTTGAGTAACATTGCTGTTGCCATAAAGGCTATTCCGCTAGGAACCAACGCTAACAATAACGTCCACAACACCCACGATTTCGTCCATTTAGGCAATGTCCAAGAACTTTTTCTGACTGGTACTATTTCTTGCGACTCTTTATCTAGAGACAGTTGATCCGAATCATTTTCTTTTGAGCCTTTCACAGAATCGATGATATAACTGGTTGTTGCGACTCCAGACGTATGTGTTTCACTAGATTCTTGCCTTCGGTATCCTCTAGTCATATTGTTATCTGGCTCTCTTGCTTTGCCTGGTAACCAACTTTCTGGCATATCCCGCTCTGTCATCTCTCACACCAAAATAAACAATAACTTTAGCGATCTGTTATAGCTCCAAAGTTTCGTCCCTGCCATCGTAACTTCCCTTCTGGATAAAGTTACTTCTTACATGATGATATGTCCTCCACTCATATCATGTATATGCTAGATAAAAAGTTTTCTTTTATACTTTACACCCCAGCCGAGGCTTCTGCTTGCAAATCTACAACCAGTTGAGCCAAGTCATCTCGACTTGCCTGGTAAACTGTACCACAAAAATCGCAAGTTGCTTCCGCCCCATTATCTTTTACAATCATGTCTTGCAGTTCTGCTTCACCCAACATCTTGAGTGCTCCTAGCACGCGGTCAAAGGAGCAACCGCAGTGGTAACGTAAAATCTGGGTTTCCGCAAAGATCGTAACTCCCATATCTCCCAGCAAGTCACCAAAGATGTCTGTCAAGGATTTTCCTGCTTGCAACAAAGGTGTAAATCCTGATAGTGCGGCGACTCGTGATTCCAAAGTTTCCACTAGAGCTTCGTCTCTAGCTGCTTTGGGCAAAACTTGTACTAGTATTCCTCCGGCTGCTGTCACTCCGTTTGCTCCTACGAACACGCCTAATACTATCGCTGAAGGTGTTTGTTCCGAACTGATGAGGTAATGAGCCACATCGTCCCCAATCTCACCAGAAACGAGTTCCACTGTACTAGAGTAAGGATACCCGTATCCAATATCGCGGACAACGTAAAGAAAACCTTTTCCAACTGCACCACCAACATCAAGCTTACCTTTGCTATTGGGAGGCAGTTCCACGGATGAGTTTTGTACGTAGCCGCGTACTGTTCCATCTAATCCTGCGTCTATCAATATACCACCCAAAGGTCCATCACCTTTGACTCGGATATTGACTCTCGACCCAGTTCGTTTCATACTAGAAGCCATCAGCAAGCCTGCTGTCATCGTTCGACCTAGCGCAGCCGTTGCTACATAAGAAAGCTTATGTCTATTTCTTGCTTCTTCTGTCAAGCGTGTTGTTATTGCACCAACTGCACGAATACCACCTTGTGCTGCAGTGGCGCGAATTAATTGATCCGCCATGAAAAAAAACCTATACCTTTAATTTCTTACCGAAATTTCCTGTGCAAAAAGCACCGAAAGATAATTATCTTAGTATAACAAAACTTAACTTAACTTAAATAGGTGGGTGATGAGTGGGTTGGAATGAGTGACCCACGATCACGCTCAAATTCAAAATTCAAAATCACCGAAGGGGGTTGACACTTTGTAGAAATCTTTTGGAAATCCTAGACTTCGCCCCGTCAAGAAGCGTCAATGCGGTTCGTTATACTAAAAAGACACTCTCTCGTGCTTCCCGTAATCCTCGAAAAATGTTAGGTAATTATCAACAAAGCCAAATACGGATAGAAGTGGATGCATCCTTCAGTGCAATTCGCGACAGTCTGCTGCGTCCTACGGAACTACAAAAATGGCTGCCCACAGGTCGCTTTGCTACTGGAATGCCACAAGAACTCCATTCTGGAGTTGAGTATACTACCCAGATTGGACCACTCTCGATTCATCATCAAGTAGATGTGGCGCGTCCTAACTGTTTACGCTTGTTACTCTCTCAAGGAATAGATGGGTTTCATGAATGGTACTGGGGAGAAGGTTGGGTACAGTCTCGTCTAGAGGGAGTGACAATTTTACCGCTTTCTTTGGGACAAACTTTAAGTTTGTTGAGTTTGCGTCAGTTTCTGGTAACAAAAAAACCTTGACAAAAAACCCAGCTTCTCAAAAAAGCTGGGCTTTTACAGTCTAGGATTTCAACTTTTTACGAGGGATTTTGCAGTTGAACAGTGCGTATCGATAGCTGTTGTGTCCGGTTACCGCTTTGCACTTTCAACTGCAATTGCTGACCAACACGACTATTTTCTACAATGTCAAGCAACTGTGTGCCTTTTGTGATGGGCTGTCGATCAACCTCAAGAATCACATCTCCCGGACGTATTCCCGCAGTTGCGGCTGGTGAATTGGGCACTACTTGCATGACTAAAACGCCATCAATTTCTGGCAATTGAATCGGAGAATTAGGGTTAGAGTTGAATTGTCTTGCCAATTCAGGCGTTATCTCTTGCATTTGCACACCTATAAATGGGTGAGCAATTGTTTCTCCTCGTTCCAGTTTAGTTGCAACTGTTTTAGCTTTATCAATAGGGATAGCAAACCCAATACCCGTTGCGTCACCACGAATGGCTGTATTGATACCAATGACTTCACCTTGAGCATTAACCAGTGGTCCACCAGAGTTACCTGGGTTGATAGCGGCGTCGGTTTGAATGAAATCTAGGCGTTTGTTACCAATGCCAACTACACTACTGGAACGTCTGAGGGTGCTGATAATTCCTAGAGTAACGGTGTTATCTAATCCTAAGGGGTTACCAACTGCAATCGCCCAGTCACCCACTTGTACCTTAGTTGAAGAACCCAAGGGTGCAATTGGTAAATCAGCACCAGCGTTAATTTTGACTACCGCCAAATCAGTCACTTCATCAACGCCTTGTACCTTTCCTTCAAAGCTGCGTCCATCTTTGAGGCGAACAGTCACCTTATCAGCCTTATCAACCACATGGGCATTCGTCAGAATTAACCCACTCTTATCAATGATAAAGCCAGAACCAAGACCACGTAATTGCTCGGGGGGCAACTGCTGTGGTGAACCGTTACCAAAAAATCGCCGGAAAAAGGGATCGTCTAAGAATGGGTCAGAGCGTCGGGTAATTGTACGCTCAGTGTCTATCCTCACAACTGCTGGTCCAACGCGATTTACTGCTGCTGTCACAAAGCTACTGCTACCAATAGCTGCAGTGGCTGGTGATTTCTGAGCAACAAGTTGTGGTGAGGCAGCGCGGTCTTGGGGGTTTCCCCCAGGAGCGACTGCCGAACCCCGAAGGGGTGAATCAGCACTCACATAACTCGGTGCTGGTTCCGCTTGGGAGGGTGAGACTTGCAGAGTCCCAACAGTTAGCAAAACTCCTAAAATTACGGCTAACACATGAGTACTTAGTTGGCGTATTGACCGGAGTCGTTTGGAAAATCGCATAACCACAACCTAATATTTCAGACTAATTGTTGTTTCTATTGTGAAAAATTTCTCTATAGCTATTTTTACAGGTCTTGTGAGAATGAATATTCATTGACTTCGTTTATGGCTTGATGTTTCGCGCTTTCTCCTTAATTGTTCCAAATCCAGTATTTATTCTTTAATTTACGACATTTTCAGAGAATATTGGTCATTATCCTCATCTTCCTCATTTTCCTCGTCCCCTCCTCTATGCTGTAGTGGTTTGCCAATCCAAAAATACGCTTGTGAGGGCTGGGGAAAGGAGAAAGGTTAAAGGCAAAGGGATTAAAAAACCTTTCCGCTTTTCCCCTTTTCCCCTTACCCTTTACCCCGCCAAGGGAACTTGGCGAACTACTAGGTTAGGATCTTATTTATTGGCAGCACTTATATGAAAACTTATGAATGGATCGAACAGATCAAGAAAACAATCCTCACCCACATCTGAGCAGGATGAGGATTTCCTCTTTGAGGATACACACAAAAATAATACA
This sequence comes from Brasilonema sp. CT11, assembly GCF_017982655.1. Classification (GTDB taxonomy): domain Bacteria; phylum Cyanobacteriota; class Cyanobacteriia; order Cyanobacteriales; family Nostocaceae; genus Brasilonema. The sequence goes on along the minus strand of NZ_JABXYX010000001.1, from coordinate 156,943 downwards.
CAGCATCTTCACAAACATGAAGATTCGGTTCATGCTCACGTTCATAGTGAAGAATCTCTGCGGCGAATCGTCAATCGGCTTTCGCGTATAGAAGGCCACGTTCGTGGTATTAAAACAATGGTACAGCAAAGTAGCCCTTGTCCTGATGTTTTACTACAAATTGCTGCAGTGCGGGGAGCACTGGATCGGGTAGCACGGATTGTCTTGGATGAACATTTAACAGAGTGTATAGCAAGAGCTGCAAAAGAAGGCAATATTGAAGTTGAACTGGAACAACTTAAAGCTGCTTTGGATAGGTTTTTATAAACACACATGCTTTCCAAATCAAAAACGAGTGAAGATTATCAATTTCACTATTCGTTCAGTGGTGATCAAAATAAACCACTGATTCTTTTTTTGCACGGATTCATGGGAAACAGTCATGAATTTGAGCAAGCAATATCATTACTATGTGATAATTTTTACTGTTTGACAGTTGACCTTCCTGGACATGGAGCAACTAAAGTTTTGGGTGGTAATGAGTGTTATACAATGCCAAACACTGCTGATGCCGTAATCAACTTATTAGATCACTTAGGAATTGCCAAATGCTTTTTGGTTGGTTATTCAATGGGTGGGAGATTAGCTTTATACCTGACTCTGCATTTTCCTCACCGTTTTCCTAAAACTATTTTGGAATCAGCTTCTCCTGGTTTGTCAACAGAAGCAGAACGAGTAGAACGAGTTAAACGTGATGAGCAAATAGCCAGGAAATTAGAAAGAAGTGTTTGCAGAAATGATTTTGTTACCTTTATCTCTAATTGGTATAATCAACAGATTTTTGGCTTGATTAAAAATCATCCCCAATTTCATCGCCTTCTAGAAGTCCGGTTGCAAAATCATCCAATTGAGTTAGCTAAATCACTACGGTTTATGGGTACTGGATGTCAACCTTCTTTGTGGGAAATGCTGAAAAAAAATAAAAACCCTGTGCTTTTATTAGCAGGGGAATATGATGAAAAATTTATAGATGTCAATACAGAGATGACTAAAATTTGTGAATCTTGCCAACTAAAAGTTATTCAGACGTCCGGACATAATATTCATTTTGAAAATGTTAAGGCTTTTGTTGAGAATAGTCAAGAATTTTTATCTAAGCATAACATTTGAAAAGCATTATCACCCATGTCTTGCACATTTGACGATAATCGATAAATATGACAAGAGAAAAAAAGAAAATACATGAAAAATTTAAGATGATTGAGTTATACTATTCAATGAAAACAAATAGTAAACTTGTACCAATCTTCAAAAAAGAGCAATGGAAAACAATCAATTATCTAACACTCACATTGAAAGTTTTCAACCCTTGTTAACTCCAGATGATTTGAAATCGAGATTACCTTTAACACCTTTAGCAAAAGAAACAGTTTTGAAATTTAGAGAGGAATTAGAAAAAATTCTAACTTTTCAAGACAGGAGAAAATTCATAGTAGTTGGTCCATGTTCTATCCACGATATAAAAGCAGCAATAGAATATTCTGAAAAACTAAAAATTCTTGCTGAGCAAGTCCAGGATAAACTGCTGCTTATCATGAGGGTATATTTTGAAAAACCAAGAACAACAGTAGGATGGAAAGGATTAATTAATGATCCTGATATGGATGATTCTTTCCATATCGAAAAAGGTTTATTAATGGCACGTACCTTACTGCTCAAAATTGCTGAATTGGGATTACCCATCGGTACAGAAGCACTCGATCCTATAGTACCGCAGTACATTAGTGAACTTATTACGTGGTCTGCAATTGGAGCACGCACAACCGAATCACAAACTCATCGCGAAATGGCAAGCGGACTTTCAATGCCAGTGGGTTTTAAAAATGGCACTGATGGTAATATTAATGTGGCTTTGAATGCTCTCCAATCAGCTCAGAAACCTCACAACTTTTTAGGAATTAATAAAAAGGGACAGGTGAGCATCTTTAAAACCAGAGGAAATGCCTATGGTCATGTTATTTTGCGAGGCGGTAATGGTCAGCCTAACTTTGATGCAGCGAATGTCAAACAGGTGGAAGAAAAATTAAAAGAGGCAAATTTATCGCCGAGAATTGTTATCGACTGTAGTCACGGCAATTCAAGTAAACAATATAAATTACAGAGTTCGGTTTTTGAAAAGATTATTCAACAAATAGTGGATGGTAATACATCAATAGTTGGCATGATGTTGGAATCCAATTTGTATGAAGGTCATCAACAGATTCCTAGCGATCAAGAACAATTACAATATGGCGTTTCTGTTACAGATGGGTGTATTGGTTGGCAAGAAACAGAAGAAATTATTTTGGCTGCTCACAAAAACCTAAAATAGAAAGGTTGTGTTGCAAAAAGTTCTACCAATTCCAAAAACCAATGATCAACCGAGAGCTTTTTCTTACACTGATTTTCCAGATGCCTTTAATTCTTCTATCAACATTTTCTGATAAATCTGTGGTAGAGACTTGCTCACAGAATTAGTTTCTATACCATATCCCAAACTTGTCCAAGTGGGAGACAACCGGCGCAAAACATCTGGTAACTTTCCTTGACGTAGCTGTTGAGAAATATCAGTTCTCCAAAATCGAGAGTCACTTAACCAACGATAGACAACTACGTCTTGATACTCTGGTTCAAAACTATAATAAGCCCAAAACAAAAATCGTCCTGGGCTTGGGTGATAACGTGATGCAATATTATACCATGTGACATTAATAATTTGATATCTACCTGCGGCTGTAGAACAATTACCTTTGTTTAGACCTGTAACAATAGTGACGCATATCTCAGGATGGCGGCTAAGGTTGTTAACGTGCTGTCCACCATACAACACTGAATAAGGACGGTTGCCACTTGCTTCACTTGCTGAGATGGTTCGCATCAAAGCACGGATATAAGGATCGCCCCCTTTCATAACTAAGGGAGGCTGTTTGTTGGCAAAGGTAGGATCGACATGCGATCGCAAATCTCCAAATATCGACCACTGCAACAAACATACGAAGCCAAGAAGTGCGGCTATTGGTGCTATGAGTTGTTCAACGCCGCCTTTGCGTTCTAAGCTTTTGTTCAGAGTCCGACTCCTTAAAAAATTAGCTGTTATTGCCATCAAAATATAACAACAATCTTCGACGCACTCATTCCGGAAAATAACCAGAAAATTAATCAAAAGTCAATAGCCGTTAGTGATTAGTTATTCGATTCTTGACCCCGAAGGGGTCAAGAATCGCAGGTGACTGGCTGACTAAGCTGGCTCACTTTTAACTTACAGCCTTGTAGTAAGGCTTAAGCGACATTAGCAAAGAGTTCTCCAAAGCTTTTTGCGGGAGCATTTTCTTTGGCAACAATCTCGACAATTTTATTTTTTGCTGCGGGTTCAAACAGCGCCTCAACAGACACCTGGGCTACTTTTTGTCGGGGAATGCTACCCTCGAACAATGTATCAGCGCTTTGCATCACGATTTGATTGGAATTATCTTCATTCTTTAAACCACCCGGTCGGACAATTGTATAGTTTAGACCGCTTTTCTGGATGTACTCCTCAGCTTGCTTTTTCCAATACAAAATCAGCCAGAACAAGTTCAATGGGTGAAAAAACTTAGAAGCCGCCAAAGAAGAAACAAAGACAATACGCTCAATTCCTTTAGCCTTTGCCGCATCTACCAAATTTTTAGTTCCTTCATAATCTACTTTATAAGGTCCTGTTGGATCAAAGCTTGGTTTTGCGCCAGTGGCACATAGTAGGACTGTGCTATCTCCCAAAGCAGCAGACAAGCTTTCTGGCTTTAACACATCCCCCACGACTAACTCGGCTTGAACACCTAGAATACTCCTTGCTTTTTCTACATCCCTGACTAAGGCACGAACGGGAATATTCCGCGCTATCAGCTGTTGTACTATCCGGCGACCTGTTTCACCTGTTGCCCCTGCTACAAATGCTTTCATGATAAACGCTATCCTGGCTAGTATCTGTTTTTCAGTTTCCTATTTTAAAGATTCTGACAAAGATTTAGATGAACCACATGACAGATGATTAAGATTCCGTCAAAATGGAAATTTAGTACGAAATGTTTTATCTACCAGCCGAATTATTAATTTAGACAAACACTCTGACTATAAAAGAACGCTTTTATGGTTTCAAAGCACTCGGATTATCAATCCTTTGACACAACAGAAGCAATCTTATCTATGACATCGACTCAAGAAGCTGGAGACGTAACTCAAGAAGCAATAGGAACATCAACACGGTTTCACGGACGTTATAAAGACCATATGAAAATGTATGCCACAGCTGTAACTGTTGCTGAATACCTCAATAATCACGCCTCATGGTTTTCGCGCTGTGCTGATCCCATGAAGGTGGAATCATTAGGGAAAAATGGCTATGCCTTAGTTATTGGTCGTTTTGGCTCTTTTGGTTACGAAGTAGAACCAAAAATTGGTTTGGAATTATTACCTCCAGAAGAAGGAGTTTATCGGATTTGCACTATTCCCATTCCTGACTACCAAGCCCCTGGCTATGATGTGGATTATCGTGCTGCGCTACAGTTACAAGAAAATGTGGGAAATCATTCTTCCACCTGCTTAAGTGAAATGACACAAGTGGAGTGGGAATTGGATCTCAGTGTTTATATTCATTTTCCCAAGTTTATTCAGCGACTACCCAAGTCTTTAGTTCTATCTACAGGTGAACGGTTACTTAACCAAGTTGTCCGCCAAGTTTCGCGCCGCCTAACTCGAAAGGTACAGGAAGATTTTCACCAATCTTTGGGCATTCCTTTTCCAGATGGTACCAAGAAAAAATAGTCACCGATCACATGCCCTTTAAGTTTCAAAGTATGCTCGACCGAGCATACTTTGTTTTAACTAGCGTGCCCTATGGGCATATGTTTGAGTAGGCAGAGTCAACAGCCATTTGTTTTTTACCTATGATCCTTCGGGGAAGACCTGAGCCCTATGGCTAACGCCACGGCTGCGCCTAACGGGCACGGCCCCGTGCCGAACGGTCTCGCTACGCTAACGCCAGATGCCTGCGGAGGAGCCAGTACTGAAGGAGGGTTTCCCTCCGTAGGTATCTGGCGTTGGAAACCCTCCCGCAGCACTGGTCTCACTAATGACTCATGACTATGCTCCAGTGATAAGTTTGTTGACAATTCCCATCCCACTAACAGCTTGCAATACAAAAAGACCTACAATTGTAAAATTCACCAGAATATGTGTTATACGCGCCCAATTTGCGCCTTTTTGCATAAAAGGAGACAGGGAAGCTGAGATGGCAATTAGAGTTGTCATGCCTAGTCCTATGAGTAGGTGACCTCCAAAAAACAATTTACCATTGTTGAGGTAAGTCACAGCCATAGCAGCAACACTACCTATTACCATCAAAGCCAAAATAATAGATCCGATTTGGTAGTGTTTAACATTGTATTTACCTTTGATTAATTGTTTCTTTTCTTCACCTTGAGCGTTTCTCGTGCGTTGGACTTGTAGTCCCAGATATCCTGCATACAAAGAAAGTAGTAATAATACCCACATGATGATTGGGTGAATGAAGTTTAACGAAAACTTCACTGATGGTGAAAGTTCCAAACCCATGACTAGTGTCCCTCTTCTTAAATCTTCATAAAAAGTAGCATAACGCTTATTGGTAATGGAGAAATGGGATGATGAGAAGATGGGGAAAACAGAGGACGCGCAGACGCGGGGACGCCAAAACGCGGAAAATCATCAGTGACTAATTGACGAATGACTAATGACTAAAAATAACGATGTCTTGCTGCTATCGGCTGTGAAAAATGGTGATATGAAGCAGGTGCAAGCACTGCTTAATGATGGTGCCAACGTAGATACGGGCGATCGCGATGGCACTACACCCTTGATGTTTGCTGCTCATTTCGGCTACACCGAGATTGCGCGATCGCTTCTTGATGCAGGTGCTCATCTCGACTTGAAAAGAAAGCGCTATAGGTTGACGGCTTTAATGTTAGCGGCGAGTGCTAACCAACTTGAGATAGTAAAACTTTTAGTATCTAAAGGTGCGGATGTTAATGCGACGAATGAAGATGGTAGCACTGCCTTAATGGTTGCCGCCTTAAAAGGAAACGCTGATGTGGTGAGAGTCTTACTTGCTGCTGGTGCCAAAGTTGATCTTAAAGATAAAGATGAGGACACGGCTTTTCAATTAGCAATACGCGCTGGACATCCTGTAGTTGTCAAAGTGATACTAGAAAATAATGCAAATGTCAACTCCCAAAATGAAGAGGGAGAAACGGCATTGATGATTGCGGCAGATTTGGGACATTTGGAAGTTGTGCAAGCGTTGTTAGCAGCAGGGGCTGATGTTCAGGCGAGAAATCTTGATGGTGGTACCGCAGCCTTAGCAGCGGCGGCGGCGGGACATAGTGCGATCGCAGCCGAAATACTCGCTCGCGGTGCTGATGTCAACGTCCAAGATCAAGATGGGGAAACAGCCCTGCATCTTGCTGTTGTTGAAGGTTATACCGATGTAGTAGAAGTTTTACTCAACAAAGGAGCAAACGTAGAAATTAAGAACCATTTAGGAGATACACCCCTACTCGTGGCAGCTTTGCAGGGACACAGCCAAATTGTCCAAGCATTACTGCGTCAGGGAGCAAATGTAAATGAAAAAAACTTGGGTGAGCAACCGTTGATGTTAGCAGCAATCCAAGGATACACTGAAATAGTGAAAGCTCTACTAGACTATGGTGCTGATGTCAATATTCAAGGAGATGATGGGAAAACGCCTTTAATTAAGGCAGCAGAACGTAACCATCTAGGCGTGATACAGCAGCTTCTAGCAAAAGGAGCACAAGTAAATCCAACAGACTCAGCAGGTGCAACAGCACTGATGTGGGCAGCTTCGCGGGGTTATGACGAAGCAGTGCAATTGTTACTCAAAGCCGGGGCAGATGTGAAAATTAAAAACGAAGGTGGTTATACAGCTTTAATGCTTGCAGAGTTTAATCAGTATCCTAGCGTGGTGCGAAGCCTCTTGGCGGCAGGTGCACACAATTAACAATTAAAAATGGACTGCATCCGGCTGCGCTAACAAAATTCAAAATTCAAAAATAATAAGTAGCGATCTACCTAATTCAACGTAAAATGTCCGCAGGGAGTTTCACTCCCTGCGGTTCAAAAGTAGGTATTCTTTTGGCGGTTCGGGAGTAATCAACCGGACTTGATATTATGATTTATGCACGCAGTTTTTCATAGTTATCAAAAGCGGCTGTTTCCATTCCCTGGATGTAATATTGGTCGGGATCAAAGACTCCATGTGTTGTGATCATCATGGCATGGATCAATGCCTTAGCTTTGAGCAGTGTTTCCTGAAACTCCATCTGGGGATCGCTAAGCGCCACAATACCGCCACCAACGCCAATCGAGATTTGCTCCGGAGTCAGCACAGCGGTACGAATGACAATATTTAAATCAGCTGAACCGTTCAATCCCAAAAAGCCGATCGCCCCTGAATACACTCCCCGTGCTGAGTGTTCTAATCGATCAATAATCTCCAGGGTTCTAAGCTTGGGGGCACCTGTCATAGAACCGCCGGGAAATGCGTTGCGAATGCAGTCTGTAGCGCTCATATCGGCGCGTAAATGACCACGAATCGTCGTCACCAGTTGATGCACCGTGGCATAGGTTTCCACATCCATCAATTTGGGAACATGCACAGTGCCCACTGCACAAACCCGTCCGAGATCATTGCGAAGCAAATCCACAATCATCAAATTCTCCGCCCGGTCTTTTTCGCTGTTGTGCAATTGTTCACGCAGGATAAAATCTTCTTTGGGTGTTTTTCCACGTCGCAGCGTCCCCTTGATCGGCTTTGTTTCCACCCAACCTTGGCAATCAATGCGCAGAAATCGCTCTGGAGACGAGCATGCAATTGCTAGATCGCCAAAGCGCAAAAATGCAGCATAGGGAGCAGGATTGATGCGGCGTAATGAACGATAGAACGCTAGTGGATCGGGAGTCGTGTCTGTCTGAATTTGGTTTGTCAAACAAACTTGATAAGTTTCTCCTTCCTGAATTTCCTGCAAGCATGTTTGAATATCATCAAGGTAAGTCTGATGCGATCGACTTAATCGGAAGATAACAGGGGTCTGTTTTTTCTCTGGAACAATTGGCGACAGGGGAGCAAGCTGGTCAATCTGTTGTCTGATCCATTCAAACCAGACTTCTGCTGTTGCTGTTTGTCCCTGCTGAATTAGACACAGTAGATAGAGGGTTTGCTCCTGATGATCGATCGCAATCATCCGATCAGCCAACAGGAACATTGCATCGGGTAAGGCAGAGGGGTGGTTTAATTGAGATCCGCACTCTGCTTTTAATTCATACCCAAAGTAACCCACAAACCCGCAGTTGAAATCGAAGGGTAAATCATCAGATGGGCAGTGTCGCCGTTCAATTTCCCGCTTGAGATACTCGAAAATCCCCTCTGTCCGATAGCTTATAGTATCTGACTGTGTAAGTGTGAGTTCTTGCGATAGCGTTTGCGTAGCGCCCCCTTCGGGGCTAGCGCTGCCGCCTACGGCAGATCGCGTCCGATAGTGAATCAGCAGACTGTTTTCGCCACTGCTATCTCCCATGAACGAGAAGCGAGAAAGACCACGTTCAACACGACTGCTGTCTAGCCAGAATGCATTTGCTGCTTTGCCAAACAGATGTACAAACATTTGCTCGGTATCGGGGCACAGATTCAGCTTGCGCGTACAAAGTTCAAATTCCTGCTGTTGTTTTTGACCCGAAGGACTTGAAGGCATTGGCGCAGTCCCACTATCTCCTGTCCAATAGTGTTTTCTGGGACTGTAGCGCCGCTTTTGGGCAAATTTTAGAGTCATCTGTCTAAAATTATCTAACAAAATTTGTCCATACTGAGAACAGATAGACTCTGGATGAAACTGCACACCCCATAGCGGCAAAGATCGATGGCGCAGTCCCATCACAAGGTTGTCCTTTGTCCACGCCACTTTTTCTAAACAGTCCGGCAGGTCATTTGAAACCAGCAAGGAATGGTAGCGCACAACAGAAAAGGGAGAAGGAATTCCCTTAAACAGCTCAGTTCCAATGTGATAAACAACGCTCGTCCTACCATGCTGAACTTCAGGCGCATGAATAACTTTTCCCCCATACTGATAACCAAGTCCCTGATGTCCAAGGCAAATGCCTAGAAGCGGTACCTGTGTATTTTGAATAGCTTGACGACAGATACCAAAATCTTTTGGGTTCTCCGGACGACCAGGACCTGGTGAAATCACAATGTTATCAAATTCCCAGTGTTTGAGTTCATCCCATGCAACTCGATCATTGCAAATTACAGTGGGATACTCTCCATTGACTTGTGCAATTAATTGGTAAAGATTAAAGGTATAAGAGTCATAGTTGTCAATAATCAGGGTTTTCAAATTGCAATCCTCTCAGCTCATATCTTGCACCTGGAAAAATAGATGTCAAAACCACAACTAAGTGCTAAGGGAATCAAGCGTTCAATATTAAGTAAACTGTGTAATACGAGGCTTCGCTGTCTATCCTTGTTTTATTAGTAATGAAGACCACATTGTTAGTAAAACTTAATTGACTTGAGTTGAAGGAGAAAACAGCCGTTTAAGACATTATCTTGCTCGACTACAATGCCTATGGCTGACGCCACGGCTAGCGCCGAACGGCACGCTACGCGAACGGAAAACTTTTTTGTACTCAGTTGTCAGAAGAAATGCTTAAGTGTTCAATTCGGTTGGTTATACATTATCTTAAACATGGCTCAGTGGCGGTGCGGTCGCTATGCCCCCGCAAGCTTGAGGCGATTGCCTACGGCAGAGCTACGCTTAACGCATAATTCATATTTTTGTTCAGCAACGCCGTTAGCTTTCTTCCCCTTCACAATGATTATTATTATTGTATAGCAACCCAGAAATTAATTTTTTGGGACAATTTCTTATTTGGAAGTCCCTTAGAGCTTAACCGAACCGTATTGGGATCTGATAAGGAGATCTCGCTACCGGGCGATCTCCATACACTCGATCATATACATCCACCGCATGGTTAAAGGAGCGCGCAATCTGCACGAAAGGGAGATCTTTAAGGGTGTCTGCCCGTATCGACCCATAATCCGTTGCAAACGTGGCGCAAAACGTCTGCTCAAAACACTGCCCTAGCAAGTAGTATGCCTTGACAAAAGAGATCTCTGGTGGTCTGAAATCCTGCGGGACAGGCAATCCGAGTCTAGTGAATGTTAGATAGAGGAAATGGATAACGCCGGGAATGGTGTGTGCCATAATTTCTTGAAGGCTTGGTACAATGGAGCGCGGTGCATTCGTACCTGCGCTCACGGATTGCGCGGATACGCGGCTGTCGCGCATCAGAACTGCCTGAACGATAGCAGCACAGTATTCATCTTCAAACCTAAATTGAACGGGCCATTCCCTATCGATTAATAGGATATGCAGCAGATCATGCTTCAAGACACGGTCTTTTAAGCGACCATCATCGGTAAAATAGACGATGTTGAAGGTGGGTAATGCGCCCATCGTTGACATCAGCACCTCGAGAATGGTCAAAGTCGAGGTTGTAGATGTAGTCGTAGTCATAACGGCTCTGCTGCCTTTGTGGTGTAAACTGTCATAACGACAAAATTATCATCAATACAATGCATCCAAGCATTTGACCATTTTTTATCCCAATTGTGCTGGGGAAGAAGTTCCTTATAATTGTGAATGATTGAGTGAATTTCTTTACAACTAAAATACATCTGGTCAGATTCCACACGTGTGCTCATACCATTTCTTTGTGATAGCTTGCGTGGCGTAGCCATAGCTGCACGCCGTCCCCCCGATGCCTTAGGAAGACCAGCGTTGTAGCACCTGATGTGGAACTACAGGAGATATATGTCTGTATTTATTTATACAAAACAATATTGTATTTCCTGACATTAAACTTCTTGCAAAAGTCGGGAACAGGGAACGCTTAACACCCGAACGCTTAACAGAACCTCGTAAAATTTCACTTTTGCAATCTTGTCTAATGATCGATTCACACAGCATAAATCAGTCTTTATATAATAACGGTTTTGAAGCAGATGAACTTGTATTTTATCGGAATTGGAACCGCTATAGATGTAGTTAATCTTGGTACCTGATCTGCTTGTGCTATACAGGTATAACCCAATACGCTTGGTGATAAGCACTTCTCAATTGAGAATCGTTGGGCTTTGGTTAAAAAGCAAGGTTAAAGGAACAGAGTAACACTTTTCCCCTTACCCCTTCCCCCTTAACCGAACCGTATTGAGGTATCACCTAATTAACTATGATTCAAAATACAACATATGAGTCAAAACAACAATTTACAGCAAACAAATGATAATCTACCTTTGTGGTCTGCCGAAGATGTAGATTTGTCTAGTTTTAATGCCTTGAGAAGTCCGGATGATAAGCAAGGTAAACCAGTCAACGACATGAGGCAGTTGTTCCACAAGCAAGTCATCATAGATGATGAGACTGTTCTCGATGTGGAAACGATAAAAGTTCCAGGGTTTATCGGTATCGCGGACGAACAGAAAATTACAGATCCTAATGGAAACACCGTTTCCGGACACGAAGATATTGTGCAGTATCTTGATAAGTACGGTTTACTTATCTGTACTTACCAATACAATAAAGACCGATACGGTAAGGCTATTGACCTGCGCAAACCACCTGAGGATCACGAGTTGTCAGATTTGGTGGAAATTTTTATTAAAAATGAAGGACATCATTCTGGTGCGATTGTACCTGCATTATGGAACGGTGGAAGAACAAAGGCGTTTGGTAGCTTGAATGAACCAGACACTTATCATGACGGGCTATATGGACACGATGGGTTTATTGCTGTCGCTCAGCGATTAGTTTTTCCGGAATTTGTTACCCCACAACAAGCGCGTGGCTATACCGACAGCATGATCTGTTGGATGGCTTTAATGAACCCGTTTGTGGAATTCTCAGAAAATGATTTTAATGGAAACGATCCAACTCGCGTGTGCGATCGCCCAACTCTCAAAGAATTTTTGCAAAACTGCGCCCTTGCTAGTCTTGGTTCAAAAGAGGCAATTGATTTCCTTAATAATTCAGAAAATAGAGCTTATTGTGCTGAGTTTATTTATATTTGTCTGAATACTCCTGTCTACCCGTTTAATAAGCAAGGGTTGACCTTATTATTGGATGGTGATAAAGCAAAAGCAACAGAAATACTCAAAATTCGCGACAAACAAAACAGCAGAAAGAAAAATATCCTCAGCAAAACCAGCGAAAATCTTCAATTTAAAGAGTTTAACATTCAAATGCCAGTGGTACCTGAGGACTTGCCACCTCTCGACGTTCTGATGGCAACAAATGGACAACCACCTGAACCTAACAGCATTCCCTTCCCTCCTTTCACACTTTCTCAAGTACTGCGCCGTGCTTTCCGTACTCTATTAAAGCGCCAAGAAGATGTAAATAATACCAAAATTGCCAAAGCACAAGCCCAAATGTTAGGGTACTTAGAACCTTTAATTCTGAGACAATTGGGTATTGTTACACCTCCTAGGGAAGCAGAATCTCCTAATGAAGGTCTGATCTCCAGAATTCCTTTGGAGTTTTTCTCGGTTTCTCCTGCGCCTAATGATCCAAAAGTCAAAGCCGTTGGCGAGTTCATTGCTTTTGTACAAGAACAACTACAACGTAAGTTCGACAGTTATGAAGAATTTGACTTGAATTTTGACCAAGTGATGGCAAAAGCAGATGAGTTGATAGGTAAAGATGGTGTCACTTATTTTGTCCCGCCACGTATTTACGTTGATTTGGGACAAAACGATAGTGATAACAATTTACCCAAAGGTTGGGGCTTCAGGCTAGAAACTTTAGGGGCACTTATTTACCGAGGATTTATTAGAGGAACTGGTTCAAGTTCTTTGCCATCTCATGGAGGTGCTGATCCTGTAACTAATGCGCCGTCACATGAGAGAGATCATCAACAAAGTAGCAAGCAACCACCAGGTTCTGTGGGTAGGAATAGGATGCACTAAGGGAACTTCACGACAGTTGATTGAGGAGGCTATTGAGGAAGTTTTTCAAAAAAATCAACTGGCCAAAAGTGCGATCGCAGGTTTTGGAACTATTGATACTAAGTCTCAAGAAATGGGTTTAGTGGAATTTTGCCAACAGCACAATTTGCCTTTAAAAAGCTTTCCCTGTGATGTTTTGAGTAAAATCTCTGTCCCTAACCCGTCTCAAGAAGTTGCAAAAAAAGTAGGAACCTGTAGCGTGGCGGAGGCGGCTGCTTTGTGTGCAGCCTCTGACTTCACCTGCCTGGAGTCTTCCCAGAATCAGGAGATTACTGTAGGATTAGGGGTAAGATTAGTCGTTCCTAAACAAATTTTCAGTTTAGAGGGGCTACCAGGAATGGTAACGATCGCTGTTGCTCAAGCTGAAAAAAATATACTGTTAAAATGCAATTGACTCTATCACTGAAGCATGGCAAGCTAAGCATTTACATCTGGACTCCGGTTGAAGGAATAGCGATTGATGTCATTACGCTTGAGCCAGCCATGTTTGATCCAGTATTGATTAGCAAGGTTATTATCAATAAACACATCAATATGAGTCTTGAAAATACCAATGGACTCAAGTTTTGACAAACAGGGTTCAACGAGTTCAGAAGCAATTCCACGCTTGCGATAACTGGGAAGGACAATGACATGCTGTAGGTAACCACGTCTACCGTCATGCCCGCACATAGCACACGCAATTACTTCACGTTCATCAAGGGCTATGAAACTTAACCCTGGATTACGTGCTAAATAACGAGCAGTAGCCTCTATAGAATCGGCTGCACGAACGGTAACACCGGGAGTTTGCCTCATCAACTCAAGCACAGCATCATAGTGTTCGATTGTCATTTCAACAATTTCCATGTCAACCGTATGAGCACTTGGATTTGCCATCTGGTCTTAAAAATGATCAAAAAGGTGGGAGAAATGACCTATGATCACGGCTTGACTACCAATACAGAGCAATTTGCCTCTTCCACCACTTGAGAACTCACAGAACCCTGAACAATTCGGTTCATACCAGTTAACCCGCGACTGCCAATGATAATTAAATCAGCTTTATAAATGTTTGCAAGGCGAATAATCTCTTCTGGAGGGTTACCGGTAACAAGTTCTATATTGCTTTCAACTGGTAATAGTGTTTGGTAAGATTGCAGCTGTTTTTCAATATGAAAATAAGAAAATGTTGATGACTCTGGCTGAGGACGATCAGCGGGTAGTTCCATCTCCGATTCGGATGGAGAAAACACATGGCAGAGAATAACTTTGCTGTCTTTTTCCAGAACTAGTTGTTGTAGAGTGTGAATGACTTTGTCTGCAAGTTCGGAATCATCTAGAGCAACCAAAATAGTCTTTAGCACCAATGTCCTCTCCACAAGAGTAGACTTTTTACTTGACTTTCCCCGACTATGTGTCAATTATATCTTTCTTAACAATCTTAAAACTGTAATTTTATATGGCTCATGAAGATTGACTTTTCAAGCTTGCTTGACAAATCGCCCTTTACCTTTCGTGCCGAAATCCCCATTTTTCTTGAACATTGCTTACGAAGGTATAAGGGTTAGATTGTTCATGAGTGATTCTTCTGACAAATGTTGAGAAAGATCCGAGTAATGGATAGCCTTATAAGTAAGGGGTGAAATAAGTTAATGGCTATACTCACTATATCCAAGCTGTGGACATAATTTTGTATAGCCTTAAACTTTAAAAATTAACCCATAGGCTGAGTTTTGCGTAATTTCTAACGAAAAAATTAATAATTCAAATTCAAAATTACTCTTGCTTTTGGACTCGACGTCTGACAGAATCAGCATGAGAAGGTAAGCCTTCAGCTGTTGCCAGTACATCAATTGCACCAGCCACTTTTTCTAGTGCGGTTCCAGAGTATTGGATAATACTAGAGTGTTTCATGAAAGTTTCGACTCCCAATGCTGAGGCATAACGAGCAGCACCAGAAGTTGGTAAGGTGTGGTTAGGTCCAGCTAAATAATCTCCTACGGCTTCTGGTGTGGAATACCCCAAGAAAATGGCACCCGCATTCCGAATCTGTGGTAGTAACTTCCAAGGATCTTCTACTTCCAACTCTAGGTGTTCGGGGGCAAATTCGTTTGAGAGTTCCGCAGCGGCTTCCAAGGTTTCTACAATCACTATTAAACCGTAGTGAGCGATCGCCTTTTCTGTGAGCAAGCGCCTTGGGTGATCCACAAGTTGTCTTTCCACTGCCACTTGTACGTTTTTTGCCAAAGCTGTATCCGTCGTCAGCAAAATTGCTGCTGCCATCGGATCGTGTTCAGCTTGCGCTAACAAATCAGCGGCAATGTGTACAGGATTTGCGGATTCATCGGCAATAATGAGAACTTCGCTTGGTCCTGCTAAGGAATCGATGCCTACTGTACCATAGACGAGTTTTTTCGCCAAAGTGACATAAATATTACCTGGTCCTGTGATGACATTAACTTTAGGAATCGTTTCTGTACCATAGGCTAAAGCGGCGATCGCCTGTGCGCCTCCGACGCGATAAATTTCTTGTACTCCAGCTTCTTGTGCTGCTACCAGCACTGCTGGGTTAACTGCTTTGTCTGGTCCTGGTGGTGTGACCATTGCCACACGGGGTACACCCGCCACCCTTGCCGGAATTGCGTTCATCAATACCGTACTTGGATAGGCGGCACGACCACCTGGCACATATAACCCTGCTTTATCTACTGGTGTGTAGCGCTTGCCCAACACGATCTCATCATCGCCAAATTGTACCCAACTTTTGGGGACTCTCTGGCGGTGAAATGTATCGATTTGGCGGCAAGCAAGCCTGATAGCCTGGAGCAATTCCTTTGATACCTGTTGGTAGGCTGCATCCAGTTCTGAGCCTGTCACGCGCAGTTCATCTGGCTTGAGGGTTTGCTTATCGAATTCGGCGGTGTAATGCAGTACAGCGTTATCGCCTTGGCGCTTCACTGCCTGCAACACTTCCCGCACTGTTGCTTCTTTGTGAAGTACCTGTTCATCATGGGTGCGATCGCAGATCCGTTGTAGTTCTGCTCTAACGTCTGCCTGCTGAGTAATGATTCGCAGCATGGAGTAAGGACAATGCCAACTTGAGAAAATTCTTGCGGTGAGAATGAGTTTTGCTTTTAACCCCAAAGGGTGTGAAGCTAATCCCAACTCTCCTCTCTAGCTTAACCTGGATTTTTTTGATACTTCCATGGCTTTGGGCACATGGTTTGTCTGAGAAGGCAACAAAACGAGGATATTTTTACTTGCCTTTTGTCTTAACTTAACACCGAGAGAGCCAAATTTGCTCTTAGTACGAGCCAGTAGGATGCTAGTTCCCAGTCTCTTGGTGACTTTAACTCTTAAGGTTTACAGTCGGTCAACTATATGCTTTTTCATCAACTCCCCTTTTTGAGTATAAGTAGAAACTGATTATGGTTTTTGGCTATTTTTTACTTAATTTCTCAACATCTTTACAGAAGCGATGTGCTTTTTTTATGTGCTTAATTACTGCGTGTTAACTTTTTCACCCTAAGCGTTCACATTACCCTATTGAGAGCAATAATTTTCTCTTTGGGAGGAATTACATTGACAGTGTTCACTCATCATAACCCTTCCTTAACTAAAGTTAGGAAATTTTAACAAGGATTTTGAATTAATAACTTATAGCATAATCCCTAATTTTAGCACATTTACATAGTTAACAACAACCTTGAGGACTAGCCTTTCATGAAATTGTAGACGAAATAGAGTTGTTTGGATTCAAGGATATATGCTTAAAAGCTGTCTGTCCTCAAGCTTATTTAAAGATCTTTTTATTAGTTGAGTAAGGAAACGAGAAGTATGCGATTTTTTGGTACAACAAAACGGAAATTTTTAAAAATTAATCACCATTTTCTCACAATTTCAATATTCATAGTATTTCTACTTTTTAGTATAATAAATAACCAACCTGTTCAAAGCCAGATAAACGAGATAAATAGTGAAATGATCATGGAATTACCACTTTCAACTCGTGGCGCAAAAATTATCGATGCCAAAGGTCGGCAAGTCTGGTTAAGAGGTGTGAACTGGTTTGGCATAGAAACAGAAACTCATGTACCACACGGGTTCTGGAAGCGAGATTATAAGGATATACTGACACAAATTAGGACACTAGGGTATAACTTGATTCGCTTACCTTATTCTGTACAAGCGTTATTGTCACCTAATATTAGCGGCATTGATTTCAGTATTGGTAGCAATAAAGAATTTGAAGGAAAAACTCCAATACAGGTGATGGACTTAATTATTCAGGAAGCAGAACGTCAAGGGTTACTGGTTCTACTCGATAGTCACTGTTTGAGTGATAAGCGCATTGCCGAATTGTGGTATGAAGACAACTTTACAGAAGCAGACTGGATTAATACCTGGACAATGTTAGCCAATAGATACAAGAATCAAACTAACGTTATTGGTGCAGATCTCAAAAACGAACCTCACGGAAAAGCAAGCTGGGGTACTGACGATATAGCGACAGACTGGCGACTCGCAGCAGAACGGGCTGGAAATGCGATTCTTGAGGTTAATCCTAACTGGCTGATTGTTGTGGAAGGAGTAGAAAAAAACGTTCCTACACAAAAGCTGCCTAACCATTGGCACGGTGGTAATTTAGAAGGAGTGAAGCGCTATCCAGTACGTTTATCTCGTCGTAACAAGCTTGTCTATTCACCTCATGAATACGGTCCTGGAGTTGCAGATCAGTCCTGGTTTTCTGATCCAAAATTTCCTAAAGATCTCATCAATCGTTGGCAAATAGGATTTCATTATATTTCTAGTCAAAATCTGGCACCTATTTTTATCGGTGAATTTGGTGGAAAGCAAGTGGATACAAATTCTAAAGAAGGAATTTGGCAGAACGAATTTGTGCAATATATTAAACAGAAACAATTAAGTTTTGCTTACTGGAGTTTGAATCCTAATAGTGCTGATACAGGCGGTATTTTATTAGATGATTGGCAAAATGTTGATATACCTAAGCAGCAGCTACTCTCCCAAATCCTACCAGTTAGTTTTTCTCAAGTAGCACCCGTGCAAGTCGAAGAGGATACAAGGAGGATTCTTCACCCTATCTCCCCATCACAAAATCCCCTATCTCCTGTTTACCGTATCTCTTCTTCTCAACTAACAGTAACTTCTGACATCTATGCAAATTGGCAAACAGGATTTTGTGTCAGCTTCAAAATCATGAATCAGGGAAATACCAAGGTTAACAATTGGCAAATGACATTTGATATGAAACAGGCTGCTATTAATAACTCTTGGAACGGTAACTTTAAACCTCAAGGAGCAACACAGTATGCTGTCACTCCACTAGACTGGGGACGGATAATTGAGCCAAATCAAGTACGTGATGTTGGTTTTTGTGCTAATAAACTTGGTTCGCAGTACCAGCCGACGGAAGTCAGAGTCAAGAGTCAAAGGTAAAAAGATAAGACTTTTTCTGCGGTAAGTACTTGCTCAGTGTGAAGAGTTTTCACCTTATATGTACGTATATCACTGACACGCCGGGAATAATAAATTTAAATCAGGTAATTCGTGACGTAGGGATCAGGCAGCTATGCTGAAACTGACTAGGTGTAATCAGGCAAAGCGAACTGGAAGCAATGAGAACTGTAGGGCAAAGCCCTTGCCGTGGGGCAGGGTAGAATGCCTATCAAATCAGCTTTTTGTCAATTTTTAACTGTTTAGTTATTTCTACCGCTCCGTACAAGTTATCAATTTTCTGAGGCTTTGTTATGCAAGCACCAAAGCCTTGATATCTCCGCGTAAAGGTAATAGTTCTCAAGAACTATTACAACTTTGCAATCAATATACTATTGCCAAAAACCTTGAAAAAAATGATAAAAACTCCTGAATATTGCTATCAGATTGCCCAAAGACCAAAGCAAGATCGAGAAATCTGCCTGCAACAGTCGCAAAAAATCGGAAAATTTGTGCCTTTTGAGTTAAAAAAGCAGGATATGTCAGACTGTTTTCTGATTTCTGAAAAACTCTATGGTCGCCAACATGAAGTTGAAACTCTACTGGCTGCTTTTGAGCGAGTGAAAGGCAGTGGAACAACTGAAATGATCTTAGTAGCTGGTGCCGCTGGTGTGGGCAAAACAGCAGTTGTTAAAGAAGTTCACAAAGCGATCGCTTCGTCACGCATGACACGGACAATAAGCCAGAGGCTTGACGCTACGCGTATCGCGCAACCGCGTAGTTACTTTATCCAAGGGAAATGTGACATATTACAAGGTAACATTCCCTTGTCAGGATTGGTACAAGCTGTTGAGGACTTAATTGGACAATTGCTAAGTGAAACTGATGCTGAAATTCAACAGTGGAAAAGTAAGATTTTGTCAGCGTTAGGTGAACAAGCTCAAATCATTATTGATGTTATCCCTAAACTGGAACTCATTATTGGCAAGCAACCCTTAGTTCCTGAGTTCTCTGGTATTATTCCCCAAGATACCTTCATTTTATTGCTGAAAAATTTTCTAAAATTATTTACAACAAAAGACCATCCCTTGGTTATCTTCCTCGATGATTTGCAATGGGTAGATACACTTAATTTAATATTTATTAAATCATTAATGACTGGGAATTCAGATACTATAAAAAATAATAATCACTGTGATTTTACGTTAAATCATCATACAAATCAGGATGAAAACGAAGGGGGTTTACTTTTCATTGGTGCTTACCGTCATGATGAGATTTTAAGAACACATCCGCTATTTATAACAAAAAATGAACTAAAAAAAACAAACATAAAAATTAACACTATTAATCTACAGCCATTAAATCAGGCTAATTCAAATCGTCTCATCGCTGACATCCTGTGTTGTTCAGAAGCGCTTGCTATTCCTCTCAACCAAATGGTATTTGCAAAAACTAAAGGCAACCCCTTCTTTATTCGTCGATTCCTTAAAGATTTGTATTATGAAGGGCTAATGCAATTTAATTTTGATGTTGGTCATTGGGAGTGTGATATTGCCAAAGTCAAGGCATTAGCTTTAACAGATGATGTCGTAGAAGCTATGATACTTCAAATAGAAAAATTACCAAAACATACTCAAGAAGTATTGAAATTAGCTGCTTGCATTGGTAAGTCTTTTGATTTAAAAACTCTTAGCATTTTATATCAAAAGTCTGTAGTAGATACAGCTAGTGATTTGTGGGCTGCCTTAGTTGAAGGGCTAGTTATACTTGAAGTTGATAATGATAAGTTTTTTTTAAATAAGAATACTTCTTCAGGAACTATCTCTAGTCAAGAGGGGAAACAACAATTATCAAATACTAACTCTATACCTCAATACAAATTTATACATGATAGAGTACAGCAAGCTGCTTATTCTCAAATTGCTGATTCAAAAAAACAGTCAATTAACCTGGAGGTTGGACAACTACTGTTAGACAACACTTCCATTGAACAACGGGATGAAAAGATTTTTGATGTGGTGAATCAGTTCAACGTAGCAGTGGCACTAATCACCTATAAGACTGGTGCGACAAAGTTACTACGATGAGTTTGAGTTAACCAGAAAAAACTATAAATTTCCATGATTTTCAAAAAGTTTAGCATAAAAAACTCACCCCAGTTGAGGAATCCCTGTGATTGGGGCGAGTAAGTTAGTACAGTTTTTCATTCATAGGGGTTCCAAATGCCAGAGGTTAATCTTGGGTTGCGGGGAGTGCTACCCAACCTACAACAAATCGACGAATTCTGTACCCCAATTACTGTGATGTGTACTCACCTAGTTATTAAGCAGACGAAATACTACTCGTCGTCATCATCGTAATCGTCGTCTTCATCGTAGTCTTCTTCTGCGAAGTCATCAAGGTCAGTTTCGCTATCAGAAGCAAGCATCAAATCATCCTCATCCAATATGGATTTTTCTGGACTGCGTCTGAGACCAAAACCATCCCCGTTAACAGTGGGAGAATCTAATTGATAGCTTCGGGCTGTGCGGTCATCCAAGACCATATCGAGTGGATCGTCAACTTCATCCAAGACATTGCTAGTGATATCAGTAGCATAGTCCTCGATCGCACCAGGTTCTTCATAGGCGTTAAACCCAGTACCTGCAGGAATCAGTCGTCCGATAATCACGTTTTCCTTTAAGCCGCGCAACCAGTCAGACTTACCTTCAATTGCCGCCTCAGTCAAGACACGCGTTGTTTCTTGGAAGGATGCTGCGGAAATAAAGCTATCGGTATTCAACGATGCTTTGGTAATACCCAATAATACTGGGGTATACTGCGCCCGCGCACCACCAGTGATTGCCATCGCTTCATTAACTTGCTCGACTTGGCGCAATTCTACCAATTCTCCAGGAAGCATGCTGGTGTCACCACCATCATCTATCCGTACTTTCGAGGTCATCTGGCGGACAATCACTTCAATGTGCTTGTCAGCAATATCAATACCTTGGGACTGATACACTGATTGCACTTCGTTCACCAAGAACGTCTGCACCTTTTGCAAGGCATGGCTGGCGCAGGCGTAGATTCCGTCTTCAGAACCCAGGCTGAAGAAGATGTCCAAAATTTCATGGGGATTAGAAGGACCATCAGTTAATGCTTGTCCTGCTGTGATTGGTGCTCCATCTGGCATGATCAAGTTTTGTCCGGGTCCTAGAGGATAATCGGTGACCACACCATTGGATTCAACAACTTTCAGCGCGATCGCTTCATCGCCATCGCCGTAAACGACCTTGAGTTCTCCAGTACGACGTGCTAGTATACACGCCTCTTTTGGCTTACGGGCTTCAAGGAGTTCCTCAATTCTGGGCAAACCTTGAATGATGTCCCCAGTCTTGGCGCGTTCAAACACCAACAACACCAAGTTATCACCACGCTGTACTAAATCGCCATCGTCTACCTGCAACACAGCGCCTCCACTGACTCGGTACGGACGACCAACACGGAGTGTTACGGAGTAGTTCACAGTAGTGAGTGCTGATTCCTCAGTAGGGGGAATTTCTCCTTGTGCCTTCTGAGCTTTTCTTTCTCCCTTCTGTACTGCCAGGACTTGCCCAGATTGCTCGGCAAAGACTCCAGGAGCAATTTCTACACCTTCTACTACCAACTCACCGACTTTGACTTTGGGTGGGGAGCTCAAATCAGTCGTAGTCATGTCAGTGTGGCGCAACACTAAACAGCGGCGAACCGCCTCTGTTCCCTTTTGCACCCCCCGCACGATACCCCCTTCTTTACACAATATCTGGGTACGTGCGACGACAGAACCTGGGACTATTGTTTGTCCATCCTCTACTTCCAGGCTTGTCTGAGTACTGCCTTGGGTTACGTCAGCAGCTATATCCCGACGAAGCACCAAAGATTCCAAAATGACTAGTTGCAAGCGCTGAACTTCTGGATCATCAACATCCGCTACTAATTCAATATCTGCTGCCAAGGGGGAAGCATTGTGGTCTTGTTCGCCTTCCTGCTCAATCTCCAACACCAGTTGGGTTCGCAGCAGTTCAACACCTTCGACGGTCTTGACACGCTCAGAATCTTTGTATGGCAGACGCTGTACTGCCCGCAATTGAATTGAACGACTCGTTTGTTGGCTGACTGATGTGGTTGATGGCACATCAGGATTGTTGGGTACTGCAAACTCAACAACTGGACGACTCAACAGTCCTGGACCTTCTGGTGATTCCACATATTCGATGTAGCGCAACTCTGTCGCGACTTGCCCTAATAATTCTTCACCGGGCTGAATAAAGGTGCCATCTTTGCCCATCACTGCTTCTGGATCGTCCACCATCAACAGTTCTCCTGGCTTAACAACCACTTCCCGGAGAATGTCGTTTTTCTGAGTGACTTCGATCACACCACTGTTTTGGCAGAAGATATCTTTCACGACTTCGGTGCCAGCTTCAACAAACTGACCGTCTTCTACCATTAGCAGCGAAATATCTTTGTTCACTTCGTGGGTTTCTTCAGGAATCCAGAGGAGTGTACCTCCCTGCACCACCTCGTAACCCAGCTTTGCCTTACCTTTTTTCTGGACATCCACACCAGCGTATTTCAGCAATCCACCAGTGGTTGTGCGATAGCGGTCATCAATCAACTCAGCTACCACTTGACCATTTTGAACTTTTGTGCCGGGGGTTGCTCTCAGGTTAAAGACTTGGTTGTTTCCAGTGGTGACTAAGTAGTTGTTGCGACCTTGAGCGGTTTGCGCTGTTACTGTTGCTTGGTCTAAAACCACAGAAGCAGTGATAATTTCAATTTCCCGTGTTCCTTTACCTGGGGTTGCTTCAGGTAAGCGGACCACACCGCCATGCAACGTTGTTAACTTGGTTTCTGCTAGAACACCGTTGGATTCTATGGTGTCACCATTGTTGACCACCAACTCTGCTCCTGGGGGTAAGTTATAAACTTCCCCTGAGAGAATCCAAATTAATCCCCCCCGTGCTGCTGTTGTTGTGGTGTTTCCCTGACGGTCAGTTTTTTGTTCTGGCACAACATCGGCAAATTTGACTTCCCCTGCCATGTCAGAGGCGACATCTTTGACTGCTTTTTCTGTATTGATACGAGTTGTACGTCCACCGATCGCAACCTCAGCCACCAGCTGACCTGTTTTAATCTTTTGCCCATCAACAACGTATAGCGTTGAACCTTGGGTAACAGGAATGTCTTGAGGCGTGGGGGAGCTAGCGTTGTCTGTTACTACTTCTAAAGTAATGCTGCCATTGGCTTCTACATACAAGGCGTCTTCCCCGTGGCGGGTGCGGTAAGCCCTTGTCCGCAATTTACGTGGCAAGCGAACAGTACCATCGGATTCTGCGCGGACTTGTTTTGCGACTTCACCAGAGAAGACACCACCTGTGTGAAAGGTACGCATCGTCAGCTGGGTACCAGGTTCACCAATACTTTGTGCCGCAATAATACCTACAGCTTCGCCAAGATCCACCATCTTAGCGTGTGCCAAACTCCAACCATAGCAATGTTGGCAGACGGATCGCGCTGCTTCACAAGTCAAAGGAGAACGCACGACGACTTCTTTGACTCCGGCCTTATCAATTTTGCGTGCCAGATCATCGGAAACGGGGCTATTACGTGCTGCAATAACTTCTTTTGTTTTTGGATGCACGACATCCTCTCCAATGACCCGCCCCATTAACCTTGTGCCAAGGTTAATCAAGACTTTCTCACCTTCTGTCATGGCTCGCAAAGGAATTCCCCTGGTGGTACCGCAGTCAAATTCTCGAATAATCACATCCTGCGATACGTCCACCAAACGGCGGGTAAGATAACCAGAGTCAGCAGTCCGCAAGGCTGTGTCTACTAGACCTTTTCTCGCACCGTAAGACGAAATAATGTATTCTGTTACGGTCAGTCCTTCGCGGAAGTTTGTTTTGATCGGCTGGTCAATAATTTCTCCTTGGGGATCTGCCATCAGTCCTCGCATTCCGACCAATTGGCGCACCTGAGAAATGTTACCCCTTGCTCCAGAGAATGCCATCATGTACACGGAGTTAAGGGGGTTATTTTTCTTGAAGTAGTTGACCACTTCGTCTTTCAAGGCTTCAGAAGTACCGTTCCAAGTGTCAATCACTTTTTGGAATCGCTCTACTTCGGTAATTTCTCCACGTTGGTAGCGTTCTTCTGTTGCACGAATTTCAGCCTCAGCGGCTTCTAGAAGCGCTCGCTTGGAAGGAGGAACCATCAAATCATCAACACTGATGGAAACACCTGCTTTGGTCGCGTAGCGGAATCCCAAATCTTTTAATTTGTCTGCCATCATTGCTGTCCGGGCCGTACCATAATGGATGAACGACCAGGAGATAAGGTTCTTCAGTTGACCTTTGTCAACGATGCGATTCCGAAAAACCATTTTGTCATTAGTCATGAGTCATTAGTCCTTAGTCATTAGTCATTGATCAAGGCGAGACAGTATGAGGGTTTCCCCCTAGCAACTGCCTCTGGTAGAGTCAAGGATCAACACGTCATTGGTCAAAAAAACTTTGAACTCTTAACTTTTTGACCCTTAGGGGTTTGCCAGTTGCTGTAGGCTGACCGAACACTTTGGGCAGTGCTGCTTCACTCCTGCACTGGCTCAGTTTTGACTCTGCGTAACGGTTAACTGGCGATCGCTTCTTGAATTGCTTTATTGTAAATAACGCGACCTGGTGTTGTCCGTATATACTGGGAGAGCATGTTTCCCTGAGCATCTTCTCTGACTCGACGGAACTTATACAGCAAAGTCCGGCTACCATCGTCATTGGGTTTAACTTCAACCGGTTCTATATCTGGCTCACCTGTCTCGACTTCGCCGTCATATCGCACATAGATATAGGCATGCAGGTCAATTTGTTGCTGTTCGTAAGCCATGACAACATCATCAAGACAAGTAAAGTAGCGTCCTGCGCCTTTTGTCGCATTAGGATTTTCTGCGGTTAAGTAATATGCCCCTAAGACCATGTCTTGGCTAGGTGTAATAATTGGTCTACCAGTTGCTGGTGACAAAATGTTGTTAGACGCCAGCATCAGTAACCGTGCTTCCGCTTGAGATTCCAAAGATAAGGGTACGTGTACCGCCATTTGGTCACCATCAAAGTCAGCGTTAAATGCTGGACAAACAAGTGGGTGGAGCTGAATTGCTCGGCCTTCTACTAAAATTGGCTCGAAAGCTTGAATACCCAAACGGTGCAGCGTCGGCGCACGGTTGAGCAGAACAGGGTGTCCTTCAATCACTTCTTCTAGAACATCCCAAACACTCGGATCAGAACGAGATATCAACTTTTTCGCAGCTTTGATGTTGTTTACCATTCCGCTACGAATCAGCCGATTGATGACAAATGGTTGAAATAGCTCAATGGCCATTTCTCGTGGCAAACCGCACTGGTGGATGTTAAGCTTTGGTCCGACGACAATCACGGAACGTCCAGAGTAGTCAACCCGTTTACCGAGTAAGTTTTGCCGGAAACGTCCTTGCTTACCTTCGATGATGTCGGACAAGGACTTGAGTGGTCGGTTGTTTGCCCCTACAACCGTGCGTCCCCGACGACCATTGTCAATCAAAGCGTCCACTGCTTCTTGCAGCATCCGCTTTTCGTTGCGAACAATAATCTCAGGAGCCAAAATTTCTTGCAGGCGTGCCAAACGGTTGTTGCGGTTAATCACTCGGCGATATAAATCATTCAAATCGCTCGTCGCAAATCGTCCGCCGTCCAACTGCACCATTGGGCGCAAGTCTGGGGGAATAACGGGGATCACAGCCATAACCATCCACTCAGGCTTAGACCCGGTGGCGATGAAGTTGTCAATCACCCGTAGCCGCTTAATCAGCTTCGCCCGCTTTTGACCTTTGGCGGTCGTAATTTCTTCGCGCAAGGATTCAGCTGCTTCCTCTAAGTTGATATCGGCGAGCAATCGCAACAACGCTTCTGCACCAATACCGACCTCTACCCCAGCAAGCGTGGAATCTTCTGAGTAAATTTGGTCTTCGATTTCCAGCCACTGGTCTTCACTCAGTAACTGTTTGTAAGTTAAGGTTTCAGCATTGCCAGGACTGAGAACAACATAGGAATTGAAATAAACAATTTGCTCTACATCCCGCAAAGGCATATCTAGCAGGATAGAGATATAGCTGGGAATGCCTTTGAGATACCAAACGTGAGCGACTGGTGCGGCGAGTTTAATGTAACCCATGCGGTGGCGGCGCACTCGTGATTCAGTCACTTCCACGCCACAGCGTTCGCACACAATACCTCTATGACGCACTCTCTTGTATTTGCCACAATGGCATTCCCAATCTTTAGCTGGACCAAAGATGCGCTCGCAGAACAAGCCATCCATCTCCGGTTTTAAAGTACGGTAATTTATTGTCTCTGGCTTTGTGACTTCACCAACTACCTGACCATTCGGTAAAGTTCTCTCACCCCAAATCCGAATGCGTTCTGGTGATGCCAAGCCGATTTTAACGTAGTCAAACTGATTATTTTGGGCTACTCTCATCTTTCGTCTAAACTGTGTTCTAAGTTATTACTTCTGAGGTACACGGGTGATAAACTCCGTGTTGGTGTGAGTATTTAGTTGTTAGTTATCAGTTCTCAGCTATTACTGTTCACTAATAACAATTTACCCTCTGGGTTTGCCATTATTAGCACATACAGCCCGATTGTGCCGTATGTGTTAAGGATGCCGTAGGCATACACGCTGCGTGTGCTAGTGTGCGCGTATCTCCTTTGCCAGACGCTACGATAGCCATAAGGCTATCGGGTTCGCCCTTCGGGTATCTTAATAGTCCTGCAGGCAGGCACTTACGTTCGGAGACGAGCTCGTTCCAAAGGGACACGCGCAAGGAACAAGGGACGCCAGAGCCAGCACGAGGGAAAACGCCAGGTGCTCTACTTGGGGAGACGCCAAGACTGCACTGGCTCCCCTCCTGCATAGCGCTGGACTCACCAGATGCCGTGAGAGCAAAAACCCTGGTCAAGCACTGGACTCACTGTTCACTATTTATTCCTCATCTTCCATCGACTCGCGGGACAAGGATTCATAGGTTGGACGTGGAGGTGTACGGCGATTTCCTTGGTCGGTCATCAAATCAACTTCGACATCCAAAGAACTACCGTCTGTCTGCGTCTCTACCTTGTGTACGGCAATATCCAAGCCTAATGATTGCAGTTCTCGCATCAACACTTTAAAGGATTCTGGTGTTCCAGGTCGAGGAATTGCCTTCCCTTTGACGATCGCATTGAGGGCTTCATTTCGTCCTTGCATATCGTCTGATTTGACGGTTAGCAACTCCTGCAAGGTGTAAGCAGCACCGAAGGCTTCCAGTGCCCACACTTCCATTTCACCGAACCGCTGACCACCTTGTTGTGCTTTACCACCCAAGGGTTGCTGGGTCACTAGCGAGTATGGACCTGTTGAACGGGCGTGGATCTTGTCGTCCACCAAGTGAACCAGTTTCAGCATATATGCCACACCGATAGTTACTGCTCGGTCAAAGGGTTCGCCGGTGCGACCGTCATATACCAAGATTTTTCCAGGGTCATCTGGGTTAAAGACCCAGTTTCTGCCTGTTTCGTCCCGTGCTTCTTGCAATTTGCCATGTACTATGGTTCGAGATGATTCTTCGCCATACATTTCGTCAAAGGGGGTGAGTTTAAACCGCACTCCCAGGTTTTGACCAGCCCAACCCAACAGACATTCAAACACTTGTCCAACGTTCATCCGGCTGGGTACGCCCAAAGGATTAAGGACAATGTCTACTGGTGAGCCATCTGGCAAGTACGGCATGTCTTCTATTGGCAAGATTTTGGAAATAATTCCTTTGTTACCGTGACGTCCTGCCATTTTGTCGCCGACTTGGATTTTACGCTTCTGCGCCACATAAACCCGAACGACCATGTTTGCCCCTGGTGGCAGTTCATCGCCTTGTTCGCGTGTAAACAATCGTACGTCTACGACGCGTCCTTTTTCACCGTTGGGGACTCGCAGGGAATTGTCTCTCACATCCCGTGCTTTTTCACCAAAAATTGCTCGCAGCAACTTTTCTTCTGGTGGCTGGTCGGATTCTCCTTTAGGTGTTACTTTTCCAACCAGGATGTCACCAGATTCTACCCATGCCCCGATGCGAATGATCCCCTGTTCATCCAATTGACGCAAAGCATCTTCACCTACGTTGGGAATTTCTCTAGTTATTTCTTCTGGTCCCAACTTGGTTTGTCTTGCCTCAATTTCATATTTTTCAATGTGAATTGAGGTGTAGATATCATCCTGCACCAGACGTTCCGAAATCAAAATCGCGTCTTCGTAGTTATACCCTTCCCAAGGCATATAGGCGACAACGATGTTTTGTCCCAGTGCCAGTTCTCCTCCTTCAGTAGAAGAACCATCCGCCAACACTTGACCTGCGACAACGCGTTCACCCATGTAAACTAACGGTTTTTGGTTGAGACAGGTATCTTGGTTGGAGCGATGATATTTGGAAATGTGGTATCTAAGGTCTGAGGTATTAGATTTGGAAGAATGGTCGCGTGCGGATGAGCCAGTACCTTGGGGACTCAGCGCGGCGGTTGGCTTTCCATCAGTTGAGGCAACCCGTGGACGCACACGAATTTCTGTTGCGTCTACATAGACTACTTCTCCGTCGGTACGCGATACAATCACCATACCAGAGTCTCTTGCTGCTTGAGCTTCTAAGCCTGTTCCTACTAAAGGACGCTCTGGTTTAAGTAGGGGGACTGCTTGCCGTTGCATATTCGATCCCATCAGGGCGCGGTTAGCGTCGTCATGCTCCAAAAATGGAATCATGCTAGTAGCAACAGACACAATTTGCACAGGCGATATTGCTACGTAGTCCACTTGCTCTGGCGTGGTTGTGGAGAATTCCTGACGATAACGTACTGTGACTTGCGGTCCAATGATGTCAGCATTTTCATCCACTGGCAAGTCGCCTGCAGCAACGCGCAGGTCGTCTTCTTCATCTGCAGTCATGTAAACAGGTGGTAAATCAAACCGCACCCGTCCATTTTCTACTGCTCGATAGGGTGTTTCTAGAAAACCATACTGGTTAACGCGAGCATGAGTTGCCAACGAACCAATCAAACCTGCGTTGGGACCTTCTGGAGTTTCCACTGGGCAAATGCGTCCGTAGTGGGATGGGTGAATATCCCGTACCGCAAAACCTGCACGTTCGCGGGTTAGACCTCCAGGACCAAGTGCGGATAAACGGCGTTTGTGGGTCAGTTCTGCCAGAGGATTTGTCTGATCCATGAACTGCGACAATTGGCTAGACCCAAAGAATTCTTTAATGGCTGCAACCAAGGGTTTCGGGTTCACTAAGGAAGCAGGAGTCAGCACTTCAGCATCAGATACGGTCATTCTTTCGCGAATGATACGTTCTAAGCGGTTTAAACCGACTCTTACCTGGTTTTGCAGCAATTCGCCCACGCTTCTGACTCGGCGGTTACCCAAGTGGTCAATGTCGTCAGTGTTCCCAATATCAAACTCAAGGTTGATCAGGTAATCCACTGCTGCCAAGATGTCTTGGGGAGTTAAGACGCGCATCGTTTCTGGCACTTGCAAGCGCAGTTTCTTGTTCAGCTTGTAACGTCCAACGCGGCCAAGGTCGTAGCGTTTGGGATCAAAGAAGCGCGAGTCGAGAAGTTGTTGTCCTCCTAACACTGTGGGCGGTTCACCAGGACGCAGTTTACGATACAACTCCATCAGGGCTTCTTCTTCAGAGAATTGCCCTTCTTTTTCAATGGTTTTTTGGAAGTATTCTGGGTGGCGTAAGGCGTCGAAGATTTCGTTATCTGACAACCCAAGTGCCTTCAGAAGCACTTGCGCTGACAGTTTGCGAGTTTTGTCAATACGTACCCAGACTAAGTCGTTACGGTCTGTTTCAAATTTCAGCCAAGCTCCTCGGTTTGGGATTAAACTAGCTGAATAGGTACGCCGCCCGTTTTTGTCAATTTCTGATTTGTAGTACACTCCTGGCGATCGCACTATCTGGTTGACAATCACCCGCTCAGCACCGTTAATGATAAACGTGCCTCGGTCAGTCATCAGAGGCAAATCCCCAATAAAAACTTCTTGTTCTTTTATTTCTCCGGTTTCTTTATTTATCAAACGAGTCGGGACATACATTTGTACCGCGTAGGTACTATCCCGCCGTTTTGCTTCGTCTACACTGTACTTTGGCTGTTTTAGTCTGTAGTTTTGACCCAAAAAATGCAGTTCCAGTTTGCCAGTGTAGTCTGTAATCGGACTAAAGGAGTTGAGTTCTTCTATTAGCCCTTCTTCTAGAAACCAGCGGAAGCTGGAACGCTGAATTTCTATCAAGTCGGGCAACAAAAAGGCGGGTTCCATAATTGTTTCGTTTGTCATGCCTCTACCTTTGTCAACCTAAGTTTTACTTAATGGTGTGTGGGAACTTCTCCTGACACCGCCTACTCACGAGCAGGTGTGGGCAAACGGAGTTATTAAAGCCGCGAATAAGGATTTTGGCAAGGGGATAATTACCCATTTTGCGGCCATTAGTTGGCAATTTCCATTAGCTATGAACTTCTTTACTGAATTCAAATGGTATAACTTTTTGTTACTTTGTCTTGTTTTCTTCACTTCCCCCTCCAAAAAGCGCATTCTACCTTAAGCAGCGTCACATTGTTTTGGCTTGTACGTAACTACCTGGGTTGAAACCCAGAGGGATAATATCCTTATGCTCAGAGGACAATATTCCCCTGAGCCTACTTTGTCTATGGATAGTTTGCCTT
Organism: Brasilonema sp. CT11; assembly: GCF_017982655.1. GTDB lineage: Bacteria > Cyanobacteriota > Cyanobacteriia > Cyanobacteriales > Nostocaceae > Brasilonema. The sequence continues at coordinate 125,587 of NZ_JABXYX010000001.1, read as the reverse complement.
GGCGGGTGGTGGCCACACGGTCATTTGTTTAACAATTTTCTATAGGAAAAATATGAAACTACTGTTTAGAGAGCAGGTCTAGATGACCAATAATTGAAAGTTATAGTCCTCATGGAATTAGAGCATCCAGTTGTAGAGATTAAAAGGATGGTTAATAAGCTATTCTTGACTCAAGTGTCAGATTCAATAGTTGCTTCCTTAACCATTATGGCTTATGCAAGTCTATTTTGGAGGAAATAATAATAGCATATTTTAGTCCTCCTAAAGTTTGAGTTTTCCATTATCTAAGTTTCTGCACTAGGGGAGATGTTCTATATTGTTAAGCCAAACAATTCACAGGCATTTCGGGTAGTCAGAGTTGCGATCGCATCAACCGTTTCTCCCCGCACTGCTGCGACTTGTTCTGCAACATAGCGGACGTACGCTGGTTCATTGCGCCGTTCACCTCGTTTTGGGACGGGTGAGAGAAAAGGACAATCTGTTTCTATTAACAGGCGATCGCTCCTGACCATAGCAGCTGATTGTTGAATTTGTTTGGCGTTTTTAAATGTCACTGTTCCGCTAAAGCTGATGTAGAAGTCCAAGTCAACAAACCATTGGGTTTGTTCTGGGCTTCCACCCCAGCAGTGCATGACACCCCGCACACTTTTTCCTTTGAGGTTTATCCATTTTTGCAGTATTTGCCTTACCTGTGCCGCTGCATCACGACAGTGGATAATGACGGGTTTATTGAGTTGGGCGGCGATCGCTAACTGTGTCTCAAAAACCTTCTGCTGTTGCTCTTCGTTATCTGCTTTATAGAAATCCAGCCCCGTTTCCCCAATTGCTACGACTTTAGAGTCAGAATTAGCGAAACTTATGATTTCATCTGCTGTTTGTTCATTCCATTTTGCTGCATCTAAAGGATGTAACCCTACAGCAAAGCTCATTTCTGGAAAACGGTGAGCCAGATCTTGAATGCCTTTAAACTCAGATGGTTCTACACAGGAGTGTACCAGATGTACGACGCCTGCTTGTTGCCATCGCGATCGCACTGCTTCTAAATCCGGCTGGAAAACGTCAAAGTTGACGTGAACGTGAGTGTCTATCAGCTGCATTGCTTATCCTTCGTCTTTTGCCGTTTAGTCCTTGATACCGACTACTACCGCTTCGCACTCATTACAATTTTAAAAAGCTTGCATCATAAGCTTTTCATTCATTATGTATAAGCGCTGCGCGATCGCCTGTCCTGCGAACAGGTTCCCCAGCAGAAAGGAACTAGCGCTTTATGGCTTAGCCATAGGGTATAGGTGCTTTCTTTTCGCACTTTTATACTAGGGACTCAAGACTACAGATTATTGACTACTGTGCGCTTGCTGCTGCTTGTGTGTGCACTTTTAGCCTCTGAGCCAATTTTGACTTTTTCCTGGCTCCATTGTTAGGATGAAGTACACCTTTTTTCACCGCTCTATCGATTTTGCTGTAAGCTTCCGACATTCGGCTCATGACTTCTTGTTTTGATTCCGGGCTTTGATTTGCCCCATAGGCATCTACAGCAGCGAAGTATTTTTTCATCAGGGTTTTCACTGCCGATTTATATGCTTTGTTACGCAGTCGGTTACGTTCTGCGATTTGGGCACGCTTGAGAGCAGACTTTGTATTCGCCACAGTCAGTTCCAGAAAGACTATTGATATATAAACACACTACTAGGCTTACTAGTTTAGCATTATTTTTGCAACTTTTAGGGTAACAGAGGAAATTTTCATCAACAAATAATTTACAAGTCAAAAACCAAGAGCCAGAATACGTCTGGTGCGACTGGTTGATGAATTCTTTGTTGGTCGGAGAACTTGTTCCAATTCTATTGCCCCTGCTTTATTAACCGTAGCCAAACCGATCAATTTATTCGGTTTGGCTGCTTTGCGAATACCTATTTTTCAGGACAATTTACGACCGTAGTTGTACACTTCTTCTTCGCCTGAGCGGTCGATAATCGCCCAATGTACTGTGTTGAGTTCAGGAATTTGTAACATAAATATCCAGTTAGCTTCTATGCTTTCCCCTTCTGTTGGGAGCATCGGTGTCTGTTGCGTACAGAGGGTAATTTTAGTGGTGGGTTTGTCCATATAGAAGTAAGACGAGGGTTCATGATCGCCATTAAAATAGGCGTATGGCACACCCACAGCAGCAGCATTAGCAGCGATCACCTGTGTAACCGAGCTTTCTGTTGGATCGTCACCGTAAAAGCCTACAAAGCAATAGTATGCTTGATCCAATGCTTCCTCAAAAGTTACCTGACCGCCTAAAGCTTTCTGTGCCTCAATCGCTTCTGGATCTGCTTCTAGGATCAGATTGTCTAAGCCAAGGGATTTTGTCAGATTAGATAGCTTTTGACTGTGCTCAGTATAAGCATAGCTAGACATCAAATTCCCCTGAGTATCATACAGCCGTCCCTCATCTGCTTTGTTATTCCAAATAGAGCGTTTGCTACCGAAAGAGAAGCCGCCTGAGTCTGGATGCACCGAGTTAGTATAAACTCGACGCTTAGCTCCTTTTTTCAATACTGTCCCGGTGGGAAAAGAGAATTCTTGATTGCGATTTACGCTGTGAATTTTCCAGCCCGATATATCTATATCAACCAGCCCATCGTTGACAATCGCGATATATTCGTCCGCCTCCGTGGATTCAACACTTGGGTCCGAAAAAATCCTCGAAATCCTGACGTGGGGTGTCGCATTTGACAGATCGAGTATTGCATACAGCCCTTCTCCATCAGGAGTGGAGACGAGAATTTGATTGGCCTGCTCGTCAGGTTGGAAATCTATAACCGAACTGCCATTGCGTTGATAAAGAGATTTAACTCCAGCAAAAATCGGATGATCGCTATTAATGGGTTGATTTCCTGAAATCCCGTTATAGCCCTCTTTAAACTGTAAACCAACTTCCCAAAGAAACCAATTAAAGTCATACCCTGAAGCATAGTCATCATATTCCGTCTCGGCAGCTAAGTAAAAGTTCATTCCAGCTTCAAACAAATCTGTGAGTTCATCCCAAACACAAGAGTCATGTGAAAAAATCGCATCCACATCTTCTGGGATATCGAATCCAACAGTCCATGTATGACCAGCTTTAGTCATTGTCTGTGCTAAAGCCGATTCAGATTCAGCTAAATCCGGGTCTAAGTAAGAATGAAACTTGCCTGGACGACCGCCCGTGAACCAATTAGCAATATTTTTGGCAAAAATTGCCGTGTCAGGAGAGTTTTGAAATCCGACGTTCCTTAAAGTTGAAGCATCATTAGCGAGAAATATTTTGCTTAATTTTTTGTTCATTTCAGCGGCTCCTAAGTTTCAAGTAATAAAAATTGACAAATGAACTGTTCTGTTGTTATGCGGAAAATATATGCTTTGGGCCTCCCCTGCTTCCGAATTATCGGTTCCCGTCAGATCCTTTATGTTGGCGATCGCTTTTTGGGCGGCTCTCTCCTGGAGCATCGCGTCCTTTGAGTGCGCCCCTATGCCTAACGGCACGCTTGGGCATAGGGGATCAGCGCTGCTGCCAAAGGCAGATAGCATCCTTCATCAAATTTCTCTTTGACAATATATTTTGGTCACTTTGTCAATGCGTAAGTTCTATTGGCTTTAGTCATAATTTTCATTCAAAATAAACATACATATTCACTGAATATTAAAAGTCACAAAACATACACATTTTGAATAATTCTGTAATCTCTACAAAAAAATAATTGCTGAAGAAAAAGCGCCAGATAGATTTAGGATATACTATCACTCTCAAAACACTTATAAATTTAAGTGAGTGAGAAACTCAGGCGCTCTTTTTCAGCATCGAATGTGAGCAGGTTTCAAGGGTGCTTTGGTTTGTCTAAGTGTCGTTGGTTAGCGTAAAAATTCAGAAGATTTCAAGGGAGCGTTAGTTTGTCTGAATTTCGCTGATCGCACGAAAGAAGCGTTTGAACTCAAAGTAGACGCTTGGACGATTTCAGGTGGATTTGCCAAGGTATTATTCAAATCTTCTGGTTGTTCGAGAGGAGGTGTTGTTTTGCCTGCAGGTAGAGATATCGGTAAAGTTTGATGTGCTTGTAAGTAGGGTTCGCCTTCGTTTGTAAAGCGAAGCTGTTGAGCATCAAGTTGCAACTTTGATTTTTTTAACTGATCAGCAGGCTCAAAAGTAGCAACAAAGGTGACGTTGCTATCTGGACGTAATTTCATTTGTGTTTGATAAACTTGCCAAGGTTCCTGGAAACGACCGTCAGCTGCAACTTGCCAAAGATTAAGGTTTGTTTGCCACTGTCCCTGTTTAACTTCAACAACTTGGCGAGCCAGAATTGAACGATTATTGTTCGCATCATCATTCAAAACTCCTGCTTGTTGTCCTGCTATTGGAACTAAGTTGCGAACTGCGACGATTGCAATTTTGCTCGAATCAGGTAGATTTGTACTACCTGCCAGGTTGTATATCCCATTACTTCCTGCGGGTTCCACACTTTTGATTTCTAGTTGCACTTGTTCTTGTGCTTTTTTACCACAGCTAGAAATGACGGTTAGTAGCAGCAAAGAAATACTTATTAGGGTGATATTCAACGATAAATTTGAAATATTTGGCGAATATACCCGTAAATGTGAATTTTGCATAGATAAATGAGGCTTTTACCCAATTCAAAACAACATAGATTATATTTTCCCTTATTTTTTATAGAAAAACTAAAACTAGTAAAGCTTTTATCACTTTTATATCAAGTTAATTAACAGTTAAAAAGTTGTAGAATTTCGTTAAAATACTCACACTTTCTGATAAAGTGGCGACATCTTGTAACAAATGAATCTTAGTTGTTTATCAGCTAGCCAATGAGACCCACAGTATTGGATTGTCATAAATGTGCTCGATCAAAACAGTGGAATAGGGCTTATTTTCTGCTTCAGACTGCCTCAATCTCCATTTTTTGGATAATGGCAGTGAAAGATGCGTGTTTGGCTCAACAAAATCCACACAATCAACAGTCGAGCAATGTCCAGTTTGGGGAATTATTACAAGTACCCAAACCACCCGTATCTAGCAAACGACAAAAATTAAAGCCCCAGACAGTGCCTCCACCACCTGGGATATCAAGCCAAGCAACGGACGTAGCTGTTGCATCAAGAGGAAAACCTTCGTCTGAAAGTGTAAAGACACCTACAGATGACATTAAGCAGTTGGAGAGTGGCTTTATCCAACAGCAAATGCCTGTAAAAGTCCCAAAAGCACCAGCAAAGCCAGTTCCACCTCTCAAGAATGTGGTGGCACAAAATGCCCAAGAACAAATTCGTCAAATTTCTGGAGCCGCCAGTCTAGGACAACCAAACATCCAAAACGCACCACTCCCACCACCCTTTGGTACAACAGTTACGCAAGAGTTCACTGCACCATCGGCACCATCGGCACCATCAGCACCCACTTTCAACCAGGTACTACTCAACTCTCAACCACAACAAGCTCCTCTACCACCACTTCCAGGTACTCCGACACCTACGTTCAATCAACCCATAAATTCTCAAACAGCAACACCGTTTACTCCTGCTCCAACTCCTCAACTCCTCAACCCTTCGGCTCCGCTCAGGGTAAACCCTCAAGCAATAACACAGTCATCAGTTTCAACGACTTCTACAACACAAACTTCCAACCAACTTCTCAACTGCCAAGTCGTATCGTCACCAACAGTTTCAGGTACCGGTGCACCTACCTTTAATCAACTCTTAAACTGCCAAGCGACAACACAGTCAGCGATTCCTAACACTCCTGCATCTACCTTCAATCAACTCTTAAACTGCCAAGTCGCAACAGCTCCATCAGGAATTTCTACATCAACCAATCAGTACCTGAATTGTCAAGTTGTCTCCTCGTTACCAGTTACCCAAACGGTACCACCGCCACAAATGCAAGCGCAGACAACTCCCACAGTTCCAACACCGCCATCGATATTACCGCCATCAGCAACACCGCCATCGCTAACACCGCCATCAGCAACACCAAATACTCCACAACCAGTGGATAGAAGTCGCCCCTTACTAAGAAGTACAGCTTTGCAGGAACCTTCTTTACAGGTTCAAGGAGTTTACATAACTCAAGGAGGTGATTCTGCAGCACGGGCGCGACTCTCAGGAGTGTATCCGCTCACTCCTCAACTGTTGGTTGGGGCTACTTTGGATTTGGTGACTGGAGAAAACCTTCTTGTTGACTCCCGTGGAGAAGGCTTGAACATCAACGAGCTTTATCTTGCAACTTCCATAGGAGGAGCGCCCAATCTGCGTTTCGTCTTGGGGCAGTTAGATTTGACGTCTTATTTTGACCGGAACAGCTTTGCTAAAGACGGAGCAAGTCAATTCTTTAATCCGATTTTCCAGACAAACCCGGCGTTGTCAGCAACGGGAATTGCTTCTCGCACGGGGTTACTTGTGAACTGGAGTGTGACTGATAATATTGAAGCGAAAGCAGCAGTTTTCTCGTCGTCAAATAAAATAAGTGACTTTGCTTTAGATGGATTTGCTGGAGAAGTTGCAGTCCGTTACGGTAATGCGATTATTCGCGGAACTTATTCCACCGATCGCGATGCTGGTATTCGTGATACTTTCCCAGAAAGCTTTGGGATTGCCAGAAATATAGAACGCACAAGCTTTGGACCTCAAAAAAATGACCGCGAAGAAGCATACGGTTTGAATGCTGAAGTTTTTGTACCCAACTTGAAACTAGGTCTTTTTGGACGTTACGGGCGTTACGAAAACCGTGATTTGGGCAAAGGGGCAGATACTTACTCATTTGGACTCAGCTTTTTGGATTTGTTTACCCCAGATGACCGCTTAGGTTTGGCTTACGGACGTGCTTTATCAAACGACAGCTTACGCCGTGGTGGAGATTATCCAGACGTGTTAGAGCTTTTCTACGATTTTGAATTGCTTCCTAATCTGCGGTTAGGTTTTACACTTCAAGGGCGAGATGGTTTTGAGGATACAGTACTCGGTGTTAGGGTGCGTACAGAATTTGATGTGACTCCAAGAGGGAGAAAATCTCAATGAGTCAGAAACACAAACGCAAAACTAATCCCTGCTCAAGTTTGACAACGAGTGTTCAAGATATCAGCACAAAAAGTCTTTTTAGTCTGATCGTGATCACTGCTTCATTTTCTGTTTTGATCTGTGTCTTCAATGTTCCATTGTTAAACAACATTGCTCCTGCTCAAGCGCAGAAGTCCTCGTCAGCGGTGCAACGAGGTTACAATCTGCTTAAAAAAGGGTGGGTGAATGATGCCATCAAAGCCTTTGGGCAAGCTATAAAGCAAAATCCACAATCTTCACAAGCCAAGATCGGGTTAGCAATTTCTTATAACCGCGCTGGACGTATTACTGAAGCTTGGGATGCTTATCAACAGGTGCTAGCGCAAGATCCGAACAACCAAAGTGCGCTCAAAATTGTTGGGATCATGGGCACTTATCGCCCAGAGTGGCAAGTACGAGGAATTGAAGCTCTCAATACTTTGTTAAATACCAATCCTAACGATGTACAAGCCCGTTCTTACCGCGCCTTGTTGTACACCTACCAAGGAAAGGTTAACGAGTCGCTGGCAGATTATCAAATAGTATTGGAAAAGAATCCTACCTCAGAAACTATCCTTGGTGCTGCTCAAGCTTACAGTTATAGCCGCAACTACCAAAAAGCTTTAGAGTTGTTCAACCGCTATCGAGTGGCTGGCAAACCGATCACTGGATTTGCTGCGGTAGCCTACGCTAGTACCTTGCGAGAAACTGGCAATCCAAAAGCAGCAGTACAAGTTTTGGAAGGACAGTTACAGCGTTCCAAAACTCTCGACAAATTAGCGATTGAAACGCGTTCTGAACTTGCCAAGGCGTATGTTGCTAATCAACAGTCACAGCAAGCTTTTGCGGTATTGGAGCCAATACAAAATAGACCAGAAGCGATTCTACCTTTAGCACGTTCTCTGAATGAGATTCGCTCATCAAGCAATAACCCTGCCATAGCACAGCAAGTTGCGACTTTGTATCGTCAGGCGATCGCCAACTCTCCCAACCCCTCGCCCGCCTTGTTGCGAGAAACCGCTGATGTTTTCACCGGCTTACCTCAAGGAGAGCAAACAGCACTACAACTTTATCGCCAAGTGGCTCCACAGTTCCCAAATGATAAAAGTTTGGTGGTGCGACAGTTAGTCCTAGAGAATAAATTGGGACAACTTGCCAAAAGTGATTTAAAAAAGCGTTTGGTTGCTGAAGTTAACCCCCTACCCTCAGATCCGGCGCAATTGCAACAGATCGCTCTTGCTCTATCAGACGTTGATGCCCCTGATCCAGAACTGTTGCCTTTATACCAAACTCTTTCACCAAGGGTAAACGTACCATTTTTAAATTTCCGCATCGCTCAGATTTATCTACAACAGAATGACACAAGTAACGCAAGACAAGCTTTGGCAGCTTATACAGCAACTCCAGAAGGAGCCAAAAGCCTTGCACCCCAATTGCTAGCAGCAGAAATTGAGCGACGGGAGGGCAACTTAGAAGCCAGTGCTCAACGTTTCCAAGCTGTATTGACAACTAAGTCAGGAGGTGATGACATTACTGATGCAGCTTTACGTGGACTCGCAGGTGTACGAATACAACAAAAACGGTTTGATGAAGCTTTGGCAGCTTATGACCAATTGATAATCCGTCAACCACAAAATTTGACAACTCAGTTGGGACGAACCAGTATCGCCTATCAAGCCAAGAAGATTTCTGAGCAGGAGGCGAATGCTGTCCTCAATAATTGGTTAGCTACACAACCTGCGACGAATGCACCTCCAGAACTTTTTAGTTTAGTAGGAACATTGCCAGCTCAACCACAGCGTGAACCTCTGTATAATTATTTAGCTCAAGTTGATCCAAGTTACTTGCCAGTGCAACTGCGTCTGGTACAAGTTATCGCAAAACGCAATCCCACTGAAGCGCAAGCACGGGTGAAACAGTTGATTGCTCGTCTCCCTAAAGACGCGAACACGTATCAGTTGCAGGGAGATTTGGCACGAGCGATTGGTGATTTGGATTTGGCTGGCAAGGCGTACGAAAATATCTTGGCACAGCAACCAGATAATATAGATGCCCTTGCTGCTTTAGGAGGAATTCGTTTTGAACAGCACCGCTTTGAGTCAGCACGGCAAATTTACTCTCAAGTTGTAGCACAGAAGCCACAAGATAAGGATGCACGTCGCGCCCTTGCTGGCTTAAGTGCTATTGCTGATCAGCCCTTAACAGCGCTGACACAGCTTGAGCAACTCGAAGTAGAACAAATTTCCCAAGGCGCAAGCGATGCTGAAGTTTCTCGTCAAAGGCAGCAAATACAAGAAGATTTCTTGCAACGACGTGGCTTTCAACCCTCTTGGGAGAACTATGAGCGCAGAGGGAAATGAGAGAGGGTAAAACACGGAGATTTGCCCTTATTTCTACATCTGTTTGTGTTCCCTAAGTCTCCGTGTCCCCTTTGTTCTCTGTTAAAGAATGCGGCACTCAGTGAAATTGACAGTTATTCTTAGCATGATTGTTCTCAACTCCTGTAACTTAGGTTACTCAGTGACAAAAACGAAAGTATCGGATGACAGGACTCCGCTAGAAACAGCTCTGCCATTGAATGGTAGGGAAAGCGAAAGTAGCTCTAAGTATATCGCTGCTTTACCGAAATCCATTCCTAACCGGGACTTACTGGCTCAAAGCTGGGAAGTCTATCGCCGGAGATTTATTCAGGGTGATGGTAGAGTTATCGATTATGAAGCGGGCGATCGCTCTACAAGTGAAGGTCAGGCATATGCCATGCTACGAGCAGTCCTGATTGATGATCCTGCCACTTTTGCTACTACCTTGAACTGGGGAGAAAATAACCTCCAACGACAAACGAATGGCAAACGGACAGACAACTTGTGGGCTTGGCAATGGGGACGAAATGCAGATGGAAAGTGGGGTGCGATCGATGGTAACTTTGCCAGTGATGGCGATATTGATGCGATTACCGCTTTGATTCTTGCCTCTAGGCGTTGGAATCGTCCTGAATATCTCAATTTGGCAAAAGCAAAACTGCAAGATTTGTGGAACCTTTCCATTGTAGTAGGACACCAAGGAAAGCTCTATTTGCTGCCTGGCCCTGCACCAGCATTTGTTCCGAATGCTTCTACCCTTTATCTCAACCCCTCTTATTTCGCTCCCTATGCTTTTCGGCTATTTGCCCAAGTCGATCCAGAACATGATTGGTTGAGTTTAGTTAATACAAGTTACGAAGTTCTAGAAAAATCAGCGCCACTTTCTGCTGTCGGGTTACCAAGTGATTGGGTGGCTCAAGATACCAAAACAGGAAAATACCAACCCTTGCCGCAGACAAGCCAACTTCAGAGTTTGTATGGCTTTGATGCTTATCGAATTTGGTGGCGCTTGTCGCTGGATGTGGCATGGTTCAATTCACCCCAAGCGCGACGTTATCTCCAGACAAATAGTAAGTATCTCCAACAGCAGTGGCGTGAGCGATCGCGTTTACCAGCACGCATCGATCTACAAGGCAAAGGATTGGTGGATTATGAAGCGACAGCACAATACGCGATGCTTTACGCCGCTTGGCAGTTCGTAGAACCACAACTAGCGAAGGAGTTACTTGAGAAAAAAGTGCTACTTCAATACAAACAAGGCATTTGGGATGATAAATCCGCTTACTATACACAGAATTTGGCTTGGTTAGGTCTGTTGTCTCCTTCAGTAGTTCCCCAGCAACTACTCAAGAAGTAGCAAAAGATTTTTCTTGATTAATTTTCTTATCAAAAATAGTGTTCCCTTTTATAGTGTTCTTTTTTATAGTGTTCCCTTTTGAGTTCAATAAATAACAAGTTTTCAGTGGGTACATCTCGCCAACAAAACTCACACAAATCACAACCACAAAACCAGAAAAATTCCTACTATCCCTGAAGTGACACCATTATATGAAGCCGTTGTTTCATCCTTCCAAAATCAGCACAAAAGCAATTATTTTTACTTTTTGCTTTTTACTGTTTCCTACTTCATTACCAAACGCTCAAGCTCGTAGCGAAGAAGGTTTACTAGACGAGAATTCACAAAAAATTAGTGAAATTTCTCAGCGGCAAAAGTCTTCTGACAAAAAGCAAACTATTTTGTTGGCTCAAGCAAAAAAACCCAAAGTCGATAGCCTAGACGAAGAAGAAAAAGAAGACACAAGCGAAAACAAAAAAGAGGCTGATGATGCAAAGAATTTAATAACGTACAACCTGGAATTTAACCGCAGTCCGATTGTCGGCAACCGTATGCGTTTACGAGGACTGAATGCGGAAGCCCGCCTTGGCTTTAACCGTCCTCGTGGCTGGAAAATCGGAAAGCTTCAAGCTTTAATTAAGTTCCAGCACTCACCATCACTGTATGCCAACCGTTCTAACCTAACGGTATTTATCAATGACACTGCCGTAGGCAGCATATCGCTCAACCGTAAACAGTCCCAAGTTGGTCAGGTGCTGATCAATAATATTGATCCGAAGCTGCTTCAGGACTACAACGAAATCAAGTTTGTTGCTCAGCAAAATACATCACAACAATGTACTGACCCTCATGATCCTAATTTGTGGACGGATATTCTGCCAGATTCCAAATTAATTTTTGGTTTCAAAAGGCAGCCAATTCCTCTCAACTTTAGCCGCTATCCCTATCCTTTCTTTGATCAACTCGGCTTAGAAACGAACAATATTGTTTACGTGCAACCAAGTCAGGTCAATCAATATTGGTTGACAACAACCGCTCGTTTGCAAGCGGCATTTGGTAGATTTGCAGATTTTCGCCCCATAAAGACGAGCTTGGTATCTGATATAAAGAGTGTAAAACCTGAACAGCAGTTAGTGATCATTGGCACTCCGAGTGAGCAGCCAACTTTAACCTCTTTGAAATTACCTCTTTCTATAGCTGGTACTGAAATTCTCGATATCAATCAAAAACCTGTACCAGAAGATACAGGAGTGCTGATTGCAGCGACGACAAAAGAAAAAGATGGTACACCTGTCTTAATTGCGACTGGTAATGGACCAAAGGGTGTGGCAAACGCAGTACAGTTTTTGGTGCAGCCAGACTTGCGAAAAACGGGAACAGGTTCAATCATTTTTGTCAATAAAGTTAAAGAAGCGACAACACCTGAACCTCGACAATGGCCTCGTTATACTCCAGAAGAAAATAGTTTTAGACTTAGCGACCTGAGAACCCCACTCAATAATGAAGGTTTTGGTGATGTGAGTGTACATGGTTCAGCAGCACCACCTATTACAATTGATTTCCGCACTTTACCGGATGATAGATTTTTGCGTGGCAGTACCATGAACCTAGTTTACAGCTATGGTCCACAGCTGAACACAAGAACTTCTGCGCTTGAGGTGTTACTCGACGGTAGATATATTGGTGGTGCACGTCTGAGTTCAGATTCTGGAGAAACCCGCCAAACCTTGAGTGTTGATTTACCAGCAAGCTTGTTGCACTCCAGTGCTCAACTCCAAGTGTTCTTCCGGATGAATCCCAAAGAACCATTTGACAAGCAAAAATGTCTAAGCGCAGCAGATCAACAGTTAATAGGTACACTTCATGCTGATACAAGCTTCGATTTAAAACGGGAAACCTCTGTACAACTTCCAGATTTAAAGTTGTTGCAATTTGGTTTTCCGTTTGCTGCACCTCAGGATTTATCTAGAACGGCCATCGTCTTGCCACAAAACCCATCTAATACAGATATACTCACCTTGCTCGCATTGAGCGAACGTTTGGGACGGCTGAGTCAAGCAGAGTCTATCAAATTCCAGGTTTATACGCCAGAATCAATTCCTGACTCAGTTCGCAAGAATGACCATCTTGTGGGAATTGGTACGCGGGATAAATTTCCTTTTCCGGAAGTCTTTAGATCCACTGGCTTTAACTTGAGTCAAGGATTCTCTCGCGTATTAGCTCAAGGTACGATTCAAACTCCACAGGATTCACAAGGTTTGATTAAGCAAATTGTTTCCCCTTGGAGTAACGAGCACGTCATTCTGGCTTTAACAGCTCAGACAGAAACTGGTTTACAGCGAGTACGACAAGTGGTTGAGCAAGACCCATTGTTCTTCCAATTAAAACAGGATACAGTCCTAGTTGGTAGCGATAATAACAATCCATCTGCCTACGATGCAGGCGATTATCAACTGCAGTTTATGCGTAGTGCTCCCTCAAAAACTCGTGTAGAAAATACCAATTTACTCAGTAAGACATCGCGCTTGCTGCAAGAAAATTGGCTCCTGCTACCTATCGGTATTGTAGGTGTCTCGCTTTTACTTTATGGAATTATTCAGTTGTATCTCAAGCGCCTTGCTGGTGCTGATAGGAATTAATTGTCACCGCCGATACACGCGGATATAACAGATAATTCTCTGCATTTATCTGCGGTTCAAATCCCAATTTGAAAATCTAAAATCCAAAACCGAAAAATGTCTTCTTCATCAAATTCCCCTAATCGAGGGCGTTTTAACTTAAGTCGATGGCTCATTGATCTCACGCCCCGATTTTTTGACCGCGCTTTAGAAAATGTGGGTGCGAAACAGTTTAAGTGGCTTGTTTTGCTGCTTCTGGTTCTTTCAGTTCCACTGATGATTGCCCCGCTACGAATCTGGCAGCAAGCAGTCATTGGCTTGTTTTTGGTAATACTTGGTCAATTGATCATGCGAGCTGAGGATCAAGAGTCTTCTGCGGAAACTAGCCAGTATTATCACTTATTTATGGTGTGGCTGAGTTTGGTAACAACGCTGCGTTATTTATTTTACCGCACAAGTTACACTCTTAACTTTGATGGCTTGCTTAACAGCATTGTTTGCTTACTGCTATACGCTGCTGAACTGTACGCTGTTCTCACCTTGGTGCTGGCTTATTTTCAAACCCTAAGAATCAAAGAACGTCAGCCGGTTAGTCTTTCTAACATCCCTCAAGAAGAATGGTTCAATGTCGATATTTACATTCCCACCTTCAACGAAGATGTTGAAATTGTTCGCAAGACTGCTTTATCAGCAATAGCTTGCGATTATGCCCCTGGTAAAAAAATGATTTATGTCTTAGATGATGGTCGTCCAGAAAGGTACCAAGAAAACGACCCACGTCGAGAGAAGTTCCGGGCAAGACGAGAACAAATACGGCTAATGTGTGAAGAAATTGGTTGCATCCACATGACGCGGGACAACAACAAGCATGCTAAGGCAGGTAATATCAACAATGCTTTTAACAAAACTGATGGTGACTTAGTTTTGATTTTAGACTGCGACCATATCCCCTCGCGTCAATTTCTGCTGAATGCAGTAGGCTTTTTCTATGATCCAAAGGTATCGTTTGTCCAAACCCCCCACTGGTTCTATAATCCCGACCCCTTTGAGCGCAATTTGCTCACTCGTGGTAGCATCCCTGTAGGTAATGAACTGTTTTATAAAGTGCTGCAAAAAGGCAATGATTTTTGGAATGCTGCCTTTTTCTGCGGTTCAGCAGCTATAATTCGCAAGTCCCACGCTTTGGAAGTTGGGGGAATTGCAGTTGAAACTGTGACAGAGGATTGTCACACAGCACTACGGTTGCACTCTCGCGGTTACAAGTCTGTTTATTACGACAAAATCATGGTAGCTGGCTTAGCACCAGATACGTTCTCTTCCTATGTCGGTCAACAAGTGCGCTGGGCTAGGGGTATGGCGCAGATTCTGCGACTGGAAAACCCTCTGTTTAATCCCTGGCTGAAATTAACGATTCCTCAACGGATTTGTTATTTCAGTGCGACTTCGCACTTCTTATATGGATATCCCCGACTGGTGTATGCAGTTGTTCCCACCTTGTTCTTATTGTTTGGTATCAATCCCATCCGAGGTCTAGGTTTGGAAACTCTGGCATACGCCGTACCACACATTCTTCTGGCTTTATTCACCAACCATATCATTTACAAAAACGTCCGGTTTTCTTTTTGGAACGAAATTTTTGAATTTGTTATGGCTTTCCAAGCGGGGTGGGTGACGATGTTGGCGCTGATTAACCCCAAACTTGGTTCATTTAACGTGACTGACAAAGGAGTGAATATTAGCAAACGTACCTTTGACTGGCAGTCAATGCGTGGTCTAATAGTCGTGACTGTGTTTGTTAGCGCTTCCTTATTTGCTGTTCCTTACTGGTTGCTACTTCGTCCAGAGGATTGGCAAGCAGTTTTAGTCAATACCTTGTGGTCAGGTTTTAATTTGATTCTGCTGATCGCAGCATTACTGGTTGGCTTTGAACAGCCGCAAGTACGTGCTTCTCACCGTTTGCAGCGACGCCTTAATGTCGTTATTACTAATGGTAACTACACATTTAGGGGCGAAACAGTCAATATCTCAGAAACTGGAGCGTTGATTTCTTTAGAATCTTGGCCTAATTTACCAGATGAAGTTGATGTTGAGATCATGGGAGATTTTACTGCTCGCGTCTCCCTCACAGCAAGGGTTGTGCGAGTTTCTCCTGTAAGTGATGAAAAGACGCTTTTGGCAATTGACTTTGTCAGTCCTAGCCGTGCCCAAATGGATAATTTAATCCTGATTTTGTATTCTGATGTGCGAGAGTGGTATTCTCAGAAGCGGGAGTCTGTAGATCAACCAATAACTTCTCTTGGCTTCCTTGCTACCAGTCTGACTCGCTCTTTTCGGGATCTCAAACCCATCACCCGTAACCAGGTACGCAAACGGGTGAGTGCCCTTGGTGAACTTTACTGGGATGGTCATTTCTTCCCTGGAATTGCCACAGAACTAGGGGTAACAGGTTTACGGCTGGAAATGCGGGGTAAAAAATCCAAATCCGGTAATAGACTGCTTGGACAAGAAGACTTGCACAAGATGCGAAATCTCAAACCACTCGTTGGTTTGCTGTTGAGTCGAGAGGAGGGGAATCCCTCACCTAGTAAGTTGGTTGCTGAAATTTTTGTGGTGAAAGAAGAGATAGATGACAGAATTGTCATTGATTTAAATTTTCCGACAGAATTCAAGCAACGCCAAGGTACTAAAATTAAACAGCTTTTGCAAGTGTTGTAGAAGAGGTTATTGTGAAGTGCCTACACTGCATACTTTCTGTAGAGTGTAGGCTTCCAGTTTCGCCCACCCCCTGGGCGTTGGAAACCCTACCAAGAGCGCTGGTCTCACCGTTGCCGCCTTTAAGTAATTTTGTGGCAAGAAGGGAGTAGAATATCTCCAATACTCCATCTTTTTTCAGTTCTTAACAAATCATTGCAAATCAAATGCGTTTATGCAATTTGTAGAAAAGTTATTATTACTTATGAGTTTTGTCAGCAAGCATGACTACCAAACCTAACTAATAACCGTTTTCAACTTTCTTTATGACAACAGAAATAAATATTCCTTCTTTAACCAATATTGAGTACATTCCATATATTGACGATAACGGTCAATTACCAGAACAATTGCAAGGTAAAATTGGAGTATACGCAATTTTTGACAAAGAAAAAGTTTTGCAATTTGTAGGATATTCCCGTGATGTTTATCTCAGCTTGAAGCAGCACTTAGTACGTCAACCCAAAAATTGTTATTGGGTGAAAGCTGAAACAATTGAACGTCCTAATCGTACGATTTTAGAAAAGATAGAGCAAACTTGGATTGCTGAAAATGGCACTGTCCCTACTGGAAATCAAGATAAGAAAGATAAGTGGACGCAAGCGATAGATGCCAAAGCAAGCATGACGCCTGAAGAACAGGCAAATTATAACAATCCTGCCAATGATGAAATAGCGCAAACTAAAATCATTAAAAATGTGGCACGTAGGGTAGAGGCTGAAATCATAGCAGTTTTAGAATTACGTGGTTTACAAACACAAATTCGCTTTCATCCTAAGTTGAAAGAAAACGGCTTGTTGGATTTGAAATAAGACCGTTGCATATTTACTGTAACTGACTGTAGAGGTATCAGGTATAGGGGGTCATTACCCACATTTTCTAAGATTTATGGTCTGATGTTTCCGTCGCCGAATTTGGCATTTTGGCAACCATATTGATTTTGTGAGCAGTATCGTAGCTGTTAATAGGTTATTGCACCAAAAAGCAATCAGAAAGCTAAAACTCCTCTTTTCGGTTAATGACAAGTCTGGTACTGTACGATACTAAATCAGTACTAATCGTTATGCTTTCATGGTTTGCATCCTCCCCAGGCTTGTCACCTGGGGATTTCTTTGGTCAATTTAACTTGCACAAGATTTAACTAGTAATGATGTTAAATTTTTCATCTAGTTTCTTTTTTCCTGTTCTTCTTTTTTAGGGATGTAAATGTGAACAAGAAAATTCAAATCATCGGGGAGCATCATGTGAATATGGACGATGAACGCGGTAGTGGTAGATTTTGCTCAGAGGTGTTGACATTAGCTAATCTGTACTTCTTTGCAGCAATTTCCGTTCTGTTTACAAATAATTTCGGGATTTCGGCATTGGTTGCGGAGTTTTTCCAAAAAAGGGTTCAAACCCCTCTCTCTGATATGGGCAATATGGGTCTAATATCAATTTAGAGAGTTTATTGGAGAGTTTGTTTTTGCAGATAGTTACAAAATCCATAATCTATCACTAGCCATGAAGTACCTTTGGCGGTGGGTTTCCAGTTCGGTTTTGTTTGATGCAAGTATACTAGTTTGTCGCAAGACACCATGTTGATAGTGGCTTGTCGAAAATGCTCTTAATATTTAATTGAGAAGCTCTAATAAGGGTTTTTAAAGAAACTCCTAACTCACGAGCCACATAGTTGCGTTATCAAATCGTCGGACTTTTTTCCAGTTAGCAATAGTTAATAACAAGAAAATTTAGATTCAACCAATGCCTCTAGTTTTTCTAGACTAGATTGCTGTTTTTGTCTGAAGTTTTTAAGGTTGATTCTGGTTACTTGTTGACGTACATATTAGCACGTTCAAAGACAAAATGATCAACACTTATTGGTTTGAGTTGAAAGATAATTATCAGGCAAGCACTACCAACTAGCGCCTTGCATAAATATTTGCCTTTTCCTTAAATCAGTGCCACCTGTCAGCCACACTCGGTGTATGCGTATGGTGAGACAAGCTGCTGCTTTGAGGGAAACCTTAAAAGTAGGCAAAAGCTGCTACCACTGAGCATTACCTAAGTGATAACTGGTAAAGTGACATGTTCATCGCTTCATTCATGCAAGTATGAATTGTGTGAATAGAGGTAAGCTTTTGTCTGGCACTACGTTTTGTCAGTGCTGAGTGCAGAAATTATGCTTGTAAAAAATCTGAACATCTGCTGATTACAACGACTGTATCTATCGATTACAAAAGAAGCAGACATGAATCAGTTGATGACAACTGTATCAATTCGTGTCTTATGGATGTCATAGGAGGTTTTCTTGTTAAAGCGACAAACTAAAACATACCGCACAGCACTTGCACCGTGGGCTGTTGTTCACTTGGTTTCACCAACTGAGCGAATTGTGATGAATCGATTCCGCAGTCGCAGTGATGCCGATGGTCATCTGACAATTTTGCAGCGGCTGATGCCACAAGCTGATTTACGAGTGATTGTTGACGTAGAGCAAGACAATTAAAAAATTTCGACATTACTTACAGATCTAGGAACGGATACCTAAACGCTGTATAATCCAATGATGAGAAAACTGCCATCTTCCGTAATTCCCTCTTGCACTTGGAGTCGTCCCATCGGTTTAGGTTGGGACGAACCTTACACAGTCCGTTATGCCAGCAATATTGATGATGGTTCTTGGCACGGTATGCCTTTGGGCGGTTTTGGTGCAGGTTGTATTGGTCGTTCCTCGCGGGGAGATTTTAATTTGTGGCACATTGATGGCGGTGAACATGTATTCAAAAACATCCCCGCGTGTCAATTCAGTGTGTTTGAATCTTTTGGCTCATCCTCGCAAGCCTGCGCTTTGTGTACTGAACCTCCTGAAGACGGAAGCCTTAGAACATGGCAGTGGTATCCGGGAAGTAAGAAAGTAGCCACAGAAGAAAACAGTGAGGAAGTGAAGGAAACTTCTGTTACTCCCTCATCACCCCAATCCCAAACGGGAACTTATCACGCCCTATACCCTCGTAGCTGGTTTGTTTATCAAGGGGTGTTTCAAGCAGAATTAACCTGCGAGCAGTTCTCTCCTATTTGGGCAGGAAATTATCAACAAGCAAGCTATCCAGTCGCGGTGTTTGTGTGGACTGCACACAACCCGACTCATGCACCTATAAGTCTTAGTATCATGCTGACTTGGGAAAATATGGTTGGCTGGTTTACTAATGCTGTGAAATCTCCTCTGGTTCGGGTGCGGGATGATGGAAGCCCAGTTTATGAGTATCAGCCACGTTTAGGCGAAAGTCTGGATAACTTTAATCAGCTCGTTGAAAACAACGAAAGTATTGGATTGTTGTTGGAGCGGGTTAATATGACTGAACCCCCTCAAGAAGGAGACGGACAGTGGTGCATTGCTACTTGCAAACAACCGAATGTTGAAGTCCAGTACCACACGCGTTGGAATCCAGTTGGGACTGGGGAAGAAGTCTGGCAAAGCTTCGCCCAGGATGGCTCTTTGCCTAATCACGTGGATGATACTCCAGCAGCAGAAGGTGAACAGATAGGAGTGGCTCTTACTGTACGCTTCACTCTTCAACCAGGCGAAACTCTGGAAATTCCCTTCGCACTGACTTGGGATTTGCCGATCACAGAATTTGCAGCCGGGACTACATATTACCGCAGATACACGGACTTTTTTGGTAGGAGTGGAAAGAATGCTTGGACAATAGCATCCACCGCTTTAGCAGAATATCATGTTTGGCAACAACAGATTCAATCTTGGCAACAGCCAATTATTGAGCGCCAAGACTTGCCAGACTGGTTCAAGATGGCTTTGTTTAATGAGCTTTATGATCTGACGAGTGGTGGAACTCTCTGGAGTGCGGCAAGCGATCGCGACCCTGTTGGTCAGTTTGCCGTTTTAGAGTGCTTAGATTACCGCTGGTATGAAAGTTTGGATGTGCGGCTTTATGGTTCTTTCGCCCTATTGATGCTGTTTCCAGAACTGGAGAAGGCGGTGATACGTGCCTTTGCACGAGCAATTCCCAGTTGTGATGAGACACACCGTATTATTGGCTACTATTACGTGATTGGTGCGGAAAGTCCGATGGCAATTCGTAAAGCAGCCGGTGCAACACCTCACGACTTAGGTGCACCAAACGAACACGTTTGGGAAAAAACAAATTATACAAGTTATCAAGATTGCAATCTTTGGAAAGATTTAGGTTGTGATTTTGTGTTGCAAGTGTACCGAGACTTTCTGCTGACAGGTGCTGACGATGTGGAATTCCTGGCAGAGTGTTGGAATCCTGTTGTGCAAACTCTAGACTACCTCAAAAGGTTTGACAAAGATTGTGATGGTATTCCGGAAAATTCTGGTGCACCTGATCAAACTTTTGATGACTGGCGCTTGGTAGGAGTCAGCGCCTATTGTGGTGGGTTGTGGTTGGCGGCAATGGAAGCGGCGATCGCCATTTGCGATATTTTATTAAACTCCATAGAGCAAAAGGAAATAGACCAAAAGGAAAACACCTCTACACAGGAGTGCGATCGCCCTTGGAAAGCATCCATTGACATAGAGGAATTGGTTCAACAAAAGTCTATCTACGAAACTTGGCTTGCACAGTCACGTCCTATTTACCAAGAAAAACTCTGGAATGGGCAATACTATCGACTGGATAGTGAAAGTGGATCTGATGTGGTTATGGCAGATCAATTATGTGGGCAATTCTATGCTCGTCTGTTGGGTCTACCGGATATTGTACCTGTTGACTGCGCCCTCTCTGCTTTGAAAACTGTTTACGATGCTTGCTTCCTCAAGTTCTACGATGGTAAGTTCGGTGCTGCTAACGGTGTTCGTCCTGATGGTTCGCCAGAGAACCCCAACGCGACTCATCCTTTGGAGATTTGGACGGGAATAAATTTTGGGTTGGCGGCTTTTTTGGTGCAAATGGGAATGAAGGACGAGGCTTTTAAGATTGCATACGCTGTGGTGCAGCAAATTTATGAGAATGGACTACAATTCCGCACACCTGAAGCTATCACTGTTGTTGGTACTTTCCGTGCTAGTACTTATCTTCGTGCTATGGCAATTTGGGCAATTTATTTGCTCATTGATTAGCCATAGGTTACAGGTTCGGGATTTTTACCTGCTGCCTATTTTATATGCGAAATTAACATTTGATACCTAACAATTCAAGTCGTTTTTATCTGTCAGACAATATTTTTTCACCTCTTTCCGGACTTGAGCTACTAACTCCAGAAGTATTATTTAGGACTGCTCTTATAATATGTCGATTCACACCGAGTTTTAAGGGCTTAGAAGTAGGAGTTACTGTTGAACAATCTAAAAACTAGTAGCTTGAAATACATGAAAAACTAGTAATGTAGAGAAATGTTTACAGATGACAAGTTTCCGGGTGGGGAGTTTCTTTCAATTCAAAATTGCTGTAAATCTTTTTTGAAAGGCTTCTCAATCTTTTCGCTTCAACACAAAACAACATTGTCCAGTTTATCTAAACACACAGATGAAACGATGAACATATTTTCGTCGTGAACAGTTCACTGAGAACAGAAATTTATAGGTAAACAGCAGTTCTTTTCAAGGTTCAGAGTTCAAAAGCTGCTGAAACCATAGCAAATATTGATTTTTACCAACAAGCAATTCATCTGTGCCCTTGAATGATCCGGTTATGGCGTCGCTATCTTTTTATTCAACAACAAAGTTCATCAGATTGTGGTGCAGATTATCTGGCGATGATTAGCTGTTGTAGTGGTAAATGTTAGTCGCGATCGTTGCTTGATACGCCACTTGCTACCCTGAAGGCTAGCCCGCGCCAGTACGTCTGTGTAATTCCTGCAGATAGACTACGCCAAAGTGTAGCCTGTCATAAACATACTTCAAGGGTTTCAATGATAGCAAATGGCGTGTGATTGGTATGAAATATTTTCTCTTCTACACGGCTTCGTTACATCCTACTCGCTACTAAGAAACAACTGAACTGTGTAGCGTCAAAATTTCAAAGAAATACAAGTATTTTTGAAATTTACTGAGCAGCATATTGTACTATTTCTCCTTTTTGACTGAAAAATTCAAGAAATCTACACAGTCGCAGTATGCTACTTTTGCTTTCTCAAATACCTTAGACAGTGTTTGGTTGTAATTCAGACAGTCTATCTCTGAAAAGTCTTAAAATTTTACCATGAATATGTCATTTCATAAGAAGATATCAGCATTATTTTAAGATTTATTGTGCCAAGTCCATAACAAACTCATCGTAGATTTGCATTTGCCTCTGAAAATTAAAATTTGACTATGTGGTGGATCTTAAGTGAGATCACGAGAACTAGATATTTTCCGGTAATTGTAAAAAAAAATATCACGATTTATCTCTAGTAAAGATTGTCTAAATGCTACTTTTGCTGATATATTTTGAAAGTGTTAGAACATTTACTCACATCTCAAATCTAGATACTTCTTGAGGATATAAAAGCCTTATCTTCATTGTCTGTGAGGGGTATTACCCCCTAATATCTAACACTTAAGACAGAAAAGGTAAAGTTGATAAAAATTGAGTTAATCTAGAAACATAATCGAAATAACGTTGAAAAAAAAATAATTTAGGAGATGACATTTACGGCAAAAAATAGTATAAATACGAATATGGGGATTAAGGATTAGGGATGCTTGATTTTTTTGATAAACCCTAAAAAGTATGCGATTTTACTTAATGAGTCCTAATTATTTGGTATAAAAATGGAAGTTAGTTGTAACAGAAACAAATAACTTAATTAGGAGAGAGTAAAATTTTAAAAAGATAAAATTGCATCTACTGAAAGCCACTAGAAAATTTGTCAGAGCAGATATATAACATGGATAAGATAAATTAAATTCTCTGGTAAAGTAAGCAAAAGTTACAGTCGATAACTCACCAGCAACTGAGTGGTCTGGAAATCAAAATTGTAAGTTTAATAACCCTCTCTTGTATTGTGTCCGTCTGTATAAATTGCTTTTTTACAAACTAGCTGCTGAATTTCATCGAGACATAACATCATTCCGGCTTAGCAGCAAAAAGACTTGAATAGAAAGTCAGGTTTGGGATCATCAGGACAGATCATGAACAGTATCATCAGGTCAAATGCAGTGGAAACCTTAAGCACAACAGAAAATACAGGGATAAATTTTAATAAGTTGTATCCCTGCTGTGATTCGGTTTCACAAACAGCATTCATCTACGGAAATCATTTAACTTCAATAAAAGAGGCTTTACCAAAAGCACCTATAGAGACACGCTTCCCGACGGTTACAAAGCCTCAGATAGCAAATAAAAATGCAGGATATTGGTCTACATCCTTAGAGACATTGCTTGATCAACTACCTTTAACCGTTGCTCATTTAGTCACGTTGAGGAGCATAACTTTTTTTACAACGGTTGTTGTTTGGGCGTGGACAGGAAAGATTGAACAGGTCAGTCATGTTCGAGAAAAATTTGTAGCACTAGATTCGCCTCACAAACTTCAGCTACAAGATCTGAGCAAAGTCCTTAATACTGGAGTTAAAAAAGTTCAAGAGTTCAAAACAGGTCAGGTTGTTGCAGAATTTGACACAGAGCCTTTGCTTTCAAAAGTTGAAGTGCAAAACCAAGATTTAGCACCCGACCAAACACACTTCAACCACATCAAAGATTTGATGGCTCGAACTCGAATACTTGCTCAAACTCGTGCATTAGCCAGAGCACAAGAGGACAAAGCTGGCTTAAGAGCATCAGATAAACTCGAACCACAAAACGCAGAAATGCCAACACAGCCTACAGAACGACTAAACCAAAGGCAGATTCAGCAATTGCTTATGGGAATGACTCACTTACAAAATAAAAAAGTGCAAATCAATCTTGATGCATTTAGAAAGGTCGATTTCAGTACCAGTTAAAAAAAGCTACATCTATTTTCTCAACACCAAAACTCCCAGCCACTGCAAAATAGTTCCCTATCCTCCTATCACTGATACTTCCCTTAAAGCAATGCAATATCTGCAAATAGGCAAGAACAGTTGATATACCTTCAATTGAACACAAATAACCAAAGAAACTGATCAGCTAATTCACTTTCACAACAACACAAACACTATGAACCAAAATATGTCTTGCACTCACCAGTTAGATAAAAAACTTCCTCCAGAACAATTCGACCAAGTCGTTGAGGCAATTCTTGCTGGTAAGTATTCCTGGGCTTGTGTTCTTATGCTACGTTTTGCAGGCTACAATCCTCTACATTACATTCCCTACCGTACTTACAACCGACTGCTCAAAGAAAATTCTCATGTCAGTAGGTCAAATCAACAGGAAAACGAAAATCTTAAAGTTGCTAATATATCTTCTGACAAAAGGTCCCAAAGCCATCTCACATCAACTAACTGCCTCAGCAAAATTAAAGATAGACCATTACTTGAGGTGGTTGGTAAGAAATAAACAAAAACCCGTGGTGGGAATTTGGAACAGTGGTTAACAACACAAGTGGACGAATATGAATCCACCAGTCCTGAAATGGCTTCAGAACAAGTTAATCTTTTCTCTTAAATTCTGTAAATTCAATTACACACTTGCTGGAGTCAATAGATTCACAAAAGACACATCTTTGAGTTGTTTAGTATCTGCCATGCTGATTTAATATCTATAGCATGGCGGTTTTTTGAGTTAAGAACCGAAGTTGTGGAGCAAAAATCTCACCCCTGTCCCCTTATGCCCAACGCCCTATGCCTTAAAGGCAAGCTACTTTGCCAACGTAGGAACCCGGAGTACCCGTCTTCTTGCCTAACAGAGGGTGTCCGTGAGGGCGGAGTAA
The DNA here is from genome assembly GCF_017982655.1 of Brasilonema sp. CT11. Lineage (GTDB taxonomy): Bacteria > Cyanobacteriota > Cyanobacteriia > Cyanobacteriales > Nostocaceae > Brasilonema. The sequence goes on along the minus strand of NZ_JABXYX010000001.1, from coordinate 100,655 downwards.
GCTGATACGTACTTGGTTAAAAATCTAGAGTTTCTCTAAGTTTTAGACTAGAACTGCTCCATATTGTGCTACAGATAACTTGATAAGTAACTACGCAATTTAGATAACTGACAGCTTTTTATTTTAAATATGCCAAAGTGGCATATTGATACAACCTATTTTGTATAAATTATAAATAACATCAAAGAAATCAATTGATGCTTAAAATTTATTCTAAAGGAGAGAAGAAATGATTAGAAATAATTTTTCTTGACTGTTAAATATGTCGAATCTGTTGCCAAAATCGTCAGCATCTTCTAGAGTTTATAACTTCTACACGTAGACCAACAGATCCAAAGTTGCTAATGGTGGTTCTTTTTCACAAAAAGTCTCAGCAAAGAGAAATTGGAGTGGTATCTTCCCCCAATCCAAAGATCTAAGGCTGCTACCTAATCTATTCTAAGTTGTAGCAAAGCTGACAGAACTTTTAGTGTGAAAAATGAAATAGCAACACCAGACTGTTGTCAAGGCTTGTAGAACTTATAGTTTTTTCTTACTTGTGTGTGAATAACTGTCATCCTACTCCTCCCAAAATAGGACTGTCACTGCGCAAGTTTACTTGTAATTTATGCACAAATCACTGGAAGCTCAAATGATAAGTCAGCTTCCAGTTTTTGTTTTAATACGGTTCGGTTAAAGCTAAAAACACTGAAACAATCTAGATTGAGCAGGACACTTGTATGCCAAAAGTTGTCTGTTGCTTCCGTTTCCTCCCAAGCGCGCAACCCTTCCTCGGAACTGTTCACTGTCTCACCGCTACGTACGTACGTAGCGGTACGTACGTAGGCATCTACAAAGAAGTCAGGCTGAGAGCAGATTCTTGGCGCTCTTGGCGACGCCAGTCACCTAGGTCGGGAAACCCTCCTGCAGCGCTGGCTCGTCTTGGCGGTTCGATAAATTAAGCTTTTTGGCTATTTTTGCGTAAGTCCTATAAAAAAAGTTACAAAATCCTCACAAAATCCTCACATTTCATATGTACGTTGGAAATGACAATTCTCATTGATCTGAAATAATGTGTCTTAAAAAAAGTTCAAACCGAAGATTTGACTCAATTCACATCATCAATTTTTTGACAATGGATAAGCCTAGTTACATGAACAGCACTTGTGTCGTTCGGTGTCAAGAAACCGTTACAGTTTTTTACTTTGACATTTATCAGTACAAATTATTCTTTTTTTTACTCAGTACATATCTTTCTTTCAAATTATTAAAAATTATATGAGTTTCAATCTACATACCCAAAAAAAGTTTTTTACACAAACCTAAATATAAAAAAAATATAAATTTAATATATTTTTTTGACAAAGTAAAAATTAAGAATAAAAATTTTATAAAGAACTCTTGACAAGAGGTACGAAAATTTACTAATAAATTGTTTGGTAGTTTCATTGAAGGAGTGTGCTAGATTAATTCCTGGAGTTGTTTTTTATCACTTCCAAGTCTCGTAACCCATATTTCTGATTGAAGAGCAACCTAGTAGCTGCTTCAGTGGTAGGTAAAAATTGTATTCTTTCCGCAGTCAGCAATTTCTAGTTGCCAGCGCGAAAATAACGAATTGATACTGTTTCGAGACCAAAGTTAACTGTTTTTCTATTCTGAAGTTACCTGGAAGTTCCTTGTAAACAGAATTCACGCTCAGCCAGACAGGTTCACAGCTTCGCTCTGCCATATTCTGATGAGTTCTTAGGTTTCGGTTGGATTTTGATTCAATTTCAGATAGAGTGGTTATCTTGCAGGATACTTAAAAGGAGTCGTTGGACTCATGGTAAAGTGAGTGCTTGTATACTCTAAAACATAATATTAACAACATAGTGTTGTTTGTAAAGGATCTAACAGTTATGCTTTTCAGTTTGTTGACTCAGGGATGCTTACTGCCATTTACTAATAAAATTTATTATCACTTTGTTAGTCAGTGCGTCTTTATAGCTTTCTCTTTAAATTCATATAAATTTGATGTGTTTGCAACTCTTTGATTACTCTATTCGTTCCGGTTACCCCAGAAACCGGAACATAGGATAATCAAAGGATATAAACCTGGGATAGCCCCCCTAAACCCCATAACAGTAGGGGAGCGGCTCCCAAGGTTAGCTATACGTCAAACACACAATTAATTAGCTTCCCAGGACTAATTAAGTATGTGGCTGTCAACCCTTTGCGCGGGAACTTGCAACAGCTACAGCGGATTCATCTGCCCACTTTTTTGACGTTAACTTATATTATGTTACATCAGATAACTCAACGGCAAGCTTTTGCAAGCTTAAATAGCACTATTGATAGATGGGTGTATGCTGCTCTGCAACTGCTCGCTCAACGAGAGTGTAGTTTACGGTCAACCAGTTTAGTTGAGACCAAAGACTGAATTGTTGTGGAGGAAGAAACGAAATGTCATCAGAATTTTTGCAGCAACTGTGTCAACAACTTGCTGGTGCTTTTGACCAGGTTGTTTCACAACAGGAACTAGCAGGGTGTCTTGCACAGGCAGAAATCCTGGAACCAGCACCCACAAAGCAGTTTTGGCAAACAACAGACAGTATTGCCGGAATTTATATAGTTCTTCGTGGCAAAGTCAGACTATTAGATAGCACAGAGAACTTAATCACAACCCTAGGTACAGGTTCTTGCTTTGGAGAAGCCACCTTGTTTCCAGAACAAGACTTTTTACCATATATTGCCAAAGCTTCAACGAACCTCAAGCTTTGCTATCTCAAATCAGAGATATTAAAAGCTTTGATAGATAATAATCCCAACTTTGGCGATCGCCTACTGCAACGCGCTCAATTATGGGACTTACTACTGCGATGTCGGCAAAATTCGCAAATTGAGTGCCCGCCACCAGATGTACCAGAAATACTAAAAGGTTTATCTTATTTCTCTCAACACTCCTTAGATAGCAATCAAAAAATATCGCTACCCAAAGATAGTAAATTGTGGCTGGTGTACAAAGGAGAACTGCGACATACAAATGGTCAAAGTTTGACACCAGGACAAATTATTACACACTCAGATCAGGGAGATTGGCAAACAACTGAGCCAACGATCGCCTACGATCTCAAAGAAACACAATGGCAAACAGTCAGTGAACATTGGCAGCAATTAGCACAGTTGGTAGAACCAGAACAAGGTTCGCCCCCACCTCAAGAACAGAAGTCACGTCCTCGCAAATCAAAACCAGAACAAATTATTCCTTCTGGAAACATCATCCCTTTTCGCCACCGGGAGTCAGTTACAACAAGACAAGAGCCACCAAAAAAATCACGCCCTTACTTTCCAACTCCCAAAGTCAAAGTCGGGCAAGCGTGGGGACAACTAACCAAAAGCTACCCATTTTTTGCACAGCAAAGTGCTGCCGACTGTGGTGCAGCGTGCCTGGTAATGATAGCACGCTATTGGGGTAAGCGCTTAAATCTGAATCGACTGCGGGAGTCAGCCAACGTCAACAAGTCTGGTGCATCACTCAGTGCTTTAGCCGCCACCGCCGAAAATGTTGGCTTTGCAACCCGTCCCGTCAAAGCCAGCTTTGATAAACTAGCACAACAATCCCTACCAGCGATTGTCCATTGGGAAGGCAAACACTACATCGTCCTCTATGAAATTACCTCAAAGCGAGTGATTGTGGGTGACCCTGGGATTGGTCAACGCATTCTCAGCCCAAAGGAATTTCAGGCAGGTTGGACTGGATATGCCTTATTGCTGCAACCCACATCTGTACTAAAAGAAACAGAAGATGACAGCACAGGCATCTGGAGGTTTTTTGAGCTACTTAAACCCCACACTTCGGTACTACTGGAAGTTTTCTTTGCTTCAATACTGATTCAGGCGTTTGGGCTAATCACGCCCTTATTTACCCAACTGCTTTTTGATAGAGTCATTGTTCAGGGTAGCACCTCTACATTAAACGCTGTCTGTATTGGGTTGATCATATTTGGTTTGTTCAGCATCGCTGTGAATGGCTTAAGGCAATATCTTTTAGCGCATACAGCAAACCGTGTCAGCATTGCACTGTTGGTAGGTTTTATCAAACACACCCTACGCTTACCTTTATCGTTCTTCGAGTCTCGCTACGTCGGAGATATTGTCTCTCGCATCCAGGAAAACCAAAAAATTCAACACTTCTTGACTGGCGAAACGCTGTCAATCATTCTGGATTTATTGACGGTGGTTATTTATGCAGGATTGATGTTTTGGTATAACTGGCGGATGGCACTTCTAGGGTTAATGACTGTACCGCCATTTTTTATCCTGACACTAGCTTCCACAAACATCTTGCGTCGGATGTCCAGAGAGATTTTCAATGCAGGCGCTGAACAAAGCAGTTACCTGATTCAAGCCCTCACGGGTATTCGTTCTGTGCGTTCAATGGCAATTGAACACACAGTGCGCTGGCGTTGGGAAGAATTGCTGAATACCTTGGTCAAAAAATCCTTTAGCGCACAGATTATTGGCAATAACCTGCAAATTATTAGTGCTGCCATCGACACTGTGATGCATACGGCATTGCTATGGTACGGGGCATCGCTAGTGATTCATCAAGAACTCACCATTGGACAACTGATTGCTTTTAATATGTTATTGGGCAATGTCCTTAGCCCTTTCAAGCGACTTAGCGTGGTGTGGAATCAATTCCAAGAAATTGTGATTTCTGTGGAACGCATCAACGATGTCCTGGATGCAGAACCAGAAGAAGACTTGCAAACTAAACCCCGCAAGCCTTTGCGTCAGATGCGCGGTCACATTCGCTTTGATAATGTCACTTTCCGCTATCACTCAGAAAGCCAGACGAACGTCCTGGAAAATCTCAGCTTTGAAATTAAGCCGGAACAAACAGTTGCCGTGGTGGGACGCAGTGGTTCAGGAAAGACAACCTTGTCAAAGTTAATGTTGGGTCTATATCCTGCAAGCGAAGGCAAGGTCTTAGTCGATGGTCACGATGTCAGTAGTATTACTCTTAAATCGTTGCGACAGCAAATGGGTGTGGTAGACCAAGATACTTTCTTGTTTGGTGGTACAATTCGAGAAAACATTGGTATCGCCCATCCAGAAGCCTCTTTAGAAGAAATTATAGAAGCAGCACGTTTGGCTGGAGCAGATGAATTTATTCAGCAGCTGGCAATGGGTTACGACACCGAAATTGGTGAAGGTGGTGGAATGCTTTCTGGCGGACAACGCCAACGTCTGGCGATCGCCCGCGCCTTGCTAGGTAATCCCCGATTTTTAATTTTCGATGAAGCCACCAGTAGCCTGGATGCAGAATCCGAACGAATCATTCAGAACAACCTAAAAACTATTCTTCAAGGACGCACGAGTCTGATTATTGCTCATCGCCTTTCCACTGTCCGCAACGCTGATTTAATTCTGGTGTTAGACCGAGGTATCTTGATCGAAAGCGGGACACACGACGAATTAATCGTTAAAAAAGGACATTATTACTACCTGAATCAACAACAACTTGCTCATGTAGGTTAAGTTTCTACAGTTAGCAGTGATCACCTAAATGATCATTGATTTCGCGAACCTCCAACCAAAACTATGCCAAACACCTCTCCTAATCCCTCATCTGGAGTTCCGCCCCAGTCAGATCCGCAGAAAAACTACATTCCTTCCGCAAAAAGTGCTGAATCTACTGAGTCAGTTAAGCAGACACAAACAACAGATGATACACAAAATTGGTTTTCCGGAACCGAAGAACTGTTAGATGCTTTACCTAAAGTTTGGACGCGTTCTTCGCTGTACTTGTTGACAGCTTTTGCACTGATTGTCTTACCTTGGGCGATGTTCTCAAAGGTTGATGAGACAGAGAGTGCTAGAGGACGTCTTGAACCCAAAGGTGCAACCCAAAAATTAGATAGTCCAGTGGGTGGAAGTGTAACTGCTGTTAAGGTCAAAGAAGGCGAAACAGTAAAAGCAGGTCAAGTTTTATTGGAACTGGACTCACAGGTTGTCAAAACTGAACTTAACCAGGTTCAAACGAAGCTCGACGGACTGCACAATCGGCTAAAGAGCTCAGAGCTACTCAAAAATCAATTAACGCTTTCTGTGCGTACTCAGCAACAACAAAACCAAGCTCAACTCTTAGCAAAGCAGTCTCAAGTGGATCAGGCGCAACGGAATTTAGATGCTCTCAAATCCGTTTATAACTTACAGAAAGAGGAAAAACTGGCGAAAGTAGCCCAAGTGCAGCAAGCTCTTGATTCTAGTAAGTCAGCTTATAAGTTAGCAGAAGTTCGTCTTCAGGCGTCTCAAGAAAAAGTCCCACGCTATAAAAAAGCCTATCAAGATGGTGTCATGCCACAAGAGCGTTTTGAGGAAATCCAACAGTCCGCAAAGGAAAACTACGAATACCTTCTGCGAGCGAAATCTGATATTGCTCAGACTCAGTCGAGCTTAAAAGAGCAACAAAGCAGTTATCAAAGAACCATTCAGCAAGCTCAGTCTGAAATCCAGCAAGCACAACTCAAAGCGGAGGAAGAACAACGCAATTATCAAAGCCTGGTTCATACAGGTGAACTTGCACAACTCAAAGCAGACGAACAACTCAAAGAACTACAAGCACAAATTGATTCTATTCAATCAGACATTTCCCAAACTCAAAGTCAATTAACAGCCTCAAATATTCAGTTACAGCAACGAGTGGTGCGATCGCCTATTGATGGTGTGATTTTTGAATTTCCCACTACCAAACCGGGAGCCGTACTACAACCAGGTCAAAGAGTTGCTCAAATTGCACCATTACAAGTTGGTGTAGTCCTCAAGGCTGTGATACCAAACCAGCACAGTGGCTTCTTAAAAGCGGGTATGCCTGCCAAAGTCAAGTTTGATGCTTATCCTTTCCAGGAGTATGGGATTGTGTCAGGAAAAGTTAATTGGATTTCTCCAGACTCCAAAGTTACCCAAACGCCTCAAGGGAATGTAGAAAACTTTGAGTTAGAAATTACTTTGGATAAACAGCATATCCAGAATGGCAACAAACGTATTCAATTCATTCCTGGACAGACTGCAACGGCTGAGGTGGTTATCCGCCAGCGGCGTATCATGGACTTCATCCTAGATCCATTTAAGAAATTGCACAAAGGTGGTTTAAACGTTTAGTCAAAAGTCAACTTCAACAGTCAACAGTCAACAGTGAACAATGATCAAGCAATTGATGGCTGATGACTGATCACTGATAACTGATCACTGATACTGCGGGTACTTGGTAACTGTTTTAAATTCCCAGGAGAATCGTCTCGTGTCAGAACCTTTGACCATTTCGTCCTCAGACCTGATTCAGAGTCTGAAACTTTCTTGTCAAATCCCTGATGTTGTGGAAGCGATCGCAACCCAAAAAATTATTGCATCGGCGGCCCAAGAAGCAGGTATTCAAGTCTTGGAACAAGAAGTTCAACAGGAAGGAGATAGATTACGCTTTGCGAAAAAACTAGTCAAAGCTCAAGACACTTGGAACTGGCTCAAAAAACATCATCTCTCTCTGCCTGAGTTTGAACAATTGATCCATAACAAGGTACTAGCCACTAAGTTAGCTCATCACCTGTTTGCTACGCATGTAGAACGCTTCTTTTATGAAAACCAACTCAATTATGTTGGTGCTGCCACCTATGAAGTCATCTTGGATGACACAGACTTAGCTCTAGAACTGTTTTATTCTCTGCAATCAAACGAAATCATTTTCCAAGAAATAGCTCGTGAATATATTCAACAGCCTGAACTTCGACGTGCTGGAGGATATAAAGGAATACGACGTCGTAAAGATTTTCGACCAGAGATTGCAGCGGCTGTGTTTGCTGCTACTCCACCGTCCCCTCTCAAGCCGATTTCAACCTCCAAGGGAGTTTATTTGATTTGGGTAGAGGAAATTGTTCAACCTATCTTGGATGAGCAGTTGCGCGACCAAATTCAGCAGGAATTGTTTGATCATTGGTTGAAGGAACAAATTACATCGATGGAAATCGTTACTGATTTTAATTTAGATGTAGGTTTTCAAGCATCAACAGAACTGCCTAAGCAAGCTTGATTTCCTTCTTCAGTAAAAAAAATCTAACTTTCTAACCAATTTGGTAGCGACTTATCCTACTTTTATGCAGCAGGATATAGGAGTTTCTTTTTTCTAAAAAAGAGCTAAAAGTCTTTTCTGAGCATAAGAAACAAGAGCATGAGCGATTAAAAACATTACAAAATGGGAAAAACTTAAAATTACTTAGTTGAAATTTGAGTGGAAAATTAACTTTATAAAAAAAATAAAGTCGATACGACTAGCTTTGTATTGGCTGCTTTTTTATTTTTAACTATAAAAAATATAGTCATTTTTTTATAGTTAAAGTTTATATTTTTGTTTCAATTGATAAGTAAAAAAAATAAATTTTACACATAAAAATAGTTGACTTATAAATTGAATGTTGTATATTGATAAATGTAAGCAAAAAAACGCTTACACAAATTCCCAGAACAAAAATACGAAACATAACTTCCCAGGAGGAACCCCATGATTATCTCTGATTTGAATCTTTTGGAAACCGTTGAAGGTGCTGAAGTTGTTGGTGGTTTAACCCTCACCAAAAACGTTAACCTGACCACAGGTTCGACACAAAATTTTAACGTTAATATTGCTCTGTTGGCTAACAAGAGCATCACCTCTTCCCTGACTAGCACTGTAACCGCTACAGGTAACTCATCTATCAACGTTTATGACAACACTGCTTCAGGTAACAACTCATATACTGAATCTAATGTCACCAATACTGTGATTGCGGGTGTAGGTTCTGAGTCTGCTGGTACCTTAACAGCTGGTGCTAGGTTATAGTATCTACTCCATAAGGGGTATAAAGTGTTGACATTTGTTTGTCAATAAAATCATGAAACATGCTGAAAGTTTTATCCTTTTTTAGATAAAATTTTCAGTATCTTTCTATTTGAGAGGAAAATTGTCCAACTGCTCTTTATTGATGAAGTCAGTCAAAAGTGAATTAAAAACATAGAAAAGCAATGTTGATCTTGGATCTCGATTATTTAGACTCTGTTTCTGAAGAAAATACCATGCATTTACATGGTGGTGGGAACGCTTCAGCAATTACTGCATATTTGGCACGTGCCTTTGGTCATTCAACCTACACTGGTACTGTTGCTGTAAATCAAGCAGTTGCTGGCACTGGTAGTCCTTCGGCTAGCAGTTATGTTCAAGCTACTGCAGTTTCTGGCGGTAGTTCTGCAAGTAGCTCTGCTACTAGCGTTTTTTCTCTTTCTTCTGTTTCAACTTAATTCAAGTTGTCATTATCGAACCTACCAAAAGTATCTAAGTTACAACGATTTGGAGAATGTGTAAGATGGGTAATTTACAAATTTCTGACTTGGACTTTAGTGAAGTCGTAACTGAGGAAGATATTCAGATCACAGGTGGATTGAAATTCGCTGATTTGTTAAATTTCTTTCCACAATTGCAAGGTTACGAAGTAACAGAGGTAAGTTCTGATAACAATTCTGTTGTGAAAAAAATCAGTAAACCTGGAGTTGTCGGATATGAAGTCTCAACAGATGATGGCAAATCTAAATCTCGTTCTGTTACGTTAGTTACAAACAATCCTCAGGCGAAAACTGTTGCCTCTTTCATAATAAATCTTTCGTCAACATAACATACTTCTGATTGACACTATCACAACTTAAGACGTAAAAGGTGAGTTATCAGAGGCGATAGCAAGAGAGCGCAGATGCGCCTGGGCGTATCGCTAACTAAAAGCACATTTGCAAGAAGTCTAAGAAACTACAAACGGTTGGTATAATTATGGAACAACATGAGCAAGTTGTCGTTAAACGGATAGTCTCACCAGATGGTAAAGTTGTTGCCGAAGTAAAACATTTTGTTAAAGCATCTGGTGATGGTCAAACTCAGATAAGTCAAAGCGTTTCAGTCAAAGTTTCATCTGATAAGAATTCCAGCAGTTCTTCACAATCTGGCTATAGTTCTATTTCTTGTGGTAATTAACAGGGAATAAGAACAGTTTGCACTTTAACTTTGTGCAATTTTGAGCTATTAACAACATCTTTACGTAAGCGCAAAGTGCACGCAATCATGCGTTAGCCGTAAGGCGTGCCGTAGGCATACAAAGCAGCGTGTCCCCTTGGGACTTACACGTAGCGTGCCCGTAGGGGTTATGATTTAGGACTGCTATTTTCTGGAATCTTTACAGCAAAATTCGCCAGGGAGCATCTGCACTCAGCTATCGCTGTTATTTCGCAGACAAACTTTACAATTGGAGAAAAGTTGAAGTTCATGGCATCAGAAACTGTATTTTTACAACCAATCAATACAACTCCTAATCCCAACCCTAATTTTGCTAACGCTACAGGGCTTCTTGCTCTGTTCAACTATAGTCAACCTTCAGCATCTTTTTTGACTGCCTCCCAAGCGGACACATTGGTTCGCGGTGGGGTAGCTACTGCTATTGGTGACGCTAAAGCTATTTTCAACAATGACCCAACTTTCTCTGTACTCTTCAATGACAGTACTGGGATTGGTTTAGATGGTCCGTATGCAGGAAGTTCCAACAGTCAAACTAAAGTCGTTGCAAATTTTGCAGTTAAGGCGAATCTTGCTTTCCGTTTCGATTTTTCAGCAGATGTCGCACTGACAGCTAAAGAAATTGAAAATCCTAATGCTGAATATAACGAGGCTAAATCGAAAACTGCTTTCGTGGTGTTAGACACCAAAGATCCCAGTAAACCCAAGGTCTTAGATTATTTTGGCATCACTGGTAACTTAATTTCCTCTAAAAAAGTTGGCGAACTGAAGTTTGGCGGTAGTAAGAATGTCAACATTGCCACTCCCAATCAAACTCGTGATGTTAATGGCAACAATGGGCAAGACTCCGTCACAGGCAAGTATGGTGGAACTTACCAGCAGACGTTTAAGCAGGATACCAACATAACTATAGTGGAAGTTCAGGCCACTGCCGTTACCTTTTTAGGGGATACTTTAATCGGCAATCTGGGAAAAGATGTCACATATGGCACGATAGGAGACGATAAACTGAGTGGCGGCAATGGTGCTAGTAAAATATATGGCAGCCTAGGAAATGATTCGCTGGATGGAAACAAAGGTGATGATATCCTCGAAGGAGGTCCAGGCAATGACCGGCTATATGGGGATGAGGGTAATGATAAACTCAGTGGTGGTTCCGGCGATGACATCCTGATTGGTGGTCGTGGTAGTGATGTGTTGGTTGGTGGCGACGGCTCTGATCAATTTGTTTTTAAAGGTGGCGATAATTCAAGTAGTGACTACGACATCATCAAAGACTTCCAGGTTGGTACCGATAAGCTAGTATTCCAAAACTGGACTCTTCTGAGTCCTGAGAAATGGTTAAAAAATATGTTTTCTCAAGGTAACATAACCGATACCAAGGATGGTCTTCTCTTCGATTTTGAGCGTGGATGGACTGAAGGAAAATTACTGCTTGCGGGTGTAAATTCCAGTCAGATTAACTCTCAATCAATAGTCTTTACTTGGGGTTTGTAGCGGCTAATTGCCCTCTCAAGCATCGATTTAGTATTTAAAATTGCTGTAGTGAATTGCCATTATCGGAAAATTTTGAGACTATAAGCCAACAGAGTTCAGTTAAGGCAAAAAATATAGAACTTGTAGGTTGGTTGAAAAACGAACGCGAGTGCGTATCCGCAAGACATAAACCAGCACTGACTTTTGTTCTGTTGGGTTGGGTGATCCTTGATCCAACCTACTGTTTTCTTAATTAGGAAATTTGAGGCTATAAGCGCGCTCGCTTATTAAATAGCTCGATATCATCTGGGTACAGCCATGAATACTGAAAATATTTTAGAATCTAACATTAAGTCTTTGATCGTAATCGCGACACAGAAGCATCAGTCAGGTCAATTGGATGAAGCTGAATCGCTATATAAACAAATATTACAATTTCAACCCCAATTAGAAAACCAATATTACGCGATCGCAAGTTGCAATTTAGGAAGTTTATTTGAGCAGCAGGGCAAGTTAGACGCAGCGTTAAAGTCCTATCAAGAAGCATTAAGACTCAAACCTGACTATGCTGATGTTCATTACAATTTAGGAAATGTCTTCCTGCAACAGCGTAAGTTAGACGCAGCATTGAAGTCTTACCAGCAAGCATTAAACATTAAACCTGACTATGCTGAGGCTCATAATAATTTGGGAAGTGTCTTCCTACAACAGGGCAACCTAGACGCAGCATTAAAGTCCTACCAACAAGCATTAAACATTAAACCTGACTATGCTGATGCTCATTACAATTTAGGAAATGTCTTGCTGCAACAAGGCGAGTTAGAAAGAGCGTTGAAATCTTATCAGCAAGTATTAAGCCTTAAACCCAACTATGCTCAAGCAAAATTTGGCATTTGTACGGTTCAGCTACCAATTATTTATTCCAATGTTGACGACATTCAGTTGAGGCGAAATAATTATCAGCAATGTCTCCAAAATCTAGCTTACGATTATCAAGCCGCTACTCCTGAAGAAAGGATAGAGGGGGCTAAAGCGGTCGGTTTTGTACAGCCTTTTTATCTGGCTTATCAAGGTTTAAATAATCGTCCTTTACAGCAAATATATGGGGAAATGATTGCTGGGCTGATGTCGAATCGCTATCCCCAATACAGCCAAGCCATTCCTCTACCAGATTTGCAACCGAACGAAAAAATTCGCATCGGTTTTGTTTCCAGATTTTTTTACAATCATTCTAATTGGAAAATCCCGATTAAGGGTTGGGTAGAAAACCTGGATAGAAGTGAGTTTGAATTATTTGGATATCATACTGGTCTCAAACAAGATCACCAGACTCTAATAGCAGCGAAAGTTTTTGACAAATTTACTCAAAAACCATTGTTGTTAGAACAATGGTGTGAAACAATTCAAAAAGACAAGTTACACATCCTAATTTTTCCAGAATTTGGGATGGATCCGCTGACAGTGAAGTTGGGTTGCTTAAGACTAGCTCCCATTCAAATCACATCTTGGGGACACCCGGATACAAGTGGGTTACCAACGATAGACTACTACTTGAGCAGTGAGTTAATGGAACCAGAAAATGCTCAAGAACACTATACAGAAAAGTTAGTTAGGTTGCCCAATCTATCGATTCATTACACGCCGTTAGCAATTCAACCTCAAGTCATAAACAAAAAAGAAATAGGCATCAAAAATGACGAATTAATGTTCTGGTGCTGTCAAGCATTATTCAAGTATTTACCGCAACATGATGATGTCTTTCCTCGAATTGCCAAAGATTTAGGTAGTTGCAAGTTTGTATTTATTCAAAATAACAGAGGCGAATGTGTGACCGAAGCCTTTCAGCAGCGGTTAAGCCGTGCTTTTGAGGAATTCGGACTCAATTATCAAGACTACTGCATCTTTTTGCCTCATATGGATAGCAGCAGGTTTGCCGGAATGACAGCTATCGCCGATGTCTTCCTAGATAGCATTGGTTGGTCGGGATGTAATTCGACTATGGACGCGATCGCCCATAATATTCCCGTCGTGACATTACCAGGAGATTTGATGCGGGGACGACATACCCTAGCAATACTCAAAATGATGGGTATAGAAGAAACCATTGCTGCAACTAAAGAAGATTATGTGAAAATTGCAGTTCGTCTCGGGCAATATCCTGAATATCGTCAATACATTAAGAAGCAAGTTGCTGAGCAAAAATATAAGTTATATCGTGACTTAAAACCAGTTAGAGCACTGGAAAATTTTCTTTTAAATGTAGTTGGAAAAGAATCCAGAGTCTATCAATTTAATCGGGATAATGATTCCGAATCAGATGTTCAATATCTCATCAACCGAGCTATTGATAAACATCAGTGTAAAAATTTTTCTGAAGCGGAATCTCTCTACAAGCAGATCTTAAAAATTAAGTCCACTTATGTTCTCGCTCAAATATACTTAGCACAAGTATTGCAAGCGCAAAATAAATTAAGTGAGGCGACCGAAGCTTACCAAAAAGTTTTAAATCTCTACCCAAATTCCCTAATAGCCTCTGTTGCACTGAACGACTTAGGAAATATCCTTAAGGAACAAGGTAAGTTAGAAGCAGCGATCGAGTCCTACCAGCAAGCTTTACAAATCGACCCTAACGATGCCTCCTTTTATTACAACTTGGGAACGGTATTCCTTGAGGAGGGTAAGTTAGAAAGAGCAGTAGAGCACTACCAGCAAGCCTTAAACATCCAACCTGAGTTTGCTGTAGCAAAATTTGGGATTTGTATGGCTCAGCTACCGATTATTTATTCAAATTTTGACGACATTGAATTGAGGCGAAATAATTATCAGCAAAGTCTCCAAAATTTAGCTGACCACTATCAAGTAGCTACTCCCAAAGAAAGAACAGAGGCGGCTGAAGCTGTCGGTTACGTGCAGCCTTTTTATCTGGGTTATCAAGGCTTAAATGACCGTCCTTTACAGCAAAAATACGGAGAAATGATTGCTGGGCTGATGTCGGATTGCTATCCCCAATGGAGCCAGCTTATCTCTGTTCCAAAATTACAACCTAACGAAAAAGTTCGCGTTGGATTTTTGACCGGATTTTTTCGCAATCATTCCTGTTGGAAGTTAGTTCGGGGTTGGGTAGAAAACCTAGATAGGAGTGAGTTTGAATTATTTGGGTATCACACTGATCAAAGACGAGATCACCATACTCAAACAGCGGCGAAAGTGTTTGACAAATTTACGAGTGGATCACTCCTGCTTGAACAATGGTGTGAAACCATTCAAAAAGACAAGTTACATATTTTGATTTTTCCGGAATTCGGGATGGATCCGATGACAGTGAAGTTGGGTTGCTTAAGACTAGCTCCCATTCAAATAGGATCTTGGATTCACCCTGAAACCAGTGGGCTACCGACAATTGACTATTACTTGAGCAGTGATTTAATGGAACCCGAAAATGCTCAAAACCATTACACTGAGCAGTTAGTCAGATTGCCCAATTTATCTATCCATTACACCCCTTTAGAAATTCAACCTCAAGCAATCAGTAAACAGGATATCGGTATCGCCGATGATGAAATCATGTTCTGGTGCTGTCAATCATTGTATAAGTATTTACCACAGCATGATGATGTCTTTCCTCGAATTGCTAAAGAGTTACCTAAGTGTAAGTTTGTCTTTCTTGAAGCACCACAAGGCAAATATATTACTGAAGTCTTTCGCCAACGGTTAGATGATGCTTTTAATGACTGTGGGCTAAATTATCAAGACCATTGTATCTTTTTGCCTCGCTTAGATTCCGAGGTGTTTGCGGGAACAGCAGCCATAGCAGATGTCTTCTTGGATAGCATCGGTTGGTCTGGAGGTAATACTACCCTGGAAGCGATCGCCCATAATATTCCCGTCGTGACATTACCAGGAGATTTGATGCGGGGACGCCATACAATGGCCATTCTGAAAATGATGGGCATAGAAGAAACCATTGCTGCAACTAAAGAAGATTATGTAAAGATTGCAATCCGTCTGGGGCAAGATGCTGAATATCGTCAATACATTAAAAAGCAAGTTGCTGAAAATAAGCACAAGTTATATGGCGACTTAAAACCAGTTAGAGCACTGGAGGATTTTCTCCTCAAGGTGGTCAATAAACCAAGACGATTTAGCGCGCAAGAAGTGGCTCAAACGCTTCAACTCGCAGTTCAACACCATCGAGCCAATCGCTTAGACGACGCACAAAAGCTATATCATCAAGTTCTGGAAAAGCAACCTAACCACCCAGAAGCTTTATACAGTTTGGGTATGCTGGCTATTCAGTTGGGGCAGCCTCAAAGCGCCGAACAGTGGCTGAGTGCTGCTTCCCAAGCTCAGCCTGATTCTGTCAAGACGTGGTTTAGTTTAGGTAATTTGCGTTTAGGTCACGGGCAGTTTGCCGAGGCAGCGATCGCCTACCATCAAGCTCTCGCCTTACGCCCAGACTCACTACCAATTTATAATAACTTGGGCTATGCTCTGCAACAACAAAAATTATTTGATCAAGCAATTAACTGCTACCAAAAAGCCTTAGAATTAAAACGGGACTTTACAGAAGCAGAGGCGAATTTAGGGAATACACTTCACGCCCAAGGCAAGCTCTCAACCGAAAAACAGCTCTACTATGCACAATTAAATCACAAATTGGGTATTGTCCGGAAAAAAACCGGGGATTTCAAGACTGCTGTTGCTTATTACAAGCAAGCTCTCACCCTACAACCCGATTTGGTTGAAGCTCATTACAATTTGGCGGTTGTGTTGCATGAACTTGGGGAGATAGAAGAGGCTAGAGCTTGCTATCAAAAAGTTCGAGAACTTAATCCTAACTACCCGGAAGTTTATCAAAACTTAGACAAGATTTCCCAACAGCAGAACCAACTCAAAGACGCCATTTCTACTTCTTAACAGCCTCCCAGATTTCAACCTTCATATCAATAGGAGATTTATATGAAGATTAATCCAGCAGGACTTGTTGACTTGACAAATCAGGTGGCGATCATCACTGGCGGTGGTCGAGGTTTGGGGCAAGCATATGCCATTGCTCTGGCTGCTGCTGGGGCGTCAGTGGCTGTGATCGCGCGTTCTGCGGATCAGCTTGAGGAGACCGTATCATATATTACAAAAGCTGGTGGCAGAGCGATCGCACTGACGGTGGATGTGACTGATCAAGCAGCAGTAGAGCAGGTTGTAAGCCAAATCGAAGAGCAACTCGGACCTGTTGATTTGCTGATCAATAATGCAGGCGTTTTGTCCCCACTAGGACCAGTCTGGGAGATTGATCCTCAAGAGTGGTGGCGAAATATGGAAGTGAATTTACACGGGCCATTGCTGTGCACAAGATATGTCTTGCCGAACATGATCGCCCAAAGACGAGGGAGGATCATTAATATCGCAAGTGAAGCTGCGTTAGTAGGTTGCGCTTATCTCTCACCCTATGTGGTCAGCAAAACCGCCTTAATCCGGTTTAGTGAAAATTTGGCTCTTGAGACAAAACAGTATGGGGTGAGTGTGTTTGCTATCTGCCCTGGGGCGGTTCGGACGGCAATGATAGACGTGGCGTTCTCTGCGGAAGGACAGAAGTGGATTCCCTGGTCTAGTAAAATATTTGAAAAAGGTCTAGATGTACCACCGGAGTTAGCGGTGGAGCTTGTTCTGCGATTGGCATCTGGTAGGTATGACGAGTTGTCTGGGCAATACATCCAGGTCAGCGACGACCTGAATGAGATGCAAAAACGCAGTCGGGAACTCAGAGAAAAAAGCTTGTATGCACTCAGATTGAACCGATTGCAGAGGGTTGCAGAAGTTGCTCTGACCAGAATTTCTGCAATCCTGCAACTTGCTGTTCAGCATCATCAAGCCAATCGCCTAACCCAGGCTGAGGAAAGTTACCGTCAGGTGCTGGCAGAACAGCCCAACCACCCCGAGGCATTATACGGGTTAGGTATGCTAGCGCAGCAAAGCGGTCACCTCCAGTCGGCGGAACAGTTTCTGAGTGCTGCTGTTGGTGTGCAACCAGATTCTGTCAAGAGTTGGTTCAGTTTAGGGAATTTGCGTTTAGCTCAAGAGCAATTTCCAGATGCAGCGATCGCTTACCATCAAGCTCTTGCCTTACGGCCAGATTTACTACCAATTTACAACAACTTGGGCTATGCTCTGCAACAACAAGGACTGTTTGAGGAAGCAATTAACTACTATCAAAAAGCCCTAGAATTAAAGCCGGACTTTACAGAAGCAGAGGCGAATTTAGGCAATGCACTTCACGCCCAAGGCAAGCTCTCAAGCGAAAAACAACTCCACTATGCACAATTAAATCACAAATTGGGTGTTGCTCGGAAAAAAGCAGGCGATTTAAAAACTGCTGTTGCTTATTACAAGCAGGCGATCATCCTACAACCCAATTTGGTTGAAGCCCATAACAATTTGGGCGTTGTGCTGCATGAACTTGGGGAGTTAGAAGAGGCTAGAGCTTGCTATCAAAAAGTTCTGGAACTCAATCCCAACTACCCGGAAGTTTACCAAAACTTAGGCAAGATTTACCAACAGGAAAACCAGTTACAGCAGGCAGCAGCAGCTTACCGACAATGGTTAAAGCTGATTAATCCCCACTACGCCCAAGCTATAGAAGCTTACCAGGATACTGAAACGACTCAGGAAACTTCAGTAACACCATCAATTCCCCAAACAGAGGTCACTGTCGGAGCTTATCAGTTTCCAGCGATTCCACCCGTTTCTGACGGTGAGAAACCGCGACCTTTTTGGAGTGTGGTTATTCCAGTATATAACCGCACTGACTATCTGTTTCAATGTCTGACTAGCGTATTAGCACAATGGCCAGGAAAACAGGAGATGGAAATTCTGGTTATGGATAATGCTAGTCAGACACCTGTGTTTGAAATGGTAAATAGTATCGGCAAAGGGATCGTCCGCTACTACCGCAATCCAGAGAATATTGGCCCCATCAAAAATATGAACGCAGGTATTGCTCTGGGTCGCGGTCAGTGGATTCATGTTATTCCCGACGATGACTATGTCCTCCCTGGTTTTTATTCCCAGTTAAAGCAGAGTCTAGAAGGGTGTTCAGAGTCTATTGGAGCAGCTTTTACAGGTTATGAAAATATTAATGAGAATGAAATTGTGATTTGCTTCCAGCAAGTGTGTGGAGAATATAAAGGCGTAACTCAAGATTGGCTGTGGAAAATTGGAGTGGCTAATCCATTAAATATGTCGGCAGTTGTGATTCGTCGATTAGCTCATGAACGCCTAGGAGGCTATCTTCCTGAGTTGAGCTTCACTTCTGACTGGGAACTTTATAAACGCATTGCCGCTTGTTATGATTGGTGGTGTGAGCCTGGTATTTTGGCGCGTTTCCGTGAGCATTCTAACAGTATAACTAGCGATCTTTTATTATCTGGGACTCAGATTATATCCATCCGCCGTGCGATCAAAATCTCGGAAAGTTATCTGCCATCTGATTTGTGTGCGGAGATTACGGCAAAATCCCGTAGCCATTACTTTAACTATTGCCTGCAATCCACAATAAT
Source organism: Brasilonema sp. CT11 (assembly GCF_017982655.1). GTDB lineage: Bacteria > Cyanobacteriota > Cyanobacteriia > Cyanobacteriales > Nostocaceae > Brasilonema. The sequence continues at coordinate 81,581 of NZ_JABXYX010000001.1, read as the reverse complement.
TCCGCTGCAAGCTGGGAATGTAGCTGGGGCCTGGCAGATCCTTGAGGAAGCTCTCAAAATGGATCGGTCTTCTATTGCTATGGCCAAGTTATTTACCTGGCTAACCCAAGATAAAGTGTCTTTGCTGCGGGATGAGATTGCCCAAAGGTGTAATCTCACTCCCCCTAAATGACAGTGTGGCAAAAGTTTAAATGTGTTTATCATTAAAACAAACTTGATATCCCAACCATCACTGAGATCCCAATTCCGGAAGTTAACATTTACGCTTAACTACTCCTTTCCCGCCCGAAGATTACCGTAAGGTGTGCAGGGGAGCAGGGGAGCAGGGGAGAAGAAATTACATCGGTAATCTTACACCGGGAAGGAAGTAAGATACGCTCACTGATTTTTTAATTGTGTTAAAAACGGTAAAAAATGAAATTAGTTTGATTTTGTAGTGAAGTTCTAAAGAGAATAATAAACTCTTAGGAACGAAAATATTGATGTTATATTTTTGAAAAAATGTTGATTCTTTTCAGCCATTCAGATATAGTATCAAAATGAACAAAAAAGGCTATAAATAAAATAACGAAAGAAAGGTGAGCAGGCTTTTGGTGAAAAAAACTATGATGATTTCTGCTTGACAATACAACAATAAAAAGCAAGATATTTGACAAAAGTTTGCTTTTTTATTTTGACTATAATTATACTAAAATTATCAGGATACTTGGTGGTACTATTAAGAACGGCAAACAACTTGTAGTCAGACGGAGAATCTAAACTAATAGCAAGATTATTGTTGAATTAAAAAGTTTTTTTAGGACATCTGACCAGAGTCAAAGTCAGATTAGTCAAAATTTTCAATCAAGGTTGCATCTAAATAAGAAATCCAGCAGTTCCTCACAATCTGGTTATCATTCGATTTCTTGTGATAATTAGCAAGAAATCAGAATTTATAGATTTCCTAAAATTCACATCTACCAATCCAAAGGAGCAACATATGTCTGACAATGATCAGCAAACTTCAAATGACAAAGCAGTACCTTTTTTCGCCCGCTATTTAGAAGGACAATCCTGTGAAGACTTGTCTGAAGAAGAAATGGAAAACATTCATGGTGGTTATGGGAAGACTTCTGCTCCTGCCAAAGATGGGATAGTCATGACTATGAAATATCCATCTGATAATGAAGACGGTACTAAGAAGGCTCCATCAGATAGTGATGAAGCTATGACGCAAAAATACCCATCAGATGGTGATGAGCAAAATAATGCTATAGATAGATACCGTTAAATAAAGCCTTGAGGCTGTCTTTGTATCCACTTACCCCGTGATGTTGTTTTATTAATCACTCATAGTGGTGATTTTTTTACAATTGATAGAGTTGAACAAGCCCTATTAAAAAAAGGGGCGCAACCGTTCCGCCTCGACATAGATAAATTTCCACTTGCGGTGCAACTCAAAGCTCAACTCAGCAATTCTGGGAGTGATTATAGGCTGGAATATGGTAACAACTCTATCAGCACAAAGCAGGTGCAAGCTGTTTGGATGCGTCGCATTTGGCAACCTTATTTAGGTGAAAAATTAGCTCCACAGTTCAAAGCAGCCTGTGCTAAAGAGTCATTAGCGACTTTAGATGGCTTTTGGGACAGTCTTAAGCAGGCTCGTTGGGTGGATGATTTGCAGCGGATAATTGTCCGATGGTATTTCAAGAAGAAATTTCCAAACACAAAAGCGAGATTTGGGCTATCCGATTTCTGAGGCGATCTGCCTTCGGCAGTAGCGCTGAGTCCCAAGGGGACACGCTTACGCGAACGCTATCGCAGACGCCCTGATCACAAAATCATAAAACATTTTTTCAAGTTAATAAATAAGACTTTTTTAATCACGGTTTAATATGACAGTTTTAATCATTACTCATAGCCAAGACAACGAAAGCATTCCTCTGGTGATGAACGCAATAAAAGCTCAAGGAGGAAAAGCATTTCGTTTTGACACAGACAGATTTCCCACAGAAGTTCAGCTAGATGCTTACCATACCAAAGAATGTGAAAAGCTTCTTCTGACAACTGACGAACAAAAGCTAGACTTAAGTGAAGTTTCCGCAGTTTGGTATCGGCGAATTGCCATTGGCTCAAAAATTCCTGGTAAGATGGACGCACAATTAAGACAAGCCTCACTTCAAGAATCTCGCGTCACTATTCAGGGAATGATTGCTAGTATCAAAGGGTTTCACCTTGATCCTCTGCAAAATATCCGTTTAGCCGAAAACAAGCAATTACAGTTACAAGTCGCACGGGGACTTGGTTTAGATACCCCACGCACCTTAACAACAAATAATCCAGAAACAGTAAAGCAATTTGCTCTGGAGTGTGAGCAAGGAATGATTGCGAAAATGCTTTCTTCTTTCGCCATCTACGATGAGAAAGGCGAAGAACAGGTTGTTTTTACGAACCTAGTCAAAGATGAGGATTTAGAAAATCTTCAGGGACTGCGTTTCTGCCCAATGACGTTTCAAGAGAAACTGCCAAAGGTGCTAGAGTTGCGGACAACAATTGTCGGACAGCATATTTTCACTGCGGCTATCGACTCCCAACGCAATCAAAAAGCTCAATACGACTGGCGACGACAAGGACTTGCTTTAATCAACGCTTGGGAGTCCTACAATTTGCCAGAAGATGTGCAGAAGAAACTTCTCGAACTGATGAGTTACTTCGGCTTAAATTATGGGGCGATTGATATTATCTTAACACCTGACGGACGCCACGTATTCCTGGAAATTAACCCTGTTGGGGAGTTCTTTTGGCTAGAACGCTGTCCTGGCTTACCAATTTCCCAAGCAATTGCTGAAGTTCTTCTCACTTACCAGAAAGCACCGCATTCTACTAAACTTCTTGCAAAAGTATGATTGATACATATTGTGAACCACAAATGTACATGGATACACACAGATAAGTGATTTGTGCAAGTTCATGAAGTGAATCCAGCAATCGTGAAATGGCTCCAGAAAAAATTAATATTTTTCCTTAAAATTCTGTGAATTCAATTACCGAATAAAAATAGAGGGCAAAAAAAATTTAGAAAATTTTATACATTTCTCTGCTCTGTCATACGGTCTAAAGCCACTGTTTGTAAATCTGGAGGAAAATCAATGTGTAGCAAATTTATCAAAATCATAGCATTCATGCGTAGGGATTCCTTCTGCTTTCTGCCTGAACCCTGAGTCCTTAGGGAAACGCTGCACAAACAGGCACGGCTTAAGGCCAAACGCAACCTTTGTTATTCTCCAACTTGTCCAAACCAAAGACCAAACCTCTTTTCCCAGCAAATACAGCAAACTTTACTCACGAAATTTTGATACTCGCTTTCGTAGTTTTTTACAGTTCCTTTAAAACCTTACCATCAACTTTAACCCACTCAGATGTATCTAAACTCACGTATTGTTCTGCCCACTGATTGAATATTTTAGCAAGATTGTCAAAATCTACTCCCATTAGTAACAGTCAAAGCGCAATACTACTTTTACATCTCTTAACATAGATGATTTGATCGACGCCTACCTACTTATCTTAAGATTGTAAATGGGGAATTTTGGTTTAAGATCATTTGAGATCCGTTAAAATACTCATAATATCCTCAAACTAAATGGGCTACACTAACAAAAACCGCCTCTGTAGGCTAAGATGATCTAAAACTTAGATATCGTACAATTAGAGAGCGTACAAAGAGTTGAGCAAAGGAGTTTGTTATGGATTTCTTCACTAATTTACTTCGTATAGCCTGTTCAGGAGGAGCTGCGTATTTTCAGTCTCGCAGTATACGAGATCCAATGACTCGACTGTCTACTTTAATAGAGGCTCAACAAGTAGAATACGGGGCAGCTTATTTTATTGAAGCACTCACTAAAAGAGCAACTTTGGAAGGAGATACTTGGCTTGCGAAAAATCTCACTCTCCATGCGATGGATGAGATGAATCATGGCAAAATATTTGACCATGCTCTCAAACAGTTAACACAAGAAAAGCTAGAAAGACCCCGCAACCCATTCTATACAGTTTACTTGGAAGGCTATGCACAACAAGACTTACAGCCTGAAACTGTAGAATGGACTGTGTTTATGGGTAGTATGTACGTCTTAGAGCGGGATTCCAGCCGCGAGTTTCTTCATATGGCTAATGCTATACCAGAAGAGAATCGTTGTCTAATTAACCTCAAAAAAGGAATGTTGAAAATTGCTGAGGATGAGAAGTATCATGCTGCCTATCTCTATGAAGGAATGCAACGTCGAATGGGTTCTGCTGTGGATAAGTGGGTAGATGAATGGCGTACCCGCCAAGTCAAGGCTATTTTAGCAATCACAGGCGATTTCATTCTAGGTTCAGAACGACCTGCTATGCCTCAAGATGGTTCTCTCTTTTCTTGGTCTTAGGGCTTGTTTTCAAATTCGTTAAGTAAGTCGGCATCATAATTTAGATGTATGTAACGAAACGTAAATCTGCTTAAAACTCTGTTCCCTTGTGCCCTCTGCCCTCTGCCCTCTGGCTTACCTTAACAACAATTTTTCATGCCGACCTACTTATATCCTAAAAAAGGATGCAATAAATTTGTGATCAGGATGAACCGAGGAGACTGAAATAACGAAAGAATTTTTAAATTTGTCATTTTCAAGAATTAGAAGGAATTTATTACAGTTAAGGAGATTAACTCATCATGAGTCTAGCATCAATCAATCTGCCTAAGGTGTTACGGGGAGGTTTCGATTTTGATGAAGCTATCTTACTGTCAAAGATGTCTAAGCGAGCATTCAAAATTTATCCAGATAGCTTCGGCAGAATTGAAGGTCAAGATATTAGAGATACTTACAATGCTTCATACAAACATGAAGATTGGGAATTTATCTATGGTATTCACAACTTCACTAGAAATTTGCGTGGATTTATTGTCAAGAAAAAAAATTCAAATCACTATGCGATTGTCTTTCGCGGAAGTGTTGTAACCCAGCAAGAATCTATAGACTTAACAAATTTTTTATCTGACTTTAACTCAAACTTAATTAATTATGGAGAAATCGGAAATATATATGGAAAACCGATCAAAGTTGTAGAGGGAACTTACCTAGATTATGAATCTATCAAAAAAGAAATTTTACTCTTTTTTAAAGTCATTGCTTTAGCAAAAATTGAAGCAAAGGATTTGTTGTTTATCAAAAATGAACAAATAAGTTTTGAGCAAAAAATTGCAATGGCAGTTGCTTTAGCAGCAGCTAGTGGTATTGTTTTTGGAGAAGAGTTTGAACAAATACTTTTGGGGCTAATATCAAATTATATTGCTCATTTTCAGGCAGAAATTATAAATGAACTTGATAATTTAAAAATCCAACCTGTAGATGATTATTCAAATCTGATTCAATTTCAAGAATTAATATCTAGAATTAAGCATCTTGAGTCTGCAAATCTTATTATAGATGGCAAAAATCAAAGTATCATAGGCAGAAAGGCAGAACATATTAATATTTATGTAGCAGGTCATAGTCAAGCAGCTTGCATTGCAAATTTTTGTTCTCTTTCATTAAAGCAGCATCTAAATAACTTTCCCAAATTATCTTATCGGCTTAAATGTTACACTATAGGTGGCATTAAAGTTGGTAATCAAGCATTTGCTGAATTTTACAACAATATTGTTGGAATTAGATATAGTTACAGGATAGAAAACGTACTGGATCTCCAGAAAAATATGCCATTTGGTACTTTTTTTCCTATCAATCTTTTAGTAAAAAATGGATTTACTAGAGGTGAGTACCATTTTGAAGATTATGCTTTTGTGGGAATGCCACATTATGTAATAGGTTTAGGTTTTCAAAACTTTAAAGTTGATTTTTCTGGAGCCTTGACTTTCATGTTAGGAATGCCATTTCCTCATGGCTTTGATACCTATATTCAACTACTTGAGGAACAACAGGCAGGCATCAGAATGTTGATGCAACCAATCAATGGAATCTTGTCTGACTTTTTACAGGACTATCTTCGAGAGCAAGAGGTAGATATTGTGGAAAATATAAAGAGTTATACTTATCTTGTAGAAGAAGATTTATTAGCGGAAATTTATGATCTCAAAAGATTTTTGGAGGAAAAAATTGGGAATCAACTAAAGATCGAAAATCAAAATAGCAACAAGATTACTAAACTCCCTAGCAGCAATACATAGCAGCTATATCAGTGCCGTTTCATTCTGTCTTAGATTGTTCGACTAGTTAATCATGAAAAAGTCGTTGCTATCAATTCTTGCCTGCCCTCGCTGTGAAGGAGAAATAGAACTTAAATCAGGAGAAACTATTAAAAATGGTGAGGTGATTTCTGGGTCTTTACAATGTTTGAACTGCGGACTTGGATTGCCTATAATTGAGGGAGTTCCTTGTATGCTGTTGCCTGAACAACAACAACAAGAATTAGAAGGATTTACATCCCAATGGCAGTATCGATTTTCTGGAAAATTTGAAGGAGCAAGTTCACTTTATGGCTCAAATCCAGAGGACAGAATAGAGCACATTCTAGCTAAATTTGTCTGTCCCATACAGCCAAATGAATGGATATTAGATGCTGGGTGCGGTTCAGCTGAAATGACCTTTGCTATGGCGCAGAAAAATCCTCAAGCACAGATAGTTGGACTCGAATTAAGCAAAGCAGTACGTTTAGCGGCTCGTCAAGCAGGTAGTATAGCTAATATCCATTTTGTCCAAGGGGATGTGATGAATCCTCCATTAAAAAAAACAACTTTTCGGAAAATTTATTCTATGGGGGTTTTACATCACACTAGCAATACTAAAACTGCCTTTGAACGTGTAGCTTCTCTACTTTCAAATTATGGTGATATGGTCATTTGGCTATACCCTGATCCGCTAGAATCTCCCGCTAACATTCCTTATTACGCGGTTCGGGACGTGGTGTTTATGGGAATGGGGCATAAAATTCCATCTGAACTACGCTTTTGGTCGATCCGAACGTATTCATTGGCGATCTTGCCTCTGATTATTGTGGCAAGATTTTTTTGGAAATCTTTTTTTGATTTTGGTCAAAAAATGGATTGGATTTTATTAAAAAATCATAGTTTGGAAGAAATCAACGAAGCTACTTCATTTTGGGAAAAATTAGATTTATTAGAAACTTATCAAACAATTTGTTTTTGGTTATTTGATGATATTACTCCTGAATTTCAGTTTCGTCATAAAAAGCAAGAAGTAATCCAATGGTTTAAAGAGAATAAATTTGACGAAGTTCATGCTGATAATATTGGGACTTATTGGGGTAAGCGCTTGGTAAATTATTAAATCGGCTGCTATTAAAGACAACGAGACGTAGAAAGCTTCAAATGAAGTAGAATTTTGCTCACAATTTGCTTTATCACTTAAGTTTAAATTTGTTAAGATTGATAAATAACGAGTGCTAACTAAATAAGTTTATGTAGAATTAATTTGTCATTTGAGAAGTTTCAACTAATTTGTCGAAATTTCAAGGATACATCTGCTAGAGGATGAAAGAATGCAAAACCAGGTTAAAAGGCTACGCTATTTCAACATTTTTCTAGATTCTATTGAGCACAAAGACGACGATCTGATAAAAGCTTTCGGGCATCACGTCCACTGGGGTTATTGGAAGTCTACCAGTTTAGCTAATAATTCTGTTGACGATTTTAGAAAAGCAGCTGAAGAACTATCTTGTCAAATGTCTACAGCAGCAGGAGTAGCAGATAATCAAAGCGTGCTTGATGTCGGCTGCGGGTTTGGAGGGACGATCGCCAGCATCAATGAAAGATTTAAGCAGATGAATTTGGTAGGCGTAAATATTGATGATCGGCAAATAGCTAGAGCAAGACAACAAGTGAAAGCAGCCGAAACAAATCAGGTGGAATTTGTCGAAGCTGATGCATGCAATCTACCATTTGCAGATGCTTCTTTTGATGTAGTTTTAGCAGTTGAATGTATCTTTCACTTTCCGAGTCGGGAACTCTTTTTTAAAGAAGCTAGGCGGGTGCTGCGTCCCGGAGGTAGGCTGGCAGTTTGTGACTTTATCCCTGTAGATATGTTGATGCCTGGTTTGGGTATATTGGACTTCTTTATGGGAGATTTTCTCACCCAAACTTATGGACAAAGTAATCTCCGCTACAACTACAGCTTAAGTGACTACGAAAAACTAGCTCAGAAAACAGGATTTATTCTGTCACAACAACGAGATATCACGGTTAATACCTTACCGAGCTATGAAATTACTCGCCAGTTAATGCGGAAAGCAACACCCCCAGGTATAGGAGCAGAAATCGATAATTTGGTTAACCAAGCAATGGAATGGGTAAGCCGCCAAGGTTTATTGCGCTACATGATTTTTTCATTTCAGATTGCTTAGTGGAAATTAAAACGCAGATGAACCTACTAGATTACATACTTCACTTAATTTGTTCTGGAGTATCGGCTTATTTAGCAGCTTACCTAATCCGCGATCCGATGACTCGCCCTGATGCTTTAGCTGAAGCAGAAATAGCTGAATCTGGCTCAGTCCCCTATTTTACTGCTCTTAGTCAAAGAGCAGCAAAAGAAGGCAATACTTGGTTAGCAGAAAAACTCGCTGCTCATAGCGCCGATGAGGAAAGACATGGCAAAATATTCGCCTATGCTCTCAAACAACACATTGGGGAAAATTGGGAAAAACCCAAACGCAACCCTTTTTATACAGTATATTTGGAAGGGTATGAGCGCTCCCAACTCCAGCCCCAAATAGTAGACTGGCAAGTATTTATCGGCAGTATGTACATTCTAGAGCTAGACGCGAGCAAAGAAATTGCGCGGATGGCTAGAGTCTTACCAGAAACTGATCGTCTATCTGCAAACTTGAAAAAAGGGTTAATTAGCATTGCTAAAGATGAAACCCGCCATGCGGCTTACCTCTATGAAGCGATGCAAAGACAAATGAATGCTGCTGCTGTAGAACAGTTAATCATTGAATGGCGATCAAAACAAATTAAAGCAGCCTTAACTATAGCTACAGACGTATTAATGGGTAGAGAACGCCAGCTTATGCCACAAGACGGTTCCCTCTATTCCTGGGTGTGATCTGTCCGCCCCCATTTTTTAGCAAATTGACCAGTTAAGTGCATGAACTTACTAAACTACACTCTATATCTGATTTGCTCTGGTGCTAGTGCCTATCTATCTGCCCGCAACATCAGAGATCCGTTAACTAGACGGCAAGCTTTAGCTGAGTATCAAGTTGGGGAATCAGGAACGGCTCCCTATCTCAAAGCACTCAGCCAAAGAGCAGCTAAGGAAAACAATTCCTGGTTAGCCAAGAAACTGGACAGCCACGCAGCAGATGAAGACCGTCACGGCAAAATCTTTGGTCATGCCCTCAAGCAAATCTTAGAACAGGAAGATAAAAACCAAATTAAACGACTGCCGGAAGTAAGTAGTGTTGAATTAACCCCTTCTGGAACTTTTTACACTGCTTACTTACACGGATACCATCAGAAAGATTTAACAGCAGAAACCATTGATTGGATGGTGTTTTTAGGTAGCCTGTACATTTTAGAACTAGATGCGAGTAAAGAATTCGTGCGGATGGCCAATGTTTTGCCAGAAGACGATCGCCTGAGTGCTAACTTGAAAAAAGCGATTATCAGCGTGGCTAATGACGAAGTTCGTCATGCTGCTTACCTCTACGAAGCTATGGGTCAACGCCTCAGTCCATCTGGAGTAGAACAGTTGATCGATGAATGGCGGACTCGTCAAGTGAAAGCTTCGTTAGCCACTGCCAGCAGTGCTATTTTTGGCGGACAAAAATCTCCGCCACTGCCAGAGGGAGTTTTATATTCCTGGACTTAGCAACTAGCATCAATGTATAGACTGTAACAAAATAGTTTTATATAGAAATTCAACATTTCTGAGGAGAACTATGTTAGATATAATTAACCGGTATGCTCATGGATTTGTAGCTATACCTGTGATTGTAGCTTGCAAAAAAAATGGGTTGTTTGCTTTGTTACAGAAGCAGGGTAGCCTAAATTTAGAGCAGATGGTAAAGCGGCTGAATGCTAATAGCGGACATCTGCAAGTGGCTTTACGAATTTTGCGATCGCTCCATTGGCTAGCTGTAGATGGAGAGGGAAAATATAGTTTGACAGATGAAGCAAAAGCTGAACAAGAAATTCCGCTAGATATCACTGACATATTCTCCTTACCAATCGAGGCTTACTTAAAAACAGGACAACCGCGAAATTTGTTACGACCTTGGCTTGAGCGTTCTCGCCAAAAGTGGCAGATTAGCGATCCTTTATTGGTTGATTTTTTAGATGGAATTTTATTAATAACTATTTTAAATGCTCTCAATCAACTCTTCTCGATTAATCATTCAATTGATTGGATAAAAGAACTGCCTGAATCAGTCCAAATAGAGATAATAGAGTTATTTCAGGAAAGAGGATGGTGTGAGTACCGTCAAAGCCAACTATTTCTCACTAAAGCTGGTCAATTTATTTTAGATAGGGTATTAATTACTGCTATCACTGCATCATATAAGCCGATGCTTTCCCAAATGAAAGAACTGTTATTTGGCGACTTTAACAGAGTATTGAAACGGGATGTGACGGGAAAAGAATTACATTTAGATAGAACTTTAAATGTAGTTGCTAGCGGCTTTCAACACGAAAAATATTTTGCAGATTTAGAAGAAACTATTATTACTATTTTTAATCAGTTACCCTATGAACAGCAGCCAAAATATGTAGCTGATATGGGCTGCGGTGATGGAACGCTACTTAAACGAATTTATCAAACAATTAAAGATAAATCTGCGAGAGGTAAAGTATTAGATCAATATCCTTTGTGGATGATCGGATGCGATTATAATCAAGAGTCTTTACAAGCAACCGAGCGCAACCTAACCAAAATTCCTCATTTTACGCTCCAAGGAGATATTGGCGAGCCGATAAAATTAGTTGAGGATTTACAAAAACTAGGCATTAAAGATCCAGAAAATATTTTGCACGTTCGTTCTTTTTTGGATCATGATCGCCCATTTATACCAACCAAAGATATTGCGAGAGAACAGGCGCGAGCGCATTTACCTTACCAATGTGTTTCCGTTGACAAATCGGGTAGCCTCATTTCTCCTCCTACTGCTGTTCAAAGTTTAGTAGAACACCTAGAACGCTGGGCAGAAATTGTTAATCGTCACGGATTAATAATATTAGAAGTTCACAGCCTCGATCCAGAAGTTGTTTATACTTTCTTAGATCGATGTGAAAACTTACATTTTGATGCCAATCAAGCTTTTTCCATGCAACATTTGGTAGAAGCTGATGTATTTATGATGGCAGCCGCCGAAGTAGGACTATTTCCTAAAAATGAATTTGGACGCAAATATCCGAAAATTTTTCCCTTTACCCGTATTACCCTAAATTGGTTTGAAAAAAGATCCTATACGATTCGACAGCCAAATTTATCAGACTTACCAGCTTTAATTAAATTAGAAGCAGAATGCTGGACTGAAGCTTTAAGAACTTCAACTACAGAACTGCAAAGACGGTTAGAACGTCAACCAGATGGACATGCAGTGTTAGAAATTGATGGCGAGATTGTTGGGGTAATTTATTCCCAAAGAATCGCTGGTATAGAGGTACTAGAAAACACTACATTTACAGCAGTTCCTTCCCTCCACCAACCAAAAGGTAAGACGATTCAACTATTAGGAATTAGCATCTTACCGCAAATGCAGGATCGGGGATTAGGCGAACCATTTTTAGAATTTATGTTAAATTGGTTTGCTCTTAAAGGCAGTATTGAGCGAGTGGTTGGGGTTACCCGATGCCGCAACTATCATCAATATGCCTCGATAACAATGGCAGAATATGTACAACTTCAAAACCAACAAGGACAACGCTTAGATCCCATTCTCCGTTTTCACAGTGATCGCGGTGCAACCATTCGGCAGTTAATTGTCAATTACCGCCCAGAAGATACAGATAATTTGGGAATTGGCATTTTAATTGAATATGACTTGCAAAATTATAAAATTAATCATGCTACTACCAATACTACCAATAAACTAGAAGCAGTTAGCAACGCTAAAGAACAATCTTTCTCTTCCATCATCAAAACTTGCGTTTTATCCGTGATGAGGCAAAGCCGGCAAGCTGCTTTTGATGCCAAACGTCCTTTAATGGAAATAGGTTTAGATTCCCTAGATTTGTTAGAACTAAGATCGCTGTTAAGTCAAAAGTTAGGCATAGAACTAGAACCGACTTTCTTTTTTCAGTACGGAACTCCTGAAGCGATCGCTAACTATTTTGAACAGCAACTATCAGGGAAAGCATCAGTCAAAATTGCCGCCCCAGAAATTCAGCTTAAACCAACCCCATCTGCCGAAATTTCAGCATCACACTACCAGCAATCATTGTTAGAACCAATCGCAATTATTGGCATGGGATGTAGATTTCCGGGAAATGCAGATAACCTTGATTCCTACTGGGAGTTATTGCGTCAAGGAAAAGATGCGATCGCTCCTATTCCAGTCGACCGCTGGCAGGAAATTCCTGCCAACATAAGCAGTCAATGGGGCGGCTTTCTCTCTCAAGTAGATCAATTTGATGCCGCCTTTTTCCGAATTTCCCCTAGAGAAGCCAACTTACTCGATCCTCAACAAAGAATTTTACTAGAAGTGACTTGGGAAGCATTAGAAAATGCTGGCATAAACCCACAAACGCTAACCGGGAAATCAACTGGTGTTTTTGTTGGTATTTCTTCCCACGATTATGAATGGTTGCAACTTCAACAAAATCAACAGCAAGATTTTGATACTTATTTTGCTACAGGCAATTCAGCCGCAATGTCAGCCGGACGGATAGCTTACATTTTTGGTTTGCAAGGGCCAGCGATTGCCATTGATACCGCTTGTTCCTCATCTTTGGTAGCAGTTCATTTAGCTTGTGCCAGTTTGCAACGGGGCGAATGCGATTTAGTCCTAGCATCGGGAGTAAATTTGTTGTTATCTCCTGAATTAAGCACTACCTTTTCCCAAGCAGGAATGCTATCACCGGATGGACGCTGCCAAACTTTTGATGCGACGGCTAACGGATATGTGCGGAGTGAAGGATGCGGAGTGGTAGTTCTCAAACGACTATCAGACGCGATCGCCGATCAAGATCACATTCAGGCGATTATTCGGGGTACGGCAATCAATCAAGATGGTTCTAGCAACGGTTTAACTGCACCCAATGGACTTGCGCAAGAAGCAGTCATTCGTCAAGCTTTAGCCACAGCAGAAGTATTTCCCCAACAAATTTCTTATGTAGAAACTCACGGTACAGGCACGCCTTTGGGCGATCCTGTGGAAGTCAAGGCATTACAAGCAGTATATGGACAGGATAGAACTAGAGAATTAGTAATCGGTTCGGTAAAAACTAATATCGGACATACCGAAGCAGCAGCCGGAATTGCTGGACTGATCAAAGTAGTTTTGGCAATGCAACATAAGTATATTCCCAAACACCTGCATTATCGCCAAATTAATCCCCACATTACTTTAGAACAAATCCCTGCAGTCATTCCCACCGCCGGACAAGTTTGGCAATCCCAAGAACCTAACCTGTTTGCTGGTATTAGTTCTTTTGGGTTTAGCGGCACTAATGCCCATGCCATTTTAGAGTCAGCACCGCTAATAAAATCAAAAATTATCGAAGTAGAGTTACCATACCACATTTTTAAAATTGCTGCTAAAAGCGATAGGGCATTGAGACAACTCATTCAAAAACACATTGATTTCCTCGATACTCATCCAGAAATATCTCTAGCAGATTTATGTTTTACTGCTAATATTGGTCGCGCAGATTTTGATTATCGGTTAGCTGTTGTAGCTGATTCTCTACCCCAGTTGCGTCAGGAATTACTAAACGCAATTCCACAGGATTTACAACCTCAAAAAATTGCTTTTTTGTTTACAGGACAAGGGTCACAGTATATTGGAATGGGACGGGAACTCTACGAAATGCAACCCGTTTTCCGTCAAGCCCTCAACCGTTGCGCTGAAATTCTAGCTGCTGATTTAGAATATCCTTTGTTAGAGGTTATTTATACAGATTCCCAATTAATCCATCAGACGGCTTATACTCAACCTGCTTTGTTTGCCATTGAATATGCTTTATATCAACTTTGGCAATCTTGGGGTGTCCAACCAGATATTGTCATCGGTCATAGTGTTGGCGAATACGTTGCTGCTTGTGTTGCTGGAGTATTCAGTTTAGAAGATGGGTTAAAGCTAATTGTTAAACGCGGACAGCTGATGCAATCATTGCCAGAAGATGGAACAATGGTGGCACTATTTACTGATGAAAGTACGATTGCCCAAGCTATAGCAGCTTACCCAACTGAAGTAGCGATCGCGGCTTTTAACCAACCAGATAGCATAGTAATTTCTGGCAAAGCGCAAACAATGCAAGGCATAGTTAGCATCTTAGAAGCTAGAGGAATAAAGGCTGTTCCTTTATCCGTATCTCATGCCTTTCATTCTCCTTTAATGAACCCGATCCTAGACTCCTTTAGGGAAGTTGCTGCCACTATTACCTATCACACTCCATCTATAGATTTAGTTTCTAACCTGACTGGAGAAATGGCGACGGCTGACATTACTACTCCTGAATATTGGTGCCGTCATCTGCGCCAACCAGTGCAATTTCATCAGGGTATGAAGACTTTGCAGCAGCAGGGAGTAACCATTTTCCTAGAGTGTGGGGCTAAACCCATTTTATTGGCAATGGGTCGTAGCTGTTTGACATCCGTAAATCAAGATTATATCGATTTCGTTGGATTGCCCAGTTTACATCCCCAGAGTTCTAACTGGCAAACATTATTATCGAGTTTAGCAGCACTATATTCGCGTCAAGTTAACATTAATTGGGCTGGTTTCTATCTAGATTATTCCTATAATCGCATCACTCTACCTAGCTATCCTTTTGAACAACAAAGATATTGGTTAGAAAATATTCTCACTTCACCAGCTTTGACTAATGTTGAGCGCTACCAACATCCTCTTCTAGGAAATCGCCTGTATTTAGCGGGAAGTGATGAGATTCGGTTTCAATCATATATTACTAAGAATCGCCCTGCTTACTTAGCACAGCATTGGGTATACGAGTTTCTGGTAGTTTTCGGTGTTGCTTATTTAGAAATGGCTTTAGCGGCTGGGGTAGCAGTTTTTAAATCTAGCTGTATATCAATTACAGATGTCGCGATTTTGAGAGCATTAATTTTACCAGAAAATCAAGGTCACAACCTACAAATACTTTTAAATCACGAAAGTGAGACTGCCGCTAAATTTCAAGTTTTTAGTACCTCAGACCTGGGCTCTAAAAATTGGACGCTACACGCTGACGGAAAAGTACAGAAAGAAACTTTATTAAATTCGCAAACACCAATTAATTTAACTGCTTTACAGTCTCGATGCAGTCAACAGATTGACTTAGATACTTATTACAAAAAAATGCAGGTTTATTATGGACCTGATCTCCGTAATATTCAACAATTGTGGCAGAGTGAAGCAGAGGCTTTGGCAGAAATTAAGTTACAATCAGCTTATATTTCGGAAGTCAAAAATTATCAGTTACATCCGGCTTTGTTAGATGCTTGCTTCCAGGTAGTTTTTGCTTTGTTATATCAAAATGAAAGCCTTGATGATCCATTTGTACCTGTAGGCTGTCAGCGACTTAAAGTTTACCGCACTCAAGTCGGTCATGTATGGAGTCACGTTAAACTCCATCCCAATAAAGAGTTACAACAAACCAACCGCACTGCTGATTTAGATTTAATCGCCCCTGATGGAGAATTAATTGCTAGTGTTGAAGGTTTACAATTCAAACGTGCTAGTCGTCAAGCTTTATTAGGTAGTTTACAAACTAATTGGAAAGATTGGCTCTATCAAATAGAGTGGCAAGCTAAATCAAATAAAAATTCACCCAGTCCAATTCAAAATTGGAGATTAGGGAGAGGAGAAGATAAGAAAGAATTTCATCCGAACATCCTTGATTTATCCGTTACTAACCTTATTTCTTCCTCCTCGTTAGAAATTGAAACAAATACATTATTAACGAAGATTGAGGATTTAAGTATTAGCTACGTGCTGGCTGCTTTCGAGAAAATGAGTTTTAAATTATCTCCAAATGTGCAATTTTCTGTAGAAGAAATAACCAGAAAACTAGGAGTACTTGAACCTCATCGTCGCCTATTAGAACGGCTACTTGAGATGTTATCTGAAGTAGGGATATTGGCAAAAAATGACGGAATATGGCAAGTTACTAGTACACCAAAACCACAAAAGCTGTCATCTTTACCAGATTTATTAACGCAATATCCTCACCTCATAGCCGAGTTAACCCTATTAGAAAGATGCGGAACTAAACTCGCCGAAGTCTTACAGGGTAAATGCGATCCACTACAATTATTGTTCCCCAGTAGCGATCTCACAAATCTAACTAATCTATATCAGCATTCAGCCACTTTTAAAGGAATGAATCTGGTAGTGCAAAAAGCACTTGCGGCAGTACTAGCATCTCGCACTTCAGGCGAAAATCTCCGCATTTTAGAAATAGGTGCGGGAACTGGGGGCACTACTGCTTACATTTTGCCAGAACTACCAAACAAAGGAGTAGAGTATGTTTTTACTGATGTTTCTCCTTTATTTACCGCTAAAGCTAAGGAAAAATTCAGCGATTATAACTTTATCCGCTATCAAGCATTAGATCTTGAAGCCGATCTCAAATTCCAAGGATTTAGCACTCAAAAGTACGACATAATTTTAGCTGCCAACGTTTTCCATGCGACTAGGGATTTAAAACATAGCTTAAACCAAGCGCGACAATTGTTATCGCCGGGTGGAATGTTAATTCTGCTAGAAGGAACAGCACCGAGGCGGTGGATAGATTTAATTTTTGGGTTAACTACAGGTTGGTGGAAGTTTAGCGATCGCGATCTGCGCCCCAAACATCCACTTATGTCTAGCCAGCAGTGGGAAAAATTATTGTTAGAAACGGGGTTTAGTAGCGTTAAATCTTTACCTGGGGAAACATCAACTGACACATCTCTATTCCCACAAGCAGCGATTTTAGCTCAAGCTAGTTCAGATAAGCACTGGGTGATTTTAGCCGATTACCAGGGTATGGGTGAGGAACTAGCAAAACAATTGCAATCTCAAGGTGAGAAATATACTTTAGTGTTTGCTGGTAATCAATACGAGCAAGTAGGCAATCAAGAATTTACCATTAATCCAGCACAGGTAGAAGAGTTTCATCAACTATTCAACGCTATCAGCCAACAACAAATTCCTTTACATGCAGTCATAAATTGTTGGAGTTTAGATACACCAATCACCAACACTCTCACCCTAACTGAATTAACAGCCGCTTCCGAAAGGGGATGCGGTAGCACCCTTTATCTAGTCCAAGCTTTAGTAAGGGCAAACGACCGAGATTTCGTACTTTCCCCACCTCCTGCTTTATGGCTAGTTACTCAAGGGGCGACACCAGTTATAGCAGGAGAAACAATCCCTCAAATAGCTCAATCTTCTCTGTGGGGAATGGGCAAAGTTATCAATATAGAACATCCAGAATTACAATGTACCTATATTGATTTAGACCCAAATACCACAATTGAGGAAAATGCGACAACTTTACTCGCAGAAATTTACGCCTCAACCCCAGAAAATCAAATTGCTTTGCGTAACGGTAATCGGTATGTATCTCGGTTAGTCAATCAACCTCAGGCGGTTCAATCGCCACCGATTCGCTTTAGCAGCGAGAAAACTTATTTAATTACGGGCGGCTTTGGCGGTTTGGGGTTGGTAGTGGCTGATTGGTTAGTTAAAAAAGGAGTGAAAAACTTAGTTTTATTGGGGCGTAGTGGTGTTAAACCTGAACTTGCTGATCAATTAGCCAAATTAGCTCAAGCTGAAGTCAGAATTGAGCTAATTCAAGCCGATGTCTGCGATAAAGAACGTATGACGCAAGTGTTTGCAGAGATTGAGCGCAGAATGCCACCATTAGGAGGAATTATTCATGCAGTGGGAGTCCTAGACGACGGAACTTTACAGCAGTTATCTTGGCAGCGTTTCGCTAAAGTGATGGCTCCCAAAGTAACAGGAACTTGGATACTACACGAATTAATAGGCGATCGCCCGATAGACTTAATTCTATTTTCTTCTGCTGCTTCTTTACTCGGTTCTGCAGGTCAAGCTAACCATGCGGCGGCTAATGCCTTTTTAGATGCCCTAGCTTATCAACGCCATGCTCAAGGATTGCCAGGATTGAGTATTAATTGGGGAGTTTGGACTGAAGTAGGGGCTGCTGCCCAAGGGGAAATTAGCGAACAATGGCAGAGTAAAGGCATTAATTCCATGACTCCTGAACAAGGATTGCAACTATTGGAATATCTATGCGAACAACCTCCGATCCAAGTAGGTGCAGTGGGGATTAATTGGGCGCAGTTCATTGCTAAAAGAGGTGCTGCCCCGTTTTGGGAAAACTTCCACCAAGTAGCGGTAACGGATCGATCACCGACAAAACCCGTTAATTGGCGACAGCAACTTCAACAAACTCCACAGAGCGATCGCCGAGAAGTATTAGGCAATTGTGTTCGCACTCAGGTAGCAAAAGTTTTAGGTTTAAACTCTCCTGAATCTGTAGATTGGCAAAAAGGTTTCTTCGATTTGGGGATGGATTCGCTTACTTCTATTGATTTGCGAAATCGCTTGCAAACTACTTTAGATGTCTCTTTACCTGCAACCTTGGCTTTTGATTATCCAACAGTAGCAGCTTTAGTTGATTATTTGATTTTAGAAGTGCTATTGCCAGAATTTGCTGCTCCACCCACTATCAAATCATCGGCTCAGCCAGTATTAATTGAGCCTACTTCAGAGTTATTAGATGTAGACAATTTATCAGCTAACGAACTTGAAGCTTTGTTGATTAGTAAGTTAAACAGTTTAAATTATTAAACAAGGGCAAAGATGAACTCAGAATCAAATCAATCTTTATCAACTATGCGGCGGGCGTTGATGGCTTTGTCAGATATGCAAGCCAAGCTCAACGCAGTAGAATCAACCAAGACGGAACCAATCGCAATCATTGGTATGGGTTGTCGTTTGCCAGGACGAAGTGATAACCCGGCAGCTTTTTGGGAATTAGTCAAAAATAAAACTGATGCCATTACCGAAGTACCGAGCGATCGCTGGGATATTGATACTTACTACTCCAGTCATCAAGATGTTCCAGGAAAAATGAACACCCGTTACGGGGGATTTATTGGCAATGCAGACAAATTTGACTCTCAGTTTTTCGGAATCGCCCCCCGTGAGGCAGTGAAACTCGATCCACAACAGCGTTTGTTATTAGAAGTTACCTGGGAAGCTTTAGAATCTGCCAATATTGTACCAGAAAATATCATTGGTAGTGCAACTGGTGTCTTTATTGGAATTAGTACCTTTGATTATGCGATGCGGCTGTTTGGGGCAGCTAGTCCGAGTTGTATTGATGCTTATGCGGGAACGGGTACGCTGTTAAGTCCGGCAGCCGGACGGATATCTTATCTATTAGGTTTGAACGGACCGAGTATGGCGGTGGATACTGCTTGTTCCTCTTCTTTATTAGCAGTACATTTGGCTTGTCAAAGTTTGCGTAACCGAGAGTGTAACTTAGCTCTAGCTGGTGGTGTTAATCGCTTGTTAGCACCTGGATTAAGTATCAATTTTGCTCAAGCGGGAATGCTTGCGCCTGATGGTCGTTGCAAAACTTTTGATCGTAAAGCAGATGGCTTTGTGCGGGGGGAAGGATGCGGCGCGATCGTTCTCAAACGACTATCAGACGCATTAGCTGACGGCAACACAATTTTAGCTGTAATTCGCGGTTCGGCGGTTAACCAAGATGGTAGAACTAGCGGTTTAACTGCACCTAATGGTCCTTCTCAACAAGCAGTAATTCGTCAGGCACTCGCCAACGCTAAAATTGCTCCCCATCAAGTAGATTATGTGGAAGCACACGGTACTGGCACATCTTTAGGAGATCCCATCGAAGTTGGTGCTTTAGGTGCAGTATTCAGTCAAGATCGCCCTTCAGAAAGACCTTTAATTATTGGTTCGGTAAAAACTAACATCGGTCATTTAGAAGCTGCGGCAGGAATTTCTAGTTTAATCAAGGTTGTTTTGTGTTTGCAACATCAAGAAATTCCTGCTAATTTACATTTCCAACAGCCTAATCCCTATATCCCTTGGGAAGAATTGCCCATTAAAGTTGCTGCCGAAACAATACCTTGGCTGCCAGAAGAAAAACGCCGAATTGCTGGGGTAAGTTCCTTTGGTTTTGCTGGTACAAACGTTCATGTGGTGTTAGAAGAAACCCCAAATGTAGAGACGCGACGCCAGACGCCTCAACGGGAGCCAGCGTTGGCGCAGCACGGCGCTGGCTCAAATTTCGCGTCTGAACAAGATCGTCCGCTACATATTTTGACCATTACGGCAAAAACTCCCCAAGGTTTGCAGCAATTAGCTGGTGAATATGATCGCTTTTTGCAAAAGTATCCGAATTCACCTATAGGAGATCTTTGTTTTACTGCTAATACTGGTCGGTCGCATTTTGCCTATCGATTCAGCGCGATCGCGTCTTCAACTACTGAACTATCCCAACAGTTACTTGCTTTTACTCAAGGTCAATCTTTACCTCAGTTGTATTCGGGTCAGGTATCCTTAAACTCAGTCCCGAAAGTGACCTTTTTCTTTTCAGGAGAACTATCATTCAATCTACCTATTAGTCAGCAGCTTTACGACACTCAACCAGTCTTTCGCCAAGCTTTAGATCGCTGTGCTGAAATTTTAGAGCGTGAACTAAAAATACCATTAATTAAAATTCTTTATTTTCCCCATAACCTGTCAGATAGCTATACGAAAATTGCTTTATTTGCTTTGGAGTATGCTTTATGTAAACTATGGCAATCCTGGGGAGTAACACCTAATTTAGTTGTGGGCTATGGCGTTGGAGAGTATGTTGCTGCTTGTATCGCTGGAGTTTTCAATTTAGAAGATGGATTAAAGTTAGTTGCTGCTCAAAGTAATTCATCTCGCAATTTAGTTGCGAAACAACTAAATTATTCTCAGCCGCAAATTAACTTAATTTCTAGTAAAACTGGAAATATAATTAAGGATGAAATTTCCAATCCATCTTATTGGCATAGTGAAATTAACGAGCATCATGATATTCAATCTATTATAAATAGAATAATTGCTTTAAAAAGTGAATTTTGTTTAGAAATAGGATTAGGCTCAACTAATAAAAATTTATTGGCATTAGATCGGATTCAATGGTTATCTACTCTGAATCCACAAAAATCGGATTGGCAAGAGCTTTTAAATAGTTTAGCAGTTTTGTATATTAATGGTGTAGGCATAGATTGGCGTGGATTCGATCAACATTATCTCCGCAATTACTTACAATTACCTACTTATCCTTGGCAAAGACAGCGTTATTGGTTAGAAACTTCCACTAATGATTCACTACCCCAATTATTACTAGAGGGACATCCCTTAATTGGCAAACGCTTATCTTCACCTTTAAAAACAATTCAGTTTCAAAGCTACCTGGCTCGATCGCAACCTAGTTATCTCTTAGATCATCAGGTTTATAACAGAATAATTTTACCAACCACAGCCTATCTAGAGATGGCTTTGGCTGCGATCGTATCAGTTTGGTCCTCCTCTGATTTCACTATTGAAAATCTTCACATTCAACAACCATTAGTTATCCCCCAAGTCGGACAAATTCAAATTCAGTTAATTTTAACTCCTGAGACTCAAAATAGTTATAGTTTCGAGATTTTTAGCAGTGAAATTGTTGATGATATAGCTTATCAAGAATGGAGGCTTCATGCTAGCGGTAAAATGGTTAAGCTAGCTGCAAAAACAACAGCAGAAAGTCTGATTGATTTGAATCTTTGGCAAAATCAGCTAGAATCCATTACTACATTTTATCAACAACTGCAAGATTGGGGCATTGAATTAAAAGCGAGTTTTCAAACTCTCAAACAAATTTGGCAACAAGGCGATTTGGTCAGAGGTCGAATTGAGTTTCCAGAATTTTTGACCCCAGAAATTAGTAAATATCAATTCCATCCTGTGTTATTAGATGGTAGTTTGCAGGTAATAGTAGCTGCATTAATGCATGAGGGAGCCGCACAAAGTTATTTACCAATAGGAGTAGACAAATACCAAGTTTATGGCAATGTTGATACCTGTTTGTGGATTGAAGGAAAACGGCGATCGCTTGAGAAGAAATCATCTGAGCCAATTTACGATCTGCGTTTGTTCAATTCCAATGGCAAAGAAATTGCTACTTTACTAGGAGTTCAATTTCAACCAGTTAGTCAAACGTCTTTCTTAGAAAACAGTAGCAAATTAAAAAATAATTTCTTTTACAATGTCGAGTGGATTAATCAGGTAAAATTTGGCTCTAAATTAAACTTAGCGACTCCTTTAGAAATTTACCAAAATCTCAAATCAGAATTAGCTTTACCTCAAATTACAGATAATATATTAACTTACGAAGCTGCTTTGACGAAAATTAATATTTTAGCGGTTACGTATATCATAAAAGGTTTTGATAGGCTAGGGTGGCGCTGGCAATTCGGTCACAAGTTTACTTCAGAAGAATTAGCCCAAAAAATCGGTTTAGCCTCAAAATATTACCGTTGGCTCAACCGCATTCTAAAAGTTTTCGCCGAATTTGGATTGATTAAGTCAGGCGATCGCGCTTGGGAAGTCATCCAATTACCCAATTTCATCGACCCCCAAGCTTACCAAATTGAAATATTAGCTGAATGTTCAGAAGCAGAACCAGAAGTAACCTTCGTGACACGTTGCGGCAGTCGATTAGCCCAAGTATTAACAGGAGAATGCGATCCTTTAGATCTGTTATTTCCTCAAGGAGATTTTAACACTCTTAGAGCAATTTATCAGCACTCGCCTGTAGCCGTAGTTTGGAATAGGTTAGTGCAAAAAGCTGTAGAATCAGCTATTAAAAAATTCCCTAGCTCTCTAGGGGTGCGAGTGCTAGAAATTGGGGCGGGAACTGGAGGAACGACTGCCGATTTACTGCCAATTTTTCAGCCGAAACAAACAGAATACGTTTTTAGCGATGTGGCAGCAATCTTTACTACTCAAGCAGCACAGAAATTTGCGGAGTTTCCCTTTGTTAAATATCAAGTTTTAGATATTGAAATTGCTCCCGAATTGCAGGGGTTTAGTCTCGGACAATATGACATCATCGTAGCTGCTAACGTTTGCCACGCTACAGCAAATTTAAGCCAAACTTTAGCTCATATCAAGAGTTTATTAGCTCCTGGTGGGTTACTAATTTTGCTAGAGGAAACCTTGGCTCAACCTTGGATCGATATTACTTTTGGTTTAACTGAGGGATGGTGGAAATTTACCGATATTGAGTGGCGCAAAAACTATCCTTTATTAAAAACTCAAAAATGGCTTGATTTGCTCTGTGAGAATGGATTTAACAGTAGTACTAGTTTAGCTGATGTAGAAATAGGTAAAGAATTTGGTCAACCCAGCTTGATTCTGGCTCAAACTGACTTAGTTAGTCAAGACCAAGCAGCATCAAAGAATTGGCTGATTTTAGCCGATCGCTCAGGAGTAGCACCAGAATTAGAGCAATTACTAAAAATGCGATCAAACCCTTGCATTTTAGTTTGGGCTGGGACAGAATATCAGCAAATTAGTTCTCATGAATTTTATGTTAATCCCCGTGAACCACAAGACTTTCAGCAGTTATTAAACGCAGTTCAATTAACATCTCTAGATGGCATAGTCCATTGTTGGAGTTTAGATGCCACTGACACTGATTTAGAAGCCGCTGCTTTAATAAGCTGTGGCAGTACCTTACATTTAATTCAGACTTTGGCTGAAGCAAACTTAGAGAAATCGCCTCCTTTGTGGCTAGTAACTCAAA
Source organism: Brasilonema sp. CT11 (assembly GCF_017982655.1). Classification (GTDB taxonomy): domain Bacteria; phylum Cyanobacteriota; class Cyanobacteriia; order Cyanobacteriales; family Nostocaceae; genus Brasilonema. Next base: position 57,574 of record NZ_JABXYX010000001.1, on the reverse strand, counting down.
CCGCGACAGCCCCTATTTCTGATGATTTGTGTTCGGGATTAGTGCAATCTCCTTTATGGGGTATGGGGACAGCGATCGCCCTAGAACATCCAGAATTAAATTGCGTTCAAGTAGATTTATCTGGCGAGGATATAGTCGCAGATGTCCAAAGTTTATTTGCGGAAATTTCATTGCCGCAGCCTGAAAATCGCATCGCATTTCGTCACGGTAAGCGATGGGTGCCTAGATTAGTTCGCGCCACTCTAACTGATAGAAAACTCTTGACCTTTCGGTCAGATGCCACTTATTTAATGACTGGTGGTTTAGGCGGTTTGGGGTTGGTGATAGCTAAATGGTTAGTCGAACAAGGAGCGCGTCATTTAGTACTAGTCGGGCGTAGCGGAGTGCAACCATTAGCCGAAATCAAGTTAGCAGAATTAGCCGAAATGGGCGCAAAAGTCACCGTCAAACAAGCTGACGTGACTCAATCAGAACAAGTTGCTGAAGTTTTAGCAGAAATTAAGCGATCGCTGCCCCCATTACGAGGAATAATTCATGCAGTTGGGGTACTTGATGATGGCACGATCCAACAATTATCCTGGGAACGGTTTATGGGGGTAATGGCTCCGAAGGTGGCTGGAGCGTGGCATTTACACTGTTTGACTCAAGATTTGCCCTTAGATTATTTTGTGATGTTCTCATCTGTCGCCGCTCTATTGGGTAATGCAGGTCAAGCTAACCACGCTGCTGCTAATGCCTTTCTCGATGCTTTAGCTTACCATCGTAGGGCGATGGGATTACCGGGATTGAGCATTAACTGGGGACCTTGGGCGGAAATTGGAGCCGCTGCTGATCCGCAATTTGAGGAAAAATGGACAAGCAAAGGAATGACAACTTTTACCCCAACGGAAGGATTGCAAGTTTTGGAGGAGGTGTTGAGTGGCAATTTCACTCAGGTAGGAGCAGTATCTATAGATTGGTCAAAATTTATGGCTCAACGGGCTGCTACCCCATTTTTAGCTGAATTCATCACAGCAACCGCCACAGTTAACCTGCCACCAGAAGATTTTCTACAACAATTAACGCAAGTTGCTAGTTACAAACGGCGAGCACTATTAGTCGAGCATATCTGTAATCAAATTGCAGGCGTTCTGAGTTTACCTCCATCCGAGATTGATGTCCACTTAGGTTTCTTTGATATGGGGATGGACTCCCTGACATCTATAGAGTTGAGGAATCGTTTGCAAACCAGTTTGTCTTGCAATTTACCCTCAACCTTGGCTTTTAAATATCCAACAGTGGAAAAACTAGCCCAATATCTGACGGAGGAAGTTTTATCTGCGAATTTTGCTGAGGAATATATAGCAGAATCCCCAGTTGACTATCGGGTAAATGAATCTTCAGTTACCTTTGATGGGCAATCAGAAGAAGAACTCGCTAGTTTATTGGCTGAAAAACTAGCCAATATGGATGAATAAGAAACGGAAATATTATGACTAATCAATCACCTGGTTTAGATTATCGCGCTTTAATGAAAGATGCCCTGGTCAAGCTGGAAAAAATGCAAAATCAGCTTACCAGCATGGAGCAAGCTAAAACTGAACCGCTCGCAATTATCGGGATGGGGTGTCGATTCCCAACTGGGGCGGATACTCCCGAAGCTTTTTGGCAACTTTTACGCAATGGCGTTGACGGAATTACAGATATTCCTCCAGAACGTTGGGATGTTAACGCTTACGAAAATCGCGATCCGAATCAGCGAGGAAAAATTTACGCTCGTGGGGCGAGTTTTTTAAATCAGGTTGATGAATTTGATGCTGATTTCTTCGGCATATCGCCGCGAGAAGCAAACAGCATTGACCCTCAACAAAGATTATTATTAGAAGTAAGTTGGGAAGCAATTGAAAGAGCAGGTATATCACCTGCTCGCCTCCAAGGTAGTAAAACTGGGGTATTCGTAGGTGTAATGAATCAAGATTATGCTCACTTGACTTACGATCCTACTTTAGTTGATACCTATACGGCGGCTGGCAATGCCATTAGTTTTGCATCGGGACGCTTATCTTATTTTTTAGGTTTACAAGGACCAAGCATTACTTTAGATACTTCCTGTTCTTCCTCTTTGGTAACAGTGCATTTAGCTAGTCAGAGTTTGCGAAATGGAGAATGCGATCTAGCTTTAGCAGGGGGAGTAAATTTAATTATTTCGCCTGTCACCAGCGCCATCGAATGTAAAGCCGGAATGCTATCTCCAGATAATCGCTGCAAAACCTTTGATGCGACAGCTAATGGCTTTGTCAGAGGCGAAGGTTGTGGAGTCATTTTACTCAAGCGACTTTCGGCAGCTATAGCTGATGGAGATCGAATTTTAGCGATTATTCGCGGTTCGGCAGTTAACCACGATGGACGCAGCAGTGGTTTAACCGTTCCCAATCAATTGGCACAAGAAGCGGTGATTCATCAAGCTTTGGAAAATGCCAAAATTGTCCCTAATGCAGTTAGTTATGTTGAAACTCATGGTACTGGTACTGCCTTGGGCGATCCGCTCGAAGTATCGGCTTTAGGTGCAGTATTTGGTAAAAATCGTTCTTTACACCAACCTTTATTAATTGGTTCAGTTAAAACTAACATTGGACATTTAGAAGGGGCGGCAGGAATTGCAGGTTTAATCAAAGTGGTACTTGCCCTGCAACATCAACAAATTCCCCCACATTTGCATTTTCATCAACCTAATCCTCAAATTAATTGGTCAAGTTTGCCAATTCAAGTACCTACCGAATTACTGCCTTGGCAAAGTATAAATCAAAGGCACATCGCAGGGGTAAGTTCGTTTGGTGCTAGTGGAACTAATGCTTTTGTTGTTCTCGAAGCTGCACCAAATCTTCCTACCTCGCTAACGCAATCAAATCACCCTATTCATCTGTTCGTACTATCAGCTAAAACAACGACTGCACTGCAACAATTAGCCCAGCGTTACCTCGATTATTTAGACGCTGACTCCCAACAATCTTTAAGCGAAATCTGCTATACTCTCCAGACCGGGCGATCGCATTTTCCTTATCGTCTCGGTATCGTTGCTAGTTCTCACCAAGAAGTGCGCCAACTGTTAGGTAGTTTCATCGCTAAGACCGACTCTGGCGCAATTAATAGCAAAAAAACACCGAAAATTGCATTTTTATTTTCCGGTCAAGGTTCGCAATATTTAGGGATGGGAAAACAGCTTTATCAAACCCAACCTATTTTCCGCCAAGCTCTTGATCGCTGTGGAAAAATTCTCAACTCATATTTAGATATCCCCTTATTAGAAATCCTGCATTCAGATCCCGAAAAATTACAGCAAACAGCCTACACTCAACCCGCTTTATTTGCGATTGAATACGCCCTTTATCAATTATGGCAATCTTGGGGAATTGTACCCCAGGCAGTTATGGGTCATAGTGTGGGAGAATACGTTGCTGCTTGCGTCGCTGGCGTATTTAGTTTAGCAGATGGCTTAAAACTAATTGCCCATCGAGGTCGCTTGATGCAAGACAAGGCTCAAGCAGGTAAAATGGTAGCAGTTTGGGGAAAAGAAAAAATGATTCGCGACGTGATCGCGGATTTTACATCTGTGGCGATCGCTGCTTTTAATGGCTCGGAAAATTTGGTCATTTCTGGAGCATCAACCCAAATCGATCTGATTGTCGCCCATTTAGAAAGAATGGGAGTAAAAACAAAAGAATTAAATGTTTCTGGGGCGTTTCATTCTCCCCTGATGCAACCAGTTCTAGCAGAATTCAGTCAAATTGCTCGGCAAATTAATTATTCAGAACCTCGCTTAGATTTAATCTCTAATTTAACTGGTACTTGGGCAAATGAATCAATTGCCGCTCCCGATTATTGGATAAAACATATTACTCAACCTATAAGATGGGCTGATGCTATAGATCAATTCATCCAAAATGGCTATGAAATTTTTGTAGAAATTGGCCCCAAACCAACTTTAACAACTATCGGTAAAATCGGTTGGTCAACTGTAGAAATCCAGTGGTTAGCTACTCTCAATCCGCAAAAATCGGATTGGCAGCAAATCCTAGACACTTTAGCTGCTTTGTATGTTAGTGGTGTCACAGTTGATTGGCTGGAATTTCATCGAGATTATCCATCTCGGCGGTTATCTCTTCCCACTTATCCTTGGCAACGGCAAAGGTATTGGGTAAAAACAAAATCAAACGCAACTATTACCAACAAAGATGAAGCATCAATTATTAATTTAAGTACATCCAATCCAGAAAAGTTAGTTAATCTACTAAAAAACACTGGGCAATTGTCAGAGTTAGAACTAACTCTAGTACCTAAAATCTTACAACTAATCGCTAGCCAGCACCAAGAAATAAACGCCAGCGAAATTAAAGATTGGCTTTATGAAATTGAATGGCGATCGCAAGTTAGTTTTGGCTTTGTAGAGCAATGGCTACTAACTCCTCAAGCTATCTATGCAAAAATATCCAATCAACCTGAACTGCTAAGTCAAACCCGACTTAAGCTTTACAGAAGTGCTATCGAAAAATTAGATATTTTAGCTCTTAAATATATCCTGCAAGCTTTCCGAGAATTAGGATGGCAATGGCAAATTAATCGACAGTTTACAACTCTAGAAATTGCTGCCGAAGTGCAGATGATTCCGCGATATAACCGCTTACTAAATCGCTTGTTAGAAATTATAGCTTCATCAGGATATTTACTGAAGAGAGATAACCATTGGCAAATTGTTAGCATTCCTGAATCCTTACCAGAAGAAAAATTAGAACTTGATTTAATTGGCATAGAAGCAAGCTTACTCGATTGTTGTGGTAGCCAACTAGCTTCGGTTTTGCAGGGAAAAACCGAACCAGTACAATTATTATTCGACTCAGAAAATTCACTAACAGTAAGCCGACTTTATCAAGAATCCCCGGTAGCGTTAGCTATGAATAACCTAGTGCAACAAGCAGTTAAGATAGCACTAGAAAAACTGCCCCAATCTACAGGAGTCCGAATCTTAGAAATCGGTGCCGGAACTGGGGGAACTACGACTCATCTATTACCAATTTTAAATCCCGAACAAACAGAATATACTTTTACTGACGTGGGGGCAGCTTTTGTCAGTCAAGCAGCCCAAAAGTTTCAGAGATATCCTTTTGTTAAATATCAAGTATTAGATATCGAGAAAAACCCCATCCAACAAGGTTTTAGCCCTGAAAAATACGACATAATAGTAGCGGCTAACGTGCTACACGCCACTGAAAATCTACTCACAACCTTAAACCATATCCGCCAATTACTAGCACCAGGAGGATTATTAGTCTTACTGGAAGCGACATCAGCGCAAAATTGGATAGATTTAACTTTTGGATTAACTGACGGCTGGTGGAAATTTCAAGATCGAGACTGGAGACAAAATTATCCTCTATTATCGCAAGAGAAATGGCAACAACTATTATCAGTAACAAGATTTGAACAAATAGTAACAATTAATGCTGACGAACAGCCAGGAGAAGATCTAGCTCAACAGGCGGTATTTTTAGCTGTCAATCCTCCCCAACCATTATCTCTATCGTCGGCAGCTAAACAATGGCTTATTTTTAGCGATCGCCAAGGTATAGGGGAAGAATTAGCTAACCGCCTGTCCCGTCAAGGGGAAAAATGCACTTTAGTATTTGTCGGTGCTGATTACCAACAGATTGCAGCTAGCCAGTTCCAAGTTAATCCTAGTCATTCAAAAGAATTCGAGCAATTATTAGCAGCCGTCAATCGCCTGTCACCTTTACATGGAATTGTCCACTGCTGGAGTGTGGATGCGGCTGAGAATGATTTAAAAGCTGCTGCTTTATTAAGCTGCGGCAGCACCTTACACCTAATTCAAGCTTTAGTTAAAGCTAAATTTACTCAACTACCATCTTTGTGTTTAGTTACTCAAGGCGGACAACCAGTAGGATTAGAATCAGTTTCGTCCGTTGTCCAATCTCCGATCTGGGGAATGGGAAAAGTAATCGGTTTAGAACATCCAGAACTTAATTGCGTTCGGATAGATTTAGATCCTCAAGCCGAGCTCGGCGATCGCATTACAGAACTTTTAGCAGAAATTACCTCTCCTAGTACAGAAAATCAAATCGCATTTCGCCAAGGTATGCGTAAAGTACCTAGGTTAGTCCGAAGCCAGTCAACTACCTCTAAGGAATCTTCAATCCATTTCCGGGAAAATAGTACCTATTTAATTACAGGTGGACTAGGCGGCTTAGGATTGCTGGTAGCTCGCTGGATGGTAGAAAAAGGAGCTAAACACTTGGTGCTAGTTGGTAGAAATAGAGCCACACCTTCTATCCAAGCGCAAATTGAACAATTAAAGCAAGCAGGCGCTCAAGTTGTGGTTGCTCAAGCTGATGTTTCATCAGTCGAGCAAAGCACTAATTTATTAATAGAAATCGAACAATCTCTCCCACCATTAAAAGGAATATTTCATGCAGCTGGAATATTAGAAGATAGTACGTTACAGCATTTATCTTGGGAGCAATTCGAGCAAGTTTTGGCAGCTAAAGTATTAGGCTCATGGAATTTACATCACTTGACGAAAGAGCAACCTTTAGATTACTTCATCCTCTTTTCTTCAGCAACTGCTATTTTTGGCAATATCGGTCAAGCCAACCATGCAGCGGCTAATGCTTTTCTCGATGCTTTAGCATACCAACGTCGTGCCCAAAGATTAGCGGGATTGAGTATTAACTGGGGAGCCGTCGCCGAAGTAGGAGCCGCCGCTAACAGTCAACTTGTCCAAAATTTGCAGCAAACAGGAATAGGAACCATCCCGCCCCAAACAGTGGGACAAATCCTAGAAAGATTATTAGCGGACAATGGGGTACAAGTAGCAGTGATTCCCATTAACTGGTCGCAATATTCAACCTCGTACTCGAATTTATCCTTCTGTTCTGAGCTTCAGTCAGTTTCGCCGCAGCGAGCACCAACGGTTGAATTGTTACAACAACTCAAAACATTTCCTCCAGAAAAAATAAAAACTAAACTAATGGAGCATATTCGCACGCTAGTTGCTCAAGTTTTGGGGTTAAAAACAGTAGAATTAGTAGATGATAATAAAGGTTTTTTCGAGATGGGGATGGATTCTTTAACGTCGGTTGAATTGAAAAACCGTATTCAATCTAGCTTAGAATTGCAATTGCCGTCAACTTTAGCTTTTGACTATCCCAACGTCAAAAGCTTAGTAGGTTATTTGATGCTGGAAATTTTTCATGTTGCAGCTCCGGATGAAGTGAGAGAAGATGATAATAAAGCTTTGGTCAACGACCTGAATTTTGAAAAATTTTTGATAGATTTAAATGAAATGTCTGATCAAGAAATTGGACAAAAATTTACTCAAGAATCAAGCTAAAAGCAACTTAAATTTACTAAACAAAAAACTGGAGTTCTGAAGTTTACAGGAGTGTATTGGAATGCCGGATCTATCTGAACGCTTGTCGAATATGTCGCCAATGAAGTTGGCGTTTGCTGCTCAACAAGTAGCGTCTCAGCTAGAATTGTTGAAGGCAGAACCGATCGCCATCATTGGTATGGGGTGCCGCTTTCCGGGAGGCGCAGATGATCCAGAGGCTTTTTGGCAGTTGTTGAAAAATGGGGTGGATGCGATCGCAGAAGTACCCAAACAACGTTGGGATATAGACGATTACTATGACCCCAATCCCGATACACCAGGAAAAATTTCCACCCGTAGAGGGGGATTTTTAAGTCAAGTGGATGGCTTCGATGCAGAATTTTTTGGCATCTCTCCACGCGAAGCAAGTAGTCTCGATCCTCAACACCGCTTACTAATGGAAGTGAGTTGGGAAGCTTTAGAGAATGCTGCCCAAGCACCAGAGAGATTACTTAATACGGCTACTGGAGTATTCATAGGTATCTGTAACACAGATTATTTAAATTTAATTTCTGACTTAGCAGATAGAAAATACCTTGATGCTTATACGGGTACAGGAAATTCCCCCAGCGCAGCCGCCGGACGCTTATCCTATAGCTTGGGATTAACCGGAGTCAGTGTTGCCGTCAATACTGCTTGTTCTTCATCTTTATTAGCAGTTCACTTAGCTTGTCAAAGTTTGCGACAACGAGAATGTCGAATGGCATTAGCTGGAGGAGTCAGCTTAATCTTAACACCAGAAATCGGAATTATTTGCTCCAAAGCGCAGATGTTATCTCCGGATGGTCGTTGCAAAACTTTCGATGCGGCAGCAGATGGTTATGTTCGCGGGGAAGGTTGCGGCATAGTTGTATTGAAGCGGCTATCGGATGCTTTAGCAGATAAAGATAATATTTTGGCAGTGATTCGGGGTACGGCGGCGAATCAGGACGGACGGACTAGCGGGTTAACAGTACCTAACGGACCATCTCAACAATCAGTTATTCGGCAAGCTTTAGCTAATGGCGGTGTGCTGCCAAGCCAAGTTAGCTACGTAGAAACTCACGGTACGGGTACAGCTTTAGGAGATCCAATTGAAGTCGGGGCATTAGGGGCAGTTTTTGGTAAAGATCGGTTGTCCGATCAACCCTTGCAGATTGGCTCGGTAAAGACTAATATCGGACATTTAGAAGGTGCTGCTGGTATTGCTGGCTTGATCAAAGTGGTTTTAGGATTGCAACATCAGCAACTTCCTCCCCACCAGCATTATCATCAACCTAATCCTCAAATAGATTGGGAACGGTTGCCGATAGCGGTAACGACGCAATTGCAATCATGGTCAGGAATAAACCAGCGTTGGATTGCGGGGGTTAGTTCTTTTGGCTTCACTGGTACTAACGTCCACGTCGTTCTAGAGGCAGCACCTGCATTAGAACCGCCAGATTTACCGGCACGCCCCCTACACTTGCTAACTTTATCAGCTAAACATCCTGCCGCTTTACCAGAATTAGCTCAACGTTATTTAAAGTATTTGGAAATTAACCCGAAGTCATCTTTAGGAGATATTTGCTATACAGCTAATATTGGTAGAAACCACTTCGAGCATCGTTTGGCTTTAGTTGTTAGTTCTCGCGATCGCCTGCAACAACAACTTACTGAATATATTACCGAAACTGTTAACTCTCACTCAGATCGCGACCAGCGCCAAAATACTCGCCAGATAGCTTTTTTGTTTACAGGTCAAGGTTCGCAATACTTAGGGATGGGGCAAGAACTGTATCAAACCCAACCTACTTTTCGGAAAACTATCGACGCTATAGCTGAAATTTTACGTCCTTACCTGGATGTGCCTTTGTTAGAGATTCTCTATTCTCATCCCGACAAATTACAGCAAACGACTTATACTCAACCTGCTTTATTTGCGATCGAATACGCCCTTTATCAATTATGGCAATCTTGGGGGATTAAACCTAGTGCAGTCATTGGTCACAGTTTGGGGGAATACGTAGCCGCTGTAAGTGCTGGGGTGTTCAGTTTGGAAGATGCCCTCAAATTGGTAGTCGTGCGCGGACGATTAATGCATCTTGTCCAAGGGAAAATGGTAGCAGTTTGGGCAGATAGAGAATTAATTGAGAAGTTAATTGCACCTGTTGAATTAGTATCTATCGCTGCCTTTAATGCATCGGAAAGTCTAGTAATTTCTGGAGAGGTAGCTGCAATCGAACGGGTAATCGCGGCTTTATCTCAAATGGAAGTAAAAACAAAAGTTTTAGATGTTAATTCAGCTTTTCATTCGCCATTAATGCAACCAATACTAGCAGAATTTCAGCGAGTTGCCAGTCAAATTAATTATGCCGTTCCTAAGTTAGATTTGCTCTCTAATTTAACTGGAACGTGGGCAGGGAAAGAAATTGCTAGTGCTGATTATTGGGTTAAACATATTGTAAATCCGGTTAGGTGGGCAGATGGAATAAATCATTTAATTGCCGCAGGTTATGAAACTTTTCTAGAAATCGGGGCAAAACCAACTTTAACCGGAATCGGTAAATTAGGATGGGGAACAGACAAATTAGACTGGTTAACTAGTCTCAATCCTAAACAATCTGATTGGCAACAAATTTTAGAAAGTTTAGCCACTTTGTATGTTAGTGGAGTGGCAGTAGATTGGCTGCAATTTGAGCGCGACTATCCTCACAATCGTTTATGTTTACCTAGTTATCCTTGGCAGCGCGAAAGTTATTGGATATCAGCCGAATATTTTCCGAAGACAATCGAGTCACCCAAAACTTCGAGCAATCGCATCAATACTTTACTTGATGAAAGATTATTGTTAGCTAAATCAAAAGCTATCTGTTTTCAATCTAAATTTAGCTGCGATCGCTTAAATTTTTTAGCAGATCATCAAGTTTACGATCAAATCATTCTTCCAGGTACAGCTTATCTAGAAATAGGATTAGAAGCAGGTCAAGAAATTTGGCATTCTCAAAATTTAGTTATTACAGATTTAGTGATCGTACAGCCGCTAAGATTTGAAAGTGCTAGGAGCGAAAAAATACATCAAATTTTCCTAGAAAGTGAAAATCAAAAAAATCAAGTTTATCTATTTGAAATTTTTAGTTTAGATGAAAAAACAGAAGAATGGATTTTACACGCTTCAGGGAAAATTGCTAAAAATGAATCTGAAAATAGCAATACTAAAATCGCTAAAACTTTAGCCGAAATCATTAATTACGAACTTTTACTAACAGCCGATAAATACTACAAAGAATTAAAAATAAGAGGAATTAATTTAGGTAATAACTTTCAAAGCATAAAACGAGTATGGCGAAAAGATAAGACAATTTGGGGTGAGATAAAACTATGTCAAGAATTAGAACTAGAAGTAAATCGCTATCAACTGCATCCAGTATTACTTGACGGTAGTTTACAGGTTTTTGGTGCGGCTTTGATTGCAGAGGGTAATCCTCAAACTTATTTACCTATAGGTTTAGATTCTTTACAGATATACACTTCAGATATACCTAGATGGATTCGGGTAGAAAGACGCGCGAACAATAACGAAACTATTCTTAGTGTAGATATAGATTTATTTAGCAACGATGGTAAATTAGTAGCTCAATTACAGGGAATGCAGTTTAAGCAAGCTAATCGTCAATCTGTGCTAGGAAATAAGAAATCTGATTGGCAAAATTGGCTTTATCAAGTTAAATGGCAACCTCAGATTCGGTGGCGCATTCCTCAAGATGATCGCGAGGCTTCTCCTCTGTTAACTCCCACAATAATTAGTCAAAAATTAGCCGATAATCAGGAAGAGATTATCCAAAGCCAGTTACAAATATATCAAGAAGAACTTAAAAAACTGAATACTTTAGCGGTTGAATATATCTTAGCAGCTTTCCAAAAAATGGGTTTAGTCTGGCAGATTGAGCGAGAGTTTACCTTACTAGAAATTGCGACAGAGCTTGGAATTATTAGTCGCTATCATCGGTTACTGAATCGCTTGTTAGCAATTTTAGCGGAATCTGGATATTTACGGCAAATATCGGCGGGATGGCAGGTGATTAAAATTCCCACAGAAGTTAATTTCAACTCCGTTATTAAAGATGATATTGTGGCAGCAGAATTCCTCCTGCTTTCTCGTTGTGGTAGTCAGTTAGATCGAGTGTTAACAGGAAAAGTTGATCCACTACAATTGCTATTTCCCGAAGGGGATTTCAGTATTGTGAGCAGACTTTATCAAACATCGCCCGTAGCAGTGGCGATGAATACTTTATCACAAAAAGCTGTTAGTTTAGCTCTAGAAAAGTTGCCGATTTCTCAGGGAGTGAGAGTTTTAGAAATTGGGGCGGGAACTGGGGGAACAACTGGTTATTTATTACCATTTCTGCCAAGCGATCGCACTGAATATACTTTTACTGATATCGGCGCAACTTTTCTTACTCAAGCTCAGGAAAAATTCCGAGAATATCCTTTTGTTAAGTATGAAATTTTAGATATTGAAACAGATCCCTTAACTCAAGGATTTAGTACTGCACAATACGATCTCATTATTGCAGCTAATGTTCTTCATGCCACTGGAGATTTATCAGTAACTTTAAACCACGTCCGACAATTACTAGCACCAGGAGGCATATTAGTTTTACTGGAAGTAACGACGGCGGAAAACTGGATAGATTTAACTTTTGGGTTAACTGAAGGTTGGTGGAAGTTTAGGGATCTAGATTGGCGACCAAATTATCCTATACTTTCACCAACAAGATGGCAAGAGTTACTAGCAAAAACCGGATTTAGTCAGACAGAAACCTTAAATCCAGGTGGTTTGTCGCCACAAGTGCTATTTTTAGCCCAAACTCCTACAACAAAATTATCAAGAAACTGGTTAGTTTTAGCAGATCGTCAGGGCGTAGGTGCAGAATTAGCAAAATTGTTGCGCGCTCGCGGTGAAGAATGCTTGTTAGTATTTAGCGATCGGGATTATCGTCAGATTAGCCCCACAGAATTTCGAGTTAACCCCAATTCTAAGCCAGATTTCGACCAACTATTGACAGCAATTAGCCGCGATTGCCCTCAATTACATGGCATAGTTAATTGTTGGAGTTTAGATTCTCCTAACAGCGAAGGAATGAGGGTAGATGAGTTATCAACAGCTTCGATTTTAGGATGTGGGAGTACCTTGCATCTGATGCAAGCTTTATTAGCAATGGTAGGGGAAAAATTACCAAATTTATGGTTAGTTACCCGTGAGGCTGTAGAGGCAAATTTGGACTCTTCAAAGCCATCATTGCGGGGAGTAGCACAATCTTCTCTCTGGGGAATGGGCAAAGCGATCGCTTTGGAATACCCAGAATTAAATTGTATGCGAATAGATTTAGCTGATGAAGGTATCGCTCAAAATGCCCAAGATCTTTTAGCAGAAATTTGGTATCCCACAACAGAGGAAGAAATAGCTTTCCGAGGCGGCATCAGACAAGTAGCAAAACTAACCCGTAAAGAGTCAGAAAATCCCTTGCCAAAGTTTGCTCGACAACCTTGGCAATTAGCTATGACTGCACCTGGTTCGATCACAAATTTGCAATTGCAACCGATGACGTGCCGCGTTCCTGCTGCTGGTGAAGTAGAGATTGCTATTCGTGCTAGTGGACTCAATTTTCGGGATTTGTTAGGTGTCTTAGGTTTGTATCCAGGGGAAGTAGGAGAGTTAGGGCTAGAATGTGCGGGTGAGGTAGTAGCAGTAGGATCTGGGGTGAGGAATCTGCAAGTGGGAGATAGCGTAATGGCGATGACTCCAGGCAGTTTTAGCCAATTTGTCACCACAGATGCAACAATGGTCATTCCCAAACCACAACGATTAAGCTTTGAAGCTGCTGCTACTATTCCCTCAGCTTTTCTGACAGCTTACTATACGTTGCACCATCTTGGCAAAATCTCGGCAGGCGATCGCGTTTTAATTCACGCAGCAGCCGGAGGTGTCGGTCAAGCAGCAATACAGTTGGCATTGCAAGCTGGTGCAGAAGTCTTCGCAACTGCTAGTCCTAGTAAATGGGCATCTGTACAATCTTTGGGAGTCAAACATATTATGAACTCCCGAACTCTGGACTTTGCCGATCAAGTAATGGAAATCACTAATGGCAAAGGCGTGAATATCATCCTTAACTCTTTAACTTCGCCAGGATTTGTAGCTAAAAATCTGGAGGTTTTGAGTCCTGGAGGTCGATTTTTAGAAATTTCTAAGCGAGATGCTTGGACAGTCACACAAGTAGTTAATATCAGACCTGATGTGGCATATTTCCTAGTAGATGTAATGCAAGTAGTCCAAGAGCAACCAGAATTAGCTCGCTCAATATGCCAGCAATTATGCGAAGAGTTTCAGCTAGGAAAACTCCAACCTCTACCTTACACTGCATTTGCGATGACTGAGGTGGAAGCTGCTTTTCGTTATATGCAGCAAGCTAAAAATATTGGTAAAATCATCATTAATATACCAAGCTATACATCAGATCAATCTGTAAAATTTCATCAAGACTGTACTTATTTAATTACTGGTGGTTTAGGCGGTTTAGGGTTGCTAGTCGCTCAATGGATGGTAGAAAAAGGCGCAAAGCATCTATTACTTTTAGGACGAAGTGGAGTGGAACCATCCCAACAAGAAGCATTACATCAACTAGAGCAAGCAGGAGCCAAGATCCAAATAGCGATCGCCGATGTTGCCCAGACAGAACAAATGACCAAAGTGTTAGCGGAAATACCGCCTTCACTGCCATTACGGGGGATTATTCACGCAGCCGGAACTCTAGATGATGCAATACTACCCCAGTTATCTTGGCAACGGTTTGCTAAGGTGATGGCAGCTAAAGTAGAAGGCGCGTGGAATCTGCACTCCTTAACCCAAAACCAGCCCCTAGACTTTTTTATTCTGTTTTCGGCTGCTGCCGCTTTAATAGGGAATCCTGGTCAATCCAACCATGCGGCAGCGAATGCTTTTTTGGATGCTTTAGCTCACCATCGGCGATCGCTAGGTTTACCTGGATTGAGCATTAATTGGGGGGCGGTAAGTCAAGTAGGAGCCGCAGCTCAACGTCAAATTGAATCCCTCTTCGCAGGCACAGGCATCGGTACAATTCCTCCCCAAGCGATGCTTGATATTCTCGAAGACCTGTGGTTTGGCGATGCTGTGCAGGTAGGAGCAGTACCGATCAACTGGTCGCAGTTTGGCCAGCCTTGGAGCCAGTCTTCATTTTTTAGCGAGTTGCGGGTAGCCCCTGCCAATACTGCCACTGATAGTCCTAAGGCAACTTCCCAGATTCTAGAACAATTACAACAAGCATCCCCAGAGGCAGGGAAAAAATTATTGCAATCACACCTTAACTTTCAAGTGGCAACAGTTCTAAGCATAAAATCAAACAAAGCGATCAACCCACACCAAGGGTTTTTCGATATGGGCATGGATTCCCTGACCTCCATAGAATTAAGAAATCGCTTGCAAACCAGTTTACAATGCAACCTATCTTCCACCATTATTTTTAAATACCCAACAATTGCCGCACTAACCGAGTATTTGGCAGCAGAAGTAGTGGGCATTCAATTAGCTCAAAAGGCAACCGATCAATCTCAGCCAAACAAAACAGAAGCAGACCAATTAGCTGAATTAGCAGCACTTTCGGAAAGAGAAATTATCAATCTGTTGGCACAAGAATTACAGGCGCTCGAAGAGGGGAAAAATCAATGAAGCCCAATTTAGACCAAATCGATTCAGCTGCATTGATGAAAAAGGCACTGATTGAACTGAGGGAAATGAAAGCTAAACTCAGCGAAATGGAAGCCGCACAAACCGAACCGATTGCGATTGTGGGCATGAGTTGCCGATTTCCTGGGGGAGCTAATAGTCCAGAAGGATTTTGGCAGTTATTGCGGCAGGGAGTAGACGCAATTAAAGAAGTACCTGCTGATCGGTGGGATATTAATGCTTACTACGATCCCGATCCTAATGCTGGCGACAAAATGTACGTGCGTGAGGGTGGCTTCATCGATCAACGAGTAGACGAATTCGATGCCCAATTTTTTGGGATTTCTCCCCGCGAAGTTGCTAGAATGGACCCCCAACAAAGGCTGTTGTTAGAAGTTTGTTGGGAGGCATTAGAACAAGGGGCGATCGCGCCAAAACAATTAAAAGGCAGCCAAACAGGAATATTTATGGGGCTATGTACTGATGACTATGCCCAACTTACGGTTAATACAGGCGATCGCCCAAGCCCCGATTTAGATGCTTACTCGTATTTAGGCATAACTCGTAGTATTGCTGTTGGTCGGATTGCTTACTTGCTAGGTCTGCAAGGCCCAGCAATTCAGTTAGATACCGCTTGTTCTAGTTCTCTGGTTGGTGTTCATCTCGCCTGTCAAAGCTTGCGAAATCGAGAATGCAATCTCGCTTTAGCTGGGGGAGTTAACCTCATGCTCTCACCCTTAAGCACAATCGGGCTATGTCGCTTAAAAGCTCTCGCTCCAGACGGACGCTGCAAAACTTTTGATGCAGCAGCTAACGGTATGGCTAGGGGTGAAGGGTGTGGAGTGGTGGTGCTCAAACGCCTCTCGGATGCCATTAAAGAACGCGATCCGATTTTAGCAACGATTCAAGGGTCAGCTATTAATCATGATGGATCGAGTAGCGGACTGACTGTTCCCAATCAATTAGCCCAAATTGCCTTAATTCGGGAAGCTTTAGCTGGTGCTAAAGTGCAACCAGCAGAGATTAGTTATTTGGAAGCTCATGGTACTGGTACTGCTTTGGGAGATCCAATCGAGTTGGATGCTTTACGGGATGTGTTTGGCGAAGATCGCCAGCTTGAACAACCTTTAATCGTTGGTTCAGTTAAAACTAATATCGGTCACTTAGAAGCCGCCGCCGGAATTGCTGGTTTAATTAAAGTTATTTTGGCTTTGCAACATGAAGAAATTCCCCCACATTTACATTTCCAGCAACTCAATCCTCATCTTAAGTGGGATAAATTACCAATATTAATTCCCACTCAAACAATCCCTTGGTCGAAAGGTGAAAAGCCTAGGTTAGCAGGATTAAGTTCTTTTGGTTTGAGCGGTACTAACGCTCATATTGTCTTAGCTGAAGCACCAAAGGTTGAAAGGCGACGCCAGACGCCTCAACGGGAGCCAGCGTTGAAGGAGGGTTTCCCTCCGCAGGCGTCTGGCGTTGGGGAACCCCCGCACGGCGCTGGCTCAAATTCCGCTTCTCTACAAGAGCGTCCGTTACATATCTTAACTTTATCGGCAAAAACTCCCCAAGCTTTGCAGCAATTAACTGAAGAATATGATCGCTTTTTGCAAAGCTATGCGGATTTACCTATAGGAGATATTTGCTTTACTGCTAATACAGGGCGATCTCATTTTGAGTACCGCTATAGTTTAATTGCCGCTTCTACTCAACAGTTGCAACAACAATTAGCTGTTAAAGCAGCAGAAATATTATCAGATAAATTGGAGCCTAAATTATCTGATAATATTGCTTTTTTGTTTACTGGACAAGGTTCTCAATATGTTGGTATGGGTAAAGAACTTTACGATACTCAGCCCACATTTCGCCAAGCTCTAGAGCAATGTGCAGAAATTTTACAACCCTTACTAGATGTGCCATTGCTAGAAGTTCTTTATCCTACTTCTGAGAAAAATGCTAAATTAATTGACCAAACTGCTTATACTCAACCTGCTTTATTTGCTTTGGAATATGCGCTCTTTAAGTTATGGGAATCTTGGGGAATTAAACCAAGTTGGGTAATCGGTCATAGTGTCGGTGAGTATGTTGCTGCTACTGTAGCCGGGGTATTTAGTTTAGCAGATGGTTTGCGATTGATTGCTTGCAGAGCAAGGTTAATGCAAGAGTTACCACTTGAGGGAGGAATGGTGGTAGTTTTTGCTAGTGTCAATCAAGTAGCAGATGCGATCGCTCCTTATGGTAATTCAGTTGCGATCGCAGCGATTAATGGCTCTGAAAATATAGTTATTTCCGGTCAAACCGAATTTCTAACTAAAATTGTCACTTCTCTAGAAACTGAGGGGATTAAAACCCAAAATTTAAATGTTTCCCATGCTTTTCATTCTCCGTTAATGACTCCAATGGTGTCAGAGTTTCGGGAAGTTGCTGCGCAAATTTTCTTTTCTCCTCCTCAAGTTAGGTTGGTTTCTAATGTAACTGGAAGCGAAATAGGCGATGAAATCGCTACTCCAGAATATTGGTGTAACCAGATCCAAAAGCCTGTTAAATTTGCCGCAAGTATAGCAACTTTGGCGCAGGAAGGCGTTGACATTTTTATAGAAATTGGAGCAAAATCAACTCTCTTAGGAATGGCTCGTCACTGTTTACCAGAAAAAGCTGGGTTATGGTTACCAAGTTTGCGTTCGAGTGTAGGAGAATGGCAGCAAATTCTTGATAGTTTAGGTGCTTTATATATTAATGGAATAGCTGTAGATTGGCATGAGTTTGATCAAAATTATCAAAGGCAGCATATTTCACTACCTACCTATCCTTGGCAACGGAAACGATTCTGGGCTGCTCATAACCAGGGGCATAAAAGTTCAAATTCAAAAATTACCGAGTTTTTAACTAAAGGTGATGCAGAAAAACTAGCTAATACTCTGTATAAAACCGGAAAATTTACCAGTCAAGAACAGCCATTAATCGGTGAGATTATTAAAGTTTTAATTGAGCAACATCAACGAGAAATTCCCAAAATAAAGTTTTTTTCTTATCTTCTGACTGCCCCAGTAATCCTCAGGGATAGCCTGCAACCGCAATTAGATGCTTTAATGGCTCAACCAGATTTAGAAGTGTATTGGCAGGTTTTAGAGCAGTTGGAAGTTTTGACAACTGATTATGTAGTACGAGCTTTTTACGATTTGGGATGGAACTTTGAGGTAGGAAAGCGATTTTTGCCAATTCAAATAGCAGAAGAATTAGGAATAGTCGATCGCCATCAAAGATTATTGCTCAGATTGTTAGAAATGCTATCTGAAATTAATGTCGTTGTCTCAGTTAATCAAGAATGGGAAGTTGTCAAAAAACCAGAGATTCCTCAAGCTCAAGAATTATACCAAAGTTTATTAGAAAAATGTCCAAATGCGGAAGCAGAATTAACAGTTATAGAACGGTGCGGTTCTAATTTAGTGGCAGTCCTACGGGGGGAATGTGATCCTTTACAAAGTTTATTTCCTCAAGCAGATTTAAGTATTGCAACTAAATTGTATCAGGATGCACCTTTTTCTCAGGTAATGAATACCTCGTTGCAAAAAACTCTCAGTGCAGCTTTAGCACAATTTCCTCAAGAATATGGAATTCGTGTCCTAGAAATTGGTGCAGGAACAGGGGGAACTACAGCTTATCTCCTTCCCCATCTTGATCCTGAACGCACTGAATACATATTTACTGATGTCAGTGCTTTATTTACAACTAAAGCTGCTCAAAGATTTCATGATTATTCTTTTGTTAAGTATCGAGTTCTAGATATTGAAAAAGATCCAATATCTCAGGAATTTTATCAAAAAAATTATCATATTATTGTGGCAGCTAATGTTTTACATGCCACTAGCAATTTACGTGAAACTGTAGAAAAAATAGATCAATTATTAGCACCAGGGGGAATTCTAATTTTATTAGAAACAACAGCTAAACAAAAGTGGATCGATCTATTTGCTGGATTGAGTGGAGGTTGGTGGAAATTCACTGATTTTGAATTGCGTCCAAATAGTCCATTATTATCAGGAGAAAAATGGCAGGAGTTGTTGACAGAAACTGGTTTTGAAACTACAGCGATTATTAAACCACTACTGAACAATCAGCCAGTAATTGCTCAACCAGCGATAATTTTAGCTCAAACTCCAATGGTAGAGATGGAGTTATCTAATAACTTAGAAAATCAGGAGCGATCGCCAAATGAGCAATCGTCAGCTAAACTACCAGGAATTAGGGAGAGATTGGCGGCAGTATTGCCAGTAGAGGCTAAGGGGTTATTAATTGCTTATCTTCAAGAAGAGGTGAGATTAGTTTTAGGAATGGAGCGATCGCTTCTGCCAGATCCCCAACAGGGCTTTTTCGCTCTGGGTTTAGATTCCTTGACAGCAGTAGAATTAAAAAACAGATTAGAAACCGCTCTGAATTTGCCCCTACCTGGTACTTTAGCTTTTGATTTTCCTAATATTCAAGTTCTGTCTGAATATTTAGCTAAAGAACTTTTGCAGAGCGAAACTGGATTCGGTCAAAAATCAGATTCAGATTCAAGAACTGTGGCAGAAGTTCCTCAAATAAATGAAGATGAATTACAAGCATTAATCGACCAGGAAGTAGCTGGAATTGAAAAGTTATTAAAGGGAATATGAGCAACGACTCTTACACTAACGAGTATCTATCTTCGTCTCACCGCTTATTATTAGCACTGAAAGAAGCCCGAAAAAAACTGGAAACAGTAGAAGCTGAAAAAAATGAGCCGATAGCGATCGTCGGTATGGGGTGTCGGTTTCCAGGAGCCAACAACCTAGATGAGTTTTGGCAATTGCTGAAAAATGGTCGAGAGGCTATTACAGAAGTTCCTTTATCTCGTTGGGACATCAATGCTTATTACCATCCCGATCCAAAAGTACCTGGAAAAATTTATACCCGTTCAGGAGGATTTCTGGATGGGATAGATTGCTTCGATCCCTTATTTTTTGGGATTTCTCCTCGCGAAGCGATTGCTCTCGACCCATCCCATCGTTTGCTGTTAGAAGTAAGTTGGGAAGCATTAGAAAATGCAGCACAAATCAAACCGCGACTGGCAAATTCAGCCACAGGTGTTTTTATCGGCATCAATGCGAATGATTATGCTGAACTATTAAAAGATTCAGGAGAGTTTAACCGTCAATCCAGCAATACTTATGATATTACTGGTACGCCAACTTACGCGGCAGCAGGACGTTTATCTTACACTTTGGGTTTAACTGGGCCGAGTATTGCTATTAATACAGCTTGTTCTTCTTCTTTAGTAGCTGTTCACCTAGCTTGTCAAAGTTTGCGTAATCGTGAATGTAACATGGCTTTAGCTGGTGGCGTTAATGTGATCTTGTCACCAGAAAGCACCATCGCTTTATGTCGAGCGCGAATGTTAGCACCGGACGGACGAAGCAAAACCTTTGATGCGGCGGCTGATGGAATGGTGCGATCAGAAGGCTGCGGGATTGTAGTCCTGAAGCGGTTATCTGATGCTGTAGCCTCTAAGGATAATATTCTAGGGGTAATTTTGGGTTCCGCAATTAATCAAGATGGTCCTAGTAGCGGTTTTACAGTTCCCAACGGATCGGCACAACAAAGCTTAATTCGTCAAACTTTAGCAATGGCAAAAGTCAAGCCATCCGAAGTAAATTATATCGAAGCTCACGGTACGGGAACTGCTTTAGGCGATCCAATCGAAGTTAATGCTTTAGGCGCAGTATTTGCTGAAGGGCGATCAACACATTCGCCTTTATTAATTGGTTCAGTTAAAACTAACATTGGTCACGCAGAAGCAGCCGCAGGTATTGCTGGATTAATTAAAGTAGTGTTGGGATTGCAACATCAAGAAATTCCCCCACACTTGAATTTTCAACAACCCAACCCTCACATCAACTGGAAACAAATACCCGTCGAAGTTACCACTCAAACCACACCTTGGGACAGCAATCAGCAAAAACAAATCGCTGGAGTAAATTCCTTTGGTGCTAGCGGGACTAATGCCCATATAATTTTAGCTGCGGCCCCAGAATTAGACTCCGTTAAACCAGAAGTTGATCGCCCTATTCATATTGTTAACCTTTCAGCTAAAACGCCTACTGCTTTAGCAGAATTAACCCAACGTTATATCGCCCACTTAGATACTCACACACACCAAAATCTAGCCGATATTTGCTATAGTGCTAACACTGGACGCGCTCACTTAGAATATCGTTTAAGTATAGTTGCCGATACTGTTAATGAACTCCGTCGCCAGTTGTGCGATTTTGGAGCAGGAACAGAAGCTAATCCCACATTAATAAGCGGAATTGTTCAAGAAAAAACACCACAGAAAATTGTTTTTCTTTTCACCGGACAAGGTTCTCAATATGTGGAAATGGGTAAACAGCTTTACCTAACCCAACCAACTTTTCGGGCTACTCTTGACGCTATTGCTGAACTTTTTCAACCATATCTTGGGGTATCACTGCTAGAAATTATCGATTCAGATCGGGAAAAACTACAGCAAACTGTTTATGCCCAACCCGCAATTTTTGCCTTGGAATATGCCCTATATAAATTATGGCAATCTTGGGGTATCGTACCAACAGCAGTAATGGGACATAGCGTAGGCGAATATGTGGCAGCTTGTGTGGCAGGAGTTTTCAGTTTAGTAGATGCAGTCCAGCTAATTGCAACTAGGGCGCGACTGATGCATTCTATTGAAACTGCTGGGAAAATGGTCGCAGTTTGGGCAACGGTGGAGTTAATAGAAAGTGCGATCGCACAGGATGCAGAATTGCTAGGAATTGCTGCTATTAACGGAACAGAGAATTTGGTAATTTCTGGAGAAGCATCAGCTATTGATCGAATTGTTTCCAATCTGAATTCTCAGGAAATTAAAACCAAACCTTTATCAGTTTCCCAAGCTTTTCACTCTCCGATGATGCAACCTATCCTAGCTGATTTTCGACAGGTTGCTGAAAAAATTAGCTACTTCCGTCCCCAATTACCTTTAATTACTAATGTCAGTGGTACTTGGGCGCAAGCAGAGATAGCTACTCCAGAATATTGGGTAGACCATATTCGCCGCCCTGTACAATTTGCTCGTAGTCTAGAAACTTTATTGCAAGCAGATTATCAAATCTTTTTAGAAATCGGTTCCCAACCAATATTAATTGGGATGGCACAGTTAAGCTATCCTCAAACTAATCTTCAATGGTATGCCAGTCTCAAACCTCAAAAAGCAGATTGGCAGCAAATGTTAGAAACTTTAGCAGGTTTATATATTAATGGCATACCTGTAGATTGGTCGGGGTTTGACCGAGATTATCCCCGCTACCACTTGCCTTTACCTACCTATCCTTGGCAACAGCAACGCTATTGGTTAGAAACTACGCGAAAATCTCAATTTTTCTCGGTTCACAATAGTGGTGATCGTACCGTTCATCCTTTACTGGGTAGTCGATTAAATTTACCTTTAAAAGAAATTGTCTTTACTTCTCAAATAAGTACGAATTATCCAACTTTTTTAAGAGAACATCGGATTTATGAACAAGTAGTATTTCCAGCTACAGCTTATATTGAAATGGCTTTAGCTGCTGGTAGTGAAATTCTGAAAACTGATGATTTATTGGTGGAAAGTTTTTCCATTCAACAAGCTTTGATTTTACCAAAAGCAGAATTTATCAAACTGCATTTAGTATTCACATCAGATAATCAAACTTATTCATTTCAAATTTTTAGCCAAAGTGCAGAATCAAATGATTTGGACGATTGGCTGCTTCATGCTACTGGAAAATTACAAAAAATATCAACATCTGAACGCCGCTCAACCATTAATATAAGCTCTTGGTTAACTCAGCCTCTAGAAGAAATATCTTTAACAGAATACTATCAAATTTTTAGCAAACAAGAAATAGATTTAGGTGCAAGTTTTCACGCTCTGAAAAAACTAGGGCGTTCCTCAGATGGTGTTAGAGGTGAAGTGCAATTACCAGATGCTTTAATTATTGAAGCAGGAGACTACAAGCTGCACCCAATATTACTTGATGCTTGTTTACAAACTTTAGGAGCAGCTTTTGATAATGACAGCCAAAAACATACATATTTACAAGTAGGGTTAGACAGACTCAAAATTTATGGCAGTCCTGGATTTAGGCTGTATAGTCAAGTTAAAATTCATCCAATTGTTGACTTCAACCAGCCCCTGCGTAATGCTGATATAGATATTTTTGATCCAGAGGGAAGGTTAGTTGTTAAGATAGAAGGTTTGCAGTTAATGCGAACCAGTCACCAAGCATTAATGATGCAAATCAAGGAAGATTGGCAAAATTGGATTTATCAATTAGATTGGCGTTCTCAGATCCGATTTACTCAAGCACAACTCCTACCTAATTATTTACTCACCCCGGCTGAAATCGGTGTGCAAGTAGAATTAACCAAAATCACCATTCCCAACAATCTAAAAGCTTACCAAAAAGCACTAATTGAATTAGAAGCTTTGGCACTCGAATATTTACTAGATGCCTTTGCGAAAATGGGTTGGTTGTGGCAAATTGGTCAGCAGTTTTCAATAGCAGAAATTGCCCAAAAATTAGGCATAGTTAACCAACATCGCCGCTTGCTAGGTCGCCTGTTAGAAATGTTGAGTATAGCCGGAGTATTGCAACAACAGGGAGATGCCTGGGAAGTTGGTCAAATCCCGCCACAATCAAATCCAAAATTTTTACAACAAACTCTATTACAAGAATACCCGATTGCTGAAACTGAGTTAGCTTTTTTGCAGCGTTGTGGGGATAAATTAGCCGAGGTACTCCAAGGACAAAGCGATCCGTTACAATTATTATTCCCCAACGGCGACTTTTCCGCAGCGACTAAATTTTATCAGCAGTCACCTGGGTCGATGTTAATGAATACCATCGCTCAAAAAGCGATCGCCATAGCTTTAGAAAAGTTACCGAGTTACCGAGGAGTGCGGATACTAGAGATTGGGGCTGGTACTGGCGGTACGACGGCTTACATTTTACCCCTACTAAATCCCGCCCAAACTAAATATGTCTTCACCGATGTAGGAGCCGTTTTTACTTCACAAGCAGCACAAAAATTCCGTGATTATCCTTTCGTAGAATATCACGTATTAGACATCGAAATTGACCCCCAATCTCAAGGATTGATTCCTGATCAGTACGACATAATTGTGGCAGCTAACGTCCTCCACGCTACCATGAATTTAACCGAAACTTTGCAAAACGTTCACCAATTATTAGCGCCAGGAGGTTTACTATTATTAATTGAAGGTAGTCAGCCAATGGGCTGGATCGATCTAACCTTTGGATTAACCGAGGGATGGTGGAAATTTACCGATTTAGATGTAAGACCTAACTATCCTTTGTTGAGTGCTGATCGCTGGATAGAATTGTTAGATAAAAATGGTTTTGAAGATACTATTAATATTGTTTCCCAATTAAGTGATCGCCAAATTATGTCTCAGTCGGCGGTTATTATAGCCCGCTCAGAATCTCTGCCTATCTCCAATCCTCAGAATTGGCTGATTTTTAGCGATGCAACAGGAGTAGGTGATCAATTAGCCGCACAATTACAAGATCGGGGAGAAAAATATAACTTAGTCTTCCCAGGCACCAAATACCAACAAGTAACTGAAACCGCATTTCAGGTAGATCCAGCTAATCCAGCAGACTTCGAGCGATTGCTAGCAGATATTAGTCAAAAGTATGGATCTTTAGGTGGAATTATTCACTGTTGGAGCCTAGATACAGCCAACCGCCAAGAATTGACGGCGGTAAATATAGACAAAACTTTAGAACTAGGCTGCGGCAGCATTTTACATTTAGTTCAATCTCTGATTAAAGCTAACTTCGCTCAATCCCCTTCGCTTTGGTTAGTTACTAGAGGCACTCAATTAGTAGATCGCAACCAAACTAATATCGCGCCAACAGAATCGACTTTGTGGGGTTTGGGCAAAACGATCGCGATGGAACATCCAGAATTTAGCTGTCGCTTAATAGATTTAGATCCCTCAGCAGATCCAGCAGAAAGTTCAGTTTTATCGGCTGAAATTTTATCGCCCGATCTCGACAGTAAAGAACATTTAGCTATTCGCCAGGGACAAAGATATCTATTGCGGTTAAAGCAAATCGAAGCTATAGAAGCCCCGCCACTGCAATTTTCATCTGATGCTACCTACTTAATTGCTGGTGGTTTAGGGGGAATTGGTTTAGCAGTAGCTAGTTGGATGGTGGTTCAGGGAGCACGATATTTAGTTTTAATTGGGCGCAGTAGTCCTGACG
The DNA here is from genome assembly GCF_017982655.1 of Brasilonema sp. CT11. GTDB lineage: Bacteria > Cyanobacteriota > Cyanobacteriia > Cyanobacteriales > Nostocaceae > Brasilonema. Next base: position 32,142 of record NZ_JABXYX010000001.1, on the reverse strand, counting down.
AAGAAGCTAAAGTAACTATTCAGGAACTAGAGCAAGTAGGAGCAACAGTTGTAGTAGCGGAAGCTGATATTTCTGTTACTGAGCAACTAGAGCGGATTTTGCATCAAATCCAGTCATCTTTACCACCTTTAAAAGGCATTATCCATTCTGCTGGTATCTTTGAAGATCGGCTGCTGAGAGATCATCAATGGGAACTATTTCGCAAAGTATTTGCACCCAAAGTAGCTGGAACTTGGAATTTACACACCCTCACCCAGAATCTACCTCTAGACTTTTTCGTATTATTTTCTTCTGGTTCTTCGCTTGTAGGAGCATCAGGCTTAGGCAACTACGTGGCAGCAAATGCTTTTGTGGATGCCCTAGCTCATTATCGACACCTGCAAGGTTTACCTGGATTGAGCGTGAATTGGGGAGCTTGGAATAAGTTAGGAATGGCTGCGGCTGTTGGTACTCAGCGCGAGGCGCAATGGCAAACTGGAGGCATGAATCAAATGACATCTCCACAAGCATTGAAAGCATTTGAATATTTACTCCAGCATGATTTGACTCAGGCGGGAGTGATTTCCCTTGATTGGTCGAAATTTTTAGCCCAACTTCCCCAAGGAGTTAATGCCAAGTTTTTTGAAGATTTTACCTCTGCATCCGAAACATATTTACCGCAACAATCTGTTACTAAGTTTCAAAAACAACTACGGAAAGCTCCAGCTGGCGATCGCCGTCAATTGTTAGTTGCTCACGTGCAAGCTCAAGTAGTTCACTTGATGGGATTAAATGTTAACCAAGTGCCAAATTTGCAGCAAGCATTTTTCGATCTAGGTATGGATTCGTTAATGTCTGTGGAATTAAGAAATCGCTTGCAGAATAGTTTGGGATGTAATTTACCTTCAACTTTAACTTTTAAATATCCCACTTTAGGCGCAGTCGTAGATTATTTAGCTGATGAAGTTTTACAGTTAGAATCTCTATTGCTAGCTACTAGCCAAACCCCAGTAGTTACCGAACAATTGCCCTCTTGCTTAATCCCGCTTCAACCATCAGGAAGACAATCCCCATTATTTTTGCTCCATCCCTTAGCTGGAGTCGTTTTTCCCTATTATGAATTATCCTGTTTGTTAGGTGAAAATCACCCAATTTATGGACTGCAATCTATAGGTTTAGAAGTTAATGAAACACCTTTAACCAGCATTCCCGAAATGGCTCGTCATTATCTTGGTGCTTTGCGCTTAGTTCAACCTACAGGACCGTATTATTTAGCAGGATGGTCTTTTGGTGCTAATCTCGCTTTTGAAATAGCCCAACAATTACAACAAGAGGGTGAATTTGTGGCGTGGTTAGGTTTAATCGATCAACCAGCACCAGAAATTGTCAAAAACTCTCAATTTAAAATGTTCGCTAATTTTTGGAGTTCCATTGTTCCCCGAATTTGGCCTTATGTCTATGAATACTTCTATTCACTAAATTCTGCCAACAATCAACAACCTATTTCTAATTCGATTGATGGGAAATTAACTATATGGGATTATCTGTTAAAACCACGGCAAATTGTTAGCAGCATCACGCGAGCAATAGAACTAATGAAGTCACGTCAACCTGCTGTTAGCCGTTTATTGCGGATTATCCAAATCAACAACCAAGCTTTATTAGACTACAGTCCTTCACGCTATTCAGGTCAAGTTAGTTTGTTCCGCACTGGAGATTTTACCCAAGATTCCAGTCAAGATCCGACCTGGGGATGGGGTAAATTAGTTGAGCATCAAATTGATGTTGATCGTATTCCGGGTGAGCATCTTAACTTGTTGAGACAACCTCATGTTAGTATCTTAGCTCAAAAGATAAAAGCTTGTCTTGATCGCTTTCATTAAGAGACTTTTTCTAAATCTCGATATCGTTACTAATTTCTGCCAATAATTACCATGAGCCAAAACAAATTTTATATTGGATTGTCTGCCTCAGTCCACGATTCAGCTTTAGCTATTGTTAATCCGCACGGAGAAGTAGTTTTTGCAGAGGCAACTGAAAGATATATGCAGAACAAGAGGGCATTCAACTGTCCTCCAGACCATTTAATTCGGACACCTGAATTAATCCGCGAGTATTGTTCTCCCAAAGCTGAATTAGTTGTAGCAATTAGCTGGAGCCAGCCCATCGTTGCACTAACTAAAATTATGTCCGAATTTTCCAGATTAACTGGCAATTTACCTATTTTTAATGATTTCTATAAAAAACTAAATTGGCCTTGGCCATCTTTGCAAACTACCATGCAGGGACAAGCTAACAACATGACTTTGGCAGGTCAAAATATGCTTGGTAATCACGAAATTAAAAATTCCACTCAGGTAAAGTATTACGAACATCACTTAACCCACGCCGCTAATGCTTGTTATTCGAGTTCCTTTGATACAGCTGTTTGTGCAATTATTGATGCTTATGGGGGCTGGGGATCTTATGATTTTTACCAATATAAACACGGTAAACTCTCAACACTTAAAAATCCTTGGGAAGGTTTTGGTAATGGTAATCTTGGACATTTCTATGCTTTAGTCTGCGCTTTATGCAGTTTTGATGTCATTAAAGGTGAAGAATGGAAAGTAATGGGACTAGCCCCCTACGGTAAATACGATGAAAATTTGTATCAATTGCTGCGAACACTGATTTCTGTTAAAGGTTTGGATATATATTTCAATAACCATCTGTACTTTCCAGTTATAGAAAAACTCCAAAGTATGATGCGAAAGCCAGATGAATCACCTTTGATATCAGCTAATTTAGCTTATACAGGGCAGTTAATCTTTATGGAAATTATGGAAGAACTGCTGAATAATTTATATGACCGAGGATTTTCTGATTGTTTAGCTTTGAGTGGTGGGTGTGCTCTTAATTCTACCTGGAATGGTCAAATTTTAGAAAAAACCAAGTTTCGCAGCCTCTATATCCCTTCTGCACCTGCTGATGATGGTAATGCCGTCGGTGCAGCCTTACTAGCATATCACGAAGAAAATCCCCAAGCTCAACCTCCTAAGCGGTTTTTCTCTCCATATTTAGGCTCAACTTTTTCTAAAGAAACTTTAGACAATCTATGCAAGTTTAGCAGCATTAAAGATTTGCAATATCTACCTGGTAAAATCCATAAAAAAGCAGCGGCTTTACTAGCACAGGGAAAAATCATTGGTTGGGCGCAGGGTAAGGCTGAATTCGGTCCAAGAGCTTTAGGCAATCGTTCAATCTTAGCAGATCCTCGCCCAGAAGATATGATGGATCGAATTAATAGTCGAGTAAAATTTCGGGAAAAATTTCGTCCTTTAGCGCCATCAATATTACATGAATTTGGAGATGAATATTTCGATAACTATCAGGAATCACCCTATATGAATATAACTTTAAAATTTAAATCAGAGGTATTGGAAAAAGTTCCCGCTGTCGTTCACGTTAACAATACAGGACGCCTGCAAAGCGTTAAAAGAGAATGGTCAGAAAAATACTACGATCTGATCTACGAATTTTATCAATTAACTGGTATCCCACTAATATTAAATACTAGCTTCAATATTATGGGTAAGCCAATTATTCATTCAGTTGAAGACGCCATTAGTGTATTTTATACAACAGGATTAGATGCTTTAGTAATTGAAGATTACCTGATCGAAAAATAAAAGTTTAGGATCTCCGGGTTAAGAGGATGTTTGGAAAGTATTAAACAAATCAATTAAGCGAGTCTTCTCAGCATTAACCGAATCCGCAGCGATGTGTACAAAGGTTTCATGGGTTTGCGGTAAGCAGGATTCAGAGTTGGTGTTCACTCACTTTGAGCGTGGTGAACTTTTCCGGGTTGAGATAAAACGCACGAATTCTGGACAGTTGACATATCAGCCAGTGCGAATAGGTTTTGTCAGCGTTGAAGATATTTCGCGCTGGCAAAAAATGCAAAAACTTTTAGAAGTAGAACGAATGCACCAAGGGCACGAGCAGCAGATGGAACTTGACTGATTGGGTTGAACAGACACGGAGACGTGGTGACGCGCTGACGCGGGGAAACCCCAAAGGATGTTGACGGGGGATTCGAGATGAGTGAAAATTTCTTTTTTCTCCACGACTGAAGTTTTGTAAAGAATTTGCAAATTATGCGTCAAACTCGTGTAATTGAAGCCGAGAAGTCAGTAGGTGCTGCGACATCAATCACAGTACTCCCCGCACAATTGATTGTATGGGGTTTATTTTACACTCAGTTAATGAAGTTTTGTAAAGATTTAGTGGAATTTGCATAAAACTTATATGCTGAAACCTGATAAGTATGCAGAGGTGATTTTGACTGCCAGTAAATATGGTTGACTCAAAAAAGATTGCAACTGCAATCACAGCGCTAGGAGGTTCTGTTTGTTAGAGATGAATGCTCAAAAGTGCAGGCTTTTATTAAAGTTAGGGATTTCTCCGGTGTGTGCGATCTGCCTTTGGCAGCAAGCTAGCGCCGATAGGCGTAGCCGTGCCGCAGGCATAGGGCGCGCTACGCAAACGCTTATCGCCGCAGCCGTGTTGCTCCCACTCGCATTCTCTGCAAATTCCACTCTTGCTCAAGAACTCAAACCTGTGGCTGATAGGACTTTAGGAGCAGAAAGTTCTGTGGTCACGCCAACAAGCCCGCAAGCTGACAGAATTGATGGTGGAGCGATTCGCGGTGCTAATCTGTTTCACAGTTTCTCACAATTTAATATCGGTGAAGGACGAGAGGCGTATTTTGCTAACCCAAGTGGGATTGAGAATATTCTGAGTCGGGTGACGGGGAGTGACGCATCTAGGATTTTTGGGAAACTTGGTGTTTTGGGTAATGCTAATCTGTTTTTGATTAATCCAAATGGGATTATTTTTGGACCAAATGCCAGTTTGGATGTTAGGGGTTCGTTTGTAGCGAGTACGGCGAGTAGTTTGAAGTTTGCGGATGGTACAGAGTTTAGTGCAAAGCCTGCCCAAGGCGCAGCCCTGCTAACTGTGAGTGTCCCCCTTGGTTTGCAATATGGGACAAATCCGGGAAAGATTCAGGTGCAGGGTGATGGACAAGGAATTAGGACAACAACTGAACTGATTGATACTACATCTGGTTTACGAGTGCCATCCAATCAAACCTTAGCATTAGTAGGGGGTGATGTCAGCTTAGAAGGGGCAACGCTCAAGACTGCTGGCGGAAGGATAGAATTGGGCAGTGTGGGAGATAACAGTTTAGTAAGCCTCACCCCCATTAAGAAAGGTTTTGCTTTGGGCTATGATGGTGTGCAAAACTTTGGGAACATTCAATTATCTCAACAGGCAGCAGTAGATGCTAGTGGTGCGGGTGGCGGTGATATACAAGTTTGGAGCAGGCGCATCACTCTGACCAATGGTTCCCAAATAGAGGCAAGTACTCTAGGGGTGGAGTCTGGTGGAGTAATGGTTGTGAAGGCTACTGAGTTAGTGGAGGTCATTGGTACCTCTGCTGCTGATGATCAGATTTTCAGCGGCTTGTCGGCTCAAGCTTATCCAGGCGCAACCGGAAATGCGGGAGACTTAAGAATTAACACAAGGGAACTGCTCATTCAGGATGGGGCACAGGTAGTTACTGGAACATTTGGTAGTGGCAAGGGGGGGAATTTGACTGTTACAGCTGACAAGGTGCAACTGGTTGGGGTTGGTCGCTCTGCCGATGGTCAGATTTTCGGAGGCTTGTTTGCTCAAGCTTATCCAGGCGCAACCGGAAATGCGGGAGACTTGAGAATTAACACAGGTGAATTGCTGATTCAGGATGGAGCACAAGCAAGTACTAGCACATTTGGTAGTGGCAAGGGGGGGAATTTGACTGTTACAGCAGACAAGATGCAACTGGTTGGGTTTGCTCGCTCCGCCGATAATTCGTTTCCCAGCGGCTTGAATGCTAGCACAGGCTCAACCGGGGATGCGGGAGATTTGAGAATTAACACAGGTGAATTGCTGATTCAGAATGGGGCACAGGTCAGTACTGACACACTTGGTAGTGGCAAGGGGGGGAACTTGACTGTCACCGCCAATAGAGTGCAACTAATTGGTGCCGGTACCAAAGTCAATGGTCAATCGTTTCCCAGCGGCTTGGGTACTCAAGCTCGCCCAGGCTCAAGCGGGGATGCGGGAGACTTGAGAATTAACACAGGTGAATTGCTGATTCAGAATGGGGCACAGGTCAGTGCTGGCACACTTGGTAGTGGCAAGGGGGGGAACTTGACTGTTACCGCCAATAAAGTGCAACTGATTGGTACCGGTACCTTCGCCAATGGTCAGCCGTTTCCCAGTCTGTTGTCTACTTCTACTTATTCAGGCGCAACAGGGAATGCGGGAGACTTGAGAATTAACGCAAGTGAATTGCTGATTCAGAATGGGGCACAAGTCAGTGCTGGCACATTTGGTAGTGGCAAGGGGGGGAACTTGACTGTCACCGCCAACAAAGTGCAACTGATTAATCGCTCTGGCTTGTCTGCTCAAGCTAACCCAGACTCCACAGGGAATGCAGGAGATTTGACGATTAAAACCCAACAGTTACTCGTGCGCGATGGGGCACAAGTTGGTGCTGCCACATTTGGTGCGGGTAATGGCGGGAATTTGACTGTCACTGCTGACAGCATACAACTGATTGGTATCTCCGCCGATAGTAGGTCTCTGTTTCCCAGTGGTTTGATTGCTGGCACTCAGGGGACAGGAAAAGGAGGAAACTTGACTATTACTACACAGCAATTGCTTATCTCTGATGGAGCAATTACAGTCAGCAGCCGAGGAGAAGGTGTAGCGGGTGACCTTGGTATTACTGCTAATTCCGTACGCCTCGACAACGGTGAGATTACAGCACAGACTCTCTCTGGCAATGGCGGCAACCTCAAGTTGAACATTGCGGACTTATTGCTGTTGCGTCGCGGCAGTGAAATTTCCACCACCGCAGGCACAGCACAGCAACCTGGAGACGGAGGTAACATCACAATCAATGCTCCCAATGGCTTCATCGTCGCTGTCCCAAGAGAAAATAGCGACATCACCGCTAATGCCTTCACTGGCACTGGTGGTAGAGTAGACATTAAAGCCTTTGGCATCTATGGCATTCAACCCCGCCAAAATCTAACTTCTCTAAGTGACATCACCGCCAGTTCAGAATTTGGCGTAAACGGCACAGTTCAGCTAAACACACCCGACATCGACGTCAACAGTGACTTAGTTAACTTACCATCAGTACCAATTGACACCAAACTTGCCCAAAGTTGCAACTCCCCCAACTACGCGAAAAGCAGTTTCATCATCACCGGGCGCGGCGGCTTACCTCCCAACCCCAAAGACATTCTCACACCTGACGCCGTGCAGGTAGATTGGGTAACACTCAACCCTGAAATAGACAAAAACTCTAGAACAAATATTTCCACCAATCCAAATCCTACCACACCAGCCCCAATATTAGAAGCGACTGGCTGGGTATTCGGTCCCAAGGGCGAAGTCATATTTACAGCCCAAGCTCCAACACAAAAGCAGAATTCTTGGCAAACACCACCAAAGTGCCATGAAAAGTAAATTTCCAGACAACCTTACAACCTACTGTTTATATATAAATATAGTTGCATTGCTGAGCTTCACTCCGAAACGCCTGTCAGCACAAGTTGTGCTGGAGGCACAACTACCAAACGGCAATTCTTTTCAAAGCCAACAACTCCCTTCACCGCAGGATGTGCAACCACCTCCACCTTCTCCATTTCCCTCACCCAAACCGCCACAGCCACTTCCTCCAGCACAAGACTTACTTCCACCGTCTCGTCCAACTCCCAACAAGAGTGAACCAATTCCTGGCAACTTTCCTGAAACTATCATTGTTAAACGTTTTGAAGTTATTGGCAGTACCGTATTCAGTCCCGAAGAGTTAGCTAAAGTACTTGCTCCCTTTACTAACAAACCTATCTCATTGACTGAAGTGTTTCAGGCTCGTACCGCTATCACAGAATTATACATCAAAAAAGGTTATATCACTTCTGGAGCGTATCTCCCACCTCAAACAATGGAGTCCGGTGTTGTCAAAATCCAGGTAATCGAGGGTAAATTAGAAGACATCCAGGTAAGAGGTACCAGGCGATTAAGACGCAATTATGTACGCAGCCGACTGGCGAGAGCAACATCGCCACCTCTCAATAGAGAACGCTTGCTCGAAGCTTTGCAATTGCTGCAACTAAACCCTTTGATTCAAAACCTGTCTGCTGAACTCACCGCTGGAACGCGTCCCGGTACAACCATACTACAAATCCAGATACAAGAAGCAAAAACCTTTAGTAGCCAAATTGTTCTGGATAATAGGCGATCGCCTAGCGTTGGTAGCTTCCGCCGCCGATTACAAGTGAACGAAGCTAATTTACTCGGATTTGGAGACGGTCTGAGTTTAGCATACACCAACACCGATGGCAGCAACGCCTTTGATGGTAGCTACACGTTTCCCCTTAATCCCCAAAATGGCACTCTCTCTTTTTACTACGGTACAACTTCGAGCGACATCATTGAACGTCCTTTCAACAAACTAGATATTCAATCAGCTTCCCGCTACTACGAACTCACATTCCGCCAGCCAGTTATCCAAACTCCTACACAAGAATTTGCTCTTGGCTTTAGCGCCTCTCGACGAGAAAGTGAAATTTCTTCCCGGCTGTTCCAACAAGAGGGAGTTCCCCCTAATTTACTTTCGCCTGGGGCTGATGAGGAAGGACGCACTCGCGTATCAGCATTACGATTTTTTCAAGAATGGACTTCTCGCAACAGCCGTGAAGTTATCGCCGCTCGCTCTCAATTTAACATTGGACTGGGTGCATTAGATGCGACAATTAATAGTAAAGCTCCTGATAGCCGCTTTTTCTCATGGCAAGGACAAGCTCAATGGGTACGTCTTTTGGCTCCTGACACTGTACTATTACTGCGTGCAGATATGCAACTGGCATCAAGAGCACTTCTACCATTAGAGCAGATTGGCTTAGGCGGTTTGGATAATGTTCGCGGCTACCGTCAAGATTTCTTACTTACAGATAATGGCGCTTTTGCTTCTGCTGAAGTCCAAGTCCCAATTTTCCGGGTACGCGAGATAAATGGCGTTTTACAAATCATCCCTTTTGTTGATTTCGGTGTTGGTTGGAACAGTTCAAATAGAGACAATCCAAACCCTAACACTTTAGCATCCGTCGGTCTTGGTTTACGCTGGTCACAGGGCGATCGCTTTACTGCTCGTCTTGACTGGGGTATTCCTTTAATCTCTGTTGAATCAAGCGAAAGAACATGGCAAGAAAACGGTCTGTATTTTTCCATACAATACAATCCTTGATGCTCTTCAGAGGTTCACGTAAAAGGTGGCTGACTCAGGCTGGATTAGCACTGCTGACTGCGTTTCTCTGCCTAGTACTTTCACCGTTGGTAACAGCAGTTTTGGCTGTTAATTATACTACCAATACTGCACAAAATCATACGGCTCAAAGCGAAAACTCTGTCCAACAAGGCAAAGCACTGTATGAGGCTGGAAGATTTTTGGAAGCAGTTAAAGTTTTGGAACAAGCAGCAACTTCCTTTAAAGCCAGTGGTGATAAACTCAACCAAGCTATGACCTTGAGCAATCTTTCCCTAGTGTATCAGCAACTGGGACAGTGGACTCAAGCTGAAAGTGCGATCGCCCAAAGTTTGAATCTCTTAAAAAATGGCGACAACTCAAAACAGGCTTCTGTAATCTTCGCCCAAGCTCTAGATGTACAAGGGCGGTTACAATTGGCAAGAGGACAAACTCAAGCTGCACTCGCGACTTGGCAAGAAGCCGCAAAAATTTACAAGCAAATAGGCGATTCAGCGACATTAACCCGTAACCGCATTAATACAGCTCAAGCGATGCAAGCTTTGGGGCTTTACCGTCAGGCGAGCAAGACTCTAACTGAGGTTCAGCAATCTCTCATAAAGCTTCCAGACTCTCCACTCAAAGCAACAGGATTGCGTAGTCTCGGCAATATCCTGCGAGTTGTTGGTGATTTAAACACCTCTAGGGAAGTCTTGAAGGAAAGTTTAGCAGTGGCGCAGCGAGTACAATCATCAACAGCTATTGGTGAGACTTTGCTCAGTCTGGGTAACACGGCTCTTGCGCAGGGGAAAACTCAACTCACTCTAGGAAATACAACCCAAACCGAAAAAGAAACTCAAGCTGCATTAAAATACTACCAACAAGCTGCCCTTGTCGCACAACCCACCACGCGCATCCAAGCACAGCTCAATCAACTTAGTTTACTTCTGGAAAATCAGCAATTTTCTGCGGCTTTGGCTTTGGCTAACCAAATTCAACCTCAAGTGAGCAAGTTGCCCGCCAGCCGAACGACAGTATATGCCCAGATTAACTATGCTCAGAGCATAACACAATTAAGACAGAAAACCAATGCAGATAATTCTTCATGGTTGGATATTGCTCAGATGTTGTCCGGTGCTGTTGAGCAGGCACGAAACTTAAAAGATCCGCGAGCAGAATCTTATGCACTCGGCACTCTTGGCGGGTTGTACGAAAAAACAGGGCAATTCTCTGAGGCACAAAACCTTACTAAGCAAGCACTGCTGATAGCCCAAACTCTTGAACCGCCCGACATTGCTTATCAATGGCAATGGCAGTTGGGACGTTTGCTCAAAGCTAAGGGAGATATAAAAGGAGCGACTGCAGCATACGATTCAGCATTCAAAACCCTTGAGTCTCTGCGTCGGGATTTAGTCGCCATGAATCCGGAAATTCAGTTTTCTTTCCGGGAAAGTGTGGAACCTGTCTATCGGGGGTTGGTTGATTTGCAGTTGCAGAATCAGAGAAACTCTGAAACTACGCAATACAATCTTACGCAAGCCCGGAATGTGATTGAATCCTTGCAGTTGGCGGAACTGAACAACTTCTTCCGCTCACCTTGCGTGGAGCCTAGGGTAACGATTGACACTGCGCTTGGGCAGGACAAAAAAGCAGCCATTATATATCCAATTATTTTACCAGACCGCATTGAAGTTATTCTCACGTTGCCTGGACAAAAGGAACTTCGCAAATATACAACGGCTATAACTCAGGAGAAAGTAGAAAGGACTGTCGCTTCGGTGCGGAAAGACTTATTCCAAGTCGAACAAACTGTTCAGGTTCAAGAGCAGTCTCAGGAAATATATGATTGGTTAATCCGACCGATGGAAGCAGAGTTAACCAAGAATGGGATGAAAACCTTAGTGTTTGTACTAGATAGTTCGTTGCAGAATATCCCGATGGGGGTTCTTTATGATAAACAGCAGCAGAAATATTTGGTAGAAAAATATGCGATCGCTCTTACCCCTGGTTTGCAACTTTTTGAACCCAAACGGTTGCAAAAGGTACGGTTAAATGCTTTAACTGCTGGAGTTGGCGAACAACGCTTTGGGTTTCCTGCATTGCAAAATGTGCCACGGGAGTTAGAAGAAATCAAGTCTGAGGTTCCCAGGAGTGAAGAACTATTGAATCAGAAGTTTACTGAAAATAACTTGCAAAAGGGACTGCAATCAAATCCTTTCTCAATAGTTCATTTGGCAACTCATGGTGAGTTCAGTTCTGATCCAGAAAAAACTTTTATTCTTGCTTGGGATAAACTACTTAAGGTAAAGGAATTTGATAGCTTACTGCGAGTCAGTGAATCTAGTAGGTCAAGTAACAACATCGAGTTACTCGTCCTGAGTGCTTGCAAAACAGCAGCAGGAGACAAACGTGCAGCATTGGGATTAGCGGGAGTGGCTGTGCGAGCAGGTGCACGCAGTACACTAGCTTCTTTATGGTCAGTAGATGACCAGTCTACTGCAGATTTGATGAGCGAGTTTTACCGACAGTTGAAGATTGGGGTGAGTAAAGCTGAAGCACTTCAGCGTGCTCAACTTGCGGTTTTTAAGAAGGAGAATAGTCCTTATTACTGGGCACCTTATGTGCTGTTGGGGAATTGGTTATGACGAAACAATTTGTAATTGATTGTTGTACAACTTGCAGAAAAACCTATTAGTAGCTCAAAATCCTGAAGAAGATGATAGGGAATTAGTTATGAGATTAGCATCACTTTATCAGCAAGACAGAGAACAAGCAATACAGGAAGGAAATAAACAAGGAGAACAACGTCTAATTATACGTCAACTAAATCGCCGTTTTGGTGAGATTGATTCATCATTAATTGAGCGAGTTCGAGAATTATCCATTGAGCAATTGGAGGCGTTAGGAGAGGCGTTGTTAGATTTTTCAGCCCTAACTGATTTAGAAGCCTGGTTAACGCAACAAGAAGGATAAAAGAACCAGTAATATTAAGGATTTGATTTAGATCTTCAGCAGCCAGTGGGTGTTTGCCAAGAACTGTGAGGTGTGGTGGTGGGTGCATCAGCTGTGAAGACTACCTCGCCTTTGGCGTTGAACACCCATCCAGTCGCTTCAACGATGGGTTCTGGCGTGGGCTTTGTTGCTGTGGAAACAGATGAACTCTTGCGGTTGTCAGTGTTTGGGTTGAGACTCACCCAATCTACTTGCACAGCGTCAGGTGTAAGAATATCTTTGGGGTTCGGTGGTAAGCCGCCGCGCCCAGTGATGATGAAACTGCTTTTCGCGTAGTTGGGAGAGTTGCAACCTTGAGCGACTTCGGTGTCAACTGGTACTGTTGGTAAGTTAACCAAACCGCTATCTAGCTCGATTTCGGGTGTATTGAGTTGTATAGTACCATCCACGCCAAATTCTGAACTGGCAGTGATGTCACTCAGGGAAGTTGTATTTTGACGAGGTTGAATGCCATAGATGCCAAAGGCTTTAATGTTTACTCTGCCACCAGAACCTGTGTAAGCATTGGCGGTGATGTCGCTATCTTCCTTTGGAACGGCAACAATGAAGCCATTGGGAGCATTGATGGTGATGTTACCACCATCACCACCTTTGTTGTCATTACCTGCAGTGGTGGAGATGGAACTTCCACCACGCAACAAAAGTAAGTTTCCTATCTGTAGCCGAACATCTCCACCCTTACCCGTTGTGGAGGTTGCATTAATCTGACTTTGATTATCAAGTTGAATGGTATCTGCCACAATATTCAAAATACCAGCATTGCCATCACCAGTACTTTCAACTCCCAATCTCCCTTGATTATCAATAACCAGAGTTTTTGTTCGCACACTCAAGTTTCCTGCATTGCCACTACCTGAGGTTGTTGCAACAATTCCACCGCGATTAATTTTCAAAGATTCAGCACTCACAGTAATTTGTCCAGCATTACCCGTGTCCAAGGTGTCGGTACTTATAACTGCTGTGTTGTCTTTTACTTCCATAGAACCTGCAACATTAATGTTAATTTCTCCAGCGTTACCTGTACCTGTGCTAATATCCGTCTTATTCGTTGGATTTAAGACCTCCGCATTTTCAATCCGTAAAGAATTTGCAGTAATGCTGATTTTTCCAGCGTCACCCTTGCCATAGTAGGTAGTCTCTATACCTGTACCTATGAGTACTAATGAACCTGCGATATTAAAGTTGATTTCTCCGGCTTTACCTGTGATCAATGCACGACTTTTGACTGCCGAATCTTCTATCAGCAAGGAATTTGCAGTAATATTGATTTTTGTAGCGTTACCCCTGAGGATTTGGGTCAGTATACCTGCTTGATTTGCCACCATAGAACCTGCGACATTAATGTTGATTTCTCCGGCTTTACCTGTACTATTTTCCTGTGTACGACTAATGATCGTCCCTCCGCGTTCAATCCGCAAAGAATCTGCGCTCATGTCGATTTTTCCAGCGTCACCCTGACCAAAAGAGTAAGTATCTATACTTGTTTTTGGACCCCGTAGCACCATAGGACCTGCGACATTAATGTTGACTTCTCCGCCGTTACCTGTGCTATCTTTCCCCGTACCGTTCCTCAAACCATTTATCACATCATTTTGGTCTTCAATCACTAAAGAATTAGCTTTAATTTCCATCCGTCCGGCGTTACCTGCACCATCAGTATTACTGCTTAGCCCACTGTTGTTACCGATAAAAATAGAATCAGCTTGTAAGGTAATGTCTCCAGCTTTTGCCGCTTCTTGTACGCGAGTACCCACACCAGCCTTATTCTCAAGCTTGATAGAGTTGTTAGCAACCAGCTTTATTTGTCCGGTATTCCCCGAACTGAAACTATTAGAGCTGATGTCGGACTGATTGATAACTATCTCTTTGCCGACAAAGCTGATTTCTCCACCATTTCTGTCGCCAAGCGTATCAGCTCGTAGAATGGACTGTTCGGTGAAATTGATGTTTTTACCGGCGATCGCAATGTCACCACCGCCCACTCCTGTAGTACTCACGAACGATTTACCAGAGAACTGGATGTCTGCAAAACTGGTCACGCCTTCATAAGCCAGCTTCCAACCTTCTGGTACCGAGACGAGACTCACAGCCCCATTGCTGCCAACACTGCCGATTTCAATCCGTCCTGCAGGTGACTTGAGAACACCACCTTCAACAGATACTTTACCGCCTACCAGAGCTAAGGTTTTCCCCGACTCTACCTCCAATCCCGGAACGCTACTGTTAAGACGAGGACGGGGTGTTCCTGGGTCTTTATCAAAACTATACTTGATAATAGCCGAATCATATGCAAATTCGTGCCCAGGTCCTTGTACCTTAATTTCCCCTGGATTTGTGCCCAGACCGAGTCCAAGAGGTGCGGTTATCGTCAACAGAGGTTTATCTAGTGATGGAGTGGCACTGAATTTAGTACCATCGGCAAAATTTATACTGCTGGCAGTACTACCAATAAACGAACCTCCAATATTTAAACTGGCATTAGGACCAAAAATAATCCCATTGGGATTAATCAGAAACAGGTTAGCTGTGCCGTTAGCGCGGATTAACCCATTAATATTTGATACTTCGCCACCCGTTACCCGACTGATGATATTCTGAATATCCACAGCATTATTAAAGAAAGCAGTTCCGCCAGTTTGAACGGAGAACTCCTTGAAACTGTGAAACAAGTTGCTTCCGGCTTGGGTTCCTCCAGTGATAATGCTGGTATTACCTTCTTGTGTGATGCTGGAGTTATTAGGTAGAGTGCCATCTGGAGTGATTTGGGCATGAACACAATTTGCCCAGAAAGTGTACGCACCACTTATCGCAATACCTAAGAACCAACCCCAACGAGTAATCATTCCAGACATTGCACCCCCTCCCCGGAAAGCGTTTGGCGTTGCATAACAATCGTTATATGGTTATGCGGCACTACTACAAATTAAACCACATTTAGTGGCACTCAAAGTACCTCTGTCTGCTTCTCGGTTTCTGAGACACGAGTTTTATGCAAAAACTCCTATTTCTTAACAAAACTTCATGAAATGAAAATTTAAGTACGGCACTTAGCTGGTGTTTGCCAAGAACTGCGAGGCGTGGTAGTGGGTGCATCAGCTGTGAAGACTACCTCGCCTTTAGCGTTGAATATCCATCCAGTCGCTTCAACTATGGGTTCTGGCGTGGGGTTTGTTGGAGTGGAAACAGATGGACTCTTGCCCTTGTCAATGTTTGGGTTGAGACTCACCCAATCTACTTGAACAGCGTCAGGTGTGAGAATGTCCTTGGGGTTAGGTGGTAAGCCGCCGCGTCCGGTGTAAATGAAACTGCTTTTCGCGTAGTTGGGAGAGTTGCAACCTTGGGCAAGTTTAGTGTCAACTGGTACTGATGGCAAGTTAACTAAGTCACTGTTGAGGTCAATATCAGGTGTGTTAATTTGCACGGTACCACTTAGCTCAGGACTTCCCCCAGTGGCAGTGATATCACTATTGGGAGTAGCTGCATCCCGAAATTGTGTACCAAAGATACCAGTCGCATTGATTCGCACATTTCCACCACGGAAGTTAGCAGAATTGGCGCTGATGTCACTATTTTCAAAACCAATGAGGAAATCGGTGTCAATATTGATGTTGCCGCCGATGACGTTTTCGCCTGTTGCATTAGTGAAGATATTGCTATTGCGACTCATTATTAAATATTGTGAGTTAATGTTAATTGTCGCCTGTTCCCTATTCGGGTCTACTTTAGCGCTTTGTGTGTTGGCGGTCAGTAAGGCATTGTTGTTTAAACGGATAGAACGAGCATTTACTGTCATGTTGCCTGCCCTTCCTGTTCCGAGACTCTGCACGGTTACTGCAGCCCCATCTTGAACGAGTAAGGTATTAGTTCTGACCGTAAGATCTCCCGCATCCCCTGTTGAGTTTCGAGTTGCAGAAGTATACAAGCCACTACCAAACCGATTATCAACGCTTCTACCAATCAGTTGCACATCTTGGGCATCAACACTCAAATTTCCCCCTTTGCCCGCACCCAATGTACTAGCGTTTACTTGTGCCCCATCTCGCACTAGCAAGGTATTAGTTCGGATCGTAAGATCTCCCGCATCCCCTGTTGAGTTTGGCTGTGCAGAAGCAAACAAGCCAGTGGGAAACTCACCATCAGCGCCTGTCCCAATCAGTTGCACGTCTTGGGCATCAACCCTCAAAGAACCCCCCTTGCCCGCACCAAATGTACCAGCACCCACCTGTGCCCCATCTCGCACTAGCAAGGTATTAGTTCGGATCGTAAGATCTCCCGCATCCCCTACTAAGTTTTGGTCTGCGGAGACAAATAAGCTACTGGCAGAGCGACCATCGGCGCTTCTACCTATCAGTTGCACGTCTTGGGCATCAACCCTCAAAGAACCCCCCTTGCCCGCACCAGATGTACCAGCACCCACCTGTGCTCCATCTCGCACTAGCAAGGTATTAGTTCGGATCGCAAGATCTCCCGCATTCCCTGTTGAGTTTGGCTGTGCGGAAGCACCCAAAGCACTGGCAAACCGACTATTAGCGCCTGTCCCAATCAGTTGCACATCTTGGGCATCAACCCTCAAAGAACCTCCCTTGCCCGAACCATATGTACTAGCACTCATTTGTGCCCCATCTCGCGCTAGCAAGGTATTAGTTTTAATAATCAAATCTCCCGCATCCCCTGTTGAGTTTTGGTCCGCAGAAGCAAACAAGCCACTAGCAGATTGACCATCAGCGCCTGTCCCAATCAGTTGCACATCTTGGGCATCAACCCTCAAAGAACCCCCCTTGCCCGCACCAAATGTACCAGCACCCACCTGTGCCCCATTTCGCACTAGCAAGGTATTAGTTTTAATAATCAAATCTCCTGCATCCCCTGTTGAGTTTGGCTGTGCGAAAGCAGCCAAGGCACTGGCAAACCGACCATCAGCGCTTCTACCTATCAGTTGCACATCTTGGGCATCAACTCTCAAATTTCCCCCTTTGCCCGCACCAGATGTACTAGCACTTACCTGTGCCCCACCCGAAATTTGCAACGTGCTAGCACTAATATTGACATCGCCTCCCTGTCCATTTGCTTTTGCTCGCACATTATTAGCAATTTGACTCCCATTGTTAAGCTTTATTGCTCCAGTGGCATTAACCGAAATATTTCCCGCCTTACTATTATTAGAACCCAGTCCACTCTCTATCCCTGCATACAGGAAACTCTCTGCTGTCATCGCTAAATTCCGCGTATTTACCGCGATACTTCCACCATTGCCAGCACGAACATTTACAACAGCGCCATTGCTAAGGAAAACATCACTTCTTTCTACACTATTGGGAAAACTCAAACTCAGATTATTACCATCTGCATTCAACCCAACTGTTCCTGCACCAGCTAACCCACCTAACTCGACTCGTCCACCAAAAGCAAATAATCCTCCACCATCCATATTGATATCACCGCCTACCAACAGCAAACTCTTGCCATCTGGTACGCGCAAACCCGTTGCTGTAAACTCAGAAGATGGATTTAAGCCGGAGTCCGCTATTGAGTTATTTTGGATAGATGCGGCACGAATTTGGTTAAATAGAAATGCAGAAGGATTGATCGTCAACAGTTGTGGTGTATTCGGATTGGTAGCACTAAAAAAACCTTGATTGCCAAAAGCTAGAGCACTAGCTGTAGTCGCCACAAACGAACCACCAATATCCAACCGCGCATTTTGACCAAATATAATGCCGTTGGGATTTATCAGAAACAAGTTTGCAGTGCCGTTTGCTTTGATTAACCCATTAATGTTAGATATTTCGCTACCCGTTACTCTGCTGATGATATTTTGAATACCAAGAGCGTTATTGAAGAAAGCAGTGTCACCACCACGAACAGAAAACTCCCTAAAGCTGTGGAACAAGTTGCTTCCCGCTTGCGTTCCTCCAGTGATAACGCTGGTGTTCCCCGACTGTGTGACATTCGAGTTATTAGGTAAAGTGCCGTCTGGAATGATTTGGGCAAGAGCACAATTTGCAGACAAAGCGCTGATACCACCTAGCGTAATTCCTAACAAAGCGCCCCAGCGAATACTCATCCCGGACATTGCATCTCCTCAAGCGTTTCAGTTGCACAACAACGATTCTGCTGCACCAGTATAAAGTAAAGCATATTTAGTGGTGCTCAAAGTAACATCTGTCTTCTTCTCGGTTTCTGAGGTACGAGTTTTATGCAAAAACTCCTATTTTTTAACAAAACTTTATCAAATAACTAATAAGAAAACTTCCGCCCAACAATTTGACATTGCGGAAAGCATCACACCAAGTAAAAAGTCAGTGGTAAGTAAGTCAGCACAAATAAATCGAACTATGTAACAGAATGTAAAATCCACAAAATCCTTGCGATTGCTTCGTTTCACTTCGTTCCACTCGCAATGACATACCTTTAAATTTTTACGCCGACTTACTTAATTGAACTAGCGGCAATTAACTCACTATTCTCAACCTCTGTTTATCCATAGCATAACGGGAGCCGAAGCAATTATCTTTCCAAACCATAACGCCCAACAATCGGCGCAGTAGCAAACTCTTCCAAACCAACAGCTTTTAACAAATTAGTCCAGTCTTGCGCAAGTACCGACGAACCTGAATTAGTACGACGCATATCAGCTAAATTAGTTAAAGCATCCTGCCAAATTTGATTAGCAGCATAAGCAGTGTATTCTTTTGGTTTTGCCACCTTTAACTGACTTTCAAGGTTCGGGGTAAGCGCGACTTTTTGCACCCATGCTTTAACGTAATAATAATCAGATGTGTTTTCCGGGTTGCCACAATATACTTTGAAGTACCATTGATACTTATTGTCTTGCTTGAGGGCATATTGCGGATTTTGTGGCAAAGTCATGCCAATAATACCAGACCTATCAGGCAGCTTCAAAGGTGTCTTGTAGATATTTTTACCCCTCTCGTCCTGAAATATAAACTCTCCAGAACGCAAGTTCGTGGGTAACTCAGGTAGATAAACCCAAAAGGTTGGATACTCGGAGACTGTTATTGTTAAGAAAGATATCGATTCATTGACAGTTCCCTCACCTGGAACTAATGCACTCACGGGCTGTTTCAAGTCTGGACAGCCATTACGGCTTGCTCCTCCTTGACGGCGACCAGTGGGTGCGCCGGTACGTGGAAAGTTCAATTTATCAAGGCGGTTTTGTGTATTAGCAATACGATTCTTGACTGATTGAGCAACCTGTGGTTGCACTTGTGGAGAGTTACTCGCAACACAAAAGACTATCATAGGGATAACGCCAGCAAGTTTCATAATTGAAGTCTTCAAATGTTTGATGTTATTAATAACATCATCACGTCATCCTTGTATTTCGGAATTTTATCCTCGTATTTTCCACACAACTAGGGTAGCTGTCAATACCAATGCTAATGCTGGCGGGACAAGTGGTATCCACCCAGCTTCTGTAAAGATACCAAAACAAATTGCAAATAATGTTAATAGCGCTCCTGCTACTGCCAATCCAAGGTACAGTGGCTTTGAGTAGCGCCTAGCTATCATTCCTCCTACCAACGACCATATCCAAACCCAAAGTACTTCCACCCACCCAGACCACCACCACAACACTTGTTTACCATCTTCAACAGCACTGAGAATATGGCTGACAATATGCGCATGCACGAACACTCCTGGTATTTTCTTTTTCTGAAAGGGAGTTTTCCAATAATCAGCAGTGCTTGGGGCTGTAACGCCAATAAGGACAATACGATTTTTTAATAACTCAGAGTTAATTTGGTTATTGTTATTAAGGATATCTCTTAGAGATACAGTCTCAGCAATCTTTTCCTGAGTCCGTAGCGAACGATAATTTAGCAGCACTTGATATCCGGCTGATGCATCCACCGCTTGGTAACCGCTAGTGTGTTCCTTTAATGGTTTAAACAAAACCTTGCCAATTTTTAAGTTTCCTTGTCGAGTTATATTTGCTTGGATACCTTTTTTCAGTAAATAGTAACGTGCCAGCTGAAGGCTCAAAGCATTCTCCGCCGTACAGGGAGACTTTGCTGGAGGGGTGAGATACAATAACTGGCGACGTGCGACTTCATCTTCATCTGCCACAAAATCACTAAAGCCCTGGCGTTCTGTTGGAACTTCGTACGGGGGATGAATACCATCAGGTGCGTCATCAGAACCAGCAGGAATTTTGCACACCGCAAAAATACGATCATCCTGCTTTAGGCGAGTGATTAAATCTGGATAACTGGAATCTACAGAGAAATCGCGATAAATATCTATACCGATAGTTGTTGGTTGATACTGCTCAAGTTTTTGCAACAGTTGAGTCAGTGCTTCATCCGAAAGCGATCCTGTCCTTTTCATCCCCTTCTGGTTCTGATAACGAATATCTGCTTCATCAACAGTAACTATCATTAGACGTGGATCTGAGCTTTCAATTCGGGGTCGCAGTTGCATAAGATGGTCGTAAGCTTGCAATTCCCAAGGTTGTAGCATTCCGAAATAGCGCACTCCCATGACTATACTTGTGACAAGCACACTCGCCATAAGCACAGTCAGAATTTGACGTAATGAATCGCTTTTTTGAGTGCTTAATTCTTTCCATGTAGGGGGGACAACTCTGGGATTTTGGATCAAGACTGGTAGCCAAGTCGCATTCGGAAATTTATCCTCCAAGCCTTGCAACTTTTCTCTTGCTTCCCGTGAAGCCAGATATAAAGACTTACCACCCGAAAAAGCTTTAAGAAAATGCTTTAAAAATTCCTGTGCTACCTCATCTGGTACGGGTTCCCGCATGACAATCATTTGCGGGATATTTAAAGAAGCTAACTGCCGTCCTAATCCTAAACCATCACAGGAGTTAAAAATTGCTAGCTGTAAACCTTGTGCGATCGCTCTTTTTAAACCAAACTCTAACTCTTCTATTGTTAAGCTATCAGTTTTATTAATATAAATACGACCTGTATTATCAGCAGTTTCACTATGTCCCGCGAAAAATAGAATATCCCACTGCTGCCAAAGGTAATTGTTTAACTCTTTGCGCTGCGGTTCTACCAGAAAAACTGTTTCGGCATTTGGTAAATTTTCTAACAATTGACGGTCTACTTGAACATCAATTCCATTACTATTTCCCAGAATCGCCAAAACTCTTACTTTGGGTTTACGTGGTGGTTTTGGAGGGGTTTGTGATGCTGTTGTAGTTAAGGCAAATTCTGCTAACGAGTATCTACCAAAGAAATCCCACAAATGCCAGGGGATTCTCTGTAATTTCAGATTATCTGTGCGAATTAAGACTCGAATAGCTTCGTTTCGTTTTAATTCTTCGCGTAGTGTGTTGTTTATACAGCGAAATTCTTCCGAGTCAAACCATCTTTGTAAGCAGTCAATTAATACTTTAGCTTTTTGGCAGCATTCTGAAATTCGCGTTGTGATAGAACCATCGTAAATAATTTCTTGTGGCTTGATGCGATTTGGCATCCCCAAACTGCGATATCTGTGTTGCCACTGGCACAGGTAGGTAGCCAAGTCGGGACATGGTGGTAATTTGCCAGAGATTTCTATTTCTGGGGGAGCACAATCTGAGCCAATCTCCAGCGTCCCCCGAAATCCCTGGTGTTCTAAATCACCATCTAATTTAAGAACAACTAACTTCGCCATAGACCCATTTGAAATTTGGGATTTTGAAGTTTCAAAATAACATTAAAAAATAGTCAGTTTTTTTACACTTCGTCAAATCCTTAATAATTTAAACATAGTTCTTGCAAAAAGCACAAGTCATTTGGTTTAGTGATCTTTAGGTTAGAAAAAGCTCTGTAAAGCTGACATTACCTAAAGCAACTTTAACACTAAAACGTTCTCCAATTTCGCTACTAAAGTTTAATTGAATACTCTTTGTGTTTCTCGCGATTGCCTGCATCACGGGTATCCCTGCTGAATCCAATACTATAAGTTCAAGTTCTTCTGGCAAGTAAATTTGACCGCCAGTTGGGTACACTTTGACACCGATGTTTATTTCTTCTCTTGAGACTGGGAGCAGTCCTACCACTAAAGCGATGATTTGACTTTTTAAATCTTGTCCTAAGTCCAGCAGTTTACCTTTCTGTAGACTAGATGTTGAATTTTCTGGGTGAACTAAAGTGTGTTCAGTTCCTCTAAATCTAAAAACTAGTTCTGATTGTTGCGGATTCAAAAGCGATTCTATAGTTTGCCAACCAGCATCAACAATATTCATGAACCACTGGCTCAAGTGAGTTGGCTGTTCAACTTTTATGGCACTCTTGTGCCACACTTTGCTATCAATAAGTTGGTTCAGGTGTATAAGGAAATCTTCAAGGGAACTCAACCGGCTTAGAAGTAACTCACCGCTATCGGGAACTGTTTTAACAAATCCCAGTAGTGTTGCTTCTTCAAGTGATTCCTCAAATTGTACAGCTACATAGCCAATTCTATCTGAGGAAACTTCTGGTAGAATATGAATAACTTGCTCGTTAGGTAACACCGTAAAACATTCTATTTTCCCGAAACCAATAACTTCTAAATCAGCAATATCCATAAGAGTTTGTATGAGAGAGTTCCAACTTAAACTTCCTTGCCAAGAAGTTTTAATTCCCATACAATGCAAATAAAATTGAACAGCAAATACTGCCAAAGTATTCAGATAAACCTGTTTGGCTTTCTGAGGATTCCTATGTTTGTTTCGGAAACGTTCTGCAAGTGCGTGAGCATCTAAGCTTATCGGTACCGTAAAGGTTAAAGATTCTGATAAATTTCCTCTCATTTGTACACCTATTCCTTAATCTACCTGATTTTCACAGTATTCTTTTAACTTAGGAGAAAGCTTTTTTATACATCTGTAATAAAAGCTGCTGACTGTAGGAACTTTCATGTCAAATTCTGCTGAAATCTCTTTCCATGATTTCCCAGACATTCTGAGCATAGCTAATACTTGAAACGTTGCTTGGGGACATTTATCTATATACTCATTTTTAAAAATGTCCTCTGGGTCTGATTCTATACATTCCTTAACGATTTCTGTGAGGTCTTTTGATTCATCAGGTAAGACAAAATTGTCTAGATCAGTAATGGTCATTTTTGTTACAGAAGAATGACTTAGGTTTTTACGAAGAGTATCTTTAAAAAATCGTCGTTCCAAAAGAACATTGACCCATACCAAAACCGTACCGCGTTCCGGGTCGTACTTGTCAATATTTTGACAAGTATAAAGGAAAAGTTCCTGACGTGCTTCATTGTAAATATCTTGAACATTGCTGAAAAATTGATTTTTGGATGGATACCAAAGATTGCCAAAGCGCACAATGTTGTGAATTAGCTTTGTTAAGGCGATTTGCCGTTCCTGAGAATGCGGCGGGTGTCGCTGTGCAACACAAGCAAGCTGTAGCAGATACGAATCAAGTTCATCTCTGGTCATTACTTGAAACTCCAAATCTTGTTCAAGAGCTGAAGTGAACCTCTAACTCCTTCTCGCACTCGTTTGAGACATTTTACGCAAAACAACTGTATTTTTTGACAATTCTTTACATTTTGAGTCGCAGCTAAGAACTAACGTATAAATTTGCTTACACGCATAGATTTTTCGCAATTAGACGTATAAACTCTAACTAATTTATAAAGTTTTGTTAAGAAATAGGAGTTTTTGCATAAAACTCTGGGCAGAAAAGCGAGAAGTAAGCAGAGGTGACTTTGATGACCAGTGAATCAAACATTTTTGACTGCTCAAGCTCAAGTCACACTACATGGTGGTAGTAGCCGGACCCTGTTCTGTCGAAAACGAAGAAATGATTGTAGAAACTGCGATCGCTGTAAGATCTGCAAGCGCACAGTTTCTACGAGGAGGAGCTTACAAACCTCGTACTTCTCCTTATGCTTTTCAAGGTCATGGCGAGAGTGCGCTATAGGAGTGCCATTTTGGCACCATAACTGGCTAGATGTTAGGAGGATTTTGAACTCATGATTGTCGTTATGAAATATGACAATTCATCAGCCTAAATTGACTGATGAAGCTCTAAACAACGTTGCCGGAATATAACACCATGTCTCGTCGCAAATTGCAACAGTAATTATTTACTTTGGAGACAAGAGAGACCATGATTGAAGTAATATTGGACTTTGGACAAAAAAGATTAGCCCAGCTACTAGCTCTGACAGATTCACTGCATAAACAAATTTGATTGATATAAATCTTCTGTCCTTAGGAAGTTTTTGTAACACAACTGTTCATGACAGAAGTGGAAGAAGCTTGGGCTTGATGTTCATTCAGGTTGTCTAATTGACTCATATTAGACTGAAGCTCCCAGCCCTTCGCTAAATATTTTTGGCGAAGCTTGCGATAAGCAAGAGCCAAAGCGTCAGCAGCGACGTGAAGTTCTTGTGAGATTTTAGGCATTGGTTGAGAGTATAAAGAGGAAACTACCAATGCATCTTCTTCGGCAAGTTTATAGTCAAGCTTTTTGAAAAAACCATCTAACCAAGGTAAAGTTAGAACGTTGCGATAAAAAGCACGTTTGATAACAGTAGTAGTCTCATCAATAGGAAGATGAGCGATTAAGACATTAAGCTTAATATCAAACGATCCATCTCTGCCAATGCTAATTTCAGATAAGGTAAAGTTGGGCAAGAAAAAGCTCAATCTTGTAGTTAGTTGTGGGCGTCCACCAAGTAAAAAGTTCAAGAAACTTTTCGAGTTACCCAAAGATTCGTAAATCACCGTGGCAACTCCACTCCAATTATCTTCCTCGACTTGATACTCAATAGTTTTGTGTACTGGGATTCTCTGACCAAAGGATTTTTTATGGACAGCAATAACATGGGCAAAGTCCATATTGGCTTCCATCACACGAGCGTAGTTAGCATTTTCTGTACACTCATACTCAACGGGATGCAAATTCGAGAATACGTATTCTGGAATAGTTGGCAAGGGATGGCGTTCTGCTTCTGGTAAGTCCCCATAAAACAGCCAGACAAAACCATATTTTTCCTGCACTGGGTAAGTATCTACGCAAGCTTTTTTGGGGATAGCCGTTCCGGGTGCATTGGCAGGGATGTGAGTGCATTTACCATCAGCTTGAAATTTCCATCCATGATAGGGACAACGGATAGAGTCATCTTTTACCCAGCCCAGAGAGAGAGCAGCACCGCGATGAGGACACTGGTCTTTGAGTGCTACCACTTGTCCTTGAGAGTTGCGGTAGAGGACAAACCTCTGATTTAACATCACTATTTGCTTGGGCTTATTGGTGACGGCTGAACTGAATTCACAAGCATGCCAAAAGTTTTTTAACATTCTTCACTCCTAATTTTTAGAAAAGTTGACTAGGCTATTTGATAGCAAATTGCATTCACAAGTTGAACTAATGAAATCAACGAGATAGAGATAGAGATAGAAAAATAAAAGGTGAAGTAAAAGACAAAAAATTACCTTTGTGAATGCAACACGTAGGAGATATGAATCTAGTTCACCAACGAGGCGGAAGAAGGTAGCGCTGGATTTACGTTCAAATTGTCTGATTGGCTTTGATCAGGTTCCAGACCCCAGCCCATCGTCAGATATTTTTGGCGGAGCTTGCGATAAGCAATTTGCAAGGCATCAGAAGCAACATGGATTTCATCTGACAAGCTAGCAGGTACAACTTTAGGATATTGTGATTCACTAACCATGCTATCTTCCGCGTAAATCGTTGTGTAATACTTGAGGAATTTGCTATCCATCCAAGAGTAGGGTAAGAAGCTGCGGAAAAGAATTCGTTTACTGATAGTCGTGTTGTTATCAACAGGAAAATGAATAGCATAGTTTATAATCTTGATATTACCAGAGCCACTCGCAACTTTAGTAATGTTAGGCAAATAGAATGTGAATTTTGTCTCTACATCTGTGCGTTCTTTGCGGAAGAAGTGACGAAAAAAACCTTTGGGCTTAGTGTAATTTTTGTATGTACATGTGGCACTTATGCCCCAAGGCTCCTCTTGAATCTCATAATCTTCAACCCTTTGGTTTTGTCGGAATCCTGCGCCAAAAGAATTAGCATGGACTATAGGCAAATGGGATATGTCAATAGAATTTTCCAAAACCCGAGTATAGTGAGTATTGACTTGAAAGTCTAAGAAACAACGATGCCAAGTCGGGTCTTCAAATTCTGGAAGGGGTGGAATTGGCGGACGTTCTGCTTCTGGTAAGTCCCCATAAAACAGCCAGACAAAACCATATTTCTCCTGTACTGGGTAAGTATCTACACGAGCTTTTTTGGGGATAGGCACCTCCGGTGCATTGGCAGGGATGTCAATGCATTTGCCATCAGCATGGAATTTCCATCCATGATAGGGACAACGGATAGAGTCATCTTCAACCCAGCCCAAAGAAAGAGCAGCACCGCGATGAGGACACTGATCTTTGAGTGCTACGACTTGTCCTTGGGAGTTTCGGTAGAGAACAAATCTTTGATTTAACATCACTATTTGCTTGGGCTTATTAGTGACGACTAAACTGAATTCACAAGCATACCAAAAGTTCTTTAACATTCTTAGCTCCTACTATTGCGATAAATGAATTGCTTTGTCCTTGATTCAGGGTGAGTCCTGAACAAGTCGTGCTAGTCAAGCTGAGCAATGCTTTTTTCTTGCGCGGGTTGTATTGTCTCGGTCAATCTCGATTAACAAGTCGGCGCTATAATATGGCGCTATAATATACGGTTGAATCAAATCTTGGAGGAAGTTTTGGTAACAAAGCCTTGCTCTTGCGTTTCCAGATTAAACAACATTTGCAGAGTTCGTAGAGCAAGGCGTTGCGCTTCCAGATCCTGCTGTGTCCGCAGTTGCATCATTGGTTCGTGGAGAATTTTGTTGACAATACCCCGAGTGAGAGCTTCAATAGCTTTTTGATGTTTTGTGGCAAATTCAGACCCGAGACGCGACAGAGCTTTTTCTAACTCTTGCTCACGAATTGTTTCCACTTTTTCCCGTAAACAGCTAATCGTGGAAAACGTTTCTATTGAGCGCAACCAGATACGAAACGCTTCTACCTCTGCTTCTATCAGCACTTGCGCTTCCATTACCATTTGCCGACGGCTTTCTTGATTCTGAGTGAGGACTATCTTCAAATCATCGACATTGAACACTTGAACGTGAGCCAACTCATTGACATCTGCACTAACGTTGCGAGGAACTGATATATCGAACAGCATCAAAGGCTGATTCAATTCTAAAGCGGCTTCCAGTTTAGCTCGATTTAACAGCATTTCTATCGAGGTAGTACTGGTAAAGACTAAGTTCGAGGCTGTAATGACTGACAGCATTTCATCTAGTGAATAATATTGCAGTTGAGCATCACTGAATTGATTTACTAATTCCTTAGCCCGTTCGACAGAACGATTTACAATCGAAATCTGGGTTACCCCTTTAGCTAATAGATGTTGCACTAACCGCCGAGCCATGTTACCAGCGCCCACAATCGTTACTCGGCAGTTCGATAAATTCTGTAATTTGATTTGGGCTAGCTCTACCGCAGCAGAACTAATCGAGACAGCACCTGTACCAATCGAGGTCTCTGTTCTCACCCGCTTTGCTGCGGTAATAGCTTGCTTGAACAACTGATTGAGGATGCGTCCGGTGCCATTGTATTGCTGACCTAATTTGTAGGCGTGTTTGACCTGAGCTAGAATTTGTCCTTCCCCTATCACCAGACTGTCTAGACCTGAAGCAACTTGCATTAAATGCCTAACAGCATCTTGCTGGAGCAGAATAAACAGGTGTTGATATAGATCATGGAAAGGCAATTTACTATGATCAGACAGAAACTGAGCTACCTCCTGAGTTGCTAGATCTGTCTGTGTGACGACAGTATATATCTCTAGACGGTTGCAGGTGCTAAGAATTGCAGCTTCTTCTATGTGGGGATAACTACATAGAAGAGCGATCGCGTTTTCAATTTGCTCCTCTGGAATGCTCAGCTTTTCACGAATTTCAACTGGAGCGGTCTTGTGGCTAAGACCTACAACTGCAATATTCATGTTTCTCCCTTGAAGTTTCTCCTCTTCTCAGTTAGATCTAATACGAATTTAGTTAATGTCTGCGACATAGAAAAGCTACTTATATCGCGACCTGAAGTTCATTGGTAACACCTTGAGTGATCTGGGTTTGCTGTTTATCCATTTCTGGATGTCCAATCCGTTCGTACTGGAAAAAGCCAGGGTTCAGTATCCCCTTGGGGTCGTATTTCCTTTTCATCTCATTGACTTTGATCCAGTAATCACCATACTGAAGTTTCCATCGTGTAAGGTCAAATTCTACCCAACTAGCCAGATACCTTTTACCACCCATTTGGAAACCAAGGTCAGTCAATAGATTTACTTGTTCTAAAACAGGTTGAAGCTGAGACTTAGGGACAGTGGGATACATTCCAAACCCAAGAATAAACTCTTCTTCAGGCAAAGGAAACATGGGCATGTTGGTATTGGGAGAAACCATACAAAAGGAACCCACGGGTGTATTCCTAAAGTCAATAAAAGAAGGTATGCGCTTGAGAGCGGTTTCGATATATTGTTTTGCTACCGACCCTGGCAAAAGCACGTCTATCCAGGGGTTAGCAGTGCCTACAGGATGAGGTATCTCTGCTATTGGTTGGATAAACTTGTCAAAGATAAGGTCTTCAGTGTGGATGTGGCGATAGAAATTTAAACTGGAAAGAAGTTCTTCCTCATTAATGTCGTTTGCAGAGTCCACCTCCAGGGTAATCTGCATCCTATAAAACCACTTAATTAGAGGTTGTATTCCATTTACCCCTGTCCTCGATACTCCCATTATACATGGGGAGAATAGAGATAGCAAACCATCGATACGGTCTTCTAGTACCAAAAAACGCTCGTCATTCAATAGGAGATCTAAGTCGTCATAGCAAAGGAAATAGGTGCGGGTGAAAGGGCGGTATTTTTTGAGTCGATGCTGTATCTGAGTAATGATGCCGAACTGACCATAACCGCAAAGAACGTGATGAAAAAGTTCGCTGTTCTGTTCTGGCGTACACCAAACTAGATCTCCTGTTCCGGTTACAACTTCCAGAGCTAGACAATTATCAGCTTGCGATCCATAACGAAAGGAGTTCCGCCCCAAACCACCTGCACAATGGGTTCCTCCTATGGTTACCTCAAAGTTATTGGTGAGGACAGGAGGAATCACGCCATGTGGGATTGAAACATCAACTACCTTCTTCCAAGTAACACCGGCATCAGCTTTGAACCACAAGTAATCTGGGCGAAACTCGTGAATTTGATTGAGACTCCTCATATCTAGAAGGATTCCGCCTTGGTTCAAAGATTGACCACTAGACGTATGTCCCGCAGCCCGTGAAGAAATCGTTAACTCTTTATCCGCAGCATACTTGACTGCTTTAGCAACGTCAGTGGAATTTTGAGGACGAACAACAACCTGAGGCTGTTTTTGAATAATGCCGCCAAAATCTTGAGAAACTGCTACTAAATCTTCTTCTATGCCGCTAACTTCACCTTCAATAATTTGTTTTAGATCTGAGATAACGCTGTTCATAGAAACAACCTTTCTTTGCCTAGTTATGAGTATGGATCAAGACTGACTTACACATGACTTATTCTCACAGTGCAAAAGCCTCTTAATTCGAGAAACGCATCTTAAGCTTCTTGATACCAATCTGGATAAGAATGGGAACTACTTGAACTAGATTTATTATTTTGGAAAAAATACTTTGTGTATTTTTCGTTGATTTGGTCACCGTTTGAGTTGGTCTTTCATACTTAAATACACACACACAGTCACCTTCAGCTTGTTTACTGAGAATTGAAGCCTTCATCCCAGGGAAAGCTCTTCTAGCGGCTTCTTGTTCCATCTCACAGAGGAGATAACAGGGGGTCTCGAAACCATACTCTTTAGCGATGGACAAAGCTGGACAAACCCTTTGAATTTCAAGTGTAGCATCACATCCATTCTGAGAAATATCTACTATCTCTGTGATGAAGCCCATCAGTCGCAGCAGAGGAATCGGTTTCTTGAAGCCTTCGGCTAGGGAGGCGTTATCAATGAAAGCACCCATCAATGCCTTCTGCTGTTCAGGATATTTTTCCATGATTTTTTCAAAAGCAGCTTTATCTCCTATTTCTGCTGCCAGCTTTTTGTATCTTATAAACCTATTCCTGAACAAATTTAAAGCTTTTGATTCATTTATGTTCAGGATATCTTCCATCCGTAAATCGCCTGCACCCATCTTATCCATCGTGTCTTCCATTTTCAGTTCTCCCTTTTTCTGTAGTTATCATCAACAGCAACTAGCTTTGCCGATAAACTTTACCAGATTGCACATATGTAAAGCACAACGAGCACAAATAGAAAATATTTGAGAGCATCACAGCAAGCTAATACAATGTCGATTTCAAACTCGTTCATCATAAGCCTGTATCGTTCTGTCAGAAAAACAACGTTGTTTCCCATTTCCTGCAACAGCTTTTTGTAGTTTTTGGTTTTGGCTTGCGATCGCTTGACGTTCAGCAGTTGTATTCCTCGCATATTACTCATGCCTATATTGGTTAAATAAATCTACACCCACTGTCGAGGATTTTTCAGCACTTCTCTCAGCATTGCCTCTTTACTGCCTGAGGCGGGTTGGTCGTCATATTGCCAAGAGGCTGCTGGAGGCATGCAGTTGAAAACACTCTGCTGATGAACCATGCCCCTTGCCAGACCGAAGCGAGCACCACGGTCAGACGTCAGAATAAACTCCACGTAGCGCCCACGAACAATACGCTGCCAGTACTTGTTCTCCTCTGTAAAGACCATATCCTTACGTCTATCCACAATCGGTAGATAGGCAGGAACGAACGCTTCGGTGCAATCTGTGACAAACGCAAGCAGTTCTTGTACGCTGCGGTCATTGAGATGGTCGAAGAAAATTCCACCTATGCCTCGACTTTCACCACGATGTGATACATGGAAGTATTCATCACACCACTTTTTAAAGCGTGGGTAGTAGGAGGGATCGTGCTTATCGCAAACTTCTTTATGCATGTTATGAAAATGAACTGCATCTTCCTCAAAGAGGTACGCTGGTGTGAGATCCGCACCACCGCCAAACCACCAGTAACCTGGCTGTGTACCATCACCAATTTGAAAATAGCGGTAGTTGACATGAGCGATAGGTACCATCGGGTTATAAGGATGGATAACAAAGCTAGTACCTGTGGCGAAGAAGGGAGTGCCTTTGTCGCCAGTCATCCGATCTACTTCTTCTGTCGTGAGAGCACCTGACTTGTGGAAGGTCATTCCAGGAGGTAGTTCACCCTCTATCGCTACGTAATTAACTCCCACCTTTTCAAAAACGTTGCCATTGTGCAAAGCCCGATCAACATATATTGTATTCTCACTATTCTCGCCAGCTATCCAGATACCGTTTCTGTCACGGATCCAAGGCTGTTCGATAAATCTTTCACCATCTAGTTGCTCAATAGCCTGACAAATATTCTCAAACATCTGTCTGAAAACTTTTTGTATTCTCCCGCGAATCGCCTTTTGTTTGTGGATATTTTTTTCTAGTGTTTCTATTAATTGGACTTTGGACAAAAAAATGTGTTCGCGAATAAGGTACGCGAATAATAAAAGAATATAAACTTTTCTACCTCAGCCTTGCTCGTATGCTGAGTCAAACAACTGTATAACCAGAAAAATTACGCAGCTTGTTTTTGTGGGTTGTTCGATTTTTTTCCTTTCTTGACGACAGGGTGCTTAGGTCGTTTTACTTGAGTTTGACCAGTCAGCCTCCCTGTTGAATTTCCTCGGGGTTTGGGAGAATG
>NZ_JABXYX010000193.1 GCF_017982655.1 Brasilonema sp. CT11 | reverse complement strand
ATTACTGGCTTAACAGCCGATCGCCTGTTACAGGCTTGATCTTCTTTTTTTTTTGTAGTTAAAGATACCTCTTACTGACATCTGAGTTCCGCCCTCTATATAATTACGATATTATCGGACATGATATTACTTATCCTCTAACGGCAAAGTAAACCAAAAAGTCGCCCCTTTTCCCAAATCACTTTTCACACCAATTTCCCCACCGTGTGCGGTAATAATTTGCCGACACAGATACAGCCCCAATCCTAAACTTAAAGAATTGCGAACATTATTACCCCGAAAATAAAGATCAAATAGATGCTGACTCTGCTGCTGACTCATACCAACACCATTATCAGCAACAGTGCAACATACCTTATCACCCAGGGCGATCGCATCAAGAGTAATACTTAATCCAGGGGGATTATGTTTAACAGCATTAACAATTAAGTTAGAATACACTCGCCACAGTTGTGTAGAATCAGCATTAACTGAGGGTAAATCAGGTGAAACTAAATTTGTTAGGAAAGCTTGATTTTCTTTCAACATTGGCTCTAAATCTGCAATCGCAGCTTCCACCACTGTGTGCAATTGTAGAGTTTGGCGTTGCAAAACAATACCTTGCACTTCGCTAACATGAGCTTCCATCAACGAGTTAATTAAGTTCAATTGGCGATCGCTACTTTGCACCATCCGCTCTAAAATTGACCGAGGAAGCAATATTTTTTCTTCTGGATGAGAAAGCAAGTTTTTCAGCACCATCAAAGTTCCCAATACTGGGTTGCGTAAGTCATGGGAAACTGCATGGAAAAAGACTCGTAATGCTTCCTCAGTCCGTTTGCGTTGGCTGATATCCAAAATCACTCCCACCAAACCGCCAAGCGTTCCATCTGCTTTGGAAAAAGTTGCTTTATAAAAAATGACATCATGCTTTGTGTTATCCTTATAAATAACAGAGCCTTCAGAAGTTTGAACTCCCCCTTGTTCTAATAGTTCTTTATCCGCTTGATGGTATTTCTCAGCTAACTCTTCTGGTGCAATTTCATACACTGTCTTCCCCAGAATCTGGTTTTGACTCAAACCTAAGTCTTCTTCAAAAGCTTTATTACACCCAACATATAAACCTTGAGCATTCTGATAGAACACAGGGGTAGGAATCGTATTAACTAATACTTGTAAAAAATTTAATTGTTCCTGTAGGGCTTCTTCCACTTGCTTGCGCTTGGTAATATCTGAAATCACTCCTTCGTAGTAAAGAAGTTTTCCGTTTTGATCACGCACTGCGTATGCTTTTTCGGAAATCCAGACAATACTGCCGTCTTTACGATATATTTGAGATTCAAATTCGGACACGCTGCCATGCTCTTCAATTAAGCGCATGAACTCTGTACGACGATTGGGATCAACATACAGTTGATTTTCAATATCAGTCAAGTTTGCGGTGAGTTCTTCTGGAAAAGAATATCCATAAACACGTGCGAGCGCCGGATTTGCCGTAATGTAACGTCCATCTGGTGTACTTTGGAAAATCCCTTCGACTGCGTTTTCAAAAATGCTGCGATATTTTTCTTCTGTCGCTCCTAGTTTCTGATATGCTGTCTCCAGTTCTTTGTGGGCAAAAAATTCAGAACGTTGCAAACGATCATACAGATAAACGCCAAAATTACAGATAAAACAGAACCAAAACAGAGCTAAGCTCATCGTTACACTGTAAATTGGCTTATTACTATCCGGTGGCGGTTGCTTGAGTCCCAGTGCTGTATTCACGCCAAAATAATATATCAGTACACCCAGTTGAGACACAAGATGTAAGGGAAAGCGTACCGGGATGAGGGTGGCTTGGCTGAGGAACATCACGAACCAAGCGAAAATATCTGGTAGAGCGAAATTGTTGAGTGTTGCCCAAATTTGTTCGACAATAGTTATCGACCAGCCTAAGCCAAGAAACACAAACCCTGGATAACGACGACCGAATTGAGTTTTATGGATAGCCAAACAGCTCAATAAACTCAGCACCATCGCAGCATACAGGACAAAAAAAAGGCGTTTGGCTTCCTTGGGAATTTGTGCCAACTCCTTGAGGTGAAATAAGGCATCGTAAATATCTCGGAAGGCAAAAGTCAAGACTAAGACGATCGCAACCCACAACGCCAGATGTAATCTCTGCCATAAAAAGCGATCGCGCCAAGCTTCGTAATTTGATGCGATAGCATAACTCGGTAGAGAACTGGTGAAGACAGAAGCTTTTTTCCAAGACTTTTGTACTGTTCTAAAGACAGTTGCCTTTAACCTCTGACCAAATCTTCCCACAGCAAGCAAGGCTTTTGCCTTCTTCATTTTTGGCATCGCACCCTCTTATTTAACTTGGACTGCGGATGATCTGTATTCATCACCTCAGAAATTCCAAACAACTCAATCAGATACTTCTTATCTTAAGACGAGATTGCTAGAGGTAATGTGAAGTAAAAGGTTAAACCGCGTTTCCGGTTGCAACTAACGCCAATTTCACCACCATGTGCTTTAATAATTTGCCGGCAAAGATACATTTTTAAGCCAATTCTTGTGGAACATGGGGCTTGCGGTGCGCGTACATACAAATCGAAGAGGCGATCGCACTCCAATTTACTCATACTCACGCCGTCATCTTGAATCTGTAAGCGAATCCTTCCTGTCTCAACTGTGGCTTTGAGGGTAAACTTGACTCCTGGTGGATTGTGTTGCCAACTATAAGTTAATAAGTTGACAAAAACTTTTTGCAGTTGAGCCTGATCGGCTATCACTGATGGTAAATCGTCTGCAACCAAATTTTTCACAGTTGATTTTTGCTGTGTCAGCATTGGCTGCAAATCTTTAATAATTTTATCAATCAATGAGTGAAAAGAAACTACCTCACGATGGAGGACAATTCCCTGTGCTTCGCTTGAATGTAGTTCCAGCAGTGATTCTATCATTTCCAGTTGGCGATCGTTTCCTTGAATCATCCGCTCAATAATTGAGCCAGATACTGGGATAGAGAATGCAGTCAGGGTGGAAGGTGGAGACACGCACAAAGAGTGCTTTTTGTCTATAAGCATTCCCCTCAACCGAGGGAACTTGAGTACGGAGGTGTGGTTTCCAAGGCTTGGGATACTCCCATCAACTTCTGGGTGTCCTCCTCTGAGTCCCTTGTTTATTCCCCTCAAAGTCGTGGACTTGCGCACAGAGGTGTCCTCCTGTTGTCCTCTATTGAGTAAATTATTCAATACCATCAAATTACCCATCACTGAAGTCCGCAGTTCATGGGAAACGGTGTGCAAAACAACATCTTTGACGCTGTTCAATTCTTGAAGTTCCAGCATTTTCTGCTGTAACTGTGCAGTACGCTCTTCTACTTGACGCTCCAAATTTGTGTTAAATTGCTCTAGTTTTTGATAAAGTTGTGCTTGCTGAATGGCGATCGCCACTTGTTCAGACATCTGCTGCAGCAAGTCAATTTCTATCGCACTCCAATGGCGTGGTTTGCTGCATTGGTTCGCAATTAACGCGCCAAACAATTCCTTACCTTGCATAATGGGTACAGCTAAGTTAGCTCTGATTTGGAATTGTTTGTACAGCCCTTTTAATTTCGCGGATGCTGATATTTTTGTGGTATCCTCAACTATACGCACCCGGTTGCTTCTCAAGATTGTTTTCAGTTCTTCTATAAAAGTTTTATCCTCATTTTTCCAATTCAGGACTGATGGATATTTGGGATCTACTGATTCAGCAAAGATTCCTGAGTAAAGATTCGTATCATTTAAAGCAATGAAAACTCGATCCGCTTCTAAAAATTGCCGAACTTCGTTAACAGTCGTTTGCAGAATTTGGTCTAGATTCAGCGATTGACGAATTCGCGATAGTGTTTGAGTTAAGAGGCGATCGCGTTTTGAAGACAGCCGCAGTAATTCTTCCGCCTGCTTGCGTTCTGTTATATCATTGGTCACACAAAGCATACAAGGCTCTCCACCCAAAGTAATCACCTCGGCTGAGAACAGCACCACTCTGAGTTCACCAGACTTTGTGTAAAGTTCTGTTTCACAATTGCGAATCAACCCTTGCTCTTGTAACGTTTGTATGGTATTGTCAGGAAGATTAACCCAGGTATTTAACTCACTGCGGGTACGACCAATCACTTCTTCTCTGGTAAAGCCAGTGATTTGGACAAAAGCGTCGTTAACTTCAACGTAGCGTCCATCCTTAAGAGTTAGGATAGTCATTGAATTAGGACTAGAACAAAAAGCTTTAGAAAACTTTTCCTCCGACTCACGCAAAGCAAGTTCTGCTTTTTTGCGTTCGCTGATGTCGTGATTCACTGATAATAAGCAGGGGATGCCATTTAAATGAATGACTTCGGCTGAAAATAGTCCCGTACGTTTCTCACCAGACTTGCGGCGGAATTCAAATTCCATGTTGCGAACAACCCCGTGTTTTTGCAGTTGTTGTAACACAGTGGTGCGATCGCTTTGATTCACCCAAATATGTAAATCAAAATCAGTCCGATCAATAACTTCCTCTCGTTCATAGCCCGACTGTCTGACAAAACTATCATTAACTTCTATGTAGCGTCCTTCTGCAAGAGTGCTGATCGAGATCGGATTAGGACTACAATGAAAAACTGTCGCAAACTTTTGAGCCAAATTTCTCAAAGTAACTTCCGTTTGTTTGCGTTCTGTAATGTCCCGTACAATTGCCACAACTTCATCTTGTCCGCTGACAACCACTCGCGCCTCATAATCTCTGATTCCCAAAGGCGTTGGCAGTTGATATTCACAGGTTTGTAAAGTTTTTGAATCCAAAGCCTTGGCAATAGCCTGTTGGCTTTTTAAAGCAACATCTGGAGGTAATAATTCCTGCAAAGTCTTCCCAACAATTTCATGTCTGGGAATAGTGACATTTGCTCCCTCACCTTTAAAGTCGAGATACTTGCCATCGCGACTTATGCGAAACATTAAATCAGGGATAGCATTTAAAATCGCCTTATAGCGTGCTTCACTTTCTCGTAATTTTTCCTCCGCCAACTTGCGATCTGTAATATCTATGAGCAAACCATCCCAAATCACATCTCCACATGGTTGTTTTTCATAGCGAGAAGTTCCTTGAATCCACTTGAGTTTACCACTAGGAGTGATGATGCGACCTTCCCAATGCCAAGGTTCTCCTGTAGCACAACAAGCAGCAATAGATTCTTCAAACGCTTTGATATCCTGAGGATGAGTCAGTTTGTTGAGTACTTGAAAGTCCGCCTGTAGCATTTCTGGTTCCAATTCAAACAGTTCTTTACACCCAGAACTGGCATATATCACAAACTGAGATCCATCCTGCCGCTTCAGGAATTGAAAAATCATCCCTGGCAAATTGGCAGCAATTTTTTCCAGCAGGGGTAAAGTTCCTTGTTGGGAATTTGGTGTATGCAGCGCTTTCACGGTTTCATTCACACTCTGACCTTTTTATCATCAAGTAATAAATGTATCACGCAAGTCCATTATCGGCTCTTTGGCGGTTTTTCCTGTATTTGGATACCAGCCAAACAAAATTTTCCGAACTTGTTCTTCTTTCAGGTTATATTTTTCAGTTTAATTTCGCATTCACCCAATTGGATGAACCACTCGCACAAGAGCAATTTGGGTAACAACAAATAAACTGAGTTTTGAGAATCTTTAACGTAATTTGAATGTTATGTCAAGCCAACAAATAAAATCTGCTATAGGAATCTGGTTTGGTTTATGAAGTTACTAGTCTGGCTAGGGAAGAGGCAACACAACGACCACGCTCAGTGCATCGCAGGCAACACCCGAACGCTTAACATAAACTGTACGGAGTTCTGTAGAAAAAATAATTATGCAAACACTCTCTATCGACAACAACGAGCGGTTACAACTTTCACCCCTGACGATACCATCCCGCCTACTGTTGGGACCAGGACCCTCAAATGCCCATCCCACAGTTCTGGAAGCAATGAATACTCCCCCAGTTGGGCATCTTGATCCAGCATTTCTAACACTGATGGATGAAATTCAGTCTTTGCTGCGCTACGTGTGGCAAACCAAAAATCAGTGGACGATCGCAATCAGCGGCACAGGATCAGCAGCAATGGAAGCGGCGATCGCCAATACAATAGAACCAACAGATGTGGTTTTGATTGGTGTTGCTGGGTATTTTGGTAATCGCTTAGTTGACATGGCTTCTCGATATGATGCCGATGTCCGAACCATCACAAAACCTTGGGGACAAGTCTTCTCGCTGGATGAGTTGCGAACTGCGCTACAAACTCATCGTCCAGCTATTTTAGCTCTTGTCCATGCAGAAACCTCCACAGGAGCACGTCAACCCTTGGAAGGAGTTGGTGAGTTGTGTCGTGAATTCGGCTGTTTGCTGTTGATAGATACAGTCACGAGTTTAGGTGGAGTTCCCTTGTTTTTGGATGAGTGGGGAGTTGATGTAGCTTATAGCTGTAGCCAGAAAGGGTTGGGTTGTCCTCCTGGTGCTTCGCCATTGACGTTAGGTCCTCGTGCGATCGAGAAATTGCATCGGCGTCAAACTAAGGTTGCGAACTGGTATTTGGATATGACGTTGTTGAGCAAGTATTGGGGCGAAGAACGCACCTATCATCATACAGCGCCCGTTAACTTATACTACGCTCTGCGAGAAGCACTGCGCTTGATTGCCGAAGAGGGAATAGAAAATTCTTGGCAACGCCATCAAAAGAACGTAGAGTATCTTTGGGAGAGGTTAGAGAACTTTGGACTGAGTTTGCACGTTGACAAACAGTTCCGATTACCCACTCTCACCACCGTCCGGATTCCACAAGGAGTAGATGGTAAAGCAGTTGCACGGCAGTTGCTCAATGAACATAATATCGAAGTTGGGGGTGGTCTTGGCGAACTCGCAGGTCAAGTTTGGCGCATCGGACTCATGGGCTTCAACAGTCGTAAGGAAAGTGTTGACCGACTTTTAGAAGCACTGCAACAAGTTTTGCATAAGCAGCAGTAGTTCATAATTGCCCAGCATCAGCAGACAAAGATGCTTTTTCAACAACTCCATTGGCTTATTTTATAGAGTTAAGTATGAGGGCACAGCATTGCTGTGCCCCTACAATAGGAACATAGAAACAAACTGGGAAGAGGTTAAGCAAAGACTGGGTTTTTCTAAATCGATGGAGATTGGATGATTCTATGACAATTACCCTTGAATTAGCTCCAGAAATTGAAGATCGTTTGATAGCTCAAGCCGCAGCACAGGGCATGACACCTGAAGCGTTTTTGAAAGCCGCGATTGAAAATTTACTGAATGCTGAACCCCAGGTATACCGGGTTGGAACTGCCTTAGTCGTTCAATCCACCCCAATTGGCAATCTGGAAACCTCTGTTAACCAAATGCGGGAAGAACGACTCAGTGGCTTAATCGCAGATTATGAAAGCCCTGTTTGACACATCTGTATTAGTAGCAGCGTTTGAAGTAAGCCATCCTCGGCATGGTGTTTGTCTACCGTGGTTGCAAGGGGTACAAGAAAAGGAAATTGATGGCTACCTCTCAACCCATACCCTTGCTGAACTCTATTCCGTTCTGACTCGCTTACCTGTAAAACCGCCAATTTCTCCCGTGATCGCCCAACGGTTGATCAATGAGAACCTCCATTTGTTTGAAGCAATTTCCCTCACTGCTGATGATTACCAACAAGCGATCGCCTGCATGGTTAGGCTAAATCTTCCGGGTGGCGGAATTTTTGATGCGCTAATTGCTCAAGCTGCTCTCAAAGCTGAGGTTGATATACTACTCACGCTGAATCCAAGCCACTTCACTCGGCTTGGACAAGATTTAGCTCAACGAGTGCAAGTGCCGTCTTGAGCGTCTGTTTGTAGCGAAGCAAATTGTTTGCGTTTTTCGATTTCAGAGATAGGCAACAAAAGTGTCTCCTCAAACTCTCTCCGAAGCTCATCCCTTAATTCATGACTGTTATTCAGACAATCTACCAGAAATTTATTAACTTTATAGTAATGTCTGAGTAACTGAAGCTGCTCTGCTGTCAACCACCAATAATAACCAATCTTGTGATGTTCAGTAATAACTTTCATCAGTTCTTGAGTCCAGATAAAACCATTGGTTTGCCACCAGTTTTTTAATCTCAAATCTGATATGTGAGGTAGTTGAGACTTAAGTTGCTGTAATGGACTCCTAATTTTAGAATTATCAAGCAAGGAAAGGTCAAGTACTTTCATAAGAGCATAAGCAAGAATACTATCATATGTAACATTCATTGCATCTGCACAGGCAGCCATAATAGGAAGATAAAAATCAATATCAATTATAAATTGAGAAAAACTCGATTTTTCTTGCTCTAGTACAATAGCAATACTATACTCTCTTTCCCTTCCTATTCCGAACTCACCAAGGATATAATTCAGCAAACATGTGTTACCTAAAACCATTGGATCAAAGGGACTTTCTAAGCTGCAATGGGCATTTCTAAACGAATCTATAAGGATAAACGAATGCTGCAAGAAAATAGATCGAATAGTTGCAGATTTGTATACACCACCAGTTGCCACAGATTTTAGCACAGATTTATGATAAAGCCAGACAAGAAATTCCTGTATTTTTTTATCTGAAGCTAATAGAAAATCAGTTTTTAGTTTAAGAAGTAAGAGTGTTGAGGTTGGCCAGGAAATGCTAGATGCCAACGAAATGACTTCAAACCACTTCTTGTTTCCAAGATATTCAATGAATGGATTAATGGTTTTTGAATCAACTAATTTTTTGGTAGTTAAATACTCTTGAAACGTCAAATGCGAAAACGACCAAACTTTTTGCGCCCTCTCAATCAACAACCCATGCTGCGCCTCAATCGCCCGCAAAACCCCTCGACTATCCCGCCGCTCAATTCCCAAAAACTCCGCAATATATCTCTCCAACTCCTCCTGAGCAAACAACACATACTTTTCCTGCTCAAACTTCTTCACCGCCAAAAAGCTTAAAAGTTCCAACTTCCGTTCCACCGACAAATCCCGATAAATCTCATCCCGCTCAACCTCCCGCGATTTGTCCCACTGTTCCAACAATAATTCCAACCCCTCCTCATATAACTTGGAACGCTTCGAGTAAAATTTCCCTGTCTGCTGGAACACCGCACAAGTCAAACTCAGCAAAATCGGCGTAATTGCTAATTCTTGAATCGGCTTGTTTTCCTGTCGAAACAACTGTGACAAAAAATCCCGCGCTTGCGTCTCCCCTTTCCCATCTGCACATACCCTTGGGGGTTCGCCAGTCGCTTCAAGTCGGGGAACCCGCCCAACGCGCTGGCTCACCGTCTCAAACCAATGCTGTGCAAAAGCTCTTACCTGTTCCTCGTTAAAATCCGCCACTTCCACATAGTCAAACCGCTCAAACCGCGATTCCTGGCTCTGTGTCCGACAAGTTACCACGACTTGCACCTGCGGATAAACACGGGCAAACCGCTTAATTTCCTTAGCAATTTGCTTGCCTGCTTCTCCCGTTACTTCATCCAACCCATCTAACAACACCAATGCCCGTCCCTGATTTAGCACCAATTTTATATCTGTATTCCTCAACCCCCACTGTTGTCCCAAAAACTGCTCCAAGTTATATCCATACTCATGTCCATCGTCCACAAAATAGCGCAGCTTAATCAAAACAGGAATTCGGGCGTTGCATAAATGCGGGATGATTCAAGCAAATACAGGTATTTCTCTATACTTTAAGTAGTGAAGTAACAATCGAATCGAGAATTTGAGCATATCTACAGATAATGTAGCGAAATCTCATTTCAAA
>NZ_JABXYX010000192.1 GCF_017982655.1 Brasilonema sp. CT11 | reverse complement strand
CCTTGCTTACTAGGGTCGATGCAGTAAATTAAATCTCCTCCAGGTGTAAACAGCGCAATGCCTTTAAACAGTTGAGGTAAAAGTGGTTTATCGGATGTCAAGGGCGTGTCACTCCCTTCTCCTTAAGAGACGCTAAACTTAAGTTTCTGCGGGACACGCTGCTTTGTATGCCTGCGGTCTGTGTGCTCTACACTCTGCAAAGCGTGCCGTGCCTCCTATGCAGGAATTACGAATTGCGCCTGAGGGCGTGCCCACAAGCCATAGGCATACGCATGATTGCGTGTGTTTCGCGCATACGGGGGAA
Source organism: Brasilonema sp. CT11 (assembly GCF_017982655.1). GTDB lineage: Bacteria > Cyanobacteriota > Cyanobacteriia > Cyanobacteriales > Nostocaceae > Brasilonema. The sequence goes on along the minus strand of NZ_JABXYX010000192.1, from coordinate 9,489 downwards.
TTTAAAATATGGCTTACCGGCACGTTATGCGACCATAATGATCAATTCAGAATTAACAATATATCCCTAAAGGGATATTAAAGAGTCTTAATATTTATAATTCATAATTCTCAATATTTATATTCTTTAACGAACAATTTTTGCTATTTCACTGGGAGTTGGTGACATTTCTAGAAGGAAATTTTGACTTTTGTAAACAAATTCAAAACTCTTGTCATTTGCATAAACGACAAACCACCTGGCAGGGGATCACCAATTTACTAATTTATTCAAGACCATTTACGAATTATGAGGAACTTTCCTTACTTTTATAAGAAATGTTAAGCACACTAAAAGTAACTGAATTTCAAAAAACCTTTAAAATCATTACTTTTTACTTGATATGCCTAAAGATAGATGTCAACAACAGGTTTTGTATCAAACTAAGGATTAAATTTCTTCACATAATTGCAAAAAATTAAGTGTAAAGTTTATTAAAAAAACGCTCATCTTATGAATAGGTTTTTATATACTGAATCTTTAATAGTTGATCCCGCTCATTCATGAGTTAGAGGTTTCTCAACCTGAATCTTTGTTTTGTTGATTTTGTATTTAAGGGAAAAAGTCATGGCTTTGTCTCAAACATCTAATTTAAGTAAGACACACTCTTTGTTGATGATGAAAAGTTTCTTAATATGGACTTTTACATTGGCAGTATGCTTGTTGGTTGTCGGTTTTCCTTTGGTTGTCTTGATGGCTACGGTCGGATGTCTGTTGTCAGTTGTTTTACAATCAGTGATGCCTGTTAGTGCGGTTTTGCTTGTTGCAGGTGGTTTAATTATGTTTAATGTCATGGCAGTTGTAATGGCTGCTGCAGCCCTGACTCTTAAAGGAGTTCATCCGAGCGAAATCAAATGGTTGAGCTGGCTGCATGGAGAAACAGAGAATATCCAAACGATCGCCGTTTATGCTTCTTGCCCATTAACTTGTGAAATTAAAGACTAACTATCACTGCTCAATTCGACAAACAGTACATCCGCCCGGTTCAGCCGGGTTTTTTCATGCCTTTTTTGTCCTTTGTCATTTCCGGATGATAGCTATTGACTCATGACTATTGACTAGTGACAATTGACTAATGACAATTGACTAATGACTAAAAAGCAAATTTACATTATATTGGGTACTCGTCCGGAAGCAATCAAACTAGCTCCAGTCATTCAGGTTTTCCAAAATTCCTCAAGTCTGAACACATCTGTTATTTTGACAGGACAGCATCGCGAGATGGTTGAGCAAGTGATGCGGCTGTTCAACCTCAAAGCGACTCATGATTTGGAGATTATGCAACCAAAGCAATCTCTGAGTGATATCACCTGCCGCAGTTTACAAGGTTTGGAAGGATTATTCCAAGAAAGTAAGCCAGATTTAGTCCTAGTGCAGGGAGATACGACTACGGCTTTTGCCGCAACTTTGGCTGCATTCTATCAAAAAATTCCTGTAGGACATGTAGAAGCTGGGTTAAGGACGGATGACTTATTTAATCCTTATCCGGAAGAAGCTAATCGGCGGCTGATTTCTCAACTAATTCAATTGCACTTTGCGCCAACGCCAATAGCCGTGGAAAATCTGGAACGTTCTGGCGTTTTGGGCAAAATTTACCTGACGGGTAACACAGTGATTGATGCGCTGTTAACTGTAGCTGCAACTGTTCCTGTTTGTGATATACCTGGATTGGAATGGGAAAAATATCGTGTCCTGCTGGCAACAGTTCACCGACGTGAAAATTGGGGAAGACCACTGCATGATATTGCTCAAGGATTTTTACAGTTACTTGATAAGTTCCCTGATACAGCTTTGCTACTGCCATTGCACCGTAATCCGATAGTGCGAGAACCGTTACAAATACTATTGGGAAACCATCCGCGTGTCTTTTTAACAGAACCTTTAGATTATGCTGAATTAGTGGGAGCGATTATGCGATCGCACCTTTTACTTACCGACTCTGGCGGTTTACAGGAAGAAGCACCCAGTCTTGGAAAACAAGTTTTGGTTTTGAGAGAAACAACAGAAAGACCTGAAGCAGTCACTGCGGGTACAGCTAAACTAGTGGGAACTCAAAGCGAGAACATTTTTGCGACTGCAGCCCAATTGCTCTCTGATTCTACTGCTTATGAAGCAATGGCAAACGCGATTAATCCCTTTGGCGATGGTCATGCAGCAAAGCGAATTTTACAAATTGTGCAAAATTACTTGCAGCTTTCCCCAGAAACATCAGCCTCACCTCAAGAGCGTTTTCGTAATTAGGGACCACCAACACTAATACCAGAATAGCCAGAATAGCCAGAATAGCTATAATTTCCAGAATTCCCAGGATTATATCGTCTTATGCTAACATTACCCACTCCCAGATAACTCAGAGTTTCTGATCTGGCTACTCCATCTGGACGAAGACCAAGACTTGCCTGGAAGTTTCTGACTGCTCTTTGGGTTGAAGAATCATAATATCCAGTGACTGGAACATTAGCCAAAGCTCTTTGAAGTTCTGCCACAGCTTGACCTCTGGAGCCTCTTCTTAAAGTTATGTTACTGCTATAGCTATCGTTATAATACGGAGAGTAGCCTCTAGCGCCAAAACCATCATTAGGATAGGGAGGATAATCTAAAGATGGTCTGCTGCTAATGTTCCCAACCCCAAGATAACTAAGAGTTTCAGGTCCCGCCACTCCATCTGGACGTAAGCCGTTTCTTGCCTGAAAGTTCCTAACTGCTCTTTGAGTTAATGAACCATAGTATCCAGTGACTGAAACATTGCCCAAAGCTGTTTGAAGTTGTGCCACTGCATCACCTTGGGAACCTTTTCTAAGAGTGATGCTACCGCCAATCCCATTATTATAAGTGTCTTGTGTTGGAACACGGCGAAGAGTATATTCTTTGTTAGCGCGGGTGTCAATCCAATTAGCAGAAACGTAATTACCTGTAGATAACCGAGCAAATCCATTCCTATATCCTACAACTCGTGGCAATGATGAGCCATTGGAGTCACATCTGGCAGAACGATAGCACGTACTAGGACCTGTACGTACATTAAGACAGCTGCCGTTAGTTCTCACAGAGTATCTACCAGGACCGTAGTAGGCGGCTGTTGCTGGTTGAGATTGGGCGAAAATTGCCAATAAGGTAGTGATTAGTGCGAAACTTAACCATGTAGATTTGAAATATTTTTGCCCTGGAATAGTGAGTTTAAATTCAGGAAGATGGTATTCGGTATCTGCAGTTACCGCTGCATATGCACTATCCATCAGAGAATAAGCAAGATATTCCACAATCTTCTCCTTTGTACTGAAAGTCGTTTGGTGAGTGTAGAAGTTTTGTTGTGCTCTTCCCTAGATTTTGTCTAAGTAGAACTTTACTGGTCTATATAAATTGTGACAGAGTCTAGAACGAAATTGGAAATTCAAGTGAATTTTTCAAAAACAAAATCCCTGTCCGCTTGACTCAAACAGACAGGAAAATATTGACCAAGAAAAATATGTATTGCTAACAGCTTTGTTGCATACAAACTCTGTCAGCCTAAAAATCCTTTTTTACAGCGGTTTCATATAAATAGACCACAAATCGTAGGATGGGCATCGCTCAGAAAAGCCATCTAATGGACATTGTGAGATATTAATGAGTAATGCCTGCCTTACGAAAAATACTGTAATTAATAGACTCCCAAACCAGATAAGGTTTGTGGTCCAGCGACTCCATCTACAAGTAAACCATTTTTTCGCTGATAGTTTTTGACGGCATCTGCTGTGATTTGACCATAATATGCGGTAGGTGTGAGTCCCAAAGTTTCTTGTAGTTTTGCAACCGCAGAACCTTGAGAACCCAAACTCAAAGTGTAAGGACCACCAACACCACCGCCAGGGGTGTTGCCTTTACCAGGTTTGTTGCCAATCCAATTAGCACCAACGTAATAACCATTGGCTAGCTTAGCAAATCCATTTTTATATGCTACGACTCGTGGAAGTCGTGAGCCATTACGGTAAGATGCAACAACAGCAGTGGATGAGCTAGGACCTTTACGAACTAAGAGATCACTGCCTTTTGTCTGAACATAATATTTGTTTCCTGGACCGTTGTATGTGGCTGAAGCTGTTTGAGCTTGACCTAAAATCGCTAACAACGTACCGATGAGCGCGAAACTTAACCACACAGATTTGAAATTTCTGTTCCAGTTGAATTTCAGTTTCAATTCTGGCAGTTTCAATTCTGGAAGACTGAATTCTGTATCTTTAGTCGCCTCTGCGTAGGCACTATCCATCAAAGAATAAGCAAGATATTCCACAGTCAGCTCCTTAATACTGGAAAATTCACAAATGCAGAGTTTTACTTTGTTTTTTGATGAGTCTGTCTAATGTAACTTAGACTACGCTTTATAGTAAAGGATTTTCACTGAGATCATAGTTAAGAAAATATAATTTTTGTAAAAAAAGTGCTGAAGAATGCTGTAGGCAAACCCTCAAGCGTTCGACTCAGCGCTCACGCCGAAGTCCTCCGGCTACCTCTCCAAAGGCGGTTCCAAAAAAGCATCACCCTAAAAAAGCAGGCACTCTAGGCGATCGCCTCTTCACAAGCAGCTCCAAAGCAGCATCACCCCAAAAAAGCATAATGTATCTGTAGTATTTACAAGAGTAGAAAATCTAACCTTATTGCCCAAACTGCTTTGAAAAGGAAAAAGTATCAGAACGTACTTGCTGACCATTTCGCCAAACTTCTACCTTGTCAGAACTAACAACATAGGAAAAACTACCATTGTCTGCTCGATACTGAGAACTGCCAACACTCCTAGCAGGAAGGCGTACAGGCTGGGTTGAGTCTTGCTTTAATTGCCCAATATAAAACAACTGACCATTTTCCTGACAGACTTTCACAGAAAGATTTGCTGTTTCGCCTTCGATTACTGTAGTGCCATTGCATTTAGTATCAGCCATCTGAGATCCAACAGTTACTGGAATTGGTTGCGAAGATGAAATTTGCTGTGGTGTCTGTGTACCAGAGACTTGGTTGATTTCGTGATTTGCTTTTGCATGAGTCGCAATCTGCTGTTGTGGAATTTTTCCTGCAATCAAAGATGGTAACGTCGTCAAGGGATCAACAGCAAAACGATGATTTTTACGCACCTCAAAGTGTAGGTGAGGTGCCGTACTATTACCTGTCGTTCCCATTTCTGAAATGACTTGTCCTTGGTTAACCTGTTGACCTTGTTTCACCAAAAAGCGGCTATTATGACCGTAAACTGTAACAGTCCCATCGGGATGCTCAAGAACTACGACATTCCCCAATCCCCATTCGTTCCAACCTGCTTTGAGCACTGTACCGGATGCAGCAGCAACAATAGGAGTACCAGTTGCTCCTGCGATATCAATTCCTTCATGTTGATATTTGCGAAAACCCTGAGAAATTATTCCCTGAGTGGGCCAAATTAAATCAGAGGGAAGAGATTTTTGTGGAATATTGGAGCTTTTTACTGTCTGGGTCAAAACCTGCGTATTTGTACTTAAAACAGCAAAGAAAGATGTTAACCCTATCAAGCTATATGTACAAATTTGAGTAATAGTAACTTTTATCATCAGTTAGAGCTTGTAAGAAAAATGGTTTAGGATGTCTTGAGTTATTTGCTGTTACAGTCTTAAATCCATAACATCAGGAGTGTCAGCAATCCAAAATCCAAAATTCCCAAGCCTTGGATAAGTAGGTCGGCGTAAATAATTCTTCTTGGAATAAAGCAGGGAGCAGGGAGTAGGTGAGACAGCGCTGCAGGAGGGTTTCCCTCCGCAGGCGACTGCGTTAGCGCAGCGAGACCGGAGGTCTTCCTCGAAGGGGAGCTGGGAGAGAAAGAGTTTGAGCCTTCTTTACTTTTCTTCACACAGTTTGGTTTTATTGCACCGACTTACTTAAATCCATCGGATCAATCCAAAATCTAAAATTCAAAATTGTCTAACTGGATCAAGGGAAAATCCCACGCCTGTAAGTGAAAACGTTAGGCGTAGCCGCGCCGCAGGCGGCGACAGGGCGATGTTTTCATAGCCGTGGGAGCGTCAAAATGCTATTCTTGTCACTCTTATGTAATAGGTAATCTTCTGGCAGTTCGGCAGTAAGCTAAAATTTTTCCACGCCCTCAAACTTTTTGGCAATCTCACCCGTAGCGTTTGCAGCTTCACCACAAGTGCGTGGTGTAGGGAAAATCTTACCTGGATTTGCCAAACCTTTGGAATTAAAAACTTGCCGTACCCATTGCATAGTTTCTAAATCAGTGGCAGTGAACATTTCTGGCATATAACATTTTTTGTCTGCACCAATACCATGTTCACCAGAAATACTACCACCAACTTTCACGCATAGTTTGAGAATTTCCCCGCCGACTTCTTCCACCTTTTCTAATTCGCCAGGAATGGAATTATCGTACAGAATCAATGGGTGAAGATTGCCATCTCCAGCATGAAATACGTTAGCAATGCGATACCCAGATTTTTGACTTAATGCTTCAATTTGTTCTAGTACATAAGGTAACTGAGTGCGAGGAATTACACCATCTTGTACAAAATAATCTGGACTGACGTGACCTGCTGCTGCAAAAGCTGCTTTTCTTCCTTTCCACAATCTTAAGCGCTGTTCTGGGTCACTAGCTATTGTAATATTCCGTGCACCATTCTTTTTGCAAATTTCTGCAATGCGCTGTTTATTTGTCGCAACTTCTACTGCCAAACCGTCAATTTCTACTAATAAGATACCACCAGAATCGCGGGGATAACAATTTGTTGCCACCACATCTTCAACAGCATTAATGCTGAGATTATCCATAATTTCCATACCACCAGGAATAATCCCCGCGCTGATGATATCAGAAACACTAACACCTGCTGCTTCAATACTTGTAAAGTCTGCTAAAAGTACGCAAATTGATTCAGCCGTTTTGAGAATTCGCAGCGTAATTTCTGTAGCAATTCCTAGCGTTCCTTCAGAACCAACAAACAAACCTGTTAAGTCATAACCAGGCATTTCAGGAATTTGTCCCCCCACATCAACAATCGAACCATCAGGAAGGACGAGTTTCAATCCCAAAACGTGGTTGGTTGTGACACCGTATTTTAAACAATGTACGCCACCAGAGTTTTCTGCTACGTTACCACCAATTGAGCAAATGATTTGACTGGAAGGATCAGGAGCATAGTAAAAACCAGCACCACTAACAGTTTGTGTTACCCAACTGTTAATCACTCCTGGCTGAACAATAACTTGCTGATTTTCTAAATCAACTTTAAGTATTTGTCGCATTAAAGAAGTGACAATCAAGACGCAGTTTTCTACTGGCAAAGCCCCACCAGATAAACCCGTACCAGAACCACGTGCTATGAAGGGGATGGAGTGGCGATCGCATATCTTCACAACCTCTGCAACTTGTTCTGTCGTCCTCGGTAACACCACCACAGCTGGACGTTCGCGATAACTAGTCAGTCCATCGCACTCGTATGTGATGAGTTCCTCGCGGCGTTGTACTACGCCATTTTTACCAACGACAGCCTCAAATTGCTTGACGATGGGTTTCCAGTTGCGTTGTTGTTTGTCTTGGGTAAGCATAGGTGGTTTTTCCAAGGGAGAGAACTACTTTGCCGACTCCCTATAAACATATTGTTACAAGAATTGCACCTAAAACGGGAGTCAAGAACAATATTGCCTATTCTCATCTAACACCCTAAAGCGTTGTTTGCGTTATTTGGGCGATAAGCCCGCTTGCTTGACGCAAAGCGTATCGCCTCTGGAAACTTTTGCCAGATGAAAGCAGCAAAGGCTTGGAGTCATAACTACTCCCTTTCCGGTGCTAGATTACCTATCTTCTTTTTGATTTTCTTGGCGTCCTTGGCGTCTTGGCGGTTCGTTAAATTAGGTATTCTTCTGGCGGGAAGGGAGTAATAAACACATTTTTGTACAACCTTCTTGTTTAACGACTGTTCTGTCACGGTTGTACATAAACCAAGCTCCTGTTTCTCCCTCATCTACTAACCTAGAGATATCACTTTTAATTACTAGACAAACTCATGGTCGAGCAATTTTTAATCAATAATGATGATTATTATGTACCAGACGCTAACCAGTTAATCACTGAAAATGACACGCCTGTGGATAATTTTGCCTCTGCTAAACAACAACGCCTTTTAGTTGGCTCTCTTTACAGTTCTTTACAAAGTCAAACTTTTCTCGCCGAAGCCAATGTCGGCGTTTACTATACAGATCTTCAGCCTCCCATAGTACCCGATGTCTTCCTCAGCTTAGATGCTCAAGTCCCTGAGAATTGGTGGGAGAAGCAAAACCGTTGTTATATGGTTTGGCGTTTTGGCAAGCCTCCAGAAGTTGCGATTGAAATTGTCTCGAACAAAGAAGGTGATGAACTAGGGAAAAAACTGGGAATTTATGAACATATGCGGGTTAGTTACTATATTGTTTATGATCCCACTTGTCAATTAGGAGAACAAGTGCTGCGGGTTTATGAACTTCGCGGAAGACGCTACTTTGAAACGACAGAAACTTGGTTAGAGCAAGTTGGCTTAGGTTTAACCCTCTGGCAAGGAGAATTTGAAGGTAGGCAAGATGTTTGGTTACGTTGGTGTTACAAAGATGGTATCGTTGTACAAACTGGCGATGAGCGTGCTTCCCAAGCAGAACAACGTGCTCAATTACTTGCAGAAAAATTACGGGCTATGGGTATTGATCCTGATAGTCTGTAGACAGGTTTCATGAAACGCCTCAACAAAAAAAATACGAAGACAAATTATTCTTTCACATATTTTTCAATAGCTTGCTTCCACATCAAATATCCTTGACCATTTAAATGCAGTCCATCTTGTGTGTATCGAGCATCTAATTGATTCTGCGAATCGGATAAATGAGAGAAAACATCTATGTACTCATAAGAAAACTCTTTCGCCACTTCTCTCAACTGCAAATTCAGTTGCCAGACGTTCTTATTGTCTTGCCAATAACGAGTCACTTGATTGTTGACGGGTAAAACACTTTGAATAAAGACTTTTGTGTTTGGCGTTTGATTTCGCAATTCTGTCAAAATGTGCTTGTATCCAGTTAATGTCTGTTCGACAGATTTATGAGCATTGATAAAGTCATTGATGCCTATCATTAAGAAAACTTTTTTCGGTTTCGATGCCACAATAGCGTTTAGACGATTTAAAACAGAATCTGTCGTATCAGCGCTAACACCACGATTTTTTAGATTCGGATTTTGCAACAATTCTCCCCATTCGCCTTCATCAGTTAAACTATCTCCCAAGAAAATGATTCCGGAGTCGAATTTGGGCAAGATTTCAAACTGGCTTTTTTTATGTAGATAATAAACTGAGTAATTATTTTGAGTAGACTTGCTGGGAACTATTTTTTGTGATAAATATGAAAGTCCTCCTCTTCTAGCAAGAAATACAGTCACTAGCAACAAAAATAAAATATTGAGCAAGAGAG
>NZ_JABXYX010000362.1 GCF_017982655.1 Brasilonema sp. CT11 | reverse complement strand
ATACTTTACTGCAAGGGTCAGCCGATTTGATAGACGAAGCTGAAAAATATAAATAAGACTAATCATTCATTCATTAAGTTCGCGAATAATATCCGCGAACTCACTTTTTTGTCCAAAGTCCAAAAGAAGTTGCAGAACTAAAAAGAAATGGTAAAGATAACGAGGTTTATAAAATCATTCTTTCTGACAAGGGGAGAAGATTAATGAATGAGTACATCCAGTTATCACAGCAATTTAAAGACCAAGAGTTAGAACTGCTAATCAGTAGAACTCAAGATGAAGAGTTAGCAGAGAACACCGTTAACTCAATCGTAATATTTGGTAGCGTGATTACGCTTGTTTTAGTTTTTGGCTATTCTTTAATCGTAGTGAATCTAAAATCTTCAAAAGTTAGTTAGGATATGGTTACCAATTTTTACAACACTGTAACTGCATCAACCATATGGATAACATCCAAGCGCAAATCAAGCTTGCTGAATGGGGATTGCTTGACCCTCCATCAGACGGCAAGTGGGGAAGCTTAAGCCGAAGTGCTCTTATTGCCATGCAGAGACTATTTAAAGTTCCAGATAGTGGGAAGCTGGACGGAAATAGTATTAAACTGTTAACCACTATCGGCAAGCCAACAGAAATTGATGTGCCATCAGATACGATGATGGCGCGAATAATCAGAAATTATCAAGACAACAATTATTGGATAGCAAGAGGTACTGACGTTTTCAACATTGCTTACGTTGAAGGAATGGGGACTGATGGAAGCTTCAATGATAATCAGATGGATGACTGGAATGACTCACGGGTTCTTTTCCAAGTGGGTCATGATGGTCAAGTCCGACTAATTGACATCTGGGAAGCAACTACTCAAGCAGGTCGCTACTATGTAGAGCATCCCATGAATGACGGAGGTGCAGCACAAATTGGATTCGGTCAGTATTGGGCTTGGTCAGTCGGAATGCACGGGTCAAGACCATATGAGGCACTCGTTCAAGTTGCTGACATAAAAATTTTCAGAGATGAGAATGAGGACGGCTCACGGGTTGGTGATGAATACTCAAACGGAGTCTATGGAATCAACCAACATCATGGGTATGACATGGACGCAGTAGGGAAGAACAGTGCAGGTTGTCTGACTGCCAAAAGCATTATTGGGCATCGCAAATTCATGGCGACGGTCAAGACTGACAGACGGTACATTGCAAACAACGGGCTTTTATTTGCCACTGCCGTGTTAAATGGTCGTACACTAAGAAGTTACTGATAACACAAAGCTGGTTCAACTCGAAAGAGTCAAAGCTGCTACACCACCCCGGCAAGCAGCTTTTTTAGTGTCAAAACTTAACACGGCTCGAAATTCTTAAAGCTTGCGTGTTTAATACCAGTCAGGTTGTGCAAAGTTTAGTGATAGCTTCTTGGACAAAGCGCGATACGCGTCCCTTGCGCGTGTCCCCTTGGGACGAGCGCGTCAAGCCAAGGGCTTATCGCATATCCAAAGCATAGAAAAATATTCCAAGTTTATACTTATCAATAGAGGTATATCTATATAAAATGTATTTAGTGCCTAGCACTTATGTACTAACCAAGAAAACACACAACCATGCCAGCAGTTACCCTTGATAAACCTGC
>NZ_JABXYX010000191.1 GCF_017982655.1 Brasilonema sp. CT11 | reverse complement strand
CTTTAACCTGGGGAATGCGCTGTCCGATCAAGGCAAACTCGAAGATGCGATCGCCTCTTACCGCCAAGCCTTGCAAATCGACCCAAATAATGCAATTGCTCACAATAACCTGGGGAATGCGCTATCCGATCAAGACAAACTTGAAGATGCGATCGCCTCTTACCGTAAAGCCTTGCAAATCGACCCAAATGATGCAATTGCTCACAATAACCTGGGGATTGCGCTGAAAAATCAAGGCAAACTCGAAGATGCGATCGCCTCTTACCGCCAAGGGTTGCATATCGACCCAAATTATGCTGATGCTCACAATAACCTAGGGTTAGCGCTGAAAAATCAAGGCAAACTCGATGAAGCGATCGCAGAACTGGAAATAGCTGTTCGCCTTGATTCTAGTAGTACGCAGTATCGTAAAAACTTAGAGAATTATAAGAATGAAAAGAAGGGTTTTTGGGGGCGTTTATTTGGTGGGTAGAATGTTCTCAGTTATTTAGTATTATTTTGTACTTTTGTCCTTTTCCTCTTTGCTTTTTTCTTTTTTCCCTCTTCAAGTGAAGCAAACTGGAATTTTTTCGCGAAAAATTGCGTTGCAAACCCCACCCCGGTTTTGTCTGACGCCAAAACTGCCTCTCCCCTTAGCAAGGCTACAGTGTACACACATCTCGCTCAAAACCTCACCCTCGCTTTTAGCTGCGCTAAAATCTTTCCCTCTCCTTAGCAAGGAGAGGGATGCCCGACAGGGCAGGGTGAGGTGAGACCAGCGCTGCGGGAGGGTTTCCCGACAGCCAGGCGACTGGCGAACCCGGACGGTTCCGAACGCGAGTGCGTCTCGCAGAGAGATTGAGTAAGTGTGTATTTCAGCAGCCACTAACCATTACCATTATTAATCTGACGCTGTAACTGTTTCAACGTTTGATACATCTCCGGTAAGCGAGCAAGGATAGCTGACACCTTCAAGTACTGTTTGTGCGGCAAAGATGGACTTCCAGAGACAATTTCACCTGGTGCGATATCATTATGAATTCCAGCTTTTGCAGATGCGATCGCCCTATCACCAATCTTCACCTGATTGGCAATTCCCGCCTGTCCAGCTAAGATCACACCATTGCCAACTTTCACACCTCCGGCTATACCAACTTGACCAGCCAATGCACAACCAGCACCTATTTGGCAACCGTGACCTATTTGTACCAAATTGTCAATTATAGTATGGCGACCTATCCGTGTTTCTCCTACGGCTGGGCGGTCAATCGCGCTATTACAGCCCACTTCCACATGATCTTCTAAAACAGTGTAGCCGGATTGTTCCATTTTTACCCAACCAGTGGAACTGGGAACAAAGCCAAAGCCTTCTGAACCAATGACAGCACCACTGTGAATCATACAATCTGCACCAATACGAGTTCGTTCGTGGATGGTGCAATTGGCGTGTAAAGTTGTGCGATCGCCTATCTTAACATCTGGATAAATCACCACATTAGGATGAATGCACACATCATCACCAATTTCTACTCCCTGCTCAATCACAACATGAGCACCTACATACACTTGTTGCCCAATTTTTGCTGTGGGGTGAATAACTGCACTTGGATGAATTTCTGGAGTCGGACGCCAGGGTTTATAAAATAATGCGATCGCTTTGGCAAATAACAATCGTGGTTCTGGCGTTGCAATCCAAACAATACTCCGTTCTTGTGCTTGTGCCTGTAATGTTTCATCTGGAGGTAAAATTAAAGCACTAGCATTCGTTTTGCCAACCATAGAAGCAAATTTTGCTCCTTCAATGTAGCTGAGATTACCCGTTGTCGCTTCATCAACTGGTGTAACCCCTGTAATTTCTGGGTCATTTTCTTTATTGAAACAGAAGCTATTGCAGGAGCCGCTATCACCAAGTTTTTCTACAATTTTACTGAATTTCATGGTTATTTTTTCAGGAGTCCTTAAATATAGGCAAAATAATTGTCGCTTTTTAAGTAGCTCAACCTAATTAAACGTGAAATGTCATTGCGAGCAAAACGCAGTGGAGCGAAGCAATCGCAAGAATCGTATTTTATATTTTTTTATATTGACCTACTTATTAAGATTATGTTGTTTGCACGTAGATGAATAATATTTAACATTTTCGTAAGATGCACACAGATAAACACAAATAAATATTCTGCGTAATTCTGTGTGCATCTGCGGTTCAAAACATCCTACAACTTTATTTTTACAGGCAGTATTGGCTTGAATCACCTCTAAAAAAAATTGAAGAATTACCAAAGTTATTACTTCAATAATAAATAATAGAGTTGACCATTGCCGCCTGTGACACCAGCGCGATCGCCTGCTAATTTGCCAGTTCCCATAAAATAATCAACTCGTCCTGGTCCTTTAATAGCGCTTCCTGTATCTTGATCAAGTACATAGCGACTCACAGTACGATACGCAAGCTGTCCATACTCAGTAGGAAAAGGCACACTGGTGTTAATCAGGGCTAATGCTCCTGGAGGCATAATAGATTTATCAGTCGCAATAGAACGTTCTGCTGTGACTGGCACGCGAATACTTCCTGTAGCCGCTGTACCACCAGTTTCCTGGAAGAAGACAAAGCGTTTCCAGCGCGGCAGATAAATATCCATCTGGTTTGGATTCTGCTGAAAATACTGAGTCATAACTGGTAATGTTAAACCACTCAAGGGAAGTTTGCCATCTTTCGCCAGTTCTCGCCCTATGCTTGTCCACGGGTAATCTGTTGCACCTCCATAACCCACAGATGTTGTCGTACCATCAGTTAACGTGAGTTGGGCAGAACCTTGAATTTGAATCATGTACGCATCAAAGCGATTGGCAAACCAAAATAACTCCAAACCACGTAACCGGCTTCTATCCCCCTGTAAACCATCTTTTCCTTCTAAATCAACCCGTTTTGGATGTGGTTTCGCCCATCTCTCAAAGTCGGGTGGTCGTCGATAAATGGGATACTGATAAACTGGTGTGCGTATACGACTCGCGGTATATACAGGCTCGTAATAAGCAGTAAACGTCACGTTACCATTGTGATCTTTTCCAGAAGACTGGTAAAAGACAAACTCCTGACGAATAGCAGCTTGCAGTTGTGCTGGTGAATCATAGCTAACAACCAGCTGGCGGAAACGCAGCAAACTACGTCGGACGCGATCAAGCGTAATCCCTCGAATCGGATAATTTCGATAAATTGTTGCAGCCTTATTAGTTGTTAAGTAAGACAAGCTGTTATCTATTGCTGCTAAGAGTGCCTTGCGATCGCCTCCTTTACCATTTTCACCCCAAATTTGCTCATCCCAACCCAAGCAATTGTATGAAGAGCTACAGATTGTTCCCACATTTACAGGCGTTAATGCTGATATAAGGTGTCTAAATTGAGTGGGTTTTGTCACTGGCACTGGCACTGGCACTGGCACTGGCAAAGTCTCAGGTTGGCTTGGGACTGGTATTGGTATCGGTGATAAGTCAGGAACCTCAGCGAAAACTGAGCAAAATGGTATAAAAAGAGCAACTCCTAGACTCAAGAAAAATAAAGTAAGCGTTTTTCTCATGATTTAGGTAAATCTTTCCACACTAGAGCAAAAAATGGGTTTTACCCGAATAGCTACAATCCGAGACAGACGTACGACCATGTACTCAAAACTAAATATTTTTGATTGATGCCCTGATAAAGTCATTAGAAGCAGACTTCGGCACAGGTTCGCCACCATACCACTTCTAAAATTTTTGAATTGTTGGAAAACGGTTTTTTTCACGGTGAGCATTTTCCAGTAGAAGATATACAGTGTACTAATTTGGTGTTTTGAGCATCACGTTAAATCATTTGGAACACATTCAACTGATTGTTAACGACGCAACCCTCGAATGGGAAGAGAAAGAGGGAGAGGCACAAGGAGAGAACAAGGGTAAGAAATTGTTCCATTCTCCTACTGCTTCATTTCCTTGTCCTTGTAGCTTTTGACGATTGTTATCCCACTAACAGTTCCCGAGAAAGTGGGGAGTAGAGAATTTCGATTTTCTTCAGAGGGCATCTGGGTGTAAGCTTGTACAAAGTTGAATAAAAAAAGACACCTGAAATAGCGTCTTATGTCAATAATTGCTCTTAGAGCATGGTATCTAGAGAATTATGAGCCGATTCCAGAATTGGAAAAACGTCCGCCGGATATTCGCCTCAGTAAGAAAAGCCTGCTGAAATCAGGGCTAAGAGCGGACTTCTTGGAAGAGAGTCAGGAAGTCAGAAAATCCCTATGGTTCGGGCGCTATCTAGAAGGAGAAAACGTTGAATTTTATGTTGAAGGTAGTGGCGGTTATTGTGTCGCTAATATTGACTTGATAAGTCATGAAATATATTTTACAAAGCAGGCTGTGTTAGCGCAGTTAGAACCCACAATTTTTTTGTGCTATCAAACTGAGTATTCAGTTGCAAGTGAGGCTTTACGAGAAGGACTGCTTCAGAGTTTGGAGATTTTAAACTTGCGCTCGCGTTTACCTCTATCTTTGGTAGAGTCTTACCGTCCCAAGGAAGGTTCTGTACGACTCAGCCGAACAATGATGCGAAAAATTCATAGAAGTTTGTTGTTTATTGCTGACACGACACCTATTACTAAAGTTGACGCGAAAGAAACGGATCTACTGCTTCCTAGCCCATATGTCTGTATTGAAATTGGTTATGCTATTCAAAGTAAGCGCTCTGAACATATTCTACTAGCCCAAATGGAACGCTCAGATATAACAGGGCAGTTTCCTTTTGACTTACCACCATCACAAATTTTGCAATTTCGAGACACTAAAGAACTCAGTAAAATCTTGCCTCAAGCCATTGAAACCCACCTAGCAAGATTTAAATTATTTGCTTGATAAGCTGTTAAACAGAAAAGCTTACATCAGACAATTTTGGATATTAGATTTTGGATAATGGAATTGATCCCACGCCACATGCTAACTCCTGCGGATACGCTGCACGTATGCCCTTTGGATGTGCGCCTTGTACTTACAAATCACTTAACTCGTGCCTGTGCAGTGGCTCATGAATTCGGGGGCTTGTACCATGAAGAGAGATTATCAATAAGCAAAATCTAATGCTATTGCTTAAATTTTTATATTATGGTAAAGCTGAAAATACCATCCCTAAAGTCTAAAAAAAGCAACGCTTTTATAACAATTAGCATATAAAGAAATTAATTTACACTTACAAAATTTATATCCGAAATAGACTATTTAACAGATGTATTCAATATTAAGTTGTTAAGAAGGCTATAAAAACTTCTGAAAGTTCACTATCATGTGTGCCATGTTATCTATGACACACTCATTTGCATTCCTATGTGTCATTGTTCTGCAATATTATGCAGACAATTAAGGTACATATTTTCAACATAAATCAAACTACTGAATGAAGAATAGTGTTGTGAAAAATAAAGTATGTCCTATGATAACCACAATAAAAATCTCACCCATATCTAGAGAAAAAACAGTTCAACGACAACACTTAGATAATATTGAGTTGCATGATTCTCAGCGAGCTTATTTTTTCCAAGAAGTTATTGAAGGCTTACAAGACGGTATTTTGCTCTTGAACGACACAGGCGAACTGATTCATGCAAATACATCTGCTTGTAGTATCGTTTCTGAAATTAATCAAGACAGTTCCAACTCAAATTGTATACCACCTGCTATCTGGTGTCTTTGCGAGACTTTATTAGAAAATCGTAGTGTTATCGCCAAAAAAACCATGATTATATCTCATGAGATTGTAGTAGATAAGTCAAAAGTTTTTTCTGTTCGTGTTAGATGGCTTAATTTAGAAAAATGTAATAGTTCTTATCTATTAGTGAGTATGGAAAACAAATATGAATCATTGAAAAATCTTGCAATTGTAGAAGTAGCTAAATACAAATTAACACCACGAGAAGCAGAGATTTGGTATCTTTATAGAATAAAGTTTAGCTATAAAGAAATTGCTGAGCAACTTTACATTTCTATGAATACAGTGAAAAAGCACATGAGAAATATTCATGCAAAGCGACAAGCATTTTTAAATTGTGAAGATTAAGCTTTTTCAATTATGAATTTTATATATATAAATAAAATTAGGAGATTCAAAGCGTTTTTTATTTTGGCTTTTACAGGTATCTCCTTCACAAGACGCTGCTTTGTTAGCTGTTTAACTCAGTCGTGGTATAGGGCATAGGCTATGTCTATCTTGAAGGGGCGATCATTGCAAAGGTAACAGATTAATTTTTTCTTGTGTTTACTGGTGGTTTGATAGCTCTTCATAAAAAGAGTACCCCTAAGGGTACTTTCTGACTGTATGAGAATCGTTTATTATGTATTCACTACAAAAAACGGGATATTTGATACATAAATGTCATTTTGAGTAAAGTAAAGATGCTTAGTTTTTGGGGTTTTCCAAAAGGTGAAATTTCCGAAAAGCTTTGTTTTTCTGCATAACGCTCAATCTGACATTTTTCTATTTTTTTATAAAATATATATATTAACATGTGCTTTGACAAAATAGATATTAATTGGACAAAATAGATATTAATTGCAACTAAATTCCTAACAAGTTGTGCTTTTCAAAATAGCTTCCTTCTCACTACAAGATGACTTATTCTCTTGTTGACGTTCTTGACGTGCCAACGCCTTTGCTTTGGTGCAGGCTTGGCTGTATGGGTAACCTACGCACTCTTGGTATACCTGCGGCACGGCAAGAGTGGACGTTAAATAGGTATTTTTAAAATGGCATTAGTATGACACACTCTTACCATAATTCTCTTACCAAAAGGTTCGACATAAAATTATGGACTATGAGGTTTGCTCTTTTCTGAAGAGTTACAAGACCTAAAATGCTTATATCGTTTTAACCAGGACAATCAAGAATTTTTTTTCATTTTTCAGTTTTTTTACAGAGATTTAGGCGCTTTTTGTTGGCGAAGTAATTCATTGTACATCTTCCGTTTTAAATCTTCATTACCTTGAACCTGTGTCGTAATTGTGTTGTACCTATCAATTGAAAGACCATTATCTTCAACAACTTTTTGATAGCGTTGGCAGTAATTCACAGCAATATCTCTTGCTTTACCAGGAAGACTACTTAAGCTGTTGTTATCGTTACAAACAATCTTTGGAACATCTCCAGCATTCATAATTTTTTTTATGTCGTCAAAGGCTTGTTGACGCTCAGGCTCCATTTTTAACATCGCTCTGGCATAGTTTCTAAGCTCACCAGGATTAACTCCTTGTGGAGCTTGAGCATCAGCTTTTGAATTCAAAACTAAAGTACTAGAAACCAAAGTGGCAGTTACAACTGTGCCCAGAAATAAGGATTGGGCAAGTATTGGAATTAGACTAAGTCGGAAAAAGTGATGGTAAGATCTTTTCATTTTTTTATGCAACAACTACAGTCGGGATATCTTAATCACTGTGAATTATTTTATGAGTGAGAAGTTCCAGAAAACACTCAAACAACAAAATGTTTATTTTTCTTGTTAAGTTCTTTGATAGACTTGACAAAGCTCTATGACTTTAGTCTGTAGTGTAGACATCTCTGAAACTCCTTGTTTGAGGCTAACTTCTAAATCTAACAATATAGGTAAACTGGCAATAAGTTGCTGTACAGAAATAGATTGAATTTCTTTCTGTAGATAGTAAATGCGATTGGGGTTGCCTATCTCCGCAGCTTTAGCAATAACTTGTGAATTGCGCTCACCACTTTCTACCATGAGCTTCACCCATAACCAAGTGCGAAATTGCCCAATCAGGGTGGCAACTATTCGCAAAGGAGGTTCACAAGCGTTAATAAGATCAATTAATATCCCTAAGGCTCTAGCTGTGTCCCCTATTCTGATTGTTGCGGCTAATTGTAGGCTATTTTGAGTGGTATTTCGGACTAACTGAGCGACGGCTTCTGTGTCCAAAGGTTGATTGCTACCTTCAGCGTAAAGCCGTAATTTCTCTAACTCACTGTAGAGAAGGCGTGTATTATTGCCTACAGCATCCGCTAACATCTCTACACTCGATTGAGTTAGTTTTACTCCTACTGTTTGAGCAGCTTGACTGACAGACTGCATCAGTAGTTCCGTCTTCCAAGGCGGAATTAAAGAAAATTCTTTGAATTGTGCGAATTTTTTCAGAATTTTGGTTGATTTGAGGCGTTCATCTGGTTTGTGACTACTGGTGAGTAACAAATATGAATTTTCGGGGATGACTGGCAAAGTTCGCTCCAGTTCTGATAACACATTCTCTGAGGATTGCTGGCAGAGGGTAGTATTGGCAAGCCATACCAAACGTCCGCCAGTGCCAAAGGGTGGTGTCATCACTTGATTTAATCCTTGGATCGGCGCATCAGGTAAATCTGGAGGTAGTACTGTGTAGTTAAAACTTGTCCACAGGGGATCTAGGATGCGATCGCGCACAAGAGCGATCGCCTTTTCTATCGCAAAATCATCCTCACCCCAGTAAAAGTAGACTGGCATAGGGAACCTCACTATTCTTAGAGAAAGTAGATGCAATCAGGCCAGAGTAGTCATTATTTATAATATTTCTTTGTGTTCCTTATTTTCCTGATCACCCTACTACCTCATAAAAGCTAAATACTTTTTAAATCGCTGATTTAACGCAGGTGATTTTGCTTACAATCAATAAGCGTGGAGTTGGAGGATATGAACGTTGGACGACAAATATCAAATTTACTTAAATCGTTTAGTGCGGATGACGCTAAGCGAAGCGTACAAAACTCAGATCCAGCATATTCAGACATCTTCTAAATTTGAGCCGCATTCAGATCAAGGAAGACAAGCAGTACCTTTTCCTGGCTATACAGTGATCACCCCACCTAGGGAAGAACAAACAGACAACTCTACTTTCTACGCACACTTACAGGATTACCAACAGGAACTTTTACAGCTAAGAGTCAACTCTGATTGGATCGTGCTTGTACCTCCTGCAAGCTTTCATTTGACTTTAGCGGACTTGATTTGGGACAGTGCTTACTCTGACGCTCGCGAAAAAAACCCAAAATTTGAAGAACAGCTACGCTCTTGCTTTACGAATATCTTTAGGCAGTATCAACAATCGAAGCAGAAGCAAACTCACCCCATTCGCTGGCAAATGCAGGGACTGTTGGTGATGCCAAGAGCTATAGGCGTTTGTTTAGTACCTCAGGATGAAGCGTCCTATGAGCAAATTGTTAACTTGCGTCGAGCAATTTATCAAAATTCCAACTTGATGGCGTTGGGGATTGAGCAACATTATCACTTCAGCGCTCATGTGACATTGGGTTATTTTGGAGAAATTGCGCCCAATCTAGACTACGAGCATCTTGCTAGCATGTTTTCTAAGTTTAATCAGCAATGGGCAGAGAATTCCCTGGAATTTAGCATAAACCGTGCCGAACTACGGAAGTTTGACGACATGACGCGCTATTATCGGGAATCAGACTGGCCAATTTTAGATTTTTAGTGATTACAGCAGTTTTCACCTAAATGAACCAGGCTGCAACATTGTGAAAAAAAGATAACGGCACGCTTGACGGTAATTACCCTGACGGGCAAATTCTTGCGATACGCGGAGCGTCAAGCCTATGACTAACGTCACGCTAGTCCCTAAGAGGGACGCTGCGCAAACGCTATCGGCTTATCGCCCTTTGGGCGGCGAGAAAGCTGGAGCATCGCGTCAAGCATTCAGTTATATCATGTCCGGATGAATACTTATAATTAAGCCGCCCTGGTTCTGGGCCACCAGTAGTAGCAAGTTAGTCCAGAGATAAAATCGTGCTGTTTCATTAGTTGTTGGCAGCGATAAACCAAGAG
>NZ_JABXYX010000190.1 GCF_017982655.1 Brasilonema sp. CT11 | reverse complement strand
CCAGTTCCTTAGAGTTCAGTACCTCAAACCGATCTAAGTCACTTCCCACAAGCCATTTGACTATACTTTCTCTATTGGCAAAACTTTGTTCTGGACATTCGATATCCAGCCGCTTGAGCCAATATTGTGTCAGTTTTTCCGCCTCCAAAACCATAGTGAGATTGCGCTCCTCGAAACCCTGTTTTAAAGTCTGCATCACAACCCCCTTTTCTCCGTCCCTCTTTATTTCTTTACTGACAGCTGCACCCGATTTGATGATGTCCATGATGACATCTGATGTGTCTCCTCTGTTATTACGTTTTGACTCACTAAAGTTATGCAGGTAGTTTGAAATTTCGATGCATCATCACAATCTCGAACTACGGCAAATCAAGCTTTCTGAGCTTTTCTCACGACTTTCTCTAAAGTTAAATTTTTGTAAACTTAGGATATGTTGTCTTGACTCAGAAAAACGATCTACCCAAAATATATAAGGTGACAAGATATTTTGATTCAGGGGTCAGAAAAAACTAACATTTTGCACCTGATAATTTTGGCGAATTTGATCCACCTCTCCAGACGTTGTTTTACAATATATGTTTCACCATTTAAAGTTTCCTCTCAACAGTATACTAGCTATTTTTTATACTAAAAAATAGCTAGGTTGTGTATCTATAAGAACTCAGCAGGATATCATTTGAATTTTCTAACATAAATGAATCCAGACATTGTGAGTTTGTATTCATCTTTAAAAAGCTTACATAATTTTGAAAAAAAGAGCAGTCGTTTATCGGCAAAAAATGACGAGTAAAAATTTATCGTCAAAATCACCTTGATAAACCACTTGTCATCGTTTTACAAATCCATCATCATCTAGAAAATATAAAATAAAATCATATTGGGAAAAATAAGAAAAAGTAGAATACTGTATCATTGATTTCGAGAACCTATCCGATTTTGACACTCCCACGCCAAAAAGGTGATGGGATTATTCCCTCCATAGGAGGCTATTGCCTTTGCCCTCCTGCGCGGATCGTAAGATAGATCCCTCTGCTTCACATCAGAAAAAATATTATGCTCTAACGTTCGCAAAAAGCTATGAAAAATTAAGAGGTACCCTGATGGATACCTGTGAAGTACCCCATCAAGATCCGCGCTTAGATGGGGCTTCCCCCGTTTTCAACGAGACTTGGACGGTTTTATTCATCTTTTTTTGGATTTCCCGCTTCATTGGGTGATGCGTCCTCATACCCGTGCTTGATTTCGTCTTACTCTCCTTCCACAGGCAGAACCTAGCCTCCCGCAAGGTTATAGCACTTTCGTACAACATGGCTTGGCTTATTTTTTACCACAGAGCGTAATCTGTGAACCAGTGGTCATGTTCTTTCCCTGAGCTTTGATCTTTCTGTACCAAGCGGAGGCAGTGCTCGGAAGCGAGTTTCCCGCAAAGTCTGCCAGGCGGAAGATTCCGTCCGGCGAGCTTTGCGACTTGTAGACGCCGGAGGGCGGTGAGGGGATCGCAGTCTTGGACGCCGCTTGCTTCAAGCCGGGAAACCCGTCCAACACAGTGGCTCCGCTTCCCGTCGATTGCGTTTGCGCAGCGCCCCCTTAGGGGCTACCTCCGCTCTTCGCAGCGTGACCGAAGGTCATCCCCGGAGGGCTTCCCGATAGCCGTAAGGCGTGGCGTCAGCCATAGGGTAGCACCTGCCGTTCTTACTGCTACTTAGGTTATCTGTTCCGACACAATCAGGTGGGTCATCAACCATTATAATAGTAGCATATAAACATTATATTTGCTACCATGACTCAAATTAGTTTGCGACTACCTGAGAGAGAAAAAGAACACTTGCAGAAATACTGTGAACTAACGGAACGCAACCAAACAGAAGTATTGAGGGAACTTGTTCGTAGACTGTCAATCAAAGGGACATTGAGTCCCCTTGATTGACCGACTATCCATCCCCACCGCTCCCGGCGGATGGGGAATTCCGTCGGAATGCGTAAAAAACTACTGGCTTGTTCAATCGGTTAGAGTTTCAGCGAACATCCTCATAAAACTGCTTTAGGTATTGTGGCGAGACGCCTATACCCCAAAGAAAGCCAATAGAAAGATATATGGCTGTCGCTTTGAAAAAACCCCAATGTGCCACACGGCGATAGCTTTGCTTGCCTCACGCGCAAAGCGCGAGCGCATGAGCGTGAGGCAGATCGCTACTTTGGACAATGCGGTTCACCAGACGGATTTTCCCCTGTCGCACCAACTTCAGGCATAAGTCAGCTTCTTCCATGATTGGAATATTGCTGTCAAAACCTCCACATTTCCAAAAATCAGCACGACGTGCAAATATGACTTGATCACCAAACAACAAGCGCAGTCCTTGAAAAAACAGATGTGGGCGAAAAAGTAATGGCGCGTAGTAACTTTTTACAAAGTTGTGCAGTGATACTCCCCATCGAGTGGTTCTATCACCTGTCATCAAAGAAATAAAACCTCCCCCTGCAACAGTTTTGTCTACTAGTGTTTGCTCAATGACTGCTACAAGATCGTCTGGAACCAACGTGTCTGCATGTAAAAAACAAAGGATTTCTCCGGTTGCAACCTCCGCGCCTTGATTCATTTGTGCAGCACGTCCACGTTTTTTGGCAGCAATAACAGAAACTCCAGCTTTTTGGGCTATGGTAACCGTTTCATCCGAACTGCCACCATCTACAATTAGCACCTCCTGAACTGGAGGCACTAATATACTAAGATGGCGTATTGTGCGTTCCAGACACTGCGCCTCATTTAAGGTAGGGATAATAATTGAGACACCAGACATAGATTAGTAATTAGTCATTAGTGAGACCAGTGCTGCGGGAGGGGAGCCACTGCGTTGGGCGGCTTTGCCGACTTGTAGACGCCGGAGGCGGCTTCCCGGAGGGTAGCATGTGGCGTTTTCCCTCCGCAGGCATCTGGTGAGACAGCGCTGCAGGAGGTGAGACCAGTGCTGCGGGAGGGTTTCCCTCCGCAGGCATCTGGCGAACCCGAAGGGGTCTCCCTCCGTAGGCGACTGCGAACCCGAAGGGCCATTAGTCATGATAGAGGCAGTGCGCTCTTGCGAGTTTCCCCGAGAGTGCAACCTGCCGTTCATTAGTCTAAATTCTGCACGTTTTTGCAGGTTCTGTATAGCAGGTACTCCGGTTCACACCGTTTCCTTGCGATTAACTTGGTTTGTTAGCTAGTCATGAGTAAACATGAAACTTTTGACTGTGAACGACCGACTATCAACTAACCACCAACTACCTGCGTACAATTGGATTTTCCACTGATTGTCGGTATTGTTCGACTTCTTGTGTATAACCTATAGGCAAGACAGCTTCAACGTTTTCATGGGGACGAGGAATGATCACCCAGGATTCAAGGGTTCCGCCATGAACCTGTTCTATAGCCTCAATACCAGCCTGCATCGAGGTTTTTACCTCTGATACATCCCCACGAATATTAACTGTAAAGCGAGCACTACCCACTCTTATATATCCTACAAGAGTGACTCGACCTGCTTTCACCATAGCATCCGCTGCTGCTAGCACAGCAGGAAAACCTTTTGTTTCAATTGATCCAACTGCCTGTAGTGGCATTGGTTGTCTCCTATATCAAACGTATGTGGCGCTACTGAATCATTGTACGAATCTTCCCACAGATTTCATAGTAGGTGTCCATGATCTTTATTTTCAACCGCTCATATATCCAGAACGAATTGAAGGCGATCAAACACGTACCAAAAACGGAGCGCGACTCCAGACTCAACCGAAAGGCAACCTGCAACGCCGGGCCGGATAGTATTTGTGCCCATGAGTCTAGACCATAAGTAGCATTTGTTATTTGATAGATTTTTATTAGTGTATATACTGAAACGAAAAGTCGTTTACTCAATGAGTATAGATGTATATGAATTGTAGATAAAGCCTAATTATTCAAAGAATTCTAAGTGAATATACTGCACCTTTAAAAGTAATTATCTTTTATATTAAGTATCGTATAGCACATCATAAATTTTGGGAGACAAGTTAAAAAGCATTAAAAATAACAAATAAATATGGCAAAGAACTGTCCTAAATGCTTAAAAAGCGGTGAGACAGGCAGGAGTTTATCTCAAAGGCAAACCCTTTGAAATAAGCTGCGGTGCTGTAATAACTAGGGGTGTAAGGGAATAAGGGTATAGGGGTTTAGGGGACTCCATCTCTGGGCGTGCGCTTACGCTTACGTGTATCGCTTTCAGCATTTATGTGCTTTGGTACAGCGTAGGGTGCTGCGATCCAATTAGTAAGTCCTACGAACACGCACTCTTGGTGGGTAGGCTACCGCAAACTTATCGGTTTTTAGGCATGGGAATGTCAAAACTAAAGTATTTGATATCTTACAGCGTCGATTTTTGTAGCTCTTGCTCAAAGAAATAACAAATAAAAATCTTCATGATTTCCTATCAATATTCTTACATCAGAAGAAAATACAATGCAAGAAGTAAAGGCAATTAAGACTTTATTACCACTTCTAAGATTGTATCCTTGGGTCATTCCAGTAATTATCATTCTAGGGATATTCTCCTCTTTATTTGAGGGATTAGGAATTAGTCTGTTTATACCTTTTCTCCAGACTCTAGATACAACAAACTCACAAAGAGGATCTAGTAATTTACTAGTCAATTTTCTTAATCAAATATTCATCAACATTCCACAAGATCAACATCTGTTCATAATACCAGTGTGTATTTTGGGGTTAGTTATACTAAAAAACTGCCTTGCATACATCAGTACTCTTCTTGGTCATTGGCTGTACTGGCATATTGGACAGCGTTTGCTGTGCAATATTTTTCAGCAGTTTTTAAGCGTGAGTTATAGTTTTTTGGATTCTCATGCATCAGGTAAATTGCTTAATACACTGGATATTGAAACTTGGCGAACTTGCGATGCTATTTTTCTGCTCGTTAATATCGCTATCAGTCTGTGTACAGTTTTTGTTTTTGTGATTCTGCTGATGCTGACATCCTGGCAACTAAGTTTGTTGGTTACTGTTGCCTTGGTGCTTATTTCACTAACTATACAGTATGTAACGCGCAGGGCAAAAAAGCTGGGTAAAGAGTCAGTACAGGCACACAATAACCTCGCTAATCGCGTGATGGAAGGGTTTTACGGAATGAGGGAGATTCGCGCCTTTGGTCACGAATCTTACGAACTCAAACGTTTTGAGGAAGCAACAATCCATTCACGTATTATCGCTCTGAAATTGGCTAAGCTTTATTCAATTACTGGGCCACTGTCGGAAGTTTTAGCAGTTGCTTTATTAGTATGTATTTTGATTATCGCTCTGCAGCAACAATCTAACGTTCCTACATTATTAACATTTATTTTTATGCTTTATCGTCTCCAGCCCGTCGTGAGGCGGTTAGATACTGACCGTGTGAATTTAATTGGGTTATTGGGTGCTGTAGAAGATGTAATGTCATTTTTAGAGATAACTGAGAAACATAATATTTGCTCAGGTGATATTGAATTTCAACGTTTACAAAGAGGAATTACTTTTGAATATGTTAACTTTTTCTACAACACTTCAGAAAAACCTGCACTTCAGGATATTTCCTTTTTTATCCCACAAGGTAAAACTACTGCAATAGTTGGACCTTCAGGTGCGGGAAAATCTACAGTTATTGGGTTAATTTGTCGCTTTTATGAAACGGAATCTGGAGAGATATCTGTTGATAATTATCCTCTTCAAAAGTTAAAGTTATCTGCTTGGCGTAGTCGAATTGCTATTGTTAGTCAAAATATTTATATCTTTAATACAACAGTAGGAGAAAATATAGCCTATGGTCGCTTGGATGCAACAAAATCCGAAATTATCGCCGCCGCTAAAAAAGCGAGTGCTCATGAATTTATTAGTCAGTTACCTCAAGGGTACGATACTATCGTTGGCGATCGCGGCATTCGGCTTTCAGGCGGACAAAAGCAACGCATAGCCTTAGCCCGCGCGATCGTTCGCGAACCAGAGATTTTGATTCTTGATGAAGCAACTAATGCTTTGGATAGTCTTTCTGAGAATTTCATTCAGGAAGCTCTTAATTCCTTTAGTCAGAATCGCACCGTGATTGTGATTGCCCACCGTTTATCTACTATTAAGCAGGCAGAGCAAATTATTGTCCTGGAAGAAGGACGGATTGTAGAACAAGGCAATCTCCAGTATTTACTTAAACTCAATGGTTTATTTGCCAAGCTTTATAATCTGCAATCTGGTAGTACTCTTTAACAGTTATCAGTTATCAGGCAGGAAATGAACTCGTCTACTCTTTGTTTACTGTTTACTGTTTCAAGCTCAAGTTTAAATATTTAGGTTATGGAAAATTATGAAAAGTCAACCTCTCGTTTCTGTTATCACTCCCTTTTTCAATACTGAAAAATTCATCCAAGAAGCAATAGAAAGTGTACTCACCCAATCCTATAAGAATTGGGAATTACTATTAATAGATGACGGTTCCAGCGATGGAAGTACTGTAATTGCTCAGCACTATGCAGATTTGTATCCAGAAAAAGTGTATTATTTCGAGCATAATGATCACCAAAATTGCGGTAAGAGTACTTCTCGCAACTTGGGGATCAGCAAGGCAAAAGGCAAGTATATTGCTTTTCTGGACGCTGATGATGTCTTCTTGCCACAAAAATTAGAACAGCAAGTGGCAATTTTGGAATCTCAACCTGAGACTGGTATGGTTTATGGACCGACTCAACATTGGCATAGTTGGACAGGTGAACAAAAAGATTACCAACGTGACAATATTAGACCACTTGGGGTTCAGCCGAATACTTTGTTTCATCCACCAAGTTTAGTAACTCAGTATTTAAAAATTCCTGGGATCGTACCTTGCACCTGTGGATTGTTAGTGCGACGGGAAGTTATAGAAGCTGTCGGAGGATTCGATGACACTATTCAACATATGTTTGAGGATCAAGTGTTGCTAGCAAAAATTTGCTTGCACACCCCCGTATATGTGGATAGTAGCTGCTGGGATAGATATCGCCAACACTCAGAGTCTAGTTGTTCCCAAGCAATCCAAACAGGAAAGTATCATCCTTTAAAACCCAATCTTGCACATCAGATTTATTTGAACTGGCTACAGAAGTACATCACTGCACAGGGAGTCCAAGACGCTGAACTCCAGAATGCACTTGAAAAGGCTCTTTACCCCTATCGCCATCCTATGTTGTACTTGTTGTTGCGAGTGAAAAAGAAAGTAGCACAAATTGCACGCAAAAAATTTCCTGGTTCTCTCCACCGCTTCATAGGAACGCAGTTGCTTGGTGATAAATATATTCCTCCTACGGGAGCTGTGGACTTTGGCAGCCTGGGAAGGGTTACGCCCATGAGTCAAGCCTTTGGCTATGATAGAGGTCAACCTGTTGACCGATACTATATTGAAAACTTCCTTGCTCATTATCAAGAGGATATTCGTGGGCGTGTCTTGGAGATTGGTGATGATAACTATACAAGGCAGTTTGGTGGCTATGTCTCCAGTAAGGACTCTGTTCAACGCATCACCCAAAGCGACGTACTTCATGTGACAAAAGGCAATCCCAAGGCGACAATCGTTGGGGATCTTGCCTCTGGCGACAATATTCCATCAAATAGCTTTGATTGCTTTATTCTGACGCATACCATACAGTTCATTTACGATGTACGGGCGGCAATTAAAACAGTTCATCGTATCCTTAAGCCCGGAGGAGTCGCCTTGGTTACAGTTCCCGGCATTAGTCATATTGGTGATTATCAGTGGGCTGATTACTGGTGTTGGAGTTTCACTGCTTTATCAGTAAAGCGTCTATTTGAAGAGTTCTTCCCAACAGAAAATCTCCAAATTGAAACTCACGGAAATGTACTCGTAGCTAATGCCTTTCTCTATGGGCTAGCAACAGAAGAACTGCGTCAAGAAGAATTGGATTACTGCGATCGCAATTATCAAGTCACAATTACTAGCAAAGCAGTAAAACCAGACACTGTATGAAAATACCTGGAGTTGTCAGACTGCGGCGAATGGCTAAACGCTTGCGGGGGCGTTTAGCACCGGGAGGTCTTATTTTGATGTACCACCGTATTACTGAAGTGGAATCTGATCCTTGGTCAATTTGCGTTAGTCCCCGCCACTTTGCCCAACAGATGGAAGTCTTACACAAGTTTGGCGAAGTTGTTTCGTTAGAGCAATTAAACCAGACATTGCAACAGGAGAAAACTCCTCATTGGCAGATAGCAGTCACTTTTGATGATGGTTACACAGATAATCTCTATAACGCCAAACCGGTGTTAGAGCGTTACGATATTCCTGCCACCATGTTTTTAACCAGTGGATATATGGAACAAAAACGTGATTTGTGGTGGGATGAACTTAATAGGTTATTGCTGGAACCTGGTTGTTTACCAGAAGTTCTTTGTTTAGAGATTAACGGTACAACCCATCGCTGGGAATTAGGTACAGCAGCCAATTACAGCGAGGAGGAATATCAGCGCGATCGCCACTGGAGGGCGTTGAGGGAAGATAACCCCACTCCTCGCCATACTCTTTACCGCACACTTTACTGGCTGCTATCACCTTTGCTTCCAGAAGCACGACAAAAGGTTATGGATCAACTGCTGGCGTGGGGTGATTGTGTTGCAACACTGCGCTCAAATCACCGCATTTTGAATTCAGAGGAAGTGTCTACTCTGGGAAGTGAGTTAATTTCAATTGGTGCTCATTGTGTCACACACCCATTTTTGTCCTTTTTACCTACTGCCCGACAAAGGCAAGAGATTCAAGACAGCAAAACCCACCTTGAGGAGATTATAGGACAAAAAGTGGTGAGTTTTGCCTATCCTCACGGCAATTATTCTGAGGAAACAGCAGGTTTAGTGCAGGAAGCGGGATTTACAAATGCTTGCACGACTTATCCCCGTACCGTCCGTAAACAGTGCGATCGCTTTAAATTACCTCGCGTTGTTGTTGAGGACTGGGATTCTGAAGAGTTTGCCAAACAGTTGTCTGAGTGGAGAGCAAACTAAACGGTTTATCTTTCCACTTCAGCGACTTCCTTAGGTACACCAGCTGTCAACACTTCATGACCTGTTGATGTTACCAAAACATCATCCTCAATCCGAATACCGATACCAACCCAACGGGGATCTGTCTGTGGCTGGTCTTCTGCTAACTTGGTATCTGGGACAATATAAAGTCCAGGTTCTACCGTCAGCACCTGACCTGGTTGTAAAATCTGCGGGTTATCGTCACCATGCTGATAAACACCCACATCATGAACGTCTAGACCTAGCCAATGACCAGTACGATGCATATAGTAGGGCTTGTATTTTTCTTCTTCTATGAGCTTGTCAATTTCACCCTTGAGTATACCAAGTTCAACTAAGCCTTCTGTCAGGACACGTACGGCTGTATCGTGAATTTGTTTGTAGGGGTTACCTGGTTGCACTTGGGCGATCGCCTGCTTTTGTGCTTCTAAAACAATCTCATACAGTGTCTTTTGTTCTGGGGTAAATTTGCCACCCACCGGAAATGTACGCGTGATATCAGAGTTGTAATAACCATAAGCACAACCCGCATCAATCAGCAGCAACTCCTTGTCCTGCATTTGTCGGTCATTTTCAATGTAGTGCAGAATACAGGAATTCACCCCAGAAGCAACTATTGAGGGGTAAGCTGGTCCCAGTGCACCCCGGAGGCGAAAGATGTGTTCAATTTCTGCTTGAACTTCATACTCGTAACGCCCCGGTTGTGTAAATTTTATAGCATGATTGTGTGCTTCAACTGCAATATCCGCAGCTGTGCGCATCAACTCCAATTCAGATTGACTTTTCAGTAT
>NZ_JABXYX010000361.1 GCF_017982655.1 Brasilonema sp. CT11 | reverse complement strand
GGACAACTCCAACATTTTTGAGTGCACGAATAAGCCGCATCGACACCCCACGCATCGAGGAAGACAGGTACACCTCCTAAGCTAGTCACCGTGTCGATGACCAACAAGCAGTCGTTCTTGTGGCACAAGTCTCCGAGACCTTCCATTGGCTGGCACGCACCTAATTAGGAAAATAATAAGCACGCGCAAATTAACGATTTACATAGAAAATAGCCTAAAACATTGAGAGAGGGTATTTAAAAAAAAAAAGCCGTCCATCTCGTTCAAATTGCATCTTGGAATTAAAAAATTGCGTACCAGTAGAAGTTTCAGCGTGAATAATGCCCATTACTTTAGGTTTATGAGTCTCCAAAGCGGATTTGATCTCGTCCAAGGGGAAAATATTGCCCCACGGCTTCTTAATTGTAATCAAGTTAGCACCGTATCTAGTAGCCATATCGCATAATCTTTCAGCGAAATAACCAGCGGAGAAAATAACTACGGTGTCGCCTATTGAATTATTTTGATCATTACGTGACCTGTCCGATAAACAAATCGATATTTTATTTACCAGGCTCAACCAAGTTTGCCATACAAGCCTCCATGGCAGCACTACCCGTTCCGCTAACCTATAAATTCGATTATTATTCATTAAATTAATTTTTTCTGTCATTTTTGTTTCATTAAACGCAGGATTGTTACTTACAGGAATAGTCATTTGATTTTGAGTTTGCCATACGTGTCGAAGTAATTGTTGAATTTTACTCATCAAGCCAACGAAAACAGGATCCAGATGTCCAATTTCCGGCATAGCCAGAGCCAAAGAAACACGAGGATCGGTATTAGAAGGGCCTGTAGTAATATTAAAAAATATTCAATTAATTATTTGACGCGTTACAATCTCTGATCGAGCTAAATGCTTACCAGGACCTAAAAGAAGACGTGGAGGAGGGCTGAATTGAGGAAAATCCTCAACTTTGACGTGAGATACTTGATGTTGCGCCATTGGTGGTGAAAGCTATGTTAAAAATTTGATGATTGAACGAAAAGTTTTCAAGATCGAAAAACACCGCCAGGAATTTCGAAGGACTTTCAAAGCATACGCTAACAAACTAAACTCTTTATTTACAAACTAATATTACTACCTCTACAGCCAAATTAATAAGACTGAGCGCTGAACTTTCCTTTCTTGTCCACGTGTTTCGTTGATTTGGAAAGCTTTTCTTTTTTGGCTGCAGGAGCTGTTTTGCCTTTACCAGCACTAGTGCTAGGCTTAGCAACAACGCTGCCTTTACCGATGGTATTGACAGGTTTCCCCATGCCTAAGCCTTTTCCGCCTTTGCCACGTGACGTTGAGATCTCATCGAACTTGCGTTTACGATCCACAGATGCTTTTGGCTTCTCTGCGACATCTTCGTCGTCCATATCGTTATAGTCACAGGCTTCTTCATCGTCTTCATCACCGGCGAAGTCATTGTCGCACATTGCTTGAGCCTTCGCGACCATCTGTTTCTTGGACTCGTTCTGGTAGTATTTGCCGCCCTTGCCAGCACCTCGCTGTGCCTTATGCGCGGAGGCTATAAGAATACATTAATAATCTATATTGAGTACACCCGAGTTCTGTCAAAACTTACCGATCCAGGCAACTTCTTT